>JAQTXC010000021.1 GCA_028689015.1 Dechloromonas sp. | reverse complement strand
GCACTGGGGGTCGAGGCCTTCGACCACCGCCTGATCGCCGTCGACGAGTTCCACCATGTTTCCGCCAATCCGGACAACAAGCTGGGCAGCCAGCTGGGCGCCTTCATTGCACGCGACAAGGTGCATGTGGTGGCGATGACCGGCTCCTATTTCCGTGGCGACAGCGTCGCCGTGCTGACGCCGGCCGACGAAGCGCGCTTCGAGACGGTGACTTACACCTACTATGAGCAGCTCAACGGCTACCACTGGCTCAAGTCGCTCGACATCGGCTACTTCTTCTACACCGGGCCGTATGTGGAGGCAGTCACCAAGGTGCTCGACCCCGCCTTGAAGACCATCATTCACATTCCCAACGTCAATGCCCGCGAAAGCCTCAAGGACAAGGAGCGCGAGGTCAACGAGATCATGCACGCGCTGGGCGAATGGAAAGGCATCGATCCCGGTACAGGTTTTCACCAGATTGAAACCGCCGATGGCCGCGTCTTGAAGGTGGCCGATCTGGTGGACGACAGCGACCTGGCACAGCGCTCGCGCGTCCTTGCAGCACTGAAGGACCCGGCACAGAAAGACAAGCGCGACCACGTCGACATCATCATCGCACTGGGTATGGCCAAGGAAGGCTTTGACTGGATCTGGTGCGAGCATGCGCTGACCATCGGCTATCGCAGCAGCCTGACCGAAATCGTCCAGATCATCGGCCGCGCGACGCGCGATGCGCCGGGCAAGGAACGTTCGCGCTTCACCAACTTGATCGCCGAGCCGGCGGCCGACCAAGGGGCTGTGGCCGAAGCGGTCAACGACATGCTGAAGGCCATTTCCGCCAGCCTGCTGATGGAACAGGTGCTGGCGCCGCGCTACGAATTCACGCCTAAGGATGCCGGGCCGCAACCCGGTTTCGATTACGGCGAAAACGGTTATCAGGCTGGCAAGCACAATGTTGGCGTCAACAAGGAAACCGGGCAGATTCATCTTGAGATCAATGGGCTGAACCAGCCACAGACCCCGGAAGCAACGCGCATCTGCAAGGAAGACCTGAACGAGGTCATTACCAGCTTCCTGCAGGACAAACCGGCGCTGGAACGCGGCCTGTTCGATCAGGAAAACACCCTGCCCGAGGAACTGACCCAGTTGCGCATGGGCAAGATCGTCCGCGAACGCTACCCCGAGCTTTCCGATAAGGACCAGGAGGCCGTCCGGCAGCATGCGATTGCCGCGATGAACGTGACGCAGCAAGCCAAGCTGGCACTAGCCCAGGACGACGCGGAAGGCAGTGGCAGCAACGGCAGTACGGCCCTGATCGATGGGGTGCGCAAATTCATCAACGTGCGGGATCTGGATATCGACCTGATCGACCGCATCAATCCTTTCGAAGCGGCCTACAGCATTTTGGCCAAGGCCATGGACGAAAAACTGCTGCGCCAGGTGCAGGCCAGTATTGGCGCCAAGAAGGCCGCTATCCCCGAGGACGAAGCGCGTGAGTTGGCACGACGGGCCTTGCAGTTCAAGAATGAACGCGGCCGCTTGCCGGACATCCATGCCGCCGACGCCTGGGAGAAACGCATGGCCGAAGGCGTTGCCGCCTTCGCACGCTACCGCGCTCAAGCCAATGCTGCCCCTCAACAAGGAGCCGGCAGCAATGGCTGACCTGGATGACGACGAACTGCTTGCCGCGCTTGGCGTTGAGATTGCTCCCCCGAAGATCGTTAGCCACACCCCTCGGGAAGAACGGATCATTGCTGGTTTCGAGGATATTTTGCGTTTCCATCGCGCGCATGGCCGCGCACCGCAACATGGCGAAGCACGCGATATTTTCGAGCGCCTGTACGCCGTCAGACTGGATCGTCTGCGCCAGTTGCCGGAAGCGCTTGCACTACTGACGGCACTGGACACCGTGGGCTTGCTGTCGAGTACGACGGACACCGCAATGGATGCCCATACGCTGGACGAAGACGCATTGCTCGCCGAACTGGGCGTTAGCGCTGATCCGGCAAACGACGACATCACCGTGCTGCGGCATGTGCGTTCAAGTATCGAAAAGCAGGCGGCAGAGGAAATTGCCGTGCGTACTCCTTGCGCCGATTTTCCGAACTTCAAACCACTGTTCGCGCAAGTGCAGAAAGAACTGGATGGCGCTATCCGGCAGACACGTTCCTTTCAGGTGAAGTCGGTGGATGAGATCAAGGCGGGGGCCTTTTTCATCGTCGGTGGGCAGATTGCCTACATCGCCGACGTCGGCGATGCATTCAGCACCTCGTTCAACATGCAGCGGATGGATAGTCGCTTGCGCGTCATTTACGACAACGGCACCGAAAGCAATGTGCTGCTACGCTCCTTGCAGCGTGCCTTGCATCGGGACGACATGGCACGTTTGATTACCGACCCGAACCCCGGCCCGCTGTTCAGCCAGGATTGGGATGAGGGCGATGTCGAAAGCGGTACGATTTACGTTTTGCGCAGCCTCTCGGACCACCCTTACGTTGCTCAACACCGCGAGCTGATACACAAGATCGGCGTCACCGGCGGCAAGGTAGAAAGCCGCATTGCCAACGCCTGCCACGACGCCACCTATCTGCTCGCAGAAGTCGAGATTGTGGCGACCTACAAGCTGGCCGGCATCCAGCGTGGCAAGCTGGAAAATCTGTTCCACCGGATTTTTGCCGCCGCCCAGCTTGATCTGACCATCGAAGACCGTTTCGGCCACCCCGTCAAACCCCGGGAATGGTTTCTCGTCCCGCTGCAGGTGATTGATGAAGCGGTACAGCGCGTCATCGATGGATCGATCACCAACCTGATCTACGACCCGGCCAGCGCTACTCTCATTGCCGTCAAATAACCAAAATTCATGACACTCCCCCGCACCATCCCGATTTTTCCCGCTTCCCCACGGTCGACCGCAACAAGTGGTGAAAATCCGCTCGAATTCCGCAAATCCCCGGTCCTCTCGCTCTACGTCCATATCCCGTGGTGCGTGCGCAAGTGCCCGTATTGCGACTTCAACTCGCACGAGAACGGTGGCGAGATTCCCGAGCGCGAGTACGTCGCTGCGCTGATCGCCGACCTACAGTCGGCGTTGCCGCTGATCTGGGGACGGCCGGTGCAGACGGTGTTTTTCGGCGGCGGCACGCCCAGCCTGCTGTCGCCAGGCGCCATCGACGAGTTGATCAGCGCCTTCCGGGCGCTGGCGATGTTGTCGCCGGAGGCCGAGATCACCCTCGAAGCCAATCCCGGCACCATTGAGGCAGCGAAGTTCGCCGGCTTTCGCGCCGCCGGGGTCAATCGGCTGTCGCTCGGCATCCAGAGTTTCAACGACGACCACCTCAAGGCGCTCGGCCGCATCCACGGCAGCGCCGAAGCGAAGCGCGCGGCGCAACTGGCCGGCGAGCACTTCGAGCGCTTCAATCTCGACCTGATGTACGGCCTGCCGAATCAAACGCAGGCGCAAGCGCTCGCTGACATCGAAACGGCACTCTCTTTTGCCCCCCCGCATCTGTCCTGCTACCAGCTGACGCTGGAGCCGAACACACACTTCGCCGCCTTCCCGCCCGACCTGCCCGAGGGCGACCTGTGCGCCGACATGCAGGAAGCCATCGAAGCCCGGCTGGCCGCCGCCGGCTACGCCAACTACGAGACCTCGGCCTTCGCCCAGCCCGGCCGGCAGTGCCTGCACAACCTCAACTACTGGCATTTCGGCGATTACCTCGGGATCGGTGCCGGCGCCCATTCCAAGCTGACGCTGCACGACCGCGTGCTGCGCCAGATGCGCCACAAGCACCCCAAGGCCTATCTGGACAACATGCGCCAGGGGCAGCCGCTGCAGGAAGAACAGTCGGTTGAGGCCGCCAGCTTGCCATTCGAGTTTCTGCTGAATGCCCTGCGTCTGGCCGATGGTTTTGCGCCCTCGCTGTACGAATTACGCACATCGCAGCCGTTGACCGCGATCCTGCCCAAATTGCAAGCGGCCGCAGCCAATGGTCTGCTGACCCTCAGCCCGGAAAGAATCGCCCCGACGACAAAAGGCCGGCGCTTCTTGAACGTACTACTGCGCGAATTCGCCTGAACGCGCCCCGCCGGCGCTCAGCCCGGCACGACGCGATTGGCCAACACCCGCTCGACCACCCAGCGATGGGTTTCAATGCGGATGTTGTGCAGCAGGAGCGCCTGATTTTCCTGGGCGCGCTGCTGCCGATTGCTGAGTGCACGTTTAATCAGGCGCTTGCCGAACTTCTGACTGCTGCGCAGCGTCGGTTGTGCCCCCAAGGCATTCAAGGCCTGCAAATAATAATCTTCGTAATAATCCGCCCATTTTTCCTGGCACGCTGCCGTGATCATCGCCAGATAGCGCTCGTCCGATAACTGGGCGCAGCGCTCGCGATACAGTGGCTGCAAAGGACTCTCGGGCGACGCCATTTCCAGGGATTGCGCCGTTGCCTGCAGTGGGTGCAGCACCGACCTCAAGCGCTGGCCATCGAACTCGACGGCCAGGGCCGCCCCCGAAGCGGCGGGGTGATCAAGCATCATGTCGAGGAAACAATTTCCCAGGCTGTAGTGGATCCACTTGCCCTGGTAGCACTCACTGCCCTGAAAAACATGCGGGTGATGGCCAACGATCAAGTCGGCGCCAAGATCGACGAATTCGCGATACCGACTCCGCAATTCAGGGAGCGGGATGCCGACAAACTCCAGCCCGGCGTGGACCTGGACGATCAGCACATCGCATTTTTTCCGGGTCGCAACAATCAAGGCCCGCGCCTTGGGGTGATCGAACCAGGCAAATCCCCCACCCGTAGCCAGTTCATCTTCCGGCGCCAGAACACCAAACTGGGCTTCGGCAAAGACCAGCAGCCCGATTCGCCCCTGCGGCGTATCAATGTACGCAGGACGATACGCCTGATCGACCGTCAAGCCCGCGCCAATGCAGGTCAAGTCCTGCAAAGCGCGCAAAGTCGATTCAAGGCCAGGTCGACCAAAATCCATGATGTGGTTATTGGCCATAGCACAATGGGTGACGCCCCACTGGCGACAGGTGGCGATGGCCGCCAACGGCTGTTGCAGGTTGGGCCCCACCTTGAGTACAGGCGGCGTACCCGCCGGGACATCAACGGGCGCTTCGATGTCGATCAGAATGGCGTCAGCCTCGGCGAACAGCGCCTGCAAGCGAGGCCCCAGGCGCGGCTGGCAATTTGATTCGTTGCAGTAATCACCCAGAAAAACCAGTTTTGCCATGCCATCACCTCACTGAAAGGAAATCAGCGCAAATCGCCATCGACATAAAACCAGCCCGCATCTTCGCATACAAAACGGCTGATTTCATGCAACCGGTGGCCGCGACCGGCCACTCGGTAACGGGCGACGAATTCGACGGTGGCATGCGTTGCATCGAGCCGGCCATGGGCTTTGACCTCCAACCCCAGCCATTTGCAGTCGTCGGCATGCAAATCGAGTTCGCCCGGACGGGTGCTGACGTGCCAAGTCGCGCGGAGATAATCGGCCAACTTCAGCACATAGGCACTGTAGCGCGAGCGCATCAGGGCTTCTGCGGTCGACGCCTTTTGGACGCCCGAATGCAGTGGACCGCAACAGTCGTCATAGGCCGCCGGACGACCACAAGGACAGGCGAGTGGCTTGGCGCTCACGCTTCCCAAGGTGGCGGCAGGTCAACGCCCGACGTCGGGACGACAGCGGGCGGGGCAACAGCCAGCGAGGGCGCGCTATCCAGCTGCTCACCGCCCAGCGCTGCGATCAGCTGCGGCAAAAACCGGCTCAGTTCGCCAGTCATCAGTGCAAAATCGGCATCAAACTGCTCGTCGGCATGTTCGGCGTTCTTTTCCGCCTCTTCCTTGAGGAGGTCGAGAAAAGCCAGGCGCTTGATCTCCAGCTTCTCGGTCAGGACGAAGCTGATCCGTTGGTCCCAGGTCAGCGCCAGTCGGGTCGGCAACTTGCCCGCCACCAGATGCGCTTTGATCTGCTCACCGATTTCATCGCCTTCCAGCGGGTGTCGCACGTAGCGCACCGCCGCTTTTTCTTCGGCCACCGATTTCAGCTCGCAATCGCGGTCGACCGTGAAACCGGCCGGCGCTTCGCCGCCCGCCAGCCAGTCAGCCATCGCCGATTGCGGCGACAACTGGGTATGCAGCAATTGCAGCGGGAAGTCGTCCAGGCAGCTGCGCAGTTGCTCGATCACTTCTTCGGCCTTGGCTGGGCTGCCAGCATCGACGACAAACCAGCCGTTAACCGGATCAATCCAGCAGAACGTGGTCCGTTTGCGGGTGAAGGCACGCGGCATCAGTTCCTCGATGATCCGCTCCTTCAATTCCTTCATCTGCTTGCGGCCGGGCGCGTATCCTTGCTGCTCGGTCAATTGCTCGGCACGTTCCTTGGTTTCCTCGTTGACCACCGACGACGGCAGCAGGCGCTGTTCGACCGCCAGCGCAATCAACCATTGACCGCCCGATGAATAGACCAGCGCCCCGTCCTTGCGCGGCGACACCCAGCCGCGCGACATGGGCTGGTTGGACGGGCAGCGGCTGAACGGCACGCGGCCCAACTGCGCATCCAGCGCGGCCAGATCCATGGCCCACGGCGTGGGCAGACGATACAACTGCAAATTTTTAAACCACATGCAACGAGTTCCTTGCTACGCGTTTTAGCGTTTTTTGAAAATGAGATCCCAGACACCGTGCCCAAGACGCAGGCCGCGATTCTCGAATTTGGTCAGCGGCCGATAGTCCGGACGCGGCGCAAAACCGGCCAGACCCGCACTGGAATCAGCCGCCAAAGCCAGCGCGAGTTCTACGGTCGACGGGTTGGCGACGCTGTTTTCCAGGCTGGGCTCGCGGCCGAGCACATCGAGCATTTGCAGGGCGTAGTTTTCCCAATCGGTCGCGCAATGGAGGTAAGCACCCGGCTTGAGACGCGAGGCCAACAAAGCGACGAAGGGCGGCTGAACCAGCCGGCGCTTGTTATGCCGGGCCTTGTGCCAGGGATCGGGGAAAAAAATGTGAATCCCGGCTAGCGAAGCTTCCGGCAGCATATCGCGCACGACTTCAACTGCATCGTGATGACCAATACGCAGATTGGTCAATTCCTTCTCGGCGATCAGTTTGCACAGGGCACCGACCCCAGGCACATGGACTTCGAGGCCGAAATAATCGTTCTGCGGGTTAGCGTCAGCAATTTTGGCCGTCGTTTCTCCCATGCCACAGCCAATTTCAAGGATTTTCGGCGCATTTCGTCCGTAGACCGCGTCCAGATCAATCGCTGTCGGCTGATAGGGAATGCCAATCTTCGGCATCATCTCGGCAAAATGACGTTGCTGTGCTTCCGACATCCGGCCAGCCCGCCGGACAAAGCTTTTGATGTGGCCGTGTCCGTGGCGACCGGCTTGATACTCGCCTTCGTCACCTTCAGCGGCCGGGTGAATCAATAAATCGTCGCTCATGAGCCAATCAATCCCGTGGTCGGCGACGACGGATCGGCCGAATAATATTTACGCGCCATGCGGCCGGCGAGGAAAGCCTCGCGCCCGGCTTCAATGCCCTTCTTCATGGCGCTGGCCATCAGCACCGGGTCTTTGGCGTGGGCGATGGCGGTGTTCATCAGCACGCCGTCGCAGCCGAGTTCCATGGCGATGGTCGCATCCGACGCCGTGCCAACGCCGGCATCGACGATGATCGGCACTTGGGCGTTGTCGATGATCAGGCGCAGGTTCCACGGATTGACGATGCCCATGCCGGAGCCGATCAGCGAGGCCAGCGGCATCACCGCGACACAGCCGATGTCTTCAAGCATCTTGCACTGGATGGGATCGTCAGCGCAGTAGACCATGACTTCGAAGCCGTCCTTGACCAGCGTCTCGGCGGCCTTCAGCGTTTCCGGCATGTTCGGAAAGAGGTTGGTCGGGTCGCCGAGCACTTCCAGCTTGCACAGCGGGTGGCCGTCGAGCAGTTCGCGCGCCAGGCGCAGCGTGCGCACCGCGTCGTCGGCGGTGTAGCAGCCAGCGGTGTTGGGCAGGATGGTGAATTGCGACGGCGGCACGGCATCGAGCAGATTCGGCTGCCCGGCGTCCTGGCCAATATTGACGCGGCGCACGGCGACGGTGACGATCTCGGCGCCGGAAGCATCGAGCGCGGCGCGGGTTTCGGCAAAATCCTTGTACTTGCCGGTGCCGACCAGCAAGCGTGAACGGTAGGTCTTACCGGCGAGGGTCAGTTGGTGCATGTTTAGTGGCCTAAAGGTTAGCGATGAGCTGTTAGTAAGCGAGGCGGGCGACTGATCAAAAACTCCACTCGATCCCAATAAGGCGATCCGCGATCATGAATCAACCGCCGCCGACGGCCACCACGATCTCGAGCTGATCACCCGCCGCCAGCCGCGTCGTGGCGTGCTGACTTTTCGGGACAATCTCGCCATTTCTTTCAATAGCAATGCGCTTGCCGGCATAGCCCAGTTGGTCAACCAGGCCAGCAACCGTCAGCGCGTCGGGAAAGCGTTGGCTCACGCCATTGATCTTGATTTCGAGCATGGGGCGATATTTTACTCGTCCCGCCCCGCCCAGTGCGCCTTTTGCCTCAGCGCTTTTTCTGGCGGTCCGCCAT
The DNA here is from genome assembly GCA_028689015.1 of Dechloromonas sp. Classification (GTDB taxonomy): domain Bacteria; phylum Pseudomonadota; class Gammaproteobacteria; order Burkholderiales; family Rhodocyclaceae; genus Azonexus. The sequence continues at coordinate 35,896 of JAQTXC010000021.1, read as the reverse complement.
TGCCCGCCAACGCTTGATGGCCGCTTCGTCCGGCTCTGCGGCCTGGGCGCCATGTTGATTCACCATCCACACCACTGCCCGCGCCACCTCGCCATCCGACAGATTCGGATTACCCCCACGGGCCGGCATCTGCCGCAAACCGCCCAGCGCTGCGGGCACCAGATCGTCCAGCCCCTCGGCCACCAGATGGCGCCAGCGCTTGCCATCTGCCAGCTTGGGTGCCCCCAGGCGGCCAGCATGGTGACAAACGATGCAGGTCTGGTCATAAACCATCTGCCCCGATTTTTCCTCGGCCAGTACACCCCAGGGCAAACCCAGCAAAAGCACGGCCAACACAGCCGGCAAACGATGGTATCGGAACATGGAAAAACCTTTCATCAATGGGCAAAGCGAGGGGGGTGAACTATATTGAAATCATGCCAAACAACACAATCACTGGAGACCGCCATGTCTGTCTTTGACGCCCCCGTCGCCCGCTGTGACGCCGTTCGTGAAATGGTGCTAACCGACGAAACTGAATGCGAATGCGCCCGTGAACACGACTGCCCGCCCGGCCGGATCTGCCCGCTGCATGGTTACTTCACCGACACCAGCGGCCAAGCGGAAGCCCATCAGGAACGGGTGACCCAGCCTTTGCCACACTGAGCCGCTCCCCCAGCACGCCCATCCACCGGGCCTGCCAAATGGGGCGTCCGGCAAGGATTCGACCTGTGCGGCGTCCGGGTTAGTCGCCTGTTTTGAAGACAAAGGCCGCTTTTTCAACCTCGGTCATCCACACTAGGCCATCGCCGTAATGACCGGTTTTGGCCACATTCAGAATGCACTGAAAAATGGTTTCTGCGATGCCGTCGTCGGCCACGATCTCGATCCGCACCTTGGGCGTGTAGTCAGTCAGCTCTTCCTTGATGCTCTGCGTCGGCACATGACGGGTGTTGGCACTGCAGCCTTCGCCCTTGGTCACCGTCATGCCGGGAAAACCCGGCAGCGCGATCAGGGCGCTGCGCAAGCTGGCGAGTTTGTTAGGGCGGATGACCGCCTTGATTTCTTTCATGCCTCGACTTCCTCCTCGTCAAACCAGCGATAGATGGTCGGCAACACCAGCAGGGTCAACACCGTGCAGGTCATCAGCCCACCGATGACCACGATGGCCAGTGGTCGCTGCACTTCGGACCCTGGGCCGTTCGAAAACAGGAAGGGAATCAGCCCGAGCATGGCCACGGTTGCCGTCATCATGACCGGACGGAAGCGCAGCGTGGCGCCCTCGACCACGGCTTCGCGCACCGAACGCCCGGCTTCGCGCAGGCCACGAATATAGGATACCAGCACGACCCCGTTGAGCACGGCAATCCCCCACAGGGCAATGAAACCAACCGAAGCGGGCACCGACAGATATTCACCGGAGATGAACAAGCCAATTACGCCGCCGATCGAGGCAAAAGGCAGGACGGTGATGATCAGGGTGGCATAGCGCACCGAATTGAAGAGCAGGAAAAGCAGGAAGAAAATGGCGGCCACGGTCAGCGGCACGATAACCGTCAAGTGACCGAGTGCCCGTTCCATATTCTGGAACTGCCCCCCCCACTCCAAGTAATAACCTTCCGGCAATTTGAGTTGCTGGCCGACTTTCTGCTGCAACTCGGCCACAAAGCTCCCGAGGTCACGATCCTTGACATTGACCCCGACGACGATACGCCGCTTGCCCAGCTCACGGGAAATCTGCGCCGGGCCGTCGAGCACGCGCAGGGCGGCCACGTCGGCCAGGCGGACCTGGGCCCCATTAGGCGCACTGACCTGAACATTGGAAATGGCTTCGACATCATTGCGGAAACGCTCCGGCAAGCGCACCACCCCCGGGAAACGCCGCTCACCCTCGAAGATCTCGGTCGCCACCTTGCCACCAATTGCAGTTTCCAGCACGTCATTGACGTCGGCCACATTCAAGCCTAGGCGGGCAATCGCCTGGCGGTCAATTTCAATCGACAAATACTGTTGACCGCTAATACGCTCGATCCGCAAATCCTGCGCCCCCGCCAAGGTCTGCGCGATCTTGCCGATCTGGCCGGCAATCCGTTTCAATTGATCGAGATCGTCGCCAAACACCTTGACCGCGATATCCGAACGCACGCCAGTGACCATTTCATCAACCCGGTCGGAAATCGGCTGAGCCATGACCACCTGCACCCCGGGCAAAACCTTCAATTTCTCGCGCATGGCATTCTGGATATCATCCTGATCCCAGCCGCTTGGCCATTCGCTGCGCGGCTTGAGGCTGACAATGGGCGTCGACTCATTCGGCCCCTGCGGATCGGCCGGCGATTCGCCACGCCCCACCCCGGAGACAGCCGACTTGACCCCCGGCACCTCCATCACCAGCTTCATCGCCGCCATTTCCATCTTGATCGACTCATCGAGCGAGATGTTGGGGACCCGATTGATGCCCGGCACCACGGAACCTTCCTTCATTTCTGGAATAAAGGCGGTGCCCAGGAAGGGCAAGGTCGCTACGGTCAACACAAAAACCACCACCGCACCGATCACCGTTTTTCGCTCGTTGGCCAGCGTCCACCGCAAGAGTTTCAAATAGCGCGACTTCATCGCCGCAATCAGTCGGGTATCGTGATCACCATCATGCACCGGCGGTTTCAGCAAATAGGTAGACATCACCGGCGTCAAGGTCAAGGACAGGACCAGCGAAATAGCCAGCGCGATGGCGATGGTGTAAGCCAGCGGTGCAAACATCTTGCCTTCCATGCCTTGCAAGGTCATCAGCGGCAGGAAAACCAGAATGATGATGCCAACGCCAAAAATAACCGGCGTCGCCACTTCAACGACCGCGTGCAAGATGATGCGCAAGCGGCTCTCACCCGATTTGCCCTGGCGCCCCAGTTGCAGGAAGGCGTTTTCAACCACCACCACAGACCCATCGACCATCAAGCCAATCGCAATGGCCAGACCACCCAGCGACATCAGATTGGCTGAAATTCCCAACTGGTTCATCGCCATGAAGGTCAGCAAAGGGGTCAGGACCAGCGTACCGACGACAATCAGCGACGAGCGCACATCCCCAAGAAACAAGAAGAGCACGACAACGACCAGGAAAACACCTTCCATCAAGACCTTGGTCACGGTCCACAGCGCGGCATCGACCAATTCCGAGCGGTCGTAGTAGGGCACAATTTTCAGTCCGTCCGGCAACATGCCCTGTCGGTTGATCTCGTCGACTCGACTCTTGATCCGGCTGACCACTTCCTTGGCATTGCCGCCGGCAATCATCATCACGATGCCGCCTACCGCCTCGGTGGTCCCATTCTTGACCACAGCCCCCTGACGAACCTCATGACCAATCTGAACCTCGGCCACATCGCCGACATAGACCGGCACGCCGTCGCGTTCCTTAAGCACAATGCTGCGCAGGTCATCAAGCCCGCGCACCAAACCAACCCCGCGAATCAAGTATTGCTCGGCATATTGCGGCAAGACGCCGCCCCCGGCGTTGGCATTGTTGCGTCCGACCGCCAGGTAAACATCGGCCACGCTCAACCCGTAATGGCGCAGCTTGTCCGGATTGACCAGCACCTGATACTGCTTGGCGTAGCCGCCCTGCGAATTGATTTCGGCGACACCGGAAATCGAACGCAGCAAGGGCCGAACCACCCAGTCCTGGGCCACCCGGCGCTGCATCAATTCTTCCTGGTTGAGCGCCCGGTCGCCATCATCAGCGCGTTCCAGCGTGTATTGATAAACCTCGCCCAAGCCCGTGGACACCGGCCCCAGGACCGGTACGATACCGGCCGGCAAGCGCGCGCCCACTTCGAGCAGGCGCTCCATGACCAGCTGACGGGCAAAATAAACATTGGTTTGGTCGTTGAACACCAGGGTAATCAGCGACAAGCCCGGCTTGTTCAGCGAACGCATTTCCTCCAGGCCGGGCAAGCCCGTCATCGCCACTTCCAACGGCACGGTGGCAAAGCGTTCAACCTCTTCGGGTGAGCGGCCCGGCGCCTCGGTGGCAATCTGCACCTGAACATTGGTGACATCGGGAAAGGCATCGACCGACAGCTTGCGCGCCGCATCAAGGCCAAAAAAGAGGAGGACGGCCGCGACCACGGCCACCACCAGGCGCTGGGTTAGCGCGCCACGAACCAGTGACTCAATCACGCGCCCTCCATTTCCTTGCGATTACGTTCGTTATTCAGATGAAACGCACCGTCAACCACCAACTGCTCGTCGCCCTTCAGTCCGGACAAAACGACCCGACGCCCGGCATGCTGTGGCCCGAGTTTGACCTTTTGCAAGCGGAAGCGTTGTGTCCCATCGGCCACGAACACATGATCCTCGTCGTTTTCGCGGACCACGGCGCTGGCCGGCACCACCATGCGCTCTTCCGGTTTGCCCTCGATCAGCATCGCCGCCAGCATGGCCGGCTTCAAGCGGCCGGCGCTGTTATCCAGTTCGGTGCGCACCAGCACCGTCCGCGTTTCCGGGTCGATGGTCTGACCAACAAAAATCAAGCGCCCGACCAACTGTTCGTTGCCCAGTGCCGGCACCTCGATGCGAACCGACTGGCCGACCTTGACCTGGGCCACCTGCTGCTCGGGCACCTGAGCCACGGCCCACAGGCGTGATAGATCGGCCACCACAAACAAGGCATCGGCTGGCTGCACCACCTGCCCCTGGGCCAGCTTGCGTTCAACCACCACCCCGGCCAGCGTCGCCGTGACCGGCGTCACCGTGGTCACCGCCCCGCGTGCGGCCAGGCGCTCCAGCGCAACCCGGTTCAAGCCGAGCAACTGCAGCTGGTCGGCCGCCGCCTGCGTTTCGGCCTGCGAAATCTGGTATTCACTCTCTCGCCGTTGCAATTCTGCCGCCCCGATGACATCGGCTGCGTACAAAGCCTGCGCCCGTTCAGCATTGCGGCGATTGAGTTCGAGTTGCGAACGGGCTTTCAGATAGGCCAGTTGCTGTTGCGACAGTTCGCTGCTGTTGAGACGAGCCAACACGTCACCCAGGCGCACCAGCTGACCAAGTTGGGCATCAACCTGCGTCACTCGGCCGGTCACGGTCGCCCCGATACGAGCCAAGCGCTGCTCGTCGAAATCGATCCGCCCCGCCACCCGCAAGGTATCGGCAATGGCCTCACGGCGCACCGGCTCAACCTGCAACTGGGCCAGCAAGCTGTCGCCAGCCGTCACCAGCGCCGGATTGGCCGGCTGGGCAGCCACTTGGGGCGCCTGATCGGCATTGCAGCCGGCCAGCACACTCGCGGTCAACCACACAAGTAGGGGCAATTTCATGACTTCACTCCTTCAGCTGCTGCACGCAAGCGTTCGATTTCTACCCAGGCCGCGGCCAGCTCAAAGCGGGCGTCGATCAACTCCGAACGGGCCGCACGAAACACCCGCTGGGCATCGAGCACTTCAAGAAAGCCGCGCTCGCCAAAGCGGTAGGCCGCTTCAGCCACTTTCAAGGCCGCCTCAGCCTGCCTGACGATGCCGGATTCCAGCGCCGTCACCTGCGCCTCGGCAATGTCGTATTGCTGGTAAGCGATTTCCAGACCCTGATCGAGAGAAAAACTTTCTGCCGCCAAGGCGTGGCGGGCGCGGGCCAACTGCGCCGCGGCCTCGTCAACTGGTCCCTGCCGGCGATCCCACAAGGGGATGCTCAGAACGAGTCCGATGCGGTGGGTCCGCATTTCAGGCTCTTCGTCGACACCTGCTTTCAACGCCAAGGCCGGCCAGCGCTGAGCCCGCTCCAGGTCAAGCAGGCGCTCGGCACGCACCGTTTCGGCGCGCACTTGTGCCAAGGCCGGACTATGCTGGTGCAGCACCTGGCGGACTTCGGCCAGTGGCGGCGGTTCGGGAATACGATGCAGTTCCTCAAGCAAGCGGAAGCTGTCGGGCAAACCCTGGCCAACCATCTGGCGTAAAGCGGCGCGCGCCTGACCCAAACGAATCTCGGCTGCCTGCGCAGTTTTCTGGGCGTTGAGCATTTCGGCATCGACCTTGATCAATTCGAAACGCGGCGCTTCACCGGTATTGACCCGCAAGGCAATACGCGAGCGCACCTTTTCCATCAGGGCCGCATCTTCCTGAGCACGCAGCTTTTCGGCATCACGGCGCAAGACTTGAAAATAGCGCAACCGCAAGGTCGCCAAAAAGCCAGCCCGGAAGGCCACGTAACCGGCCTGCGCGGCCTGCACCCCCGCTTCGGCGGCAGCAATACGCGGCTGACGGCGCCACGGCAGGTCAAGCGGCTGGGTCAGCGTGGTGCTGCGCACCGTGCCTGCCGCAGGCCCTGCCAGACGAGGGCGCGCCGTCCCCGACAGATATTCAAGCTCCGGGTTGGGATAGGCCGCTGCCCCGGTCACCGCGGCTTCAGCCATGCGCACCGATTGCTCGGCCGCCCGCAAAGCCGGATTTTCGCGCAAGGCAAGTTGCTCCAGATCGGCCAGCCGATAGGCGTCGCCTGCCCAGCTGCCGCTTGCTGCCACCATGAAGAGTAGAAATAGATTTATTGTGCGTCGCATCATAAGTCGCCATACAGCAAATGTTATGCCACGCAAGCCCGAGGGCACGTAGCGGTCAATTAACCGGGCGGATCATATTGCAACGCACAAACCGAAAAAATCAGCAGTAACAGTATATATACTTCCAATTTTTCAGAAAAACAAAGCCCGCCAAGGACGATCAGAGCAAGCGGCGGGTCATTCTTTCAGCGCAGCGGGGCGCGCGGTTTGCGCGGTGCGCTGACGAACAAGCGGTCGTACAACGCATTGGGCAGCAGGCGCAATAACTTGGCGACCAGCCCCATCGGCCAAGGAATGACGCAGTAACTCCGCCCCTGCGCGATCGCCCGGGCAAAGGCGGTGGCGGCCTGCGCGGCCGGCAGCAAAAAGGGCATGCGATAGGGGTTGAGCGCAGTCATCGGCGTTTCGATATAGCCCGGCGCAATGGTGACGACCTTGATCCCATAAGGTTTCATCTCCAGGCGCAGGCTTTCCAGATAGGCGATGGCAGCGGCTTTCGACGCGCAATAGGCTTCAGCGCCGGGCAAACCACGAATACCGGCCACCGAGGCAATCCCCACCAGGCGGCGTTCACCCGACCCAGCCTTCATTGCTGCGACAAACGGCGCGAAGGTCGCTGCCATCCCATAGACATTGGTATCCATGATGCGACGAAAGGCGGGCAGATCGCCCTCACATTCAGTCAAGGTCCCGGCCGAAACGCCGGCATTGGCGATGACGATGTCCGGTACGCCACAGCGGGCCATGAAGTCAATGGCGGCCGCGTGCAGCGCCCCGGCATCACAGACATCCAGGGCATAACAGGTGTGGCCACCCCCCAAGCGCGTATTGAGCGCCGCCAATACATCTCCACGACGGGCCATCAAGCCCAGGCGGGCGCCGCGTTCGGCGTAGTAAACGGCCAGCGCCTCGCCGATACCCGACGAGGCGCCTGTGATGATCACATTCAAAGCGACGCTTACTTTTTCTCGGCTCGCGCCTTGGCGATCAGCTTGTCCGTAATGGCCAGGGCTTCTGCGTGATCCTTACCGCCAACCATGTACTTACCTTGCACGGCCAGCGCCGGGACACCGGTAATTTTGTACGCTTGAGCCATCTGGTCACCGCGGCGCACTTTGCTCATGACGCCGAAGGAGTTAAAGGTTTCGGCAAACTTCTTGCCATCCACCCCCTTGCTGACCACCCACGCGGTCAACGCCTTTTCTTCGAACAAATTGGCCCGCTCCTTGTGAATGGCATCGAACACCACAGGCTCAAGGCGCTTCAGATCACCGGTAATTTCCAGCGTGTAGTAGAGCTTGGCGATATTGGCCCAGGCAGCACGACCAAAAGTGATCGGCACCTTGCGCACCACGACATCGGCCGGCAGGCGATCAACCCAAGCGTTGAGCAAGGGGCTGAGATCGGCACAATGCGGGCAGCCGTAGCTAAAGAACTCGACCACTTCGATACGCGCCGGGTCATCGGTCGGCTGCACCGGATTGATTGGCGTGTAATCCTTGCCGGCGGTCTGGGCTTGCAGCGGCAAGCTGAGCGACAGGGCAGCAGCCAGAACGGCAGCACCACGGACAAAACGACGACGGGCAAACGACATGCAAAAATCTCCTTATTTGGCGAGTTGCGCTTCAACACCCGATTTGGCAAGTTGCGAGCGCACTTTGTTCAAATCTTCGATCTTGAAATACGGCCCCATGCGGACCCGATACAGGGTTTTGTCTTCGATCATCACCTGTTGAACAACCGCTTCGACGCCCATGAAAGCCAGCTTGGCCTTCTGGTTGTCGGCGTCCTGCGCGGTCGAAAACGAGCCCGCCTGCAAGAATAACGGCTTGGCATCGGCCGACGGTTTGCTCTCTTCCTTGCGGCCCTCGTCACGCACTGGCTCGGCAGGGCGCGACGGGTTCTTGTCGTCCGCCTTGACCGGCGCCTTGGCCTCACTGGCCGGCTTGGTGGCCCCGTCCGGCATGCCATCGCTCTTGCCGGGCAGGATATCGTAGAACTGGAAGCGTTTTTCCGGCACCGGATCACCCGGCTTGCCCGGCAGCGCAAGGGGCTGCGTCACCTTGCCGCCGTCGGCCACCGGCGGCCGGGGCGCCATCACATTTTCATTAAAAGGCAGCGGCGCCTTGTTGATGTACCAAACCACGCCACCCGCAATGCAAACGCCCAGCACCAGGCCAATGAACATGCCGACCAGCGTCCCGCCGCCGGATTTTTTCTTGGGCGGCTGGGTTTTCCTCGGTTTCATGTCGCGACTCATGGCGCCTCCTTACATTGATTCCGGGCAACTGACGCCCAGGATAGCCAAGCCATTCCGCAGGGTCTGACGTACGGCGGTCGCCAGGGCAACCCGGGCATCGCGCAGCGCAGTCTCTTCAACCAGCATACGCTCAGCGTTGTACCAGGCATGGAACTCGCCCGCCAGGTCCTTGAGATAGAAGGCGATCATGTGCGGCGCCAGGTCACGGGCCGCCGTTTCGATCACTTCCCAGAACTGGGCCAACTGGTTGGCAAGGGTCAACTCGCGCGGGTTAACCAGTAGCGACAAGTCCGCGGCCAACAGATCGGTCTCATCACCAGTCCACTGGCCGAGCACCGAGCAAATACGAGCGTGGGCATACTGAATGTAATAAACCGGGTTTTCGTTGGTCTGACTCTTGGCCAGATCGAGGTCGAAATCAAGGTGCTGGTCCGACTTGCGCAGGGCGTAGAAGAAGCGGCAAGCGTCGTTACCCACTTCACGGCGCAATTCGCGCAGGGTGACGAACTCGCCGGAACGCGTCGACATTGAGGCTTTCTGACCATTGCGATACAACACGGCAAACTGCACCAAGGCGACCTGCAGTTTGTCGCTATCGAGCGCCAGCGCCTTGATCGCCCCGGTCACCCGCGGAATGTAACCGTGGTGGTCAGCCCCCCAGATATTGATCACCTTGTCGAAACCACGCTCGAACTTGTTGAGGTGATAAGCGATGTCGGAGGCGAAATAGGTATAAAGACCGTTTTCGCGCTGCACGACACGGTCTTTTTCATCGCCAAAGGCCGTCGACCGAAACCACTTGGCGCCGTTCTGCAAATAAATATGTCCCTTTGCTTCAAGCAAGGCCACGCAGCGCGCCACCAGGCCGGTGTCGTACAAGGCCTTTTCGGAATACCAGACCTCGAATTCAACGCCAAAGGCCTGCAGATCGTCGCGACAATCCTCCAGCTGCTCGTTGAGCGCATGCTGATGGACGTAATGCCAGTCGCCGCCGAGCAGGACCTTGGCACGGGCGATCAAGGCGTCGAGATGCAATTCGCGCTGTTGCTTGGCCTCATCGTCAGCACGGCCGGCATCGGGCAAGCCCGGCGTTCCGGTGAGCACATCGGCGGCGGCACGCACATATTTTTCGCCATGCGCCACCGTCATCTGCTTGGCCATGTCGCGCACGTAATCGCCCTGGTAGGCATTGGGCGGAAACGGCACGGTCTGACCATGCTGGTCGAGGTAGCGCAGCCAGGTCGACAAACCCAGGATGTCCATTTGCCGACCGGCATCATTGACGTAGTACTCACGGGTCACATCCCAACCGGCAAAACTCAGCAAACTGGACAGCGATGCCCCATAAGCCGCGCCCCGGCCATGGCCAACGTGCAGCGGCCCGGTCGGATTGGCCGACACGAACTCAACCTGCACCTTTTGCCGGCCGCCCACGGTCGACCGGCCAAAATCGGCTTTTTCGCGCAAGACGGCCGTGATCACGTCAGTCTTGGTCCGAACATCAAGGCGAAAATTGATGAAACCCGCGCCAGCCAGCTCAGCCGAGGTGACCAGAGTCGACACCGGCAACTCATTGAGTAATTGCTGGGCAATATCGCGCGGATTCTTCTTTAGCGCCTTGGCCAACTGCATGGCCAGATTGGTCGAAAAATCGCCATGCGAGGAATCGCGCGGCCGCTCCAATTGAATTGGTGTGGTGCTGGCAGCAGGGGCTACGCTGGCCAGCGCCTGTTGCAACAGGGCGGTCAGTTGGGTTTTGACGTCTTGGGCCATGGCATTTCGGCAAAAAAACAAAGCGGCAATTATACGCCGGCCGTCAAGGACGCGCCGCCGCGGCCAACACCGCCCAGGCCACCCGCTTGTCGGCCAGCGATAGCGCGGCATGCGCCGGGCTGGTCGATGGCAGCCGGTGGCAGCGAACGCCGACCGGGGCTGGGACGTGACGACGAAAAGCTGTCGCTGCCGCCTGACCATTGAAGAAAACATGGCGAATCTCGCGGTGGACCGCGAAAAAGGCCGCAAAATCGTTGGCCTCGATACTCCCCGCAACAATAGCTGAATCGAGGCTCCCCAGGCGCTGACAAGACCCGATCACATCCCACAGCGCAACACCCGCCGCCATGAGCGCCAGCAAGCGCCCCGGGTAATCAAGCGCTGGGTCAAACCCAAATAAGCCACCGACAATGGGCCAGAAAGCGTTACGCGGATGGGCGTAGTAACGGGCGGCCGCCAAAGACGCGGCGCCGGGCATGCTGCCGAGGACCAGGACCCGGGCATCGGGGCGTGCAACCGGCGGCAAACCCCGCCGGCATTGCAAACGGTTTTCAGGCACCAAAAACCCGGTTCTTGCCGGCCCGCTTGGCCAGATACATTGCCCGGTCGGCGCGCACCATGGCGGCTTCGCCACTCTCCTCTGCCGTCAACTGCGCCACCCCGGCGCTGAAAGTTATCAAACGTCGCGCCGAATCGGCCATAAAAATCGCCTTGGTCAATTCCCGCTGCAAGCGAGTAATGACATCAACCCCTTTGTCCAGAGGCGTATCCGGCATGAGGATGACGAACTCCTCGCCGCCATAGCGAGCCAGGGTGTCGCTAGGCCGCATGCACTGTCGGGTGACCGACACCAGATGAATCAGCGCCTGATCGCCGGCCGCATGCCCCAACTGATCGTTCAGCAACTTGAAATTATCAATATCCAGCAAACAGATCGACAAGGGCGTTTCGTATCGCCGGACAACGGCGATCTCTCGGGCCAAGGCCTCGTCCAGTCCTTTGCGATTCAAGGCATCAGTCAACGGATCATGCCGCGCCAGATTACTCGCGTTATCCAGTTCCAGATGAAGCTGGATCAGTTCCGCCTCGGTGGCCAGCACCTTCTCTTGCATGGACTGCAAATGCCGTTGCGAGGCAGCAGTTTCCTCGGCCATGCGACGCGTCGCCTCGACCACCTCAGCCAGCAGGGGCGCCAGTTCCTCAATGCGTTCAACCTGAGCCAAACGCTGCGCCGACCCCTCGATCCGCACCTGAAAGCCCGAACTGGCCACCCGGACACTGGCCAGATAGTCGATGAAAAAGCTCAGCATCTGACGCAGTTCCGACTGCGCCTCGACCGAACGCTGTTTGGCGCGCAGCTGCTTGTCGATGACATCGCGCAGGCGCCGCTCTATTTCATCCAGATGGCGCAAGGTCAGCGGCGGCTCGACTGCCGCCAGCAAACCATCAACCTGACCCTTCAGCCATTGATCATCGAGACTGAGGTGACCAATATTTTCGATCACCAGATGCAACAATTTGAGCAAGGCTGACTTGATTTCCTGCTGTTCCTCGCCGGCCATTGAAGCCATCGCCGCCAAACGCACCAAGCGATCCTGCAACACCAGGCGCTCGACCGGTGAATGCGCCAGAACACCATGAAGCGCCTCCGCCTCAGCCCGGAAACCCGCATCTTCGCCCGCCACCACAGGCAAAACCGCATCCAGCAACGTTCGCAAGGAAGAGACGAAGGGCTCGGGCAAGCCCACGTCGCTCGCCGCCTCTTTCCCCCGTCGAGCCAGCACCAGCGCATACGCCAGCATGCTTTCCTCAAAACTCAACCAACTGCGCGCCTGAATGCTGGCCCGAACACTCTCCAGCAGGCGCTGCGCGTCTGCATCGGCTGCCGGCAAGCGACCCAGAAGCTGCAACAGCGGCCCCTCAGGAAACGATGACGCAGAATGAAAGCCAGCGATTTCGTTGTAGCAAGCCTGGTAGTTTGCGGGGGTCGGAGGCAAGTGTCGGGTCGCCAATACCCGCAAGGCCTCACGCGCAATCTCAGCTGGTAAACGCGAGTCTTTTTTCATGTCGGCAGTCTAGCGCATTGACCAAGCTTGTGAAGGCCCGAACATCCCCAAACGGCAGCGGCTAACACGCCAATGCCTTGCCCACCGTGTTAGCATCTTCGTTTAGTCTGATTCACCGGCCTGCCTGATGCGTCTTTTCCGCCTGCTCAAAATTGCCGCCGTTGCCAGCCGCTTTGGCCTCGACGACATGGTGTTCGCTCACGAACCGAGCGGCCGCCTGGCGCGCCTCGCTCGCGGACTGCAGTTCTGGCGCAACCTATCGGCGCCACGGGCCGAACGCCTGCGTCTGGCACTCGAAGCACTGGGGCCGATTTTCGTCAAATTCGGTCAGGTCCTATCCACCCGGCGCGACCTGATGCCAACCGACATCGCCGACGAACTGGCCAAATTGCAAGACCGTGTGCCGCCGTTCGACTCGGCGCTAGCCCTGAAGGAAATCGAAAAAGCCTACGGCCGTCCAGCCAGCGAAGTCTTCGCCGCCTTCGACCCGGTACCGGTTGCCTCGGCATCGATTGCCCAGGTCCATTTTGCCCGCCTGCACGACTGCGACGGCGGACATGAAGTCGCAGTCAAAATCCTGCGCCCGAACATGCTGTCGGTGATTGAGCACGACTTGGCGCTGATGGACAGCGGCGCCCTGCTGCTGGAAACCCTGTGGACCGATGGCAAGCGATTGAAGCCACGGGAAGTGGTGGCCGAATTCGCCAAATACCTGCGCGACGAACTCGACCTGATGCGTGAAGCCGCCAACGCCTCGCAATTGCGGCGCAATTTCATCGATTCCAAATTGCTGATCGTGCCCGAGATTTATTGGGATTTCTGCACGTCGACCGTCATGGTCATGGAACGGATGAAAGGCACGCCGATTTCGCAAATCGACAAATTGCGCAGCGATGGTATCGACCTGGCCAAGCTGTCCGCAGCCGGCGTCGAAATTTTCTTCACCCAGGTCTTCCGCGACGGCTTCTTCCACGCCGACATGCATCCCGGCAATATCTTTGTTCACGCCGATGGCCGCTACATCGCCCTTGACTTCGGCATCGTCGGCACGCTGACCGACACCGACAAAAACTACCTGGCGCAGAATTTCCTGGCTTTCTTCCGCCGTGATTACAAGCGCGTTGCCGAAGCCCACATCGAATCGGGCTGGGCCCCAAAGAACACCCGGGTCGATGAATTCGAAGCCGCCATCCGGGCCGTGTGCGAACCGATTTTCGACCGCCCGCTAAAAGACATTTCTTTCGGCAAGGTCTTGCTGCGCCTGTTCCAAACCTCGCGCCGCTTCAATGTCGAGATCCAGCCACAACTGGTGATGCTGCAAAAGACCCTGCTCAATATCGAAGGCCTCGGTCGCCAGCTCGATCCCGAGCTTGATCTGTGGAAAACCGCCAAGCCTTTCCTCGAACGCTGGATGAGCGAACAAATCGGCTGGCGTGGCCTGATCAATACTTTCAAGCAGGAAGCCCCCTACTTGGCGCGCAACCTGCCGCAACTCCCCCGTCTCGTTCACCAGGCCCTGGCCCAGCCGGCCAAGGCCGACCTGCAGCCGCAGCTCGAACGACTGATTGCCGTCCAGCGCATGCAGAATCGCTGGCTGGCCACCATTGCCCTCCTGCTTGCCGCCGTCCTCGGCGCCCTGTGTTTCTAGGCCCCGATGATTACTTGTGAAAACTACACCGAAGACGACGTTATCGACTGGCTGGGCGAGCACGAAATCGCCAAAGCCCGGCCTTACGTCGACCTGGTGCGCGACCTGAGCATCGACGACGGCGAAATCCGCGCCATTGTCCCTGGCTCGGCCAAACGACCTTACCAAGTCGATCTGGTCATCGCCCAATCGGGTAAGCGCAGCGTCCTGGTCAGCCATTGCAGTTGCCCGGTCGGCCGCCAGTGCAAGCATGTCGCCGCCACCCTGCTCAAGGCCATCGAGGAACGCAATCCGAAGGAACGCCTCAGTGGCAGTGTCATGTCCTGGGTTGAGGACCTGCGCCGGGCCTCAATTGCCGTCGCCAAGAAAAAAGCCCGTCCAGCCTCGGCCCGCCAGCAAATTTTCTACGTTTTGAAGTGGACCGCGGACAAACGACGCTTTGGCGTCGAATTGCGCAAGGGCAAGTTCCCGGAAACCGCCGAGGAATGGTGGAAAGTCGATCGCGCCCTGCTGGCCCCCCCACAATTCGTCGACGAAGACGATCTGGTCATCCTGCGCCTGATCTGGGCCGAGCGCGCGCATGATAGCGGCCTGCGGGCCTATGGCCTGGGACCCAAACACGGCGCCGAAATTCTCGAACGCATGGCCGCCACCCATCGCCTCTACCCGGAAGATGATCTCGGCCTGCCCCTGCATCAGGGCAGCGAACGCCCCGCCAGTGTCGGCTGGCAACTGGACAACAATGGCTTCCAGCGCCCCTACCTGAAGCCCGAGCCGACCGCCGAACTGATCATCGCGGTCGACCCGCCGTGGTACGCCGATTTAACCGAGGGCGAATGCGGACCGCTGGCAGTGGCCGGCCAACCCGCCGTGGTCAGCCGCCTGTTCAGCTTGCCGCCGCTGTCGGCCAAAGAAGCCGCCCTGGTCGCCGAAGCCCTCTCCGAACTGGCCCCTGACCTGCCGCTGCCCGCCGAGGATGCGCAGGCCCGCCTGCGTTTGATCGAAGCACCGCTGCAACCGGTCCTCCAGCTGGAAACCCTGCACACCCACGGTCACCGTGCCTGGCGCGGCTATCCACAAAGTCTGGGCGGCGGCCTGTTCGACATTGCGCAAGTCTTTTTCCGCTACGGTGAGGCCGACCTGCGGCCCGATGAAACGCGCGATTTCGTCACCCTGCCAGAAGGTGAAACGGTACGCATCCAGCGCCGTCCGGACGAAGAAGCCGCCGCCCTCAAGGCGCTGGCGGCCAGTGGTCTGCAGCGCATCCCGGCGCACACCCTGAACACCTTCGGCAGCCCGCCGGAAGGCATCTACGGCCTGGCCGACGAAGCCGCCTGGAGCCCCTTCATGCAGGAGCAACGGGAAATTTTGCGCCAAGCTGGCTGGCAATTCGAATTCCCCGATGACTTCCGTCACCACGTCCTCGATGTCGACCACTGGGAAGCGGAACTGCAGGAAGCCGAAAACGGCTGGTTCAATCTCGACATGGGGATCATCGTCGAAGGCCAGCGCCTGCCGCTGGCCCCGCTGCTGGCCGCCCTCTTTCGCCGCGACCCGCGCTGGCTGGATAGCCACGAACTGGCCCAATGGCCCGACCAGCAAGGCGTTGAATTGCTGACCCCGGACGGCAAACGATTGCGCGTCCCGGCTGGCCGGATCAAGCCGCTGGCGGCCACCTTGATCGATCTGTTCGACGGTTTCTCCGGCGGCAATACCTTGCGCGTCTCGCGTTTCGACGCCCCGCGTCTGGCTGAACTGACCGATACCAGCCGCTGGGAATTCCGCGGCCAGAACGACATTCTCGCCCTCGCCGAGCGCCTGCAGGATGCCCAGGGCATTGCCGACGTACCCCCGCCAGCCGGCCTCGGCCTGGAACTACGGCCGTACCAAAAAGAAGGCCTGGCTTGGTTGCAGTTCCTGCGCCAGCACAAGTTGTCCGGCATCCTGGCCGACGACATGGGCCTCGGCAAAACCGCCCAGACGCTGGCACATCTGTTAGTCGAGCAGGAAAGTGGCCGTCTCGACAAACCGGCGCTCATCATCCTGCCAACCTCGTTGATCTTCAACTGGAAGAACGAGGCCGCCCGCTTTGCACCCAGCCTGCGCGTCCTGTCGCTGCACGGCCCGGAGCGCAAGAGCCGCTTTGGCGAAATTCCGCAACATGACGTGGTCCTGACCACCTACCCGCTTCTGTGGCGCGATGCCGATGAATTGATGCAGCACAGCTACCACCTGCTGATTCTCGACGAAGCGCAGACGGTCAAGAATGCCCAGAGCCGCAGTGCTGAAGCCGTGCGCAAGCTCGACACTCGGCATCGCCTGTGCCTGACCGGCACGCCGCTGGAAAACCATCTGGGCGAATTGTGGAGCCAGTTCGACTTCCTGCTGCCCGGCTTTCTCGGCGGCAGCAAGCAGTTCACCCGCCACTGGCGGACACCGATCGAAAAACTGGGTGACCTGGACCGGCGCGGCCTGCTCGCCCGCCGCATCCGCCCCTTCATCCTGCGCCGCAAGAAAGAAGATGTTGCCCAGGAGCTGCCACCAAAAACCATCATCGTTCGCAGCGTCGAACTCGAAGGCAGCCAACGCGACCTGTACGAAACCGTCCGCGCCGCAATGGATGCCAAGGTGCGCGACGAAATCGCCCAAAAAGGCTTTGCGCGCAGCCAGATCGTCATTCTCGATGCCCTGCTCAAACTCCGTCAGGTCTGTTGCGATCCGCGCCTGGTCAAGGCCGCCAGCGCCCGCAAGGTCAGCGAACGAGCCAAACTGGACCTGCTGATGGCGATGCTGCCGGAACTGGTCGACGAAGGCCGGCGCATCCTCGTCTTCTCGCAATTCACCAGCATGCTGGCGCTGATCGAGCGCGAACTGGACGCCATCGACCTGCCCTATGTGACCCTGACTGGCGACACCGTGGATCGCGAAGCACCGATCCGTCGTTTCCAGGACGGCGCAGCGCCAATTTTCCTGATTAGTCTGAAAGCCGGTGGCGTCGGCCTGAATCTGACCGCTGCCGACACCGTCATCCACTACGACCCGTGGTGGAACCCTGCCGTCGAAAATCAGGCCACCGACCGGGCACACCGTCTGGGCCAGGACAAGCCGGTGTTTGTCTACAAACTGATCGTCAGCGGCAGCATCGAGGAAAAAATTCTCGCCCTGCAGGAGCGCAAGGCCGAGTTGGCCGCGGGCATCCTGTCCGAAGACCATGGGGTCGAAGTCAAATTTGGCACCGACGACCTGGCCGCCTTGTTCGAGCCGCTACCGACCTGATTTTTGCCCCGCTTCGGCCGTCGACCGCAGGATAAAATCGACGGCCAACTCTCGGAGACTGCCATGCGTACACTGCTCATTTCCCTTGCTCTGCTATGCACCGCCAGCATGGCGAACGCCGCTGACTGGCGGGTTAACCAAGCGCTCAAGGGCAACTTTGCCGACACCCGGGACGCGGTCGTCATGGCCATCGAAAACCGCGGCCTGGTCATCAACCTGGTATCGCACATCGGCGACATGCTTGAACGCACTGGCAACGACCTGGGCGCCGCAAAAAAAATCTATGAGGACGCCGAAATCATCGAATTTTGTTCGGCCACGCTGTCGCGCCAGATGATGGAAATCGACCCGCACAACATCGTGCTCTGCCCCTTTACCATCGCCATTTACACCTTGCCTGGTCAACCGGGACAAACCTGGGTTGGTTATCGCCGGCCAAGCGGCTCGGCCGCCGCCATCGTCGAGCCACTCCTGCAGGATATTCTGCGCGAAGTCAGCCCATAAATTAGCGTGGAGGGCGGTCGACCGCCCTCAAGAGAAAAAAACCACCTCAGCCTCAGGCAACGACAGGGTTCGCCTCCAGCCGGATCAGTAGTCCATCCAGCGCCTGGCGAACGGCCTGCTCGCGCACGGCCTGGCGATCACCGCTAAAACAGCAGGTCTGCGCCTGACAACCGCCGTCACGGGCGGCCCAGGCGAAACAGACCGTACCCACCGGTTTGTCCGGCGTCCCCCCGCCGGGCCCGGCAATGCCGGTAATCGCCACCGTCCAGTCAGCCCGGCTATGCGCCAGAGCCCCTTGTGCCATAGCCCGCGCCGTCGCCACCGACACCGCACCATGGCGTCGCAAGGTCGTTTCGGGGACGCCCAGCATCTCCACCTTGGCGGCATTGGCATACGTCACAAAACCGCGGTCGAACCAGGCCGAACTACCCGCCAGCGCCGTCAGTACCTGGGCCAGCCAGCCGCCAGTGCATGATTCGGCCACAGCCAGCCACTCAGCACGTTGCAATAAAAGGGCCGCCAGGCGGGCGACCGGTTGTTCAAAGGCATCCATGCGCCCGATCATAACGCCACAACGCACCGTCATGCGCCCGCTCGGCGCCTCTTTTTAGCCAGTAACCTGACCAACAATTGGTTACATAACGCTTACCAAAGGACACAGACTGCCGAGGCTTTCCCCCCTACACTGCAGTTGTGCATTGAACCCCTCCTCTCGAATTCCCCCCATTCGAGAACTTCGACCCCGCCTGGTGCGGGGTTTTTTTTCGCCAGCCACTTGCCAAGCCGTTATAATCCTGCGCTTTATCTTTCCCGTATTGAGGTAATCAGCATGGCCGATAAGCACTCTTCCAAGGGCATCATGTGGGCAACGATCATCGTAGCCATCGTCCTGATCGCCGTCATCTATCCGCTGACCAACAAATCGTTCTCGTCTGCTGCCGACGGCGGCAAGGGCACTGACGACGCCGAGTTGCGCATTCAGCCCGTCGCCAAGTTCGAACTGGCCAAGGCCGAGGCTGCGGCAAGCAGCGGCCCGAAGGATGGCCCGACCATTTACAACTCGGTGTGCGGCGCCTGCCACAACACCGGCGCTGCCGGCGCACCGAAGATTGACGACAAGGCCGCCTGGGCCGCCCGTGTGGGCCAAGGCAAGTCTGCACTGGTCGCCAGCGTCACCAACGGCAAGGGCGCGATGCCCCCCAAGGGTGGCGCCAAGTTGTCTGATGAAGAAATCAGCGGTGTGGTCGACTACATCCTGAGCAAGGTGAAGTAAGCCGCTCAGACAAGCACCCAGGGGAGGCTGCGGCCTCCCTTTTTTTCGCCCATTTTTGGGCAAGACACACGGTCGACCGCGTGCCCCAGACCCCAATCAGCGCTTGCTGGCCAGCAGTGCTTTCAGCGCATCAAGCCGGGCGCTGCCAGTGGCCTTGTCGGGCGCCGCCTCGGCCTTGCCGCCGGAAAAGCGCACATCATCCTTGCCCATTTCATCGATGAAACGTGACGGCTCGCAGGGCATCAGTTCACGGGCCTGCTTGCGTTTCTCGCAGTAACTGATGTGCAGCGAATGCTGGGCACGGGTAATGCCGACGTACATCAGGCGCCGCTCTTCCTGCAATTTGATGGCGTCGAGCGATTCACGGTGCGGCAGGATGCCCTCTTCGATGCCGACCAGAAAAACATGTCGGTACTCCAGGCCTTTGGCCGCATGCAGGGTCGACAACTGGACGGCGTCGTAATCCTCGTCGTTTTGCTTGTCAAGCATGTTGATCAAGGCAATGCTCTGCACCAGATCGATCAGCGTCTTGCCATCGGCCTCGCCCTTGCGCTTGATCCACTCGGCGAATTCGCAGACATTGCCCCAGCGCGTCTGCGCCGTCCGTTCTTCCTCGGCGTCATACAGGTAGGACTCGTAGTCGATCGCCTTGAGCAGGTCGGGCAGGACCTGTTGCGCCGGTTCGCTGGCCGCCCGGTGCTGCAAACGATTGATGAACTGGCAAAACTCAAGCAGGGGTTCAAGCTGCCGGCTCTGCACACGCTGGGCGAAGCCCTCTTCGAACGCCGCCTGAAATAAGGAGATATGGCGTTCGCCGGCATACGTACCAAGGACTTGCAGGGTTGCCGCACCAATGCCGCGCTTGGGCGTCGTCGCTGCGCGGATGAATGCTGGGTCGTCATCCTCGTTAGCCAGCAAGCGCAAGTAGCTGGTGATGTCCTTGATCTCGGCCTTGTCGAAAAAGGACTGACCACCGGACAGCAAGTAGGGGATGCGCTGGTTGCGCAGTTGCGTTTCCAGCAGGCGCGCCAAGTGATTCGAGCGGTAGAGGATGGCGTAATCCTTGAATTTGCCGCGATGCTCGAAGCGATGCGCCTGTAACTTCATGATCACGCTTTCCGCCTCGGCCTCGTTGTCCTTGCAGGCGGTGACATGAATCGGGTCGCCATGGCCGAGTTCCGACCACAACTTCTTGTCGAACAGTTTTTCGTTGTGGGCGATGACGTTATTGGCGGCCTTGAGGATGCGCACGGTCGACCGGTAATTTTGCTCGAGTTTGATCACCTTCAAGGCCGGGAATTCGGCGGGCAGCTTCTTCAAGTTGTCGATGTCGGCGCCACGCCAGCCGTAGATCGCCTGATCATCGTCACCGACCGCCGTAAATTGCGCCCGCACGCCGGTCAGCAACTTGAGCAGTTGGTACTGGCAGGCGTTGGTGTCCTGATATTCATCGACCAACAGGTAGCGCAAGCGGTTCTGCCATTTGTCGGCAATCTCCGGGTGATCGTTGAATAGTTTGACCGGCAGGCCGATCAGGTCATCGAAATCGACCGCCTGATAGGCCTTGAGCGTCGCTTCGTAGGACAGGTAGGCGCCGGCGGCCAGCACCTCATGCTCGTCGTTGGCCAGGTGGCGCGCCACTTCCGGGGGCACCAGAGCGTTCTTCCAGTTGGAGATGATGGACTGCAAGCAGCGCAGCGTTCCCTTGTCCACGGTCTTGGCAATGTCGGCAATGATGCCGGCGCAATCGGCTGAGTCGAAGATCGAGAAACGCGGTTTATAGCCGAGCGCCTTGGCTTCTTCGCGCAGAATGCGCACGCCCAGCGAGTGGAAAGTCGAAATCTGCAAGTCTCCGGCTTGCTGACTGCTCAACAGCTTGCCAACCCGCTCCTGCATTTCCTTGGCCGCCTTGTTGGTAAAGGTAATGGCCGCAATGTTGCGCGGCTGAAAGCCGCAATCCTGCACCAGATAAGCGATTTTCTGCGTGATCACCCGCGTTTTTCCCGACCCGGCGCCGGCCAGAACCAGCAAGGGGCCGTCGAGGTAGTGAATTGCTTCGCGCTGCGGGGGATTGAGGCCGGACATGGATCTCGGGTAGCCACCCGACAAAAGCGGCGGCAGAACAAAGGAGGCGGATTTTACCCCGGGCAACCCGTCGACCGCGAACCCGCGTAGCCGTCAGGCTTCGTCATCGACGTGCGGCGGCCAGACCGCCTGGGTGGCCGTTTTGAGCAAGGCCCCGGCATCCGCCAAGTGGCTCAGGCTGGCGGCCACTTGCCGAGCATCCGCCAGGACGCGTTCGCCGCCGGCAAAGGGCCCCAGCGCCCGCGGATCGACTTCGGCCAGTTCCTGCTGCAGCGAGCGCTCACGGTCGATGGCGACGGCCTCCATGGCCTCGACCCGGCGCACCGGCGCATCGACCGCCGCATGCGCCCGCGCCACGGCATCAGCCGAATGCGTTTGGGTAGTCGCTTCCAGACGGGCGAGTTTCATGACCAAGCTCCTGCCTTGATTAACGGCCAGATAGGGCGAGTCCTTAAATCAGAGGGCGCCGAAAACTTTCTTCAACAAGCCACTCCCGGCAGCCAGCGGATTGGCCCGCAACTTTTTCTCTTCCTCGGCAATCATCAGAAACAAGCCATCCATGGCTTTCTGGGTGACATAGCGGTCGATATCAGCATCCTTGCTGTCGAGCAAACCGGCCCCGGCCGCCTTGCTGGCCACCTTGTTGTACTGCTCGGCCAGTTTCAGCCTTTTCGTTTCACTCTGGACGATGGGCAGGAACTTGGCGGTCAGCGCCGCGCTGCTGCTCGATTTGAAATACTGCGTCACACTGTCGTCGCCGCCGGTCAAGATGGCCTTGGCGTCCTGCACACTCATTTGCCGGATGGCGTTGCCCAACACCGGCTTGGCTACGGCCACCGCATTTTCGGCCGCCCGATTCATGGTCTCGACCAACTGGTCAGCCTGAGCGCCCATGCCGAACATCCGCAACCCGGCCGCCGCTTGCTCAAGATAGCCTGGCAGTGGAATGCGCACTTTTTCATTACCCATGAAGCCGCCGTTCTTGCCCAAAGCGCCAACCGCATAGTCGGCGCCCTGGCTCAGTGCCTCCTTGAGGCCGGCGCTGGCATCGCGCCCACTCAGGGCCTCCAGTCCGATCGCTTGGGCGCCCAGGCTCAGCACAGCCAGTAGCACGGTCAACAGTCCATGACGCAATATTTTCATTTCGATTCCTTGGGGTTCAGACAATGTCCAGATGGCCAATGCCACTACTCAAATCACGGTCCTGCGAATTTCGGCCATGCAGCTTGATCTGCAGCCGCAAGTCATTCAGCGAATCAGCATTGCGCAGGGCGTCTTCGTAACTGACCTTCCCTGCCTCGTAGAGATCGAACAAGGCCTGATCAAAGGTCTGCATGCCCAGTTCGCGCGACTTCTTCATCACTTCCTTGATCTCGTGCACCTCGCCTTTGAAGATCAGGTCGGAAATCAATGGCGAGTTGAGCATCACCTCAATCGCCGCCACCCGCCCCTTGCCATCCTTTTTCGGTAACAGGCGTTGCGACACCATGGCGCGCAGGTTCAGCGATAGATCCATCAGCAACTGCTGGCGCCGCTCTTCAGGGAAAAAGTTGATGATGCGATCAATCGCCTGATTGGTGCTGTTGGCATGCAAGGTCGCCAGACAGAGGTGTCCCGTTTCGGCAAAGGCCACGGCGTAGTCCATCGCCTCGCGGTCGCGGATTTCGCCCATCAAGATGACATCGGGCGCCTGGCGCAAGGTATTTTTCAACGCCGGCCCCCAATCCTCGGTATCGACCCCGACCTCACGCTGGGTGACGATGCAGTTCTTGTGCTCGTGCACGTACTCAATCGGGTCTTCGATGGTGATGATGTGGCCGTAACTATTTTCGTTGCGATAATCAACCAGCGCTGCCAGCGAGGTGGTCTTGCCGGTCCCCGTGCCGCCGACGAAGATGATCAGACCACGCTTGGTCATCGCCAGCTCCTTGATCACCACCGGCAGATTGAGCGAATCGATACTCGGGATGGTCATGTTGATTGTCCGGCAAACCACCGCCACCCGGCCCTGCTGAACCAGGGCGTTGACCCGGAAACGTCCAATATTGACCGGCGAAATGGCGAAGTTGCATTCGCGCGACGACTCAAACTCGCTGGCTTGGCGATCATTCATGATCGAACGCGCCAGTTCAGTCGTGTGCGGAGGCGTCAACACCTGGTTGGAGACCGGCGTAATTCGGCCGTCTATTTTGATCGCCGGTGGGAAACCGGCGGTGATGAACAAATCCGAGCCTTTCTTCTGCGTCATCAAACGCAAAAGATCGTGCATGAACTTCATCGCTTGATCGCGTTCCATGCGACTTCCTCAACGGGTATCCGGCTTAGCCGGGGAATGCATCGCGGTTGGCCGCCTTTTGCCGAGCTTCGGCGCTCGACACCACATTACGCCGTACCAGATCCAGCAAACACTGGTCCAGCGTCTGCATGCCAATGTTTTGACCTGTCTGGATGGCTGAATACATCTGCGCCACCTTGTTTTCACGAATCAGGTTGCGAATGGCCGGCGTGCCGATCATGATTTCGTGCGCCGCCACCCGCCCCGAGCCATCCTTACTCTTGAGCAGGGTTTGCGAAATGACTGCGCGCAGCGACTCAGAGAGCATGGAGCGAACCATTTCCTTTTCTGCGGCCGGGAAAACGTCGACCACACGGTCAATGGTCTTGGCTGCTGACGAGGTGTGCAGCGTACCAAACACCAGGTGACCGGTTTCCGCAGCGCTCAAGGCCAGGCGAATCGTTTCCAGGTCACGCATTTCGCCAACCAGCACAACGTCCGGATCTTCTCGCAGCGCCGAACGCAGGGCATTAGAAAAAGACAGCGTGTGCGGCCCGACCTCACGCTGATTAATCAGACATTTCTTCGGCTCATGGACAAATTCGATTGGATCTTCGACGGTCAGGATGTGACCGTACTCGTTTTCGTTGATGTGATTAACCATCGCTGCCAGTGTCGTCGACTTGCCGGAACCGGTCGGCCCGGTCACCAGCACGATGCCGCGCGGATACTCGGCAATATCCTTGAAAATCTTCGGGGCGTTGAGTTGCTCCAGCGTCAGCACCTTGGACGGAATGGTCCGGAATACGGCACCCGATCCGCGGTGCTGGTTGAAGGCATTAACCCGGAAACGGGCCAAGTTGGGAATTTCGAACGAAAAATCGCACTCCAGCGTCTCTTCATACATCTTGCGCTGGGCGTCGTTCATGATGTCATACACCATGCCGTGCACGTCCTTGTGCTCCATCGGCGGCAGGTTGATGCGACGCACGTCGCCATTGACCCGGATCATCGGCGGCAGGCCGGCTGACAGGTGCAGGTCGGATGCCTTGTTCTTGACAGAGAAGGCCAGCAGTTCGGTGATGTCCATGCGGTTGGTCCTTGGAGCCCGTGTATACTCGGGAAAATTGAGAAATCCGAATTGATTATGAGCGCAATCGTCGACAAGCTGCAAGCCGTGCGCCGCCGTATTAACGAGGCAACAGCGGCGGCTGGCCGACCCGCGGACAGTGTCCGCCTGCTCGCCGTCAGCAAGACCAAGCCACTGGCCGACGTGCTGGCCGCCGCCGCGGCTGGTCAGCTGGCCTTTGGCGAAAACTATGTGCAGGAAGGGGTCGCCAAGGCGATGGCCACGGTCGACCGGGCGCTGGAATGGCATTTCATCGGCCCGCTGCAGAGCAACAAATCGCGCCTGGTGGCCGAGCATTTTGCCTGGTTGCACACGATCGACCGTGTGCGGATTGCCGAACGGCTGTCTGAACAACGTCCGCCCCACCTGCCGCCACTACAGGTGTGCGTCCAGGTCAATATTTCCGACGAAGACAGCAAAAGCGGCTGCCGACCAGATGAAGCAAGCGCCCTCTGCCATGCCGTTGCCCGCCTGCCCCACCTGCAGCTGCGCGGCCTGATGTGCATCCCGGCGGCGACTGAAACCGTGCTGGCGCAACGTGCCGACTTTGCCCGCTTACGTCGCCTTTACGAGCAATTGCGTCAGGATGGCCTGGCGCTCGATACCCTGTCGATGGGCATGACCCACGATCTGGAAGCTGCCATTGCCGAGGGGGCCACCCTGGTCCGCATCGGCACGGCCATTTTTGGTGAGAGAAATTGAGATGAAAATTGTGTTCCTGGGCGGTGGCAACATGGCCAACGCATTGATTGGCGGCATGCTCAAACAAGGTTTCAGCGCCGACCAGATCGGCGTCATCGATCCCGGCAGCGCGGCCCGGCAGCGGCTGAGCGAGACCTACGCGGTCGACTGCCTGGCCGAGGCCAAAATGCTCGCTCAAGCGCCGGACGTTTTGGTGCTCGCGGTCAAACCGCAACAAATGAAGGAGGCGCTCGCCCCGCTCGCCGACCGCCTCGCCGGCACGCTGGTCATCAGCATTGCTGCGGGCCTCGACATGGCCACGCTAGCCCGCTGGCTGGCTGGTCACGCCCAGATTGTCCGCTGCATGCCCAACACACCAGCCCTGATCGGTGCCGGCATCACCGGGCTTTGCGCTCGCCCGGCGGTCAGCGCCGAGCAGCGCGCCCTGGCCGAACGCATCCTGCGTGCGGTCGGCAACACGCTGTGGATCAGTGACGAAGGGCAGATGGACGCCGTCACCGCCATTTCCGGCAGTGGCCCAGCCTATGCCTTCCTGTTTATCGAAGCCCTGCAAGAAGCAGCCGCAGCATTTGGCTTCAGCCCGGAAGACGCCCGCCAGCTCGCCATTGAAACCGTCCAGGGTGCAGCAGCACTGGCCGCCCAATCGCCGGAACCGGCCGCCACCCTGCGCGAACGGGTCACCTCCAAGGGCGGCACGACCGAAGCCGCACTCAAGGTGATGGCCGAACGCGGTGTCAAGGCGGGCATCATCGCCGGCTGCCAAGCCGCCGAAGCCCGTGGCCGCGAATTGGGCCAGCAACTGGGAGCCGACTGATGGAAGCCATTTTCTTCTTGGTCGATGCCGTCATCAGCTTTTTCTGCACCCTCTTTCTGCTCCGTTTCATGATGCAGATGGCGCGCGTTTCCTTTGCCGGGCAACTGGGTGATTTCGTCATCAAACTCACCAACTGGGGCGTCAAACCGCTACGCCGCATCGTCCCCGGCGTTGGCGGCGTCGATTGGGCCAGCCTGATTGCCGCGCTGTGGCTGCAACTGGCACTGGCTGGCGTGCTACTGGCCCTATCCAGCGTGCCGATCACGGCCGATGCCTTTGGCACCCTGCTAATGATCCTGATGCTGGCCGTTCGCGCCCTGGTCCGTCTCGCCATCTACATCGTCATTGGTGCCCTGATCCTGCAGGCTGTACTTTCCTGGGTCAATCCGTACTCGCCGCTAGCCGGGCCGGCCAACCAACTGGCACGGCCCATTCTTGCCCCCTTGCAGCGTTTCATTCCGACCATTTCCGGCATCGATCTCTCGCCCTTGGTCGCGATCCTGCTGCTCAACCTGCTCTTGCGCTACGTTTAGGCCCGCCGCATGGCTGATTGGTATCGGGTGGCCAGCGACGGACGGATCACGCTGACCCTGCACATCCAGCCCGGCGCCAAAACAAGCGAAGTCTGCGGTCAACACGGCGAGGCGCTCAAAATCCGCCTCGCCGCGCCACCGGTCGATGGCAAAGCCAATGCGGCCCTGCTGGCTTTCCTGGCCAACCAGCTGGGCCTGAGCCGCCAGGCGGTCAGCTTGATCAGCGGCGATAGCAACCGCCGCAAGCGGGTTGAAATCAGCGGCTCGACGACCGCCGCTGTCGAGCGCCTGCTTCCCCCTTAGTCTCGCCTACTTCTGTACCTTAGGCTTGGCTGGCGCCGCAGCCCCCGATACCGTCAGCTCGGGGCGCAGCTTGGCAATGCTCTTGTCGCCAAAACCTTTCACCTTCTTCAGGTCGTCAATCGATTTGAACGGACCATTCTTGTCGCGATAGGCCACGATGGCCTTGGCTTTGCCTGGTCCGACCCCTTTCAGGGTATCGAGTTGTTCAACGGTGGCCGTATTGAGATTGATGGCGGCCAGCGCACTGCCCATGCTGCACAGCAAGGCCAGCGCCAGCGTGACGAGACGTTTCATTGAAATTTCCTCCACTGAATTGAATAACCGCCCCGACGGCGGCACAGCCGACAACACATCAGCCGCAATTAATTCTATTGGCATATGACAAATAAATCCAGTGGTAAAAAAAAGCGGCTTGTACCAGCCGCTTTTTACCCCGTCTTGTCGACCTTAAAAGACGACCTTGCCTCCCACCAGAGTACGCTTGACCCGGCCGTTCATCATGTAACCGAGCCAGGGTGAGTTCTTGCCCCGGCTATGGATGGCGTCAACCGTCAGCGGCCAGCTTTCCTCTGGATCGAAAATACAGATATCGGCGGCCGCGCCGATTGCCAGCGAGCCGCTGGCCAGACCGAGAATGGCCGCAGGCGCACAGGTAATGCGCGCCAGTGCATCGCTCAACGATACGCCGGCCGACTCCGCCCAATTGAGGGTAAGCGGCAGCAATACCTCAAGACCGGTCGCCCCGGGCTTTGCCTCACCAAACGGTAGCAACTTGTCATCAGCCGCGACCGGGGTGTGATCGGAACAAATCGCCGCCAGCCCCCGCACCACGGCCTGCGACAGGCCGTCACGATCGTGCTGGGTACGCAATGGCGGACAGAAACGGGCGTGCGGGTTGAAGAAGCCAATATCGTTTTCAGTCAGTAGCAGATGATGGATGCCAACATCGAAACTGATCGGCAAGCCTTCGTTCATCGCCTGCTCAACCAGATGCACCCCGGCCGCCGACGACAGTCGGGTCAGATGCACCCGACAACCGGTATCGCGCACCAGTTGAACAATGGTCGCAATGGCGATGGTTTCAGCAGCCACCGGAATGCCGGCCAGACCGAGTCGGCTGGCCATTTCACCCCCATGGGCGATGCCATTACGCGACAGCCAGTAATCCTGCGGATGCAGAAAAACCGGAAAATCAAACGTCGCGGCATATTCCATCGCCCGCAACAGGGCTTCGGTATCGACCACCGGCACCTTGGCCTGCGAAAAACCGATGCAGCCGGCCTTGCGCAAACCAGCCAATTCGGACAAACGCTCGCCCTTCAGCCCCAGAGTCAAGGCACCGAGCGGCAGCACCCGGGCCTTGCCGATTTCCTCGCCGCGATGCACCAGGCGATCGGCCAACTCGGGCTCATCGAGCGGCGGGTCGGCATCCGGCGGCACCACCACCGTCGTCACCCCACCGGCCACCGCTGCCGCCAATTCGGCTTCGATGGAGTTGAGGCGAGCCCCTAGATCGATCAGGCCCGGGCAAACGACACAACCGCGGGCATCCAGGGTTTGCTCGGCGACAAAACCTGCCGGCGCCGCACCCAGGCCGGCAATTTTGCCGTCCACGATAAAAATTGACGTATTTTCACGGTCGACCGCATTTTTCGGGTCAATCACACGACCCTGTTCAATCAGGATATTCATCACTCAGTTCCCCGCCACAATGCTCATGACCGCCATGCGGACGGCAATTCCGAAGGTCACCTGGGACAGGATGACCGCTTGCGGCCCATCGGCGACCGCCGAGTGAATTTCCACCCCGCGATTCATCGGCCCCGGGTGCATCACAATCGCGTCCGGCTTGGCCAGCGCCAGCATTTGCGGCGTCAGCCCGTAATGCCGGAAATACTCACCGGCCGATGGCAGCAGAGCACCGTTCATCCGCTCGTTCTGCAGGCGCAGCATGATCACCACATCGACATCCTTGAGGCCGGCCGCCATGTCGTGGAAGACATGCACGCCAAGCTTGTCGAGGTGCTTGGGCAACAAGGTTTCCGGGCCGATGGCGCGCACTTCCGGAACGCCCAGCGTAGTCAACGCATGGATGTCGGAACGAGCGACCCGGGAATGCAGGATGTCGCCGACGATGGCGACGCGCAATTGCGTGAAGTCCTTCTTGTAGTGACGGATGGTGTACATGTCGAGCAGGCCTTGCGTTGGATGGGCATGGCGACCATCACCGGCATTAACGACGTGAATGTCACCGCGACCGATGCGCTGCAAGTGTTCGGCAATCAGGTAGGGGGCGCCGCTCGACGCATGACGGACGACAAACAGGTTGGCATCCATCGCACACAAATTATCGATGGTATCAAGCAGGGTTTCGCCCTTGCTGGCCGACGATTTGTTGATGTCAAGATTGATGACGTCCGCCGACAGGCGTTTAGCCGCGATTTCAAAGGTCGTCCGCGTCCGCGTCGAGTTCTCGAAGAACAGGTTGAAGACACTTTTACCGCGCAGCAGCGGCACCTTCTTCACTTCGCGCGACGACACTTCCATGAAGGATTCGGCGGTATCGAGAATCTGCGTCAGGATCGCCTGCGGCAGACCTTCGGTTGAAAGCAGGTGGGTCAGCTCACCGTGCGAATTCAACTGCGGGTTATGCATTTTCGAGCCTCCAGGCCAGTTGACCGTGATCGTTTCTGTCCAGCGCCAGTCGCTGACCAGCGTCCAATTGCAGCGTCCAGGCCTCGTAGCTGGGCGCTACCGGCAATTCGCGCTCGCCGCGGTCAGCCAGCACCGCCAGTTCGATGGCCGCCGGCCGACCGTAATCGAATAACTCATTGATCGCCGCCCGCGTTGTACGGCCGGTATACAAGACATCATCCACCAGAATGATGTGTCGCCCCTCAACATCAAAGGGAATCAGTGTTGGCTTGCATTGTGGATGCAGCCCCTTTTCAGCGAAATCATCGCGATAAAAGGACACATCGATCAGGCCGATGTCTTCACTCAGGCCCAGCAAGCAGCGCAGGCGCTCGGCCACCCAGGCCCCCCCGCTGTAAATGCCCACTAGGGCAGGATTTTTCGCCAGTTTCGGGCGGATCAACTCAGCCAGTTGCCGGCATTGTGCCTCGGCATCGGGCAGGGAATCAGTCAGTGACATGCGGCGTACTTTCAAACCAGGTTTGGAGAATCAATTGGGCGGCGACGGCATCAAGCAAAGGCTTGGCTTGCCGAGCGCTACGCCCGGTTTCACGCAAGCGCGTCTCGGCGTCGAGCGAGGTTAGCCGCTCGTCGGCCAGCGCCACCGGCAAGGCAAAACGGCGCTGCAGACGTTCAGCAAATTTCTGAGCCAGGCGGGTCATCCCATGGGGCGTCCCGTCGGCATGGGTCGGCAGTCCCACCACCAGTTGTGTCGGCTGCCATTCAGCGATCAGCTTGCCGATAGCAGCAAAGCGGTCGTCATTGGATTCGGCGCGGATCACGGTCAGCGGATGGGCATGGCCGAGCAAGGTCTCACCGGTTGCCACGCCAATGCGCTTTTCGCCAAAATCGAATGCCAGGACGGTGCCCACTTCAGGCGTGCCCAGCCACATCAGAGAGCTGCGAGAAGCTGATGCCCAATTGCTGCATCGCTGCTGGCAAGCGCTCTTCCGGCGGCAGATCGAAGAGGATACTGGGCACCGCCGGCACGGTCAGCCAGGCATTCTGCGCCAACTCGTCTTCCAGCTGACCGGCATCCCAACCGGAATAACCCAGCGACACCAGAATTTCCTCCGGCTCCGCCAACTGGCCGACAGCCACCAGGACATCGCGCGAACTGGTCAAACCCACCGCCTCATTAACCCGCAAGGTCGACTGCCAATGGCCGAGTGGCCGATGTAGCACGAAGCCCCGGTCGAGTTGCACTGGGCCACCAAAATAAACGGGCAGATTGGCCAGACTGTCACCCGACAGCTTGAGGTCAATTTTCTCGAACAAGGCGGCCAGGTTCATATCGATTGGTCGATTGACGATAATGCCGAGCGCGCCGTTCTCGGTGTGCTCGCAAATATAGACCAAGGCATTGGAAAAATACGGATCTTCCAGCGCCGGCATGGCGATGAGAAAGTGATCGGTCAGGTTGACGTTGTCCATAGCTGGAATTTTAATCGGCGCCGGGGTACAAACCCAACATGAAAAATGAAAAAGCCCTTGTCTGGTTCCGTCGCGATTTGCGCGATCACGATCATGCGGCGCTGGCCGCCGCCCTGCAAACCGCCCGCCAGGTCCATTGCGTCTTCGTTTTCGACCGCGCCATCCTCGACGCCCTGCCTTCACCCCGGGATCGCCGGGTTGAATTCATTCATGGGGCGGTCACTGAACTGGCCGTCGCCTTACAAGCCCGCGGCGGCAGTTTGCACATCCGGCACGGCGACGCTCGTCAGGAAATCCCCCGCCTGGCCGAGCAATTGGCGATCGACACCGTCTTCGTCAATCGCGATTACGAGCCGTCGGCCAAGGCCCGCGATGCCGCCGTGCAAGCGGCGCTGGCCGAGCGCGGCATCGCCTGGCGGGACTTCAAGGACCAGGTGATTTTTGACCATGACGAGGTGTTGACCCTGGCCGGCAAGCCGTTCTCCGTCTTTACCCCCTACAAAAATGCCTGGCGTAAACGTTTGAGCGATGGCGATCTCGCGACCTGGTCATGCCCGGCCGAGCAGCGCCTGGCGGGTGCCGACGTCAGCCCACAGCCTCAGCTGGCCGATCTGGGTTTCCAGCCAACAGGCCTTGCAATGCTCGGCATCACGCCAGGGATGTCGGGCGCCCAGCAATTGTGGGAAAGCTTCCGCACCGGGGCCCTGCCGCGGTACAGCAGCCTGCGTGACTTTCCCGCGGTGCGCGGCGTCAGTTATCTCTCGGTCCACCTGCGTTTTGGCACCATTTCCATCCGTCAGCTAGTCCGCGAGGCACTGGCGGCCGGGGCGGATGCCTGGCTGAACGAGCTCATCTGGCGCGATTTCTATTTCATGATCCTCGACCACTTCCCGCATGCGGTCGACCGTTCCTTCAAGCCAGAATACGACGCCATCCGCTGGGACGACTGGCCGGCCGGCCTGGCTGCCTGGCAACAAGGGCAAACCGGCTATCCGCTGGTCGACGCCGCCATGCGCCAACTGAATCACAGCGGCTGGATGCACAACCGGCTACGCATGGTGACAGCATCTTTTCTGTGCAAGGACCTGGGCATCGATTGGCGGCTGGGCGAGCGTTACTTTGCCGAGCAATTGAACGACTTCGATCTGTCGGCCAACAACGGCGGCTGGCAATGGGCAGCGTCGAGCGGCTGCGATGCCCAACCCTGGTTCCGAATTTTCAACCCGGTCACGCA
The DNA here is from genome assembly GCA_028689015.1 of Dechloromonas sp. GTDB lineage: Bacteria > Pseudomonadota > Gammaproteobacteria > Burkholderiales > Rhodocyclaceae > Azonexus. The sequence continues at coordinate 3,367 of JAQTXC010000021.1, read as the reverse complement.
ATCGGAGAAATTTGACCCGGAAGGTCGATTTATCCGCCGTTATCTGCCGGAACTACAGGCGGTTCCGAACAAATTCATTCACGCCCCTTGGCAGATGGGCCGACTGGAACAGGAGGCGCTGGGCGTCGTCATCGGTCGCGATTATCCGGCACCGCTCGTCGACCACGCCAGCGCCCGCCTGCGCACACTGGACCGTTACGCCGTGGTCAAAAAAGCCCCCTGAGCACGGTCGACCGCGTTCAGGGAGGCAAAATCAACGGTCAGCCGGCTGACAATAGCCGGCGATCAAGGCCAGCAATTCATCTTCGTCGTAGGGCTTGCCAAGATAATGATTGGCACCGATTTCCATCGCATAATTGCGGTGCTTGTCCGCCGTCCGCGAGGTGATCATGATGACCGGAATCGTTTTCAGGCGATCATCAGCACGCAGATTGCGAACGAAATCAAAACCATCCATCCGGGGCATTTCGATATCGGACAGGATGACATCGGGCATCAGCTCCACCAGATGCTCCAGCGCATCAACGCCGTCCTTGGCGAGAAGGATCTGATAGCCTTCGCGCGCCAACAACCGGCTGGTGATCTTGCGCACGGTCAGCGAATCATCCACCACCATGACTGTCGGCAAATGCTGGACCGGGGCTTTGACGGCAGGCGTCAGCGCCATCCCGCTGGTGGGCCGTTCTGCCAATTGCTTGGCCGCCAAAGCCACTGGATTGAGGATCAGCACAACCTGGCCATCACCAAGCACTGTGGCGCCGGCCACCCCGACCACCCGCGCCAGTTGCGGACCAATATTCTTGACCACCACTTCCTGGTTGCCTTGCAATTCATCGACCAGCACGGACACCCGCTGCCCACCGGAGCGCAGCAACAAGACCCAGTACTGCCGATGCTCTTCAGGCACCGCCTCGACATCACCGAGCAGATGCGGCAGGAAATGGAAGGGGTAAGACTGTCCCTGCCAGTTGGCCTCACCCGCTGCCTGCAGGGCGGCCAACGCGGGTGCCTTCATTTCCTGGACCTGTTCGATCATCGTAGACGGCACGGCATAACGTTGCTCGCCTACACGGACGAGCAAGGTCTGGGCAACCGCCAGCGTCAGCGGCAAATAGATCTGGAAGCGGCTCCCCCGACCCAACTGCTGGTCGACTTCGACTCGCCCGCCCAGCGCTGCCACGGCGGTTCGCACCACGTCCATACCAACACCGCGGCCGGCATCCTGCGTCAATTCGCTGGCTGTCGAAAAACCCGGCTGGAAAATCAAGTCCAGCAGCACAGCCTCGCTGACCTCGGCATCAGCCGCCAGCAGGCCCAGCTCAATCGCCCGCCGACGTATTTTGGTGGCATCCAGGCCACGACCATCATCAGCCAGGGTCAGGATGAATTCGTTGGCTTCCTGCACCAGGCTCAGGGTGATTTCGCCAGTTTCCGGCTTACCCGCTGCCTGCCGCTGCGCCCGGTCCTCGATGCCGTGCACCACGGCGTTACGGAGCATGTGTTCGATAGGTGCCAGCATCTTGTCGAGCACCGACCGGTCGATTTCGACCTGGCCGCCGACGATGTCGAAGCTGGCCCGCTTGCCAGCCGCCTTGGCGGTTTGCCGCACCACCCGGTACAAGCGCTCCATCTGGCTGGCAAAGGGCAACATGCGCACGCCCATCAGCGCCTGCTGCAAACCGCGGTTGAGTCGCGCCTGCGCCAGAATAGCGGCGTTGGCATCATCAAGATTCTTCAACAAGTTCTGTTGCACCGTCGCCACGTCATTCACCGACTCGGCCATGAAACGGGTCAGTTCCTGGAAGCGGGTGAAGCGATCGAGTTCCAGCGGGTCGAATTCGCCCTGGCTGTCGTGAGTCAGAGCGACCCGGGCCTGAATTTGCGACTCGGCCTGAATTTCAATTTCGCGCAACTGGCGGCGCAGACGAATGACGTTTTCCGTCAAATCGAGCAAGGAGCCTTTGAGACTGCGCATTTCGCCTTCGATACGCGTCCGGGCAATCGACAACTCGCCCGCCTCGTTGACCAAACGGTCAACCAGATCAGCCCGCACCCGCAGATTGGCTTGCTGACCACTGTTTTCTACCTCATTTTCAGCGTCGACCGCGGGGCCCGCAGGCAAATCGCCATGCGACACAGCAGCCCCATCCTCAGCAGACGGGGGCGTCTCGCCAGGCAGCGAGGCGGCCTCCCCGCGACGCAAGCGTTCGACCGCAGCTGCCAGGAAATCGCAACCGGCCTCGATTTCGTCGATCAACTGCGGGTCGCCCGCCCGGGCAGCGAGGGCTTCCTGCACCCGGTTTTCCAACTGGTGCGTCGCTTCACCCAAATTCATTGCCCCGGCCATGCGGGCATTACCTTTGAAGGTGTGCAGCAAACGGGCAATCGCCTGCGGCGGCGCCGGCAGCGCCGGATTGCCGTGCCAGGCCAGCAACTCGCGGTTGAGATCGCGTAACTGGTCGGCCGCCTCTTCCAGGAAGATGGGCAGAAGTTGCTCGTCCAGCTCGTCGTTCATCAACACCTGATCAACGAGCGCAGGCATCATGTGCGGCTCAGCTACCGGCTCTGCAACAGGTGCCACGAACTCTTCGACCGGTACAGGCTGGCCGCTCGACGCCTCTGGTGCCGGCGGATAAATGTCGTCGAGCGCGCTGATCAACAGCGGTTGTTCATCCGGCGCCAACTGGTCAGCCAGGCCATCGAACATGCTTTGCAAGGTCATGATCGTCTGGCGGACGGTTTCCAGACCTTCAATACTGGCAGGCTGCGCTGAGCCATCGCGGCGCAGCAAGGCGTGTTCAAGCGCAATCGCCAAATGATGCAGCGACATCAGCCCAACCGTCGCCGCGATGCCGCCCAGAGTATGCGCCGCTCGCGTCATGGCAAAACTGGTCGGCCGCTCGCTGTTCTCTTCCAGCAACGAGAATTCATCAACCAGGGTCTGCAAATGACCGCGCGCTTCATCGCAGAAAATGTCGTACAGCGTTGGTGAGGTACGTGCAGAGATAGCCTCAGGCACCCCTACCGCATCCTCCGCCGACAGCGCAGGCGCCACCGCCACCGCCGCATCGTCATCGTCGCTGAGCAGAAAGTCCTCCAGCGCATCGGCCACCACCTGCAACTGCGCCTCTTTGTCCAGCGCACTTTCTTCCGGCAACGGCTCGATAATCAAGTCCGACAAATCATCGACAACCTCTGCCTCGACAGCGGATTCAACCTCAACCTCAACCTCAACCTCAACCTCGGGCTCGGGCTCGGGCTCGGGCTCGGGCTCGGGCTCGGGTTCGGGTTCGGGTTCGGGTTCGGGTTCGGGTTCGGGTTCGGGTTCGGGTTCGGGTTCGGGTTCGGGTTCGGGTTCGGGTTCGGG
>JAQTXC010000066.1 GCA_028689015.1 Dechloromonas sp. | reverse complement strand
GAGAATCCCACCCTCTTCAACCACGGCCTGAAAAGTGCGCAGGGCAAGCAGTTCCATGAAAACATTCTCCAATTAAGAACAATTGCTTCTTAATAAATCATTTGTACGAATAGCTTAGCCTGTTTATCGTGCAGCCAGCAAATCCAAAAAAGAGAACACCATGCACCACGAACAGAGCGCGCGGATCCAGGTCCTCAGTGCCGGTATTTTCAGCCTGTTGCTGGCGCTTGGTGTGGCCCGCTTTGCTTACACCCCCCTGTTGCCGATCATGCAGCAGCAGGCTGGGCTGGGCGTTGCGGCCGCAGGCGGGCTGGCCGCTATCAACTACGCCGGTTACCTGTCCGGGGCGCTGATTGCCTCGCTGATCAGCGACCTGGTTCTCAAGGACAGGCTTTACCGGATCGGCCTGATCGTCGCCATTGCCAGCACCGCGATGATGGGCCTGAGCACGGATGTGCTGATCTGGGGCATCTCCCGTTATCTCGCCGGTTTGAGCAGTGCAGCCGCGATGCTGCTCGGCACCGGACTGATCCTCAACTGGCTGATCCGCCACAACCACCGCAGCGAACTGGGCATCCATTTCGTCGGCGTTGGCCTGGGCATCGCCGGTTGCGCCCTGGTCGTCGACACCCTGAGCCAGTGGCTGAACTGGCGCGAACAGTGGTTCGCCCTCAGTGCCTTCGGCGTGTTGCTTGCCATCCCAGCCCTGCGCTGGTTGCCGGCACCGGATACCAGCAGCCTGACCAAGAGCGGCCAAAAAATGGAAGACAATCCGCCCTCGCCACTCTTCATGCGCCTGTTCATGGCCGCCTATTTTTGTGCCGGCGTCGGCTACGTGGTCAGCGCCACCTTCATTGTCGCCATTGTCGACCACCTGCCGGGATTGGCCGGCCGTGGCACGATGGTCTTTCTGGTCCTCGGCTTGGCTGCGGCACCGGCCTGCATCGTCTGGGATCTGATCGCCCGCCGTACCGGCGAACTGAACGCCCTGCTGATCGCCGCCGTGCTACAGATTGTCGGCATCCTGCTACCGGCCAGCGGCGGGCTGTTCGCGGCGCTCGCCGGCGCCATGCTGTTTGGCGGCACCTTCATCGGTATGGTCAGTCTGGTCTTGACCATGGCCGGGCGTTACTACCCCACCCGGCCAGCCAAGATGATGGGCAAGATGACGCTTTCTTACGGCGCCGCACAAATTCTTGCCCCGGCCATCACCGGCTGGCTGGCCGCCAGCCACCAAGGCAATTACACCCTCGGCCTCTATCTCGCCGCCGGCGTCATGGTCATCGGCAGCATCCTGCTGCTCGTACTCAAGGGCGTGCAGGCGCGCGACCGGGCCAGGACTGAGCCACCCGCACTCGCCACCTGCCTGCCGGGCTAAGGAGACGCCGTCCCGAAGGCAGCGGGCGCTCGAAATGATGCAAGGTATGCTCGCGCAGACGAGCAGAAAGCGGCGGAAAATCGGCGTCGACCGTGACCAGCAGGGCATCGACCAACGCAACGAATGCCTGGTGCGTGTCATCCATCTCGGCCACACCCAGCGCCTGTTCCACCGCCCAGACCATCAGATGGCGCCGTGGTTTTCGCGCTTGTTGGCATTGGTCTTGGTCAGTGCCTCGGCCAATGCCACTTCGGGATACTTGAACTTGTGCCCCTGCAAGGCCTTGCACAAGGTGAGCACCTTGTCGGCAGCGCCCTGGCCCTTGAAATCGCCTTTTTCAAGCGCCACCATGTCGAGCAGCTCGTTCCACACCATCCCTTGAACCAGCGGAATGAAGACTAGCGGTGCCCCATGGTTGGTGGAAATGAATGCCTGATCGATGTTGACCGTGAACAAGACGACGATGGTGCCCGGCTTGATATCCGCACCGTATTTTTCCAGCAGGGCGGGCGTAAATTGCAGTTCGTCGATCGAACCGGAGAGCAACTTCAAATCACCGCCACAAGTCAGGACGATGGCTTGCTTCATGACTTCCACCGGCGGCTTGCGACGGCCCTGGGCATCCGCCACCTCCCCCTCCTTGAGGATCAGTTCGCCACGATAAGCCATCCAGCCGGCATCACTGGCCGATTCCTTGAAATTGGCGTTAAAAAAGAAAGCTTCGTAACTGTCGAGCAACATGGCAGAGGTCCTTCCCTGATTGAAATATTGTTTGCATCAATCAAGCAATTCACATACCAGAAATTTGTCTTTTAAAAACAATGAAATAAAAATTAACAAGGTCATTCCGTCGTTTAACCGACAGGGGATACCCGACAAGATGACATGCCTTCACAATGCCAAACGAATCGGCGCATAATCCCAGATGAATTCCTTTCCTTCATCATTAACGCAATCAATCATTGCCAAGCGGTTTACGGGAAGACGCATGAAACAGGGGCTACGCTGGAACGGTTTGCTCATCCGCTCGGTGCTTGTCACCGTACTCACCTTCACTTTGGTTGCCTTGGTGACGGTGCTCTACACCATGGCACACGCCCGCCAGCAGGCGAGCGAACAATCGCAGGTTCGCCTCGAACAACTGCTCGACACCGTCGAAAGCACCTTGCGCGTTGCCTGCTTTGCGCGCAATAACGAACTCGCCCGCGATGTCGCGCGCGGCCTGTTACGCAACCCGGAAGTCCTGCGCGTCACCATTTCTGAGAGCGAACAGGTGCTGGCTGACTTGAGCCGCGACGGTCAGCCCGACGCCGGCCCGCATTCCACCAAAGGGCTAATCCGCCATATCCACTCACCCTTCATCGACGACGAGGTCGTCGGCCGCATTCAGCTAGAACCCGCCCCGGAAATCATCGAACAACGTATTCGCAGTGAAGTCATTAACGGTAGCCAGCAACTGGCCTGGCAACTGGCGCTGATTGCCGGCGCCATGGTCTTGACCTTGCTGTTTTTCATTATTCAGCCGATCACGACCATGTCACGTACCCTGCACGACATGAACCCGGTGGCCGGCGATTTGCTGCGTATTCCGGCCGGCCATCAGACGACTGAGATCGGCGCCCTGGTCAACGACATCAATGCATTGGCCGGGCGACTGGTCAGCGCCCTCGATCAGGAACACCAACTCCGGCTACAGCGCGAAATTGACGAGCGTAAATACCATGCAATTTTCGACAATGCCGAAAGCGGCCTGTTCATGGTCGACCGCCAGGGCCTGGTGTCATCATGGAACCCGGCCATGGCGCGTTTGCTTGACCTGAGCCCGGAGCAGGAAGTTGCCGGCAAGCTGACCCTCTCTAGCCTGGGCTGGGAAAACCCGGACGCGGTCGACGCACTGTGTAACCAGGTTTTCAGCCATCACCTGCCCGCCATGCTGGACACGCCCTTACGTCGTCATGATTGCAGTTGCCTGTGGCTCAACCTGATGCTCAGCCCGGTCGGCAACGATGCATTGCAAGGGGTTGCCCACGATGTTTCGGCGTTGAAGGAGGCCGCCGCCCGGGCACACCTGCAGGCCATCACCGATCCGCTGACTGATCTGGCCAATCGAGTCGGATTGGAACAAAAAATGCGTTTATCGCTGCGCCCCCAGCCAGAAGGTCAGCAAAGCAGTTTCACCCTGCTGTTGATCGATCTCGATAAATTCCGGAGCATCATCGAGGGCATCGGGGTCGCCGCAGGCGACACCATTCTGCAGAGTGTGGCCAGCCGCTTGGCCGCCAACCTCAAGCGCAGCGATACCATAGCCCGGGTAACAGCCGACATCTTTGCCATCCTGGTCGACAAACCCGGCAGCGACGAACAGATCGAGCGCATTATTGACCGCCTGCTGCACGCGCTGCGCCAGCCCCATACTGTCAATGGCACGCCGCTGCATGTCAGTGCCAGCATCGGTATCAGCCGCTATCCCGCTGATGGACAGGATGTTCCCACCCTGCTCCGCCAAGCCGAGCTGGCGGTGGATAAAGCCAAGGCGGGTGGCGGCAATCAGGTGGCTTTCTTTGACCCCGGGCTGGCCGAACAAGCTGAGCAGCGACAAAAACTTGAACTCGAGTTGCGCCATGCCCTGCGCGACCAGCAATTCGAATTGTTCTACCAGCCCATCGCTGACTTGGCAGAGCACTGCCTGAGCGGTGCTGAAGCACTGATTCGCTGGCGCCATCCGACACGCGGCCTGATCTCCCCGGATCTGTTCATTCCCATCGTTGAGCAAAGCGGCATGATCCAGGAGGTCGGCTTATGGGTTCTTGAAACAGCCTGCCAACAACTAGCCCGCTGGCAAGATGCCGGGCTGCCCTACACCCTCTCGCTCAATGTCTCTGGCCGACAAATCCCCGATGGCCTCCCTCCCGCTGCCGTCGCCGAGGCGATGACGCGTCATCGCCTGATCCCCAGCCGGCTGGCGCTGGAGATTACTGAAGGAGTGCTGCTAAGCAATATCGCCGTCGCCAGAAACTGGCTGGCGGCCATCCGACAACTGGGCGTCCGCGTCTACCTGGACGACTTTGGTACAGGCTACTCGTCACTGTCCTATCTAAAACGCTTCACCCTCGATACCTTGAAGATTGACCGCAGTTTCATCCAGGACATGCAACCAGGAAATAACGAACATGCCCTGGTCGAAGCAATCATTGCCATGGCCCACAGCCTGAACCTGCAGGTGGTCGCCGAGGGCGTCGAAAGCGCCGCACAATTACAGATGTTGCGTGACATGGGCTGCCACTATGTGCAGGGCTACTACTTGGCCAAGCCACTCCCCATCGCGCACTTCATGCAGGAAATTGTCGAGGTCAATGCACGACTGGCCAGCGAATCACCCCCTCTGGCCAGCTGATACCGTCGCATCGTCAATCAGGCAGGAAGCGCAGCGCCGATAAATTCAAACAGATCGGCATCCAGAATTTCCAGGCCAATCTTGTGGCAATAGCGTTTTTCCTTCTCAGTCGGCTGCGCAATGAATATCCAGCCTGCCGGCTGTGCCGAGGAATAGATCATGTCGGCCATCACCATCCGTTCGGTATCGCGGTTAAGCCGCATGCCCAGCAATAAATACTGCTTACCCTGACGCATGGCCTTGATCTCTGGCGGGATCGAATAGCCCCCCATCAATTCGGTGATGAAATCGACGTAATCGGCATCGGAAGCAATGTAGTTAGCTTCCGGACGCGGCGTGCCCATCGGCTTGAAGAGAATAGGCAAGGCGGTGTTCAGTTCAGTACAGGCCTGGTAAACCTGACCATCCCAGTAGAACAGCTTGTAGCGAAAAGCCGTGCCGGAAATTCGGGCAACGCCGACAATCAGGTGATGTGGCACATCGGCGTAGCTGTCCTGCAATTGCGTGTCGCGGTTGATATCGATGACGTAGGCCGGCGAAATCCCTTTCAACCACTCGTGGACCGCACCACGCGTCCAGTTCGTCTCGCCATAGGTCCGGTTCAGAAACTTGGTGACGGCATTGCGTCCCCGCTTCAATTCGATATTCATTGCCGCCCGGGGAAATTCATACATCAGTTTTGGTGCCATGGGACGACCATCGTTCATGGCAATGATCAACGAATCGCTATCGGCCGGAATCGGGGCCGCGGTCGCCGCATTCTTGACATCGGCCAATACGCCCGGGCCGAGATAAGGCACGATGCTGCCGTCCCGCAGGCCGGACAGCAATTTTTCACGCAGTTCTGGGGTCATGGTTTTTGCTCTGAAATGGGGGTGGACCCTATTCAGCAAAATCCAGGCCTGTTTGCCAAGTCAGGCCAGCGCACGGTTTCACCGCTTTATCTGTGGCCCATGTGCGATAAACGACAATTTTTCGTGTGACGACGGCGGGATCGCAACATCGAGTCCTCAGGCCGCCTCGACACGATTGCGCCCGCCCTGCTTGGCCAGATACAAGAGACGGTCAGCCTCGCGGAACAACTGCTTGACCTCGCCCTGAGCATGGTCCAAGGCGACCGCACCGATCGATACCGTGACGACACCCCAGTCGTCATTTTTTTCGTGTGCAATCTGCAGCCCGGCGATTGCTTCGACAATACACGTCGCCAAGCCCAGGTGAACGCCCGGGGTCGCCGCAGGAATAATGACCGAAAACTCCTCGCCGCCGTAACGAGCGACAAACGCCCCCGGCGCGATACGATCATCGCACGCCTGCTTCACACACTCGGCCAGGCACTTGGCGACCGCCCGCAGGCAGTCATCGCCAGCCTGATGACCATAGTGATCGTTGTATTTTTTGAAATTATCGATATCAAGCATCAGCAGGCTGAATGGCGCCCATTCACGAACTGCCGCTTCCCAGAGCGCATCCACCTGCAAATCCATGGCCCGCCGATTGAACAGACCGGTCAGACCATCGCAATTGGCTTGTTCGCGCAATTTGGTATTGGCCACGGCCAGCCGGCTACGCAGGCTGGCGATACGGCTCATCGCCTTCATCTTGGCCTGCAAGACGCCTTCAGGCACCGTCTTCGAAATAAAGTCGTCGCCCCCTGCTTCAATGGCGGTAATCAGATTGGTCGGCGTATCGGTCGCCGTCACGAAAATAATCGGTGTCCACGCCCAAGGCTCATGGCCTTCCCGGGCCCGGATGCGGGTGGTCGTCTCAAAACCATTCATGGCTGGCATTTCGATGTCCATCAGGATCAGATCGAACACTTCCCGCTCGAACAGTGACAGCGCCATGGGACCATCGATGGCATGCTGAACCTGATGTCCGAACGATTCCAGTCGAGCCGTCATCACCATGGCAATGGCCCGAGAATCGTCAACCAGAAGTATTTTCATGAATAACCGGTATCACGATAAGGAAGATGGAGCGCAAGCATACCGTCTGAGCGGACAGATGAGTAGTACGAAAGTAATAAATCCAACAATGGGCACTACAAGGTCAACAGTTCGACATCCACCACACCACCGATGACCAGAAACTCGTCCTCGCCCTGTAATACCCCGGGCAACAAGCCGCAATAAAAGAAAATCTTGCTCAAGGGAATGTCGACCGCAAGAATGTAATCGCCAAACTCGCCTGCCCGCTCGCGGCTGCACGAAAACGAACTGAGGTTGTTCAGCAGCAGGGTATGGCGCCCCCCCAGCCCCTTCGCCAGAATCTCGTGGTCGGACACCCGGTTGACACCACGATAGAGCATCACATGACGCGCCATCGGGTGGCGTTCGGCCAATTCATGCTGACAGAAGGTGTAGACCAGATCGAATTGCGCCTCCAGGGCACTGGTGCCATATAAACCCGCTGAACGCATTTCCTGATAACGGCCATAGGCATCGCCCGCCGGGTCGCGCAAGGCTTCGCCATGCCAGCGCGGCATCAAGCCAAAGCGCGACTCGACCCAGCCTTTAAGGACCGCCCCTTCCCGACTGTCAGAATCAAAACTCCAGCCGCGAATCATCCGCACATAGTTGGCCCGGGCCCGCTGTTTGCCGCCACGAGCGATCCGTCCACTCAAGCCCATCTGCTCAGGCCACTCAAGCTGGAAATGTACGGTCAGGTAATCACGAAACACGTCGCCCCGCTGTGCTGGTGCCACCGCCCCCAGACGACGAAATAGATCCCGGTGCAATTCCGCCACACCATCGAGCAAGAGCGGAGAGGGATGCTGCTGATAGGTCAGGCTGCCCAGCACCACCGCCGGCAGGTTGCAGCGATTGATCGGCAGGCGAGCGTTGCGTGGCAGGGTCGCTTTGTCGTCACCCCTACACAGGGTAGGGGAATTGTCAGGTATCAGCGCCGCACCAGGATTCAGAACATTTTTATTTTTCACTTTTAATTCAAGCGCTTAATGTCTGCCAGTCGACCTGGCACGGTCCGTGCAAAAGGTGAGGTGCGACTCTCAATGATTCCTTCGCAAATCGACTGACAGACTAAGGAGATTACACCATGGCAAAACTGCGTCAATGCGCCATCTACGGCAAAGGCGGTATCGGCAAGTCCACCACCACACAGAATCTGGTGGCTGCACTCGCTGAATCCGGCAAGAAAGTAATGATTGTTGGCTGCGATCCGAAAGCCGACTCCACCCGCCTGATCCTGCACAGCAAGGCTCAGACCACCGTGATGCACCTGGCGGCTGAAGCCGGTTCGGTGGAAGACCTCGAACTCGAAGACGTCCTGTCGGTCGGTTTCGGCGGCGTCAAATGCGTTGAATCCGGTGGCCCGGAACCCGGCGTTGGCTGTGCCGGCCGTGGCGTGATCACCGCCATCAACTTCCTGGAAGAAGAAGGTGCTTACGACGAAGACCTCGACTTCGTGTTCTACGACGTGCTCGGTGACGTGGTCTGTGGTGGCTTCGCCATGCCGATCCGCGAAAACAAGGCGCAGGAAATCTACATCGTCTGCTCCGGCGAAATGATGGCCATGTATGCAGCCAACAATATCTGCAAGGGCATCGTCAAGTACGCCAATTCCGGCGGTGTCCGCCTGGCTGGCCTGATCTGCAACTCGCGCAACACCGACCGCGAAGACGAACTGATCATGGCACTGGCCTCCCGCCTTGGCACCACGATGATCCATTTCGTGCCGCGCGACAACGCCGTTCAGCACGCTGAAATCCGCCGCATGACCATGGTCGAATACGATCCGAAGCACAAGCAGGCCGACGAATATCGCCAGCTCGCCAGCAAGATCGTCAACAACACCAACTTCGTCATCCCAACCCCAATCGAGATGGAAGAGCTGGAAGACCTGTTGATGGAATTCGGCATCATGGAAGCGGAAGACGAGTCCATCGTCGGCCAGACCGCTGCCGAATTGGCTGCTGCTGCCGCTGCCTAAGCATCGCAAGACCGGTGGGTGCTGCGGCACCCACCCAATTCAACCAGCACGCTGGCCACAGATTGGTGGCAGCGTCAGGAGGAAAACATGACCACTCTGTCTCGCGAAGAAACCGACGCCATCATTGCCGAGGTGCTCGAGGTTTATCCGGAAAAAGCCAAGAAAGACCGCACCAAGCACCTGGCATCCAACGACGTTTCCATTGAGCAATCCAAGAAGTGCATCACTTCCAACCGCAAGTCCCTGCCGGGCGTGATGACCATTCGTGGTTGCGCCTACGCCGGCTCCAAGGGCGTGGTTTGGGGTCCGATCAAGGACATGATCCACATCTCGCACGGCCCGGTGGGCTGCGGTCAGTACTCCCGCGCCGGTCGCCGTAACTACTATGTCGGCACCACTGGGGTCGACTCCTTCGGCACGATGAATTTCACCTCGGACTTCCAGGAGAAAGACATCGTTTTCGGCGGCGACAAAAAACTCGCCAAGCTGATCGAGGAAGTCGAACAACTGTTCCCGCTGCACAAGGGGATCTCGGTTCAATCCGAGTGCCCGATTGGCCTGATCGGCGACGATATCGAAGGCGTCGCCAAGAAATCAGCCGTCGCCATCAGCAAGCCCATCGTTCCGGTGCGCTGCGAAGGTTTCCGCGGTGTTTCGCAGTCCCTCGGCCACCACATCGCCAACGACGCGATCCGCGACTGGGTGCTCGACAAGCGCGACGGTCAGCCCTATGAATCGACCCCGTACGACGTCGCCATCATCGGCGACTACAACATCGGTGGCGATGCCTGGGCGACGCGCATCCTGCTGGAAGAGATGGGTCTGCGCGTAACGGCACAGTGGTCCGGTGACGGCACCATTGCCGAAATGATGAACACCCCGAAGGTCAAGCTGAACCTGCTGCACTGCTACCGTTCGATGAACTACATCTCGCGTCACATGGAAGAGAAGTACGGTATTCCTTACCTGGAATACAACTTCTTCGGCCCGACCAAGATCGTCGAATCCTGCCGCAAGATCGCTGCTTTCTTCGACGACACCGTCAAGGCCAAGACCGAGGCGATGATTGCCCGCTACCAGCCGATGATGGATGCCATCATCGCCAAGTACAAGCCGCGTCTCGAAGGCAAGAAGGTCATGCTCTACGTCGGCGGCCTGCGTCCGCGTCACGTGATCGGCGCCTACGAAGATCTCGGCATGGAAGTCATCGGTACCGGCTACGAATTCGGCCACAACGACGACTACGATCGCACGATCAAGGAAATGGGTGATGCCACCCTGCTGTACGACGATGTCACCGGTTTTGAACTGGAAGAGTTCGTCAAGCGCCTGAAGCCCGACATGGTCGGTTCCGGCATCAAGGAAAAGTACATCTTCCAGAAGATGGGCATTCCCCTGCGCCAGATGCACTCCTGGGATTACTCCGGTCCTTACCACGGTTACGACGGTTTCGCGATCTTCGCCCGTGACATGGACATCGCCCTGTCCAACCCGACCTTCAAGAACCTGACCCC
>JAQTXC010000065.1 GCA_028689015.1 Dechloromonas sp. | reverse complement strand
GTCTGAACGATCCGCTGGGGAGTCGCCAAGTTGGTCAAGGCACCGGATTTTGATTCCGGCATTCGAAGGTTCGAATCCTTCTTCCCCAGCCAAGTTTCCTTCGGGCAGGTTCAATACCTGCCCGATTTTCATTGTATCGGGCCATTGCATGTCATCAGCAAACGCCCGGAGGAATGTGGAAATGGCCTACAACAGCCTGATGGTCTTTACCGGCAACGCCAACCCCAAACTGGCTGCCGATGTCGCCCAGCAATTAAACGTCGACCTTGGCCGTGCCAACGTCGGCCGCTTCTCCGATGGCGAAGTCAGTGTCGAATTGCAAGAGCACGTGCGCGGACGCGATATTTTTGTCCTGCAATCCACCTGCGCCCCGTGCAACGACAACCTGATGGAACTGCTGGTCATCGTCGATTCGCTCAAACGCGCCTCGGCAGGCCGCATTACCGCGGCCATCCCCTATTTCGGTTACGCTCGCCAGGATCGTCGTTCGCGTTCGTCGCGGGTGCCCATCGCCGCCAAACTGGTCGCCAATATGCTGGCGGCTTCCGGGGTCGACCGTGTTCTGACCATGGATTTGCACGCCGAACAGATTCAGGGCTTTTTCGACATTCCGGTCGATAACATCTACGCCCTGCCGATTCTGCTCGAAGACATCATGAAGCAGAATTACGAAAATCCAATGGTCGTTTCACCAGACCATGGCGGCGTTGTCCGCGCCCGCTCCCTGGCCAAGCGCCTCGAATGTGATCTGGCCATCATCGACAAGCGTCGCCCGAAGGCCAATGTCTCCGAAGTGATGAACATCATCGGTGAAGTTGACGGCCGCACCTGCATCATCATGGACGACATGGTCGATACGGCTGGCACCTTGTGCAAGGCTGCCACGGCACTCAAGGCCAACGGTGCCAAGAAGGTCGTCGCCTACTGTACCCATCCGGTGCTGTCCGGCCCGGCGATCGAACGGCTCAACGATTCCGACCTCGACGCACTGGTCGTGACCGACACCATTCCACTGCGTGATGATGCCCTGGCCTGCCCGCGCATCCGCCAGTTATCCGTGGCCGACATCATGGCTGAAACCATTCGCCGGATCAGCAACGACGACTCGGTGTCATCGCTGTTTATCGATTAATCACACAACTTTTTAAAACCCTCCCTTTCTGGTCGCGGATCGGGAAACAACTGGAGTACTCCAATGCAATTCGAAGTTATCGCCAATGAGCGCAATCTGCAGGGCACGAGTGCGAGCCGCCGCCTGCGTCGCGCCGGCATGGTTCCGGGCATCGTTTACGGTGGCGAAGCCGCCCCGACGGTCATCGAAACCAACCACAACGACCTGCTGCTGAAGATGAAGAAGGAAGCCTTTCACGCTTCCATCGTCACGCTGAATGTTGACGGCAAGAAGCAGCAAGTCCTGCTGCGTGACTACCAGATGCATGCTTACAAGCAACAGATCCTGCACATCGATTTCCAGCGCGTCGATGCCACGCACGAACTGCACGTCAAGGTGCCGCTGCACTTCCTGAACGAAGAAATCGCCCCGGGCGTCAAACTCAACGGCGGCCTGGTCAACCACGTCATGACCGAACTCGACATCCAGTGCCTGGCTGCCGACCTGCCGGAATTCATCGAAGTGGACCTCGCTGCTCTCAACGTCGGCGACAGCATCCACGTTTCGCAACTGGTTCTGCCGACGGGCGTCAAAGTGGTTACCCACACGACTGAAGATGGCGTCGTAGTCGGTGTCGTCAGCAAAGGCGGCGCGACGGAAGCTACTGAAGGCGAAGCGGCTGCTGAATAAGCCAGCCTCTCCCGCACGAACAGCCGCCGCTGGCATCTTGCCGCCGGCGGCTTTTTCGCACCTGAACGCATGAATCCTCCTCGTCTGATCGTCGGCCTGGGTAACCCCGGCACCGAGTATGCAGCCACCCGGCACAACGTCGGTTTCTGGTTCGTCGACCAATTGGCCGACACCCTCAAGGTGGCGCTCGCCCCGCAGAGCAAGTTCTTTGGCCTGGCGGGTCGCGCCGGTGAGCGTTGGCTGCTGCAACCCGGTACATACATGAATCGCTCCGGCCAGGCAGTCGCCGCCTTGGCCAACTTTTACAAGATCCCGGCGCACGACATTCTCGTCATCCATGACGAACTTGACCTGGCACCGGGCGCCATTCGTCTCAAGCAAGGGGGCGGCAATGGCGGCCACAATGGGCTGAAGGACATCCAGGCCAAACTCGGCACGCCGGATTTCTGGCGCCTGCGTCTGGGCATCGGCCACCCGCGGTCGCTCGGCCTATCCCAGCAAGTGGTCGACTTTGTGCTGCACCCGCCGCGCAAGGAAGAACTACCCGATATCGAACACGCGCTAGCCCGCTGCCTGCGGGCTTGGCCAAAAATTGCTGCCGGCGACTATGCCGGCGCTCAACAACAGTTGCACGGCAAAGCCGTCTAAGGAAAAAACATGTCTTTGAAATGCGGCATCGTCGGCCTGCCCAACGTCGGCAAATCCACCCTGTTCAACGCCCTGACCAAGTCGGGCATCGCGGCGGAAAACTATCCCTTCTGCACCATCGAACCCAATGTCGGCATCGTTGAAGTACCGGACCCCCGCCTTGCCAAGCTGTCCGAAATCGTCAAGCCGCAGAAGATCCAGCCGGCCATCGTCGAGTTTGTCGACATCGCCGGGCTGGTTGCCGGCGCCTCCAAGGGGGAAGGCCTGGGCAACCAGTTCCTGGCCAATATCCGCGAGACCGATGCCATCGTTCACGTCGTCCGCTGTTTCTCCGACGACAACGTGATCCACGTTTCGGGCAGCGTTGACCCGCTGCGCGACATCGAAATTATTGATACCGAATTGGCCCTGGCCGACATGTCGACCGTGGAAAAGGCCATCAACCGCTACAAGCGTCCGGCCAGCTCCGGCGACAAGGACGCCAAGATTCTGGTGGCCGTGCTGGAAAAATGTTTCGCCCAGCTCGACCAGGGCAAGGCCGTGCGCGCGCTGGACCTGTCGAAAGAAGAATGGGCTTGCCTCAAGCCCTTCTGCCTGATCACCGCCAAGCCAGTGCTCTACGCGGCCAATGTCGCCGAAGATGGCTTTGCCGACAACCCGCTGCTGGTGGCGGTCGAAGCCCATGCGGCGGCCGAAGGCTCGCAGGTCGTCGCCCTGTGTGCCGCCATCGAAGCCGAGATCGCCGACCTGGAAGACGCCGACAAGGCCGATTTCCTGGAATCCATGGGCCTGCACGAACCTGGCCTAGACCGCCTGATCCGCGCCGGCTACAGTCTGCTCGGCCTGCAGACCTACTTCACCGCTGGCGTCAAGGAAGTGCGCGCCTGGACCATTCACGCTGGGGATACGGCCCCGCAGGCGGCCGGTGTGATCCATACCGATTTTGAACGCGGCTTCATCCGCGCCCAGACCATCGCCTTCGATGATTTCATCACCTACAAGGGCGAAAGCGGCGCCAAGGAAGCCGGCAAGATGCGCGCCGAAGGGAAGGAATATGTCGTCAAGGACGGCGACGTCCTCAACTTCCTGTTCAATGTATGATGCCAGAATTCTATTGAACCGTTTTCCTGCGCATGACCCTGACGCCCCCTCCTGGCACAATGGACGCTCCTCTGCTCGGACTGGACAATCTCAGCCGGGATGCCCTGTTGATGGTCCTTCTGCAAAGTACGGAAGCCATGCTGGTCTCGGATGGTGACAATCGGATTGTTGCCATCAACCCGGCCTTTTGCCAGCTGACTGGCTACACCCCGGAAGAAATCATCGGCAAGAACCCCCGCATGTTTTCTTCCGGACGAGTCGCCCCCAGCGTCCACGAAGCGTTCTGGTTGGCCTTGCAAAACGAAGGCCGCTGGCAAGGAGAAATGCTTGATCGGCGCAAGGATGGCAGCCTCTATCCGATCTGGTTGGGAGTGTCTGTGCTGCGCGACCCGACCGGCAAGATCAAAAATCACATTGCCCGTTTCACCGATTTGGGCGAGCGTAATGAAGCACGCAATCAATTGGCCCACCTGGCCTATCACGACCCGCTGACCCACCTGCCGAACCGTCTGGCTTTCGAATCACAGTTTCAGCAGTCCATCCACAGTTGCGAGCGTGACGCCCGGCAAGTGGCCTTGATGCTGATCGATCTCGACCAGTTCAAGAAAGTGAACGACACGCTGGGCCACCACGTTGGCGACGAGTTGCTGAAAAGCGTTGCGCTGCGCTTACGGGATTGTGTCCGGGCCAGTGATATTGTGGCGCGACTGGGTGGCGACGAGTTCGTGGTCGTCCTGCCAGATATAGAAAGTGCCCTAATGGTGGCCAGCATTGCGGGCAAGGTACAGCGCAGCCTGGCCGATACCAGCCACAACATTGGCACCCATGCCCTGTACGCCACGCCCAGCATCGGCATCAGCCTGTTCCCAAGCGATGGCCGGGACACCGAGACCTTGCTACGCAATGCCGATGCCGCGATGTATCACGCTAAAAATGCGGGCCGTAACAACTACCAATTTTACGCGGCAAGCATGAATGAAGCTGCCGGCGAGCGCCTGTTCATGGAAAATGCACTGCGCCAAGCGGTATCCAGCATCACCCCGGACAACAGCCAGTTCTCTCTGCACTTTCAGCCGCAAATCAGCCTGGCCAGCGGCGAAATTGTCGGCCTCGAAGCATTGGCCCGCTGGACCCACCCTGAATTGGGCGAAATTCCGCCAGCTCGCTTCATTCCCATTGCCGAGGAAACAGGCCTGATCCAGCCCCTGGGCGACTGGGTCTTCTGGGAAACCTGCCGCAATACCCGCGCTTTCCGCGACGCCGGGCTCACCGGTTTCCGTCTGGCGGTCAATATTTCAGCCCAGCAACTGCGCCACGAAAACCTGCCGTTCACCGTTCACGGCGCGCTGGCCTGCTACGACCTGCTGCCCAGCGATATTGAACTGGAGATTACCGAAAGTACGGCAATGCAAAATCCAGACTTGACCATCTCCATTCTCAATCACTTTGCCGACATGGGCATCGTGCTGGCCATTGACGATTTTGGCACGGGCTATTCCTCCCTCGCCTACCTCAAACACCTCCCCATTCATCGCCTGAAGCTTGATCGTTCCTTCGTCAAGGATCTCGAAACCGACGCTAACGACGCGGCCATCTGTTCGGCGACCGTTGCCTTGGGGCATAACCTCGGCCTCGAATTAGTCGCGGAGGGCGTCGAAACCACAGCCCAGCGCGACTATCTGGCCAAACTGGGGTGCGACATCATGCAGGGCTTCTTGTACAGCAAGCCCCTGCCAGCCGCGCGAATAGTCGACTTTCTACTCGCGTACCCATCGCCCAGCGCACTCAATTAGTGCCCTAACGCCCGCAAGCTGCGAAATAAAAGCCCGCCTTGACTGCGTGCCCATCTGTCTGGCCGCAGCCGGCAAGCACCGTGCAGCCCCACAAACTCCCCCGCCAAGCCCTTGTTTCTGCGAAAATAGCCACCCTTTTTCGCTGTTTCCGGAATCTCATGCCCCCGCATCCCGCCATTGCCTCTACCGAAGAAATCGTCGCCGAACTCAAGGCCGGCCGCATGGTCGTGCTGGTCGATGAAGAAGACCGCGAGAACGAGGGGGACCTCGTCATGGCGGCTGAACATGTCACGCCGGAAGCAATCAATTTCATGGCCAAGCATGGCCGCGGCCTGATTTGCCTGACGTTGACCGAGGCTCGTTGCAAAAAACTTGGCCTCGTGCAGATGGCGCGCAACAACAAAACCCAGTATGGGACGGCGTTTACGGTGTCGATCGAAGCCGCCGAAGGCGTCACCACCGGTATTTCGGCAGCTGACCGGGCGCATACCATCAAGGCGGCGGTGGCACGTCAGGCCGTTGCCGACGACATCGTGCAACCCGGTCACGTTTTCCCGATCACCGCACGCGAAGGCGGCGTACTGGTTCGTGCCGGCCACACTGAAGCCGGCTGTGACCTGGCAGGCATGGCCGGGCTGGAGCCCGCCTCGGTGATTTGCGAAATCATGAACGACGATGGCACCATGGCACGTCTGCCCGAGTTGATTGCGTTCGCCACAGCGCACAGTCTGAAGATCGGCACCATTGCGGACCTCATTCATTACCGCGCCGCATCGGAAACCCTGGTTGAGCGCGTCACCAGCAAACCCATCCAGACCGCGCATGGCGAATTCGTGCTCCACGCCTACGTCGACCGCGCCAGTGGTGCCACTCACCTGGCCTTGGTGCGCGGCGACATTCCACCCGATAGTGAAACTCTGGTTCGGGTACACGAGCCCCTCTCCGTGCTTGATTTTCTCGACCCGGC
Organism: Dechloromonas sp.; assembly: GCA_028689015.1. Lineage (GTDB taxonomy): Bacteria > Pseudomonadota > Gammaproteobacteria > Burkholderiales > Rhodocyclaceae > Azonexus. The sequence goes on along the minus strand of JAQTXC010000065.1, from coordinate 4,023 downwards.
CAGCAAGCCACAATCCTTCTCCATCGACGAAGCGCAAGCCGCGCTGGCTAAGCATGGCCATGGCGTCATTGTCCTGATGCACCGCCCGGAAGATGGCGAAGCCTTGCTCGCCCGCCTGACCAGCGACCCCAGCGTGGCTCGGCCACAAGCCAAATGGGACCCCCGAACCTACGGTATTGGCGCCCAGATCCTGCGCGACCTTGGGGTCAGCCGCATGCGCCTGCTCTCCAGCCCACGCAAAATGCCTTCCATGACCGGCTTCAGCCTCGAAGTGACCGGTTTCATTCCCTCTTCTGCGGAGCTCTAAAGCCATGTCCCGCTTCGATAACGTTTACGAATACGACCAAAACCTTGATGGCAACGGCCTAAGCATCGGTGTCGTCATGAGCCGCTTCAATCTGCCGGTGTGCGAAGGCCTGTTATCAGCCTGCATCCAGGAACTCAAGCGCCTGGGCGTCGCCGATGCGGACATGGCCATCGTCACCTGTCCCGGCGCGCTGGAAATCCCGCTCATCCTGCAAAGCATGGCGCAAAGCGCCAAGTTTGATGCGCTGATCGCACTCGGTGCCGTCATCCGCGGTGACACCTATCATTTCGAAGTCGTCTCCAATGACGCCTGTCGCGCCATCATGGAACTCCAACTCCACACCGGTGTGCCCATCGCCAACGGCATCCTGACCTGCGACACCGATGAACAAGCCGAAGTCCGCATGCAGCCCAAGGGCGCCGACTGCGCCCAGGCCGCCGTCGAAATGGCCAACCTGCAGAAAGCACTCGCCCTATGACCACCTTCATGACCGATACCGACCACCCACAGGAACCCAAAGGACCACCTAAATCGGCGCGTCGCCGGGCTCGCGAATTCGCATTGCAGGGCCTCTACCAGTGGCGCGTTGGCGGCAATGATGAGGCCAGCATTGAAGCCCACATGCCGGAAATGGAAGAGTTCGGGAAGGCAGACAGGGACTTTTTCGTCGGCACTTTGCGCGGCGTCATCGCCCAGCACGAGGTCATCAGCGAACAGATCAAAAGCCATATCGACCGCCCTTTTGGTGAACTGTCACCAATCGAAGCCTGCATCCTGATGATGGGCTGCTTCGAGATGCGCAATCACCCGGAAACGCCGTATCGCGTCATCATCAATGAAGCGATTGAGCTGACCAAGGCCTTTGGGGGGACGGATGGGCACAAGTACGTCAATGGGGTGCTCGATAAAATCGCCGGCCAACTGCGCCCCGACGAAGTCGCGGCCCGCAAGCGCAACAAATAAAAGATGACGGGCGAGTTCTCCCTGATCGAGCGCTTTTTTGCCCGGCCAACACCGTCGACCGTACTCGGCCCGGGAGACGATTGCGCCTTGATCGAACCCTCCCCAGGCATGCAGCTGGCAGTCACCACTGACATGTTGGTTGCCGGTACCCATTTTCTGCCCGATACCGATGCCCGCAACCTGGGCTGGAAATCCTTGGCAGTCAATTTATCCGATCTTGCCGCCATGGGTGCCAACGCCCGCTGGGTGACGCTGGCCGGAGCATTGCCCACGGTCGACCCCGTTTGGCTTGAACAATTCGCCGACGGTTTCTTTGCCTGCGCCAAGGCCTATGGGGTTGACGTCATTGGGGGTGACACCACGCACGGACCGCTCAATCTGTGCATCACCGCCCTCGGGGAAGTCGCGCCGGGTCGCGCCTTGCGCCGTGATGGCGCAAAACCTGGCGACCAGATATGGGTTTCCGGCCGACCAGGATTGGCTGCGCTGGGCCTGGCCCATCGGCAAGGTCGCGTACAACTGCCAGAACCCTGGCCCCGCCTGTGCGTAGCCGCCCTGGAAAAGCCCCAGCCTCGCCTGACCCTGGGACAAGCCTTAATCGGCATGGCCAGTGCCGCGATCGACGTCTCTGACGGACTACTGGCCGACCTTGGCCACATTGCCCAACGCTCTGGCTGCACAGCGACCGTCCACCTGGTCCAGCTTCCCCACCTCCCCAAGGGGCCAAGCTACGACGCCGACCTGCGGCGCATTGCACTGGAATGCCAAGTCGCAGGGGGTGATGATTACGAGCTGTGTTTCACCGCGCCGGCGCATCAGCATGTCGCGATCGGCCAGATTGCCGCCCGTCTCGAGCTGCCACTCTGGTGCATCGGCGACATGCGCGATGGCGAGCGCGGCCAGGTCGAAGTGCTTGACCCCGACGGCCAGCCGCTGGAGTTCGTCCGCCGGGGTTACGAACACTTTGTCTAAGCCCCTAGTCCGAACGCCTGACGTGCGTTTCATGCTGGCCCACCCGGCCCATTTTTTTGCCCTGGGCTGCGGCAGCGGCCTGGCCCCCAAGGCGCCGGGCACTTTCGGCACCCTGTTCGCTTGGGCCAGCTACATTTTATTCAGTCCTTACTTCGGCGAATTTCAGCTGCTTTTCTTGTTGACCGTGGCTTACCTGGCCGGTATCTGGTTCATCGACCGCACCGGTCGTGCCTTGGGTGATCCCGATCATGGCGCCATTGTCTGGGATGAAATCGTCCCCTTCTGGCTGATCCTTTTACTGCTGCCTCCTGGGTGGCTGTGGCAGGCAGCGGCCTTCGTGTTATTTCGTTTTTTCGACATCACCAAGCCGCAACCGGCGCGCTACTTCGACGAGCACGTCAAAAATGGTTTTGGTGTCATGGCGGACGATTTGATTGCCACCGCTTACACACTCCTCGCGCTTGCCCTGATCAGACTCATCCTCTTCTGACGGTCGACCACAAGCGGCATAGAATAAGCGCATTCTCTCGACCTTGGAGATTTGCCATGAGCCATAAACATGCTCACCTGCTGCGCAGCATTTTCACCGACCCACTACCGGCCAATATTCATTGGCGTGAAGTGGAATCCCTGCTCAACCACCTTGGTGCCGAGGTCCAGCCCGGGCACGGCGCCCGCTTCAAAATCGTGCTCAACGGCATCGAAAGTACGCTGCATCATCCCCATAACAGCAGCACCTGCAGTCGCCTTGATATCAAGACACTGCGTGAAACACTGACCCATGCTGGCATCTCGCTCGCTGCCTACGAAGCTGAACACGGCAGTTAATCAGCAAGCAATCACTAATCGCTACTCAGGTGAGCCGTCCGCCCGCCGTCCACATTGATCACTTGGCCGGTAATGTAAGGCGCATCACACACGAGAAACTTGACCGTACGCGCAATATCCATCGGCGAACCCACCCGCTTGAGCAAGGTGTGCGCGACAATTTTTTCCCGGTCAGCGGCAGTGAAACTCACCTCATCGTCCGGCCAAGCAATGGCCCCAGGGGCTACCGCATTAACCCGTATGGCCGGCGCAAGATCTGTGGCCAAGGCACGCGTCAGATTAAGCAATCCACCTTTCGCTGCACAATAGGCAGAGAAGCCCCTCAGTGGGCGCTCGGCATGAATATCGGTGATATTGACGATGCACCCCTGCTGCACACGCAAATGAGGAGCGGCCGCTTGCGACAGAAAAAGTGGGGCGCGTAAGTTCGACCCCACTAAATCATCCCAAGCCGCGAGGTCAATCTCGCCCACTGGCGTAGGGAAAAAGCTGGAGGCATTATTGATCAGGGCATCGAGACGGCCAAAATGGCGTACAACCGAATCCAGCATGCCCTGAATGTGATCAAGCTGCGCCAAATCTGCCATAAAGGGATGCGCCGATCCCAAACGCGATTGATTCAGAGCCCTGGCCAGGGAAACAGCTGCATCGGCTGACTGACGGTAATGGATCGCCACCCGCCAGCCTGCATCGTGCAGTTGCTGAACGATGGCCGCCCCAACACGACGACCTGCGCCGGTAATGAGCGCAACCGGTAGGCGCGGCCCTGACGACAAATGAGTCATATATTTCGCCTCACAGCTCTTGCGAGGGAGGTTTAAGGAGTTTTTGAGGGTTAAGTATTGGAAGTATGTAGACGACGATACCCCCATTACGTTGGTTAGTAATGGGGGTATCTGAATGGGAGCCTGGCGGTGACCTACTTTCGCGAGCGAGGTGCTCACTATCATTGG
>JAQTXC010000020.1 GCA_028689015.1 Dechloromonas sp. | reverse complement strand
AGAAAAATCCCTTGTCGTGATAACACTAACCGCAGGTGCCGACCGCGCCGCAGGCGGTACAGAAATCACAGCCATCTTTGCGGATCATGGTGTGGTTGCCACACTCGCCGCACAACTTGCCCTGGGTCGGCAGCACCTTGTTGCTGGTGGTGTCTTCCGGGGCTTCGAGGATGCCCATTTGCTGCAGCGGGAAACCTTCTTCATCAAGGATGCCGAGCATGGCGTAACGGTGGATGATCAGTTGCGCGATATAGGCGACGGTCGAAGGGAAGGTCTGTTGTTTGCGTGATCCTGGAACGAAAGCCATGAAATCCCCCAGCGGCTCGGAGTAATCAAGCAGTTTGCGCAGTTTCATGCCGATCCAGGCCGGGTCAATGACGCGCATGTCGAGCGACAGCAACTTGGAGAGACCATCTAGCGCGCGCGGGTAGTTGCCGGACAGCCACATCGAGTAGGGGCGAGTGACACCATCCGGCAAGGTGATTTCCTTGAGGCCGAGCACGAAATCTTCACCCGTCGAGGGGTTGTTCACGTCGACCGTCCAGGACAGCGTGCCGTCAGTGCCGGTTTTCGGTTCCTTGGCGCTGAACAGGGCGTCCTTGACCGGGGTGGCGCATTCCTGTTCGAGGGCACCCAGTTGTTCAACTCGCCAGCGGATGACTTGCGCCATGGCCGAGACGACGGATGGCATGCGCTTGCGTTCACCGTGCGGTGGCATTTGCATTTCGAAGGCGTCACCGGGTGTCTTGGCCAGGGCATCAAGCTTCATGGCCAGCCAACCGTGGTCGTTGGCGCGCATGTCCATGGACAAGGTTTTGGCGACGGCACCCAGCCCCCGTGGTTCAGCCGGACCATTGGCCCATACTTCAAATGGCCAGGCGCGGCCTTCCGGTTCAACGTGACCAACGAACAGGGCGAACTTGCCGATCGGCGAGTCGACCATGTAGGTCCAGCACAGGTTGCCTTCCGGCAGGCTTGGGCGGCCCGGCCAGCGCAGGCTGGAGAGCACCGGGGCCGGCAAGTTCTTGATCGACAGGCGGCGGTTGGCATCCGTGACGAAATCTTGCGGTGATTTGGCGTCGACCGTGCCCGCCTCATCCTTGGTCGGTTCGACCGATAGCACAGAACCGAGGATGCTGTTCGGACGGTAGGTGGCGAGACCTTTCAGGCCAGCTTTCCAGGCCTGCATGTAGAGGTCCTGGAAATCTTCATAGGGGTAATCACCAGGGACGTTGACCGTCTTCGAGATTGAGGTGTCGATGTAGGGCGCGACTGCGGCGACCATGTCGGCATGAGCCTTAGCGGAAATTTCCAGCGCGGTGACGAAATAGGCGGGCAGTTTGCTGATATCACCCCCTTGATGCTTGTACAAACGCCAGGCGTAGTCTTCGACCGAGTATTCCTTGATCGTGCCATCAGGCATGCGCTTTTTGCGGTTGTAGGTCCAGGAGAAGGGGGGCTCGATGCCATTCGAGGCATTGTCGGCAAAGGCCAGCGAGATCGTGCCGGTCGGTGCGATGGATAGCAGGTGCGAGTTGCGCAGGCCATGCTTGCGGATTTCGGCCTTGACGTCAGCAGGCAGGCGCGAGGCGAAATTGCCACCAGACAGGTACAGTTCGGCGTTGAACAGCGGGAAGGCGCCACGCTCCTTGGCCAGGCTAACCGAGTACAGGTAGGCGGTGTCGCGCATAAACTCGCTGATGCGAGCGGCCATGGCGCGGGCTTCCGGTTTGTCGTAGCGCAGGCGCAGCATGGCCAGGGCATCGCCCAGGCCGGTGAAGCCGAGACCGACGCGACGCTTGTTGGCAGCTTCCTGAGCCTGACGTTCAAGTGGCCAGTGGGTGGCATCGAGGACATTGTCGAGCATGCGGGTCGACACGCGGACGACTTCGCCGAACGCATCGAAATTAAATTCGGCCTTGTCGGAGAAAGCGTGTTGGACGAACAGGGTCAGATTGATCGAGCCCAGGCAGCAGCAGCCGTAGGGTGGCAGCGGTTGTTCGGCACAGGGGTTGGTGGCCTCAATCACTTCGCAGTAATTGAGGTTGTTGTCCTTGTTCATGCGGTCGAGGAAAAGAATGCCTGGTTCGGCGTGGTCGTAGGTCGACTTCATGACCTGATCCCACAGGTCGCGGGCGCGGACCTTGCGATAAACCCAGATACCGTCATCACGCTGGTAGGCACCGCTACTGCGCATGTCACTGTTTGGTTCGGCGCGGTGGGTCAATTCAACGTCACCATCGCAGTCGACCGCTTCCATGAAGGCATCGGTGACGCCGATCGAGATATTGAAGTTGGTCAGGTCGCCCTTGTCCTTGGCGTGGATGAATTCCTCAATATCCGGATGGTCGCAGCGCAGCACGCCCATCTGTGCACCCCGACGGGCACCGGCCGATTCGACGGTTTCGCACGAGCGGTCAAAGACGCGCATGTACGACACCGGACCTGAGGCGCGCGACTGCGTGCCCTTGACGCGGGCGCCTTGTGGCCGGATGGAGGAAAAGTCGTAGCCAACGCCACCGCCGCGACGCATGGTTTCGGCCGCCTGAGCGAGCGCGGTGTAAATGCCAGGTTTGCCGTCCGTGTTCTCGACGATGGAGTCGCCAACGGGTTGGACGAAGCAGTTGATCAGCGTGGCCTGCAGGTCGGTGCCGGCGGCGGAGTTGATGCGACCAGCCGGGATGAAACCGTTCTCCTGGGCCCACAGGAATTTCGCTTCCCAATGGGCGCGGTCAGTTTCCTGTTCAACCTGGCCGAGGGCATAGGCGACACGGCGACGCACGTCATGCACGTTCGTTTCCTTGCCTTTAGCGTATTTTTCGATGAGCACTTCGCTGGAGATTTCCTGTTCTGGCAGCGGCGCGAATTGCGGCGGGGCGGGGATGTCGGTCAGCGACAGTTGCTCGGCGTTTCTGCTCATATCTGGCTCCTCCTGGAGGGTTCCGGTGATCGGGTTGGTCGTTTTGAATGGGTCGTAATCTACTACATATAGTGGTTTATTGAAACCTGTTGACTAGATACAGTGTTTTGTGAATTCGTGGCTGACCTTTTTGGCATGGTCTGAAAAACGCGCAAAAACAAGGCCCCGAGGCCTTTCGGCATCGGGGCCCGGCAGGAAAATATTTTTTAGAGGGCGAGCAGGGTTTGGGCGTGCTGCGCCATCATCCACTCTTCATTGGTCGGAATGACCAGAACGTCGACGCTGCTGTGCTCTGCACTGATCACGATATCGTGGCGTGCATTGGCTTCCGGATCGAGGTGTATGCCTAACCAGGCCGCGCGCAGGCAGACCCGGCGACGGACTTCAGCGGCGTGTTCGCCAATGCCCCCGGTAAACACCACGGCATCGACCCCACCGGCCGCTGCGGCCAGCGAACCCAATTCGCGGGAAATTCGGTAGCAGAACAGGTCGACCGCTTCCTGGGCTTCCGGCTTGTCGCTGGCCAGCAGGGTGCGCATGTCCTGGCTGAGTCCGGAGACGCCGAGCAGGCCGGATTCCTTGTACAGAATCCGGGTCATATCCTTGACCGTCAGTCCCTTGGTCTCCATCAGGTGCAGGATCACCCCGGGGTCAAGGTTGCCGCAACGGGTGCCCATCATCAGGCCGTCAATGGTTGAAAATCCCAGGGTCGTGCCGACGCACTTGCGATTGACCATGGCTGCCATGCTGGCGCCATTGCCGAGGTGGGCGACGATGACCCGGCCGTCGGCACGGTGCGAATGCTGTGGCAAGCTGTGGGCAATGTATTCGTACGACAAGCCGTGAAAGCCGTAGCGTTTGATACCTTCCGCGGTCAACGCCCGTGGCAGGGCAAAAAGCTGGGCGACGTCGGGCTGGCTGCGATGGAAGGCGGTGTCGAAGCAGGCGATCTGCGGCACATCGGGCAGCAGGGCCTGCAGGGCCTGGATGCCAGCGACGTTGTGCGGCTCGTGCAGAGGGGCTAGCGGGATGAAGCTGGCCAAGTGGTCTAGCACCGTGGCATCGACGACGATGGGTTGCGAGTAGCGCTCGCCACCATGGACGACACGATGGCCGACGGCCACAATCTGCCAGTCGGTGTAGGTGGCAAGAAACCACTGCAGCATGGCATCGAGGGCGACGGCATGACTGACTGCCTCGCCGGCGATCAGTTGGTCGGTGATGCGTTCACCGGCGCGGTTCTTGGCGATCAGGCGGGTGGCATCGGTGCCGATGCCATCGATCTGGCCGGAGACTTCGGCTTCGGTCGAAAGCGGCTGGGTGAGCGGGAAAAGGGCGAATTTGATCGAGGACGATCCGGCGTTGATCGTCAAAATGCCTTGATTCATGGTCAGGTGGTTCCGTTCTTGCGGTTGGCGTGAGCGACCAGCGCGGCGATCACGCAGGAGGCGGTGCGGGTTTCAGCGGTATCGGCGCGGCTGGTCAGGACGATGGGCACCTTGGTGCCGAGGACGATGCCAGCGGTCAGGGCGTTGGCCAGGTATTCGAGCTGCTTGGCCACCATGTTGCCGGATTCGAGGTCAGGGACAACCAGGATTTCAGCATGGCCAGCGACCGCAGACTTGATGCCCTTGGTCTTGGCGGCGACGATGGAGACCGCATTGTCGAAGGCCAGCGGGCCGTCCAGGATGCCTCCCCGGATCTGACCTCGATCAGCCATCTTGCACAGCGCGGCAGCATCCAGCGTGGACTGGATTTTCGGATTGACCGTCTCGACGGCCGACAGGATCGCCACCTTGGGTTCCGGGATGCCAATGATGTGAGCCAGATCGATGGCATTGCGGATGATGTCGGCCTTTTCTTCCAGCGTGGGCGCGATGTTGATTGCGGCATCGGTGATCAGCAGTGGCCGATGGTAAGTGGGCACGTCCATCATGAAGACATGGCTGATCCGCCGGCTGGTGCGCAGGCCGTTGGCACGGGCGACGACTTCGGCCATCAGTTCGTCGGTATGCAGACTGCCTTTCATCAGGGCTTCGGCATCGCCGGTCTTGACCAGCGAAACCGCCATGGCTGCCGAATCATGGCTGTGCGCGGCATGGACGATGCGGATGCCGGTCAGGTCGATGCCGAATTCCTCGGCCACGGCACGGATCTTGTTTTCCGGGCCGACCAGAATGGGTTCGATGATGCCGGCCTGGTAGGCCATGACCGGCCCTTTTAACGATTCTTCGTCGCAGGGATGGGCCACCGCCGTAGGAATGGGCTCCAGTCCCTTGACCCGGTCGAGCAGGTGGATGTAGCGGGCATGTTTGTCGTCGATGTGGATTTCCGGCAGATAAGCTTCGCGGATCTGTTCGATTTTTTCGCTGGGCGCCAGCACCTCGGCTGTACCGTATACGACCTGCATGCCTTCCTGGTTGGTACACACGCAATCGAGCAGCACATGCTTGTTATGGTCGAATTTCTGTTTGACGGTAACTGTGATGGTGATCGAGTCGCCGATCGTCACGGGGCGTGCAAAATGCAGCGATTGATCGATCAGGATGGTGCCCGGTCCGGGAAACTGGGTGCCGAGCACGGTTGAGATCAGGGAGCCGCTCCACATGCCATGCGCGATCACCTCCCGCAGCATGCCACTTTCCGAATACTGCGTGGTGGCCGTGGCCGGATTCATGTCGCCGGTCAGGATGGCAAACAATTTGACATCTTCCGGCATCAGGATGCGGGTCAGACTGGCGGTGTCGCCGAGAGATATTTCGCCGTAGGTGGTGTTGACTAGGCGGCGGCTGGAGAGCGGTATGTCCATGGCGGTATGGGCTTGATCAGGCGCGTAGGGCGGTGCGACGGTCGCAGGCGCCATCGGGTGAGGGAATATCGATGTTCAACTGGGGGTGGAGGGCTTGCAGCGTATCGACCACCCAGGGATTAGCTTCGTAGGTGAATTCCTGCGCTTCCAGCGGGGCATCGGCAAAGCTGGCGACAAAGAGGGCGACTGCTGCCGAGCGGCTGATGCCGTATTCGCAATGGACCATCATCGACATCTGAAAGGGCGCCTGATGAATTTCCTGAACGAAGTCGCTGATTTGTCGCGCCAGCTTGCGGTCGAACAGACCCGGTAAGGGCGGCTGGTATTCATCGGCCGGAAGGGCATCGAAAAACGACAAGCGCAGGACATGGCGGAACAGGGGGTCAAGGCGGGCTTCCGGTGTTGTCGGGTCGGTAATGGAAATGACCGCCATATACGGATTGCCTTCCAGCGACTCGGCCAATTTGCGCGAAGTAAAAAAAACTTTATTGATGCTCATGTTGCGGTCAACACCTTGCAGAGGAGATTTTTCATTCCATGAACACTGGATCGGAAAAAACCAGCGTGCCGTCCTTGCGCATCATCAGGTTATCCGCCTTGATCAGGTCAGGCAGGGCGCCGTATTCATCGGAAAAGCATTCCAGCGCTTTCAGTGATTCCTGCACGGTGTCCGCCCAGCCCATCGGGGTGACCGCCAGGTGGTGCAGGGCAATTCGTCCCATGTCCTGGGCCAGGTTGCGCCACATCATGCAGGCATCGAAATAGGCCGTTGAGATCTTGGTCGCGACTTCGGCGGTATCGCCCGAGCCGGGCAGCGGATAAAGCCGCTCGACCTCGACGATATGAAAGGGAAAACCACGGCTTGATCGTCCAGCCTGACCGTGGTCGGCGTAGACAATGGGGAAATGGTGGCCGGTCGGTCGGTCGGGTGCGGTGTAATAAGCGTAGTCGGTCGGCGAGGAAAGAATCTTGAAGACCCTTTCCTTGCCGCCGACGGTATCCGCCTCGACCACGATGGTGCTTTCACCGCGACCAATTTCGCGTCTACCCTGCAATAGGGGATGATCGGGGATGCTGTCAGTAATCAGGCCTTGAAGAGCTTCGGTCATAGTCCCTCCGTCGCGTGTCATCAAGCAGCCAGCATACCGCAGGACGGCCATCCTGGCCCGTCCCGCTGCGTACTGGTCAGGCGACGATGTGGGCGCCGGCGTCGACGTAGACGGTCTGGCCGGTCATGCCAGACGAGCCCGAGGTGCACAGGAAGGCGGTCAATGCACCCACTTCCTCAATGGTTACCGTCCGGCCCAGCGGCGCCTTGACGGCATCAGCTTCCAGCAGGTTGTTGAAGTTGGCAATGCCTGAGGCGGCGCGAGTCATGATCGGGCCGGGGGAGACCGCAAAAACGCGGATTCCTTTGGGGCCGAGGTCATAAGCCATGTAACGGACCGCCGATTCCAGCGCGGCCTTGATGATGCCCATGACGCCGTAGTTGCGGACGACACGCTCGGCACCGAGGTAGGACATGGTGATCAGCGAACCGCCGTGCGCCATCAGCGGCTCCAGGGCCTTGGCCATGCGCAGGAAGCTGTGGCAGGAAACATTCATCGCCGAATCGAAACCGGCTTCGGTGGCGTCGATGACGCGGCCGTGCAGGTCGTCGGCATTGCAGAAGGCCATCGAATGGATGGCGAAATCGATCTCGCCGAAAGTTTCACCGCACTGGGCGATGACGTTTTCCAGACTACCTTCTTCGGCAACATCGAGCTTCAGAAAAAGCTTGGCTTCCAGTGCCTCGGCCAACGGCTGGGTATATTTGGCGGTCTTGTCGTTCTGGTAGGTGATGGCGATTTCACCGCCTAGGGCGCGAATGGCCTTGGCGACGGCAAAAGCGATCGATTTGTCGTTGGCGATGCCAGTGACCAGGCCTTTTTTGCCAGCGAGCGGGAGTAATGCGTTTTCGTTGGAGGTAGTCATGCGATTCATCCTTGTAAATATGGCGGCCTGTGCCTGTAGTTGCCAGTCACTAGCCGCGCCCGTCACGGGCTGTTATTTGATGGGGTCAAGCAGTGCTGATTGTTGCACAGCAGCATTGCGCTTTGTTGACAGGGGTCAAATCGTCGGCAATTGATCCTGCACAAAAAAGTAACATTCAATAGTGCTAGGCTTTGAACTGTCATTGCCAAAACAGGAGCCTGGAATGCACTGTCTGGAACCGTCAGAAGCCGCGCTGCGGCCTTTGGTCGCCGGGATCGTGGCGCAGCATGGGGGTGACGCCAGCCGTATGCTGCAGATTTTGCGCGATATTCAGTCGTTGGCTGGCTGGATTTCACCGGTCGCTGTCGACGTCTTGTCTGCCGAGTTGGCGGTGCCGCGGACCAAAATCGAAGGGGTGGCCGGTTTTTATTCCTTTCTTTCCCTGCAGCCGCGCGGGCGGTATCGCATCCTGTTTTCTGACAACATCACCGACCGCATGCTGGGTAGCACAGCCTTGATGGCGCGTCTGTGCAACAGCTTGTGGGTCGAGCAAGGCAAGACTTCGGAGGAGGGTCTGGTCAGCATTGATACAACCTCCTGCACCGGTTTGTGCGACCAGGGCCCGGCGCTGCTGGTGAATAATCGGGCGATGGGCCGGTTGACCGCAGAACGCATTGACCAGATTGCCGAACTGGTCCGTAGCGAGGTCGCGGTCGACGCCTGGCCTGACGAATTTTTCATCATCGATGACAATGTGCAGCGGGCTGACATTCTGCTCGCTGCCGATTTTCAACCGGGTGCGGCGTTGCAGGCCGCTCGCCAGCGGGCGCATGCGGCTGGTGAGGGGATGATGGCATCCAACACGCGTTCCTGGCGCGAGGGCTTGCCAGCCGGTCTCGGCGGCCCGGCCGCGATGCTCGATGAAATCAAGCGGGCCAACCTGCGGGGTCGCGGTGGCGCCGGCTTTACCACCGGCCTGAAATGGGAGGCCTGCCGCAATGCGCCCTTGCCCGCCGGGCAACAACGTATCGTCGTCTGCAATGCCGACGAGGGTGAGCCGGGCACGTTCAAGGATCGCGTCCTGCTGACTCGCCAGGCTGATCTGGTTTTCGAGGGCATGACGGTGGCCGCTTACGCGGTTGGGGCGACCCGCGGGTTTGTCTATTTGCGTGGCGAATATGCCTATCTGCGGCCTCAACTGGAGACAGTCCTGGCCCGTCGCCGGCAGGACAAACTGCTCGGCCGGGATATTCTCGGCATCCCAGGTGCCGATTTCGATATCGAGATTCATCTTGGCGCCGGTGCCTATGTCTGCGGTGAAGAGTCGGCTTTGATCGAATCGCTGGAAGGCAAACGCGGTACACCGCGCAATCGGCCGCCTTTTCCGGTCACCAATGGTTATCTTGACCAGCCGACCATCGTTAATAACGTCGAAACCTTTGCCGCTGCGGCCCTGATTGCGCTGCATGGGGGCGACTGGTATGCCGCCATCGGTACCCGCCATTCGGCGGGCAGCAAGTTGTTGTCGGTGGCGGGCGATTGCGCGCGGCCAGGGATTTACGAATATCCGTTCGGGGTCAGCATTCGCCAGGTACTTGATGCGTGTGGTGCGACCAAGGTGCAGGCCGTCCAGGTCAGCGGTCCCTCCGGCATCTGTGTGGCACCGAATGAGTTTGACCGCGTTATCGCCTTCGAGGATATTCCGACGGCTGGTGCCTTCACCATTTTTGATTCGACGCGTGACATGTTCGAAGTGGCGCGTAATTACGTCCATTTCTTCCAGCATGAAAGCTGCGGTTTTTGTACGCCCTGCCGGGTTGGAACGTCATTGCTCAAAAATCTGATGGACAAGCTGGCCCGGGGGTGCGGGTCGCCCTACGATTTTGCCGAGATTGAAAAACTCAATCAGTTGCTGCAGTCGATGAGTCACTGCGGGCTGGGCCACACGGCCTGCAATCCGGTGCTCGATACCATCGCCAAGTTCCGGCCTGCCTACGAGGCGCGCATGATGCAGCGCGATTTCACCCCGGCCTTCGATCTTGATCAGGCTTTGTCGCAAGCCCGCCAGATGACTGGCCGCGACGATGCTGCCGCCCACCTGCAGTCCGAACAGGGAGGTGCTGTATGAACCCAACTTTTGAACTCGACGGCCAGGCGATTTCTTTTGCCGAGGGCCAGACCATCCTGCAAGCAGCGACCACGGCCGGGGTTTATATTCCACACCTGTGTTACCACCCGGAATTCAAGCCGCATGGTTCGTGCAAATTGTGCACTGTGAAGGTCAATGGCCGACAGACGGCCGCCTGCACCATGCGCGCCGCGCTGGGCATGAAGGTGGAGAGCAATTGCGAGGAGATCAACGCCGAGCGGCGGGCGCTGACCCAGATGTTGTTTGTCGAAGGCAATCATTTTTGCCCATCGTGCGAGAAGAGCGGTCATTGCCAGTTGCAGGCCACGGCTTACCACCTGGGCATGATGAGTCCACATTACGATCATTTTTTCCCTAATCGCGCGGTCGACGCCTCGCATCCCGAATTTTTGCTTGATTTCAATCGCTGCATCCTGTGTTCGCTGTGCGTGCGGGCCAGTCGCGATGTCGATGGCAAGAACGTCTTTGCGCTGTCCGGTCGTGGCATCAAGACCCATTTGATCGTCAATGCCCGCAGCGGTCGGCTGGCCGATACCGATTTTGCCGCGACTGACAAGGCGGCAGCCGTTTGTCCGGTCGGTGTCATTCTGCCCAAGCGACAGGGCTTTGCCGTGCCTATTGGGGAACGACCCTACGACAAGGTAGCGATAGGTGCAGCGACCACGGTGCGGGCAGAGGAGGAGGCGTCATGACGGAGAAAAGAAAGCTGCGCGTCGCCACCACCTCGCTGGCGGGTTGTTTTGGTTGCCACATGTCCTTTCTCGATATTGACGAGCGTTTGTTTACGCTGCTCGAACACATCGAATTTGATCGTTCGCCGCTGACCGATATCAAGACGGTGTCGCCGGGGACCGATATCGGTCTGATCGAGGGGGGCTTGTGCAATGCCGAAAACGTCCATGTGCTACGCGAATTCCGGGCTAATTGCACGATTCTGATAGCCATCGGCGCCTGTGCGATCAATGGTGGCCTGCCGGCCCAGCGCAACCATTTGCCGCTGACCACCATTCTGGAAGAGGTCTATCACACCAGTCCGGGACTGCATAACGGCATGATTCCGAACGATCCGGAGTTGCCGCTGCCGCTCAACCAGGTGCACCCGATTCACGAAGTGGTGAAGATCGACTACTTCATTCCTGGTTGCCCGCCCTCGGGTGATGCGATCTGGAAGGTGCTGACTGACCTGCTGGCTGGCCGGGAGCCCACCCTGGGCCACGGCCTGATGCACTATGACTGAGAGGGAGGCACGATGACCTACCAACTGGAAACCGCCCAAAATCCGGAAAAGCTGCGCCGTGTGGCCATTGACCCGGTGTCGCGGGTCGAGGGGCATGGCAAGGTGACACTCCTGCTTGACGAGCAAAACAAGGTGCATCAGGTGCGCCTGCATATTGTCGAGTTTCGCGGCTTTGAGAAATTCATCCAGGGCCGGCCGTATTGGGAAGTGCCCGTCATGGTGCAGCGTTTGTGCGGCATTTGCCCGGTATCGCACCATCTGGCCGCTTCAAAGGCGCTGGACATCATCGTCGGTGCCAGAAAATTGACGCCGACCGCAGAAAAATTGCGTCGCCTGATGCATTACGGCCAGATGCTGCAATCGCACGCCCTGCATTTTTTCCACCTCTGTTCGCCCGATCTGTTGTTTGGTTTCGATAGCGATGTCACCCAGCGCAACATTGTCGGGGTGGCGCAAGCCCATCCGGAAACGGCGCGGCGTGGCGTCTTGCTGCGCAAGTTTGGCCAGGAGGTGATTCGCGTCACGGCAGGAAAGCGGGTGCATGGCACTGGCGCTGTGCCGGGAGGGGTTAACAAGTCGCTGACGGTGGCCGAGCGCGATGAACTGCTCAAGGATATTTATCAGATCGTGCAGTGGTCGCGCGAAGCGGTGCACTTGATCCAAAAGGTTCATACGCAGGACCCTGGCCTCTACAACAGCTTCGGTATTTTTCGTTCCAACTTCATGTCGCTGGTGGGGCATGGTGGCGATCTAGATTTCTACAACGGCACCCTGCGGGCGCGCGACGATAACGGTGCGCTGATTTTCGACAAGCTCGATGACCAGAAATACCAGCAGGTGATTGAAGAAGAGGTGCGGCCATGGAGTTACATGAAATTCCCGTTTTTCAAGGCCCTGGGGAAGGAGCATGGCTGGTACAAGGTCGGCCCGCTGGCACGAGTGCAGAACTGTGACCAGATATCGACCCCGTTCGCCGAGCATGAGCGTCGTGACTTCGTCGATTACGCCGGTGGTTCGCCGATGCATGCGCCGCTCGCCTATCACTGGACGCGAATGATCGAAATGTTGCATGCCGCCGAGGTCATCAAGGAATTGCTGCACGACGATGATCTGTTGCTGGATGACCGTATGGTCACAGGGGCGCGCCAGATGGAAGGCGTCGGCGTGATCGAGGCGCCACGCGGTACGCTGTTCCATCATTATCAGGTTGATGAAAACGACATGGTGACGATGGCCAACCTGATCGTATCGACCACCAACAACAATCAGGCGATGAACGAGGCGATTCGCCACGTTGCCCGGCGTTACCTGCACGGTCGGGAAATCACCGAAGGTTTGCTCAATCACATCGAGGTGGCGATTCGCGCCTTCGATCCCTGTTTATCGTGTGCCACCCATGCGCTGGGCCAGATGCCGCTGACGGTCGAATTGCTGGATGCTGCCGGGCAGCCTGTGCACGCCTTAAGTCGCTCATGAGCGCCGCGGTGCTCATCCTGGCCATTGGCAACCCGAGTCGGGGGGACGATGCACTGGGGCCGCTGTTGTGCGGTCGACTGGCAGAATGGCTGGAAAATGCCGGGCTGACGGCCGGCTTCGAGTTGATTGAGGATTTTCAGCTGCAGATTGAACATGCGCTTGATCTGGTCGGCCGACAGCTGGTGGTATTCATCGATGCTGGGCAGAACACCCCGGCCCCGTTCATTTTTCGCCAGATTGCCCCGTCGACCGCCATCGCCCACACCACCCACGCCCTGTCGCCCGAGGCGGTATTGCAGGTCTATTGCCAGACCGAAGGGGGGCAGCCGCCGCCGGCCTTTGTGCTGTGTGTGCGCGGCGAGGATTTTGGTTTGGGAGAAGCGTTGACCGTGAGCGCCGCGCAGGCGGCTGACCAGGCCCTGGACTTTCTGGCTGAACGCTGCCGCCAGCCTGAACTGCAGGCCTGGCAGCAGGCTCAGCGATAAACCAGCACGGGGACTTTGGAATGGGTCAGGACTTTGTTGGTTTCGCTGCCGAGCAAAAAGCCGCTGATGCCGCGTCGACCGTGAGAGGCCATGAAAATCAGATCGCAGCCGGAGCTTTCTGCGGCGGCGATGATCGCTTCGTAGGGAATGTCGCTGGTTGCCGAGGTGGTTTTGCACGGGACACCAGCCTCCTGGCACCAGGCATCGACTTCGCTCAGATATTCGGCCGCTTGCTGGTCGGCCATTTCAGCGAATTTTTCCGGTGTCGTCGGGTCGATCAAGGCCCCTTCGCCGAAATAGGCGATTGGGTATTCCGGCTTGGCATAAAAAATGGTGACCTGGGCGCCGGCTTCCTTGGCAAAGGAGATGGCACGGCGGGCGGTGGAGCGGGACAGTTCCGAACCATCGGTAGGAACAAGAATGTGCTTGAACATGTGAAAACTCCTGAAAAGGACAGCTGGTGTTGCTTTCCGGCGATTCGAACTTCATGCTACGCCAACTTGCTGCGAATGAAAACACGGCATCGGTCGCTCCGGTGTATTCCCCTGACAGTTGCGGGTCGGCCAAGGTAAGATAGAAAAAATCCATCTTTAAAGAAGGAACGGTTGCAATGAGCGAAGCCCATGTCAAGCATGACAAACGTATCGACTTTGATGGTCTGGCACCGTTCGAGACGGTCAGTCAGGCGGTGAGCAAGGCGATCGACCCATTTGGTGTGACGACCTCCTTGCTGAATGCCCAGATGGCTTGGCTGATGCATCCGCAGGAATATTTCCGGGCTGTGAACGCCTTGTCCGGAGATCTGCTGGCCTTGCAGACGCACGTCACGCGGCGGGCGTTGGGCATGCCGTCGGATGATGTGATTGCGCCCAATGCGGATGACAGCCGCTTTGCCGACCCGATCTGGACTGAATCGGCCTCGTGGGACATCATCAAGGAGTGGTATCTCGCCTTCACGCACCGTTTGCAGGATATGTATTTCGAGACGCCAGGGCTGTCCGACAAGGAGCGGCGGCGTGCAGCCTTCTGGTTGCGAAAGTGGTTGAACATGGTGGCGCCAACCAATTACTTCTGGCTCAATCCGGCGGCCATGCAGCGGGCCGTGGAAAGCAATGGCGAGAGCCTCAAGCGCGGCTGGCAGAATTTTCAGCGCGACGTCAAAGCCAAAAACATCCTGATGGTCGAGCCTGATGCCTTCAAGGTCGGCCAGGATCTGGCCAGCACACCGGGTAAGGTGGTATTTCGCAATCGTCTGGTGGAGTTGATTCATTACGCACCGACCACCGACAAGGTCCGGGCGATGCCCATCGTCATCGTCACGCCCTGGATCAACAAGTTTTACATCCTCGATCTCAATCCCAAGAAGAGCATGGTCAAGTATCTGACCGATCAGGGCTTTTCGGTGTTCATCACCAGTTGGAAAAATCCCGACGCCGCGATGAGCGGCGTGCGCTTCGACGATTACTTGCTGGAAGGGGTGAACGAGGTGGTGCGGGTGGCCGGCGAATTCTGTCAGCAACCCAAGGTCCATTTGGCGGGGTATTGCATCGGCGGGACGCTGGTGTCCACCTACATGGCCTGGGCCAACAAGCGCTTTGGCGTCGACCAGGTACCGGTGGCCCACTGGACCTTGTTTACGACCCTGAACGATTTTTCACATCCGGGTGATATCGATGTCTTCATCGACGAAGCCTGTATCAACGCCATAGATGAATCGATGGCCAAGAAAGGCTATCTGGACGGTAGCGAGATGGCTACCTCGTTCCGCATGCTGCGTTCGAACAGCCTGGTCTGGAATTACTGGGTCAGCAGCTACCTGCTCGGCGAGCCCTTGCCACCCTTTGACGTGCTGTTCTGGAACATGGACACGACGCGCATGCCGCAGGCCATGCATTCCTTTTACCTGCACGAGATGTACCTGCACAACAATCTGATCAAACGTGATCATCTGACCATTGCCGGCGAACCGATCGATCTTGACCGCGTGGTGCAGCCGCTCTATGCCGTGACGGCCGAAGATGACCATATCGCGCCATGGAAGCAGTGTTTCCGTATCCGCCGTTTCGTCAATGTCGAGGCGCCAGTGCGTTTTGTCCTGTCGACGTCGGGCCATATCCTCGGTATCGTTAATCCCCCCGTTAAACCGGCGCGGCGGGCCTATTGGGTGTCTGATGTGGCGCGCAATGCGCATTGGGAAAGCTGGCAGGGCAGCGCCGACAAAGTGTCAGGCAGTTGGTGGGAGGACTGGACGCAGTGGCTGGGTGAGCGAACCGGCGATCAAGTGGCGCCCTATCCGGCCAGCAACCGCAAATTTCCCCCGCTGGCGGATGCGCCAGGAACCTACGTGCTGGAAAAATAACCATGACAACTGCGTTGACCGTGTCCAACCAAGCTTCTGCCGGCATCGATCTGCTGCGTATCGTCCGCATCAATGAAGAAATCAAGTCGGTGGTCGGTGTCGCCTTCAAGATCAACATCATGGCGCTCAATGCCATTTTCCTGGCTAAACGGGCGGGAACGGCGGCGCGCGGTTTTGGTGTGTTGTCTAACGAACTGCGGGTCTTTTCACAAGACCTGCGGACCAGCATGGGGGTGCTGACCGACTTGATCCACCGCTGCGTTAATGAAGTTTCGGTGGTCTTGCAGGATATTCGGCACACGCGTCTGCTGCGTGCGGCGGTGACCATGTCGCCTCAGTCGCGCCTGAACGAAATTATTTCCCGCCGTGAATCCGGCAATGATGCCCACAAGGCGCGCCTCTCCAGTTTGCGCAAGCAACTGCAGCGGGCCCTGGACGATGCCTTTCAACTGGTTGAGCTGGGTGGCGTGTTGGCCAAGTCAGCCAAGATCGAAGCGGCCTATGGTCAATCCTTTGCCGGTTCGCTGGCCCAGGTGTCGGGCGAGTTCGATGGCATCGTCGAGGAAATCAGGTTGTCGCTGCAATCCCTGCGCCGTTCGGCGTTCTTTTCTGCAAACTAACTCAAGGAACTGGCGTGAAGACGACTAGCACCATATTCCAGGACGGCGACCACAAGTGGGTGGCCATCGTGCGTGATCCGGCCCGGCCCAATCACCTGATCGACACCAACGAATACCTGATTACCCATGGCGGCAAGGGCTTGTTGCTCGACCCGGGTGGGGCCGAAGTTTTTCCGGCGGTATTTTCCGCCCTGTCCAGCGAGTTTGATCCGACGGCCTTGAGTGCGGTGTTTGCCTCGCACCAGGACCCGGACATCTGTTCCTCTCTGGCCTTGTGGCTGGAGTTCAATCCCAGCATGCGCTGTTACGTCAGCTGGCTGTGGAGCAGCTTCATCCCGCATTTTGGTGGAACAGCCGAAACCTTTGTCGGCATCCCGGACGAAGGCATGGAAATATCGCTTAACGGCTTGAGTCTGCAAGCGATCCCGGCGCATTACTTGCACTCGTCTGGCAATTTCCATTTGTATGACCCGCAGGCCAAGCTGTTCTTCTCCGGCGATGTCGGTGCGGCCTTGCTGCCGCCAACGCAAAACGGTTTGTTCGTCGAAAATTTCGACACCCATATCCGCCATGCCGAGGCTTTTCATCGGCGCTGGATGGGGTCAAATGAAGCCAAGCGACGCTGGTGCGAGCGCGTTGCGCAAATGAATATCGACATGCTCTGCCCGCAACATGGCGCCATTTATCGGGGGGCAGATGTCCACCGCTTCATCAACTGGTTCGATGGTCTGCAAGTGGGCATTGCCGGCGGCTGAGTCCGCTTGATGCGGATCAAGGCCCTGCTTGCCTATCAACGCCGACAATGTCGGCGTTGATTCTTTAAGGGCTGACCATGACGCGCTTGCACCAGTTACTGAGTGAAGACCATCGCCATTGCGATGATTTGTTTGCGACCGCAGAACAAGCCGCCAGCCAGGCGGACTGGCCGAGTGCACAGGCGGCTTTTGCCTGCTTTGTGCAGGCCATGACGGCGCATTTTTTGGCTGAAGAAAGCCAGCTTTTTCCGGCCTTCGAAGGTGCGACCGGCATGACCGGCGGCCCGACTGCCGTCATGCGCCACGAACACGCCCAGATGCGCGAACTGCTGGCCGCGGCACAGGCTGCGTTGGCAGCCGGGCAGGGAGACGATTTTTTTGCCGTGGTCGATACCCTGCTGATCATGATGCAGCAGCACAACATGAAGGAAGAAAATGTCCTTTATCCGATGTGCGACCAGCATCTGGCAGCCCAGATTGACCCGTTGATCAGTGCCTTGCAGCAGAGTTTGGCCCGGCTATGAGCACCACGCCGCCGCTGCGCGTGCTCGATGCCCGTTATCTCGAACCCCCCGAGCCTTTTGTGCAGACGATGGAAATGCTCGACCAACTCGCTCTGGGTGAGTCGATGCGACTGCTGCTCTTTCGTGAGCCGCATCCCCTCTACCAGGTGCTGCGTCGAAACGGCCATTGCTGGCAAACGAGCTTATTGCCGGACGGCAGCTTCGATATTTTGATCACCCGCTGAATCCCGGCAATGCAGGCCTTGCTCTCCTTTGATCAATCACCGCCGCTGGCGGCGCCATTGCGCTTTTTTCTGACTGCGCCCTGGTTTGCCGTGCTGGCCGGTGTGCTGCTCTGGTCGGAAGGGGCGACGGTCTTTGCGTCACGCTGGATGCCGTCGGCCCTGGCCGCCACCCACCTGCTGACGCTGGGTTTTATGCTGATGACCATGCTCGGGGCGCTGATCCAGATTTTCCCGGTGGTTGCCGGGGCCAATATGGCGCATCCCTTGCGCCTGGCCCGCGTCGTACACGGTGCGACCAGTGTTGGCAGCCTGTGCCTGGCGCTGGCCTTTCTATACAGCTTGCCGTGGCTCTTTGCCCTGGCCGGTGGGCTGTTGTTGCTGGCCATCGCCTATTTTCTAGGGGCGGCCGGGCTGGCCTTGCGTGGGCAGGGGCTGGCCAATCCGACGATTCGTGGCCTCAAGCTGGCACTTTTCGGCTTATGGGTCACGCTGCTGCTTGGCCTGGGCTTGGTCGGCGCGCTGGCTGGTGGATGGCGACTGCCATGGGCTGGCTTGACCGATCTGCACGCCGCCTGGGGGCTGGCGGGCTGGTCGGGCACCTTGTTGGTCGCCATGGCTTACGTTGTCGTGCCGATGTTCCAGCTGACACCGGGCTATCCGGCCCGGGAAAGCCAGCTTCTGTCACCTGTACTGCTGCTGTGCCTGCTGTTGTGGTCGGTGGCACTGCTATTTTCCGCTGAGCAGGTCGTGCGGTTGGCTGAAGCAGGCCTGGCGTTGCTCGGGTTGCTTTTTGCAGGGCGAACACTTTATTTGCAGGCTCACCGCCGGCGACCCCGGCGCGATGCGTTGGCGGCCTATTGGCAAAGTGGCATGTTGGCCGCCATTTTGGCCTGTGGGATGCTGTTGACCGCGGCTATTGCGCCGGCGCTGGCGCAACAGCGCGCCTGGCCCTTGGTCTTTGCGGTGCTGCTGGTGGCCGGTGCCTTTATGAGTTTTATCAATGGCATGTTGTACAAAATCATCCCGTTCCTCGGCTGGCTGCATTTGCAGAATGCCGGGCGCGGCACTGCACCGCCGATGGCCAAGTTGATGCCGGAAGCACCGGCACTACGCCAGTGGTGGTTGCATCAGTTGGCGCTGCTGACCTTGCTGCTGGCAGCGCTGTGGCCGGAAAGCTTTGCCCGGCTGGCTGGTTTTTGTTGGGTACTGGCCAATGCCGCCCTGGGCTGGAACCTGTGGCAGGCGGCCCGCCGTTATCGACAGTATCGACCAGCCCCGATGGCCTCTGGACAGGGCGGGGGGGTGGCATGAGCTACCTTGCCCTCAAGCACGTACACCTGAGCTGCGTTGTACTCAGCGGTCTGGGTTTTCTGTGGCGTGGCCTGTGGATGTGGCGGGCGTCGCCGCAATTGCAGGGGCCGCTGGCCCGCCGCTTGCCACACCTCATCGACAGCGTCTTGTTGGGCAGCGCCGTGGCGCTGGCCGTACTGTCCGGCCAGTACCCGTTTGCGGTCGACTGGCTGAGCGCCAAGTTTTTCGGTTTGTTGCTCTACATCGTACTGGGCAGTCTGGCCCTCAAGCGCGGGCGGACGATGAGCGTCCGCCGCGCCAGTTTCGGGCTGGCGCTGGCGACGTATGGCTATATCGTTGCGGTGGCCCTGAGTCGCAGTCCGACCCTGGGCCTGTGATTACATCCGACCCAGTTTTCGGTACAGCGTGTTGCGGCTGATCCCCAACTGGCGGGCGGCGGCCGAGATGTTACCGCCGGCCGCTTCCAGCGTGCGCAAGGCAACCTGACGACCTATTTCCTCCAGGCTACCGGGGGCGTTGTCCAGCGGGGCGGGCGCCCACGGGTCGTGCAACGGGCTGCTGTCCTCGGCCGGTCGAGGCAAGAGGTCTTCAAGCAGTTCTTCCGGCAGGTGATGACGGTCAATCAAATGCTCATCCGGATCGAGCATGGCCATCGTCACCCGGATGACGTTGTACAACTGGCGGATATTGCCAGGCCAGTCGTAGGCCTCGATGCACTGCAAGGCATTTTCGGTGAACTGGACCGGTTGACCGTGATTCACGGCCTCGGCGGTCGCCAGCTTGCCGACCAGCACCCGCAGGTCGCTGCGTTCGCGCAAGGGCGGCAAGGTGACGGCCAAGCCATTCAGCCGGTAGTACAAATCTTCGCGGAAACGTCCGGCGGCCACTTCGTTACGCAATTTGCGGTGCGTGGCGCAGACCAGTGAAATATCCACGGCAATGGCCCGGTTGCTGCCCAGCGGGGTGACGCAGCGTTCCTGCAGGACGCGCAGCAGGCGGGCTTGCAGGTTGAGCGGCATGTCGCCGATTTCGTCGAGAAAGAGGGTGCCGCCGTGCGCCTGCTGGATCTTGCCCGGCGAGCCTTCTTTGCGGGCACCGGTAAAGGCGCCGCCCTGGTAGCCGAACAGTTCGGATTCGATCAGGGTTTCAGGAATCGAGGCACAGTTGAGCGCGACAAAGGCTTGTTCGTGGCGCGGCCCGCTTTGATGAAACGCCTTGGCGAACATTTCCTTGCCGGCCCCAGATTCGCCCTGGATGAGCAGCGGAATGTCGCGGTTAAGGATACGGCTGGCGCGGTCGATGGCCAGTTGCAGGCGAGGGTCGCCCGTTGCCAGATGGTCCAGCGTCATGACGCCGCTGCTCTGGACGGCAACGGGGGCAGCGGCCGGGCGGGGCGCGGCCTGACAGGGCGATATTTCCAGCGTGCGGGTGACCAGCGTCGGGGTTGGCAGTTGGCCGCGCAGTTGCAGGTGCAAGGTCTGACGGCCGACCCGCAATTCGCAACTGCCGCGTATTTGCAGACGCAGGCGGTCGAGCAGCGTATTGAGCTCGGTTTCGAAAACCATCGAAAAATCCCGGTGGACCGCGTCGACCGGGCGCAAACCGAGAATCTTCAGGCCCTGGCGATTCATGGCCAGGATTTCACCGTCGCAGGAAATAGCAGCGATGCCTTCGCCGGGGCTGCCCAGGTAGTCGGCCCGCACATGAAAACAAACCAGCATGCTGCCACCATGCGTTGCTTCAAACAGATGCCGTTCGAGCAGGGCGGCCGACATGCGGACCAGGCCCAGGGTGTGGTGCTGGTAACTGCGATAGTCGCCAGAAATGTCGAGGACGCCGACCAGGCGGCCATCGGGTCCGAAGATCGGGCTGGCGCAGCAGGTCAGGAAGGCATTGTGTTCAAGGAAGTGCTCGCCGCCGTGGACTTCGACCGGGCACTCTTCTGACAGCGCGGTGCCGATGGCGTTGGTGCCGCGCAGGTTTTCATCCCAGGAGGCGCCAGCCGACAGGGCGACGCGGTCGGCCCGGCCGACGAAATCCGGATCGCCGACGGTTTCCAGCAGCAAGCCATTGGCGTCGGCCAGGATCACCATGCTGCCCGAGTCGCGGATTTGCTCGTAGACATGGGCGAGGATGGGCCGACTCTGGACGAGCAGGCAGCGGTTGTGCTCCTGTTCGGTTTTCAGGGCCAGACGGTCGATCGAACTCAGCCCGGACAGCGGGTCGTTTTCGATCAGCCCGAAACGGCGGCAGCGTTCCCATGAACGCAAGATGGTCGGTTCGATCAGATCGACCGGCGCATCACCTTGCTGGAAAAAAAGTTCACGCGCCTCAAGCAGGCGCTGGCCGTGTAATCCGGCCGTCAAATCGAGTTGTCCCATCTCTCCTCCGGGATTGCAGCAACTTGTTTTTATTGTGTTGCTTCATAACGTAGCACCTGCACTTTTTATTAGCAACGCACGCAGCACTGCCTGCCAATATCAAGCAGTTTTGATGCCAGGGTATCGGTTTTTGGCCCCGGCGCTGGTTTTTTTGCCATTGGGGGCGGTTGACCGTGTCGCCGGCTGGGCTGGCACAGGGTTTGCAGACAGAAGTCGGTGACCGCAAACACATTCCAACAAGGAGACTTCGTGAAACCCATCACCCGCACCCTCGCCACCGCCCTGATCGTCATTGCCGGTAGCGCCCCGATTTCCTCAGTTTTTGCCCATGGCGACGTGACGCCACAGGCGGTCGATACCCGTGAATTGAAAGCACTGGGTAACGATTGGCGCGACAGCAACCCCTACCGCAAAAACGACACCGCCAAGAAAATTGGCGATTCCGCCTACAACCAGAACTGCGCCCGCTGCCACGGCCTGGGCGGTATTTCTGGCGGGATCGCGCCTGATTTGCGCTATCTGCCGACCGGCGATGAAGGGGACGAAATCTTCCTGCAGCGTATTCGCAAGGGCGCCGTGCGCGATGGTCGCGTTTACATGCCACCGTTCGAAGGCATCTTGCAGCAGGAGGCGATGTGGGCCATCCGCACCTGGCTGGAGTCGGTCCATGAAGAATAATCGTCGCCGCCTGTTGTTGGCCGGGGGGCTGGCCTGCCTGGGTCTGGGCCCGGTTCAGGCTGAGTCCAGCACTGGGTCGCTGGCCGAGTTTCGTGAGCGCGGCCGTTTGCGCATCGCGGTCTACAACGATTTTCTGCCTTTTTCTGACAAAGGGCGGCGCGGTATCGACGTTGAACTGGCCCGGGCTCTGGCCGGCAAGCTGGGGCTGGCAGCGGAAATCGTTGGCTTCAATGCCGACGAGGACATGAACGACGACCTGCGCAACATGGTTTGGAAGGGCCATTACCTCGGCACGCAGCCGGCCGATGTGATGATGCACGTGCCGGTCGACGAGGGGCTGGCCAAGGCTAACGACCGGGTCCGTATTTTTGGCGCTTACTACCGCGAGGGTCTGGCGCTGGCCCGCAACCCGGCCCGGGTGCCGGCCGTCTCAGGTTCGGCAGCGGTGGCGTTGGAAGTGTTTACCCGCGAGAAAATCGGTGTCGAAACGGCTTCGCTGGCCGACTCCTTCCTGCTGGCCGTGCTGAACGGTCGCTTGCAGGACAATATCGTCCATTTCACCACCACGGAACAGGCCGCCGTCGCTTTGGCCGGCGGGCAGGTGGCGGCGGTGCTCGGGCCGCGCAGCGAGTTGGAAATGGCGCTGGCGGCTCGTTCCGGCTGGCCGATCGAGACGCCGCAACTGCCTGAATTGAAGGTCAATAGCTGGCCGTTGGGCATGGCGGTCAAAGTTCAGGAAGCTGAACTGGCGGCGGCGCTTGGCCGGGCGCTGGCCGAACTGCAACAGGATGGTACGGTGGCGGCGATCTTCAAGCGCCATGGCATCAGCCATCTGCCGGCTTGAGGGGTGACGATGCGCAGCGTATCGGTTTTGACCAGGCGTCGTTTGAGCGGGCTGTTGGCCCTCATCATCAGTGGTGCGGTACACGCTGGTTCGCTGGCCTATGTGGTCAACGAAAAATCGGCGACGGTGAGTGTTATCGACACCGGGACGCAACAGAAGGTGGCCGATTTTTCCGTCGGTGAGCGACCGCGCGGCATTGCGGCCGGTGGGGGGTATCTCTATTTGACCGATGGGCAGCGCGGCCAGTTGTTGGTGGTCGATCTGAGCAGCCGGCAGTTGATTCGTCGCATTGACGTGGGCGACTCCCCCGAAGGGGTCAGTCTGTCGCCGGATGGTCGGCGTCTGGCGGTGGCGGTTGAAGATCACAACCAGGTTGTGATCCTCAGTGCGCCGGATGGCCAGCGATTGGCCAGCATTCCGGTTGAGGGGCGCAACCCCGAGCATGCCGTGTTCAGCCCGGATGGCCGCTGGCTCTATGTCAGCGCCGAAGAGGCGGCGCAGGTGGATGTGATTGATGTGGCGCTGGCTCGTCAGGTGGCCCGTATTCCGGTCGGCAAGCGACCGCGCGGCATCGGCTTCCTGCCTGACGGTAGCCGGGCCTACGTTGCCTGTGAACTGGCGGGCAAGGTCTATGTCATCGATGTCGCTCGCCAGCAGGTGACGGCTGAAATTCAGGCCGGGCAATATCCGAACGGAATCGCGGTCGACCGGCAAGGGCAGCGGGTTTTCGTCTCCAATGGGCGTGATCCGAGCGTGATGGCGATCGATGTGGCCAGCCAGGCTGTGCTGGCCACGCTGACGGTCGGCAAGCGGCCGTGGAATATGGCACTGAGCACCGATGGCCGCCATTTGTACGTCGCCAATGGTCGTTCCGCGTCGGTGTCGGTGATCGACGCGGTCGACCTCAAAAATCTGCGCGATATCGACGTTGGCCAATTGCCCTGGGGCGTGGTGATTCCATGACCCACTACCGCCTGCCGGCCATCGTTCTGCACTGGCTGCACGCCATTCTGGTCATCGGCTTGTTGTGGTTGGGGTGGACGATGATTGATCTGCCCAAGGGGGCCGAGCGCACAGCGGCTTACAC
This sequence comes from Dechloromonas sp., assembly GCA_028689015.1. Lineage (GTDB taxonomy): Bacteria > Pseudomonadota > Gammaproteobacteria > Burkholderiales > Rhodocyclaceae > Azonexus. The sequence goes on along the minus strand of JAQTXC010000020.1, from coordinate 23,838 downwards.
CTGGCACAAGTCGTTGGGCTTGCTGGTGCTGATGTTGGCCGTGCTGCGGCTGTATGCGCGCCGGCGTCAGCCCCCCCCGGCGGCGCTGCCTGGTCCGCTTTGGCAGCAGCGGCTGGCCCACGCCACCCATCGAGCCCTTTACGCCTTTCTTCTGCTGGCCCCCTTGGCCGGCTACCTGGCATCGTCGTTCTCGCCCTATCCGCTCAAGTTCTTTGGCCTGGCTGTGGCCAAGCTAGGTTGGCCTGACGAAGGGCTCAATGGTGTTTTCAAGCTGGCGCACCTCTATTTTGTTTGGGGCGGCGCCTTGCTGATCGGCCTGCATGTGCTGGGTGCGCTCAAGCCGGGAGGAGAGCGCAGCGCCGCTTGGCGCCGGATGTTGCCCGGGCGTTTGTTCAAAGATTGAACAGTTGCTTCGTTGTGGCGCAGATTGCTCTGACGAAAGTCATAGCTGTTTGCGGTCAACGGCCGCTTCTGGATAAAAATCAGGGCCGATTGATTTTGCGATCCGGCGGCGGGCTCGGGTATGCTGCGCTGTCCCGTTACTCCCGCAGCCCGCCTGCCCGGCGCTCATGAAATTCTCCCGCGTTTTTCTCAATCGCCTGCAAAACCAGCATTTTGATGCCGACACCGTGGTGGTGATCGATGTTCTGCGTTCCTTCACCACGGCAGCCATCGCCCTGGCCCGGGGGGCGCAGGCCATTTATCCGGTGGAAAGCATTGCGGAGGCCCGCGTCCTGGCCGGACGGCTGGACAACGTACTTTTGGTGGGCGCAATTGGCGGCGGCGATCCGGTGCCGGAATTCGATTTTGGCAATTCGCCCGCCGCACTGAGTCGGGCCGAACTGGCCGGTAAAACGCTGGTGATGAGTACGGCAGCGGGGGTGCGCGGTCTGCAGCGTTATCACCAGGCCGGTCAGTTGTTTGCGGCCAGCCTGCTCTGCGCCGGCGCGACGGCAGCAGCCATCCAGCGCTCGGGGGCGGCGGCCGTGTGTTTTGTCATTACGGGGGAATGGGTGGATCGCGATGGCGATGAAGACATCGCCTGTGCCGACTACATCGAGGCGCTGTTGTGCGGTCGACCGGTCAATCCCGCTGATTTTTCCCAGCGGGTACGGCATTCGGATTTTGGCCGGCGGTTCGCTGCTGGCACTTGGCCCCACTTGCCGCAGGCTGATCTCGACCTGGCGGCCCAGGTCGATGTTGTTGACTTTGCCATGCCGGTGCAGCGGGACAACGGTCGCCTGGTGATTCGTTGAAACGTCAGGCGGCCGGGAGATCAGCGGCGGTTGCCGCTGGTCGGGTTCAGTGCAGCGCCAGAATCCAGCTGATCGCCGCTTTCAGGTCGTCATCGCTGATCTTGTCGGCCGGGTGCGGCAGCATGGGAACTTGTCCCCAGTTGCCGGCGCCGCCGCTACGGACCTTGTCGAACAGATGGGCCGGGGCGCTGCCATCCCCTTTGTATTTGGCAGCCACATCCTTGTAGGCCGGGCCGACGCGTTTCTGGTCGACGGCATGGCAGGCGACGCAGCGGGCTTTCTTGACAATGGCTTCGCCATCGGCGGCCTGGGCCGGGGTGCTGATGAACAGGGCGCTCGCCAAGAGCGGCAGCAGCAGGGAAAGGGATAGGTTGGACATGAAAATTCCTTGAGTTAAACGAGTCCTGCCGCCTGCAATTCGGCCCATTCGGCATCCGTAAACAAGCGGGAGCGGGTGTGAAAAGCCTTGCCGGTATTGCCTTCGAGCGAGAAGGTGCCGCCGTGGCCGTCAATGACATCAATGATCAGTTGGGTGTGCTTCCAGTATTCGTACTGCGAGGCGCTGATGTAAAAAGGCACGTCGCCGAGATCGCCCAGGTGCACATCGTAGGGGCCGATGGTCAGGTCACCCTGCAGGTAGCAATTGGCGGCGCTGTTGTCGCAACAGCCGCCGGACTGGTGGAACATCAGCGCCGGGCCGTATTGCGTTTTCAACTGGGCAATTAATTCCAGCGTGGCGGCGGTGGCTATTACACGGTCGACCATGATTTTCTCCAGAAAAAGGGGGGCGGTTGCCCGCCCCCAAAGTGTTGCCCGCAAACTTGGGGGCAGGAGGAGATGATGGGTTAGAAGAAGCCCAGCTTGCTTTCGCTGTACGAAACGAGCAGGTTCTTGGTCTGCTGGTAATGGTCCAGCATGACCTTGTGGGTTTCGCGGCCAATCCCGGATTCCTTGTAACCACCAAAGGCAGCGTGCGCCGGGTAGGCGTGGTAGCAGTTGGTCCACACACGACCGGCCTTGATGGCGCGACCCATGCGGTAGGCGACGTTGCCGTTACGGCTCCAGACGCCGGCGCCGAGGCCGTACAGGGTGTCGTTGGCGATTTCGAGAGCTTCGGCTTCATCCTTGAAGGTCGTCACAGCCAGCACCGGCCCGAAGATTTCTTCCTGGAAGATGCGCATCTTGTTGTGGCCCTTGAACAGCGTCGGCTGGATGTAGTAACCGCCGGCCAGGTCACCTTCGAGTTCGGCACGGGCGCCGCCGATCAGGCATTCAGCACCTTCCTGCTTGCCCACGTCGAGGTAGGACATGATCTTGGACATTTGTTCCTGCGAAGCCTGGGCACCCATCATGCAGTCGGTGTCGAGCGGGTTGCCCTGCTTGATCGCGGCAACGCGGGCCAGCACGCGTTCCATGAACTTGTCGTAGATCGATTCCTGGATCAGGGCACGCGACGGGCAGGTACACACTTCACCCTGGTTGAAGGCGAACAGCACCATGCCTTCGATGGCCTTGTCGAGGAAACCGTCATCCTTGTCCATGACGTCGGCGAAGAAGATGTTGGGCGACTTGCCACCCAGTTCCAGCGTGGCCGGAATCAGGTTGTTGGCGGCGGCCTGGGCGATGACGCGGCCGGTGGAGGTCGAGCCGGTGAAGGCGATCTTGGCGATGCGCTTGCTGGTGGCGAGCGGCATGCCGGCTTCACGGCCGAAACCATTGACGATGTTCAGCACGCCCGGCGGCAGCAGGTCGGCGATCAGCTCAACGAGGATCAGGATGGAAATCGGGGTCGATTCGGCCGGCTTCAGAACGACGCAGTTGCCAGCGCCGATGGCCGGGGCCAGTTTCCAGGCGGCCATTAGAATCGGGAAGTTCCAGGGGATGATCTGGCCAACCACACCAAGCGGCTCGTGGTAGTGGTAAGCAACGGTATTTTCGTCGATATCGGACAGGGCACCTTCCTGCGAACGCAGGCAACCGGCGAAGTAGCGGAAGTGGTCGATGGTGAGCGGGATGTCGGCGTTCAGCGTTTCGCGGATGGCCTTGCCGTTATCGACGGTTTCAGCGTAAGCCAAGGTTTCCAGATTGGCTTCGAGACGATCAGCGATTTTCAGCAGCAGGTTGGCACGGGTAGCCGGGGCTGTCTTGCCCCAGGCATCGGCCGCGGCGTGGGCGGCGTCCAGAGCCAGCTCGATGTCTTCCGCGGTCGACCGTGCCGCTTGCGTATAAACCTTGCCGGTGGTCGGCGTGATCACGTCAAAGTACTGGCCTTTGACCGGGGCGACCCACTGGCCGCCAATGAAGTTGTTGTATTGCGCCTTGTAGGCGATCTTGGCGCCAGCGGCGCCAGGGGCTGCATAAATCATGGGTGTCTCCTGACTATTGAATAAGAGTGCGAACAACAAGTCCGACCGGGCTTGGCATCTGACGGCATTGGCGCCGACCGGACTCGTGATCAATCAGTTCGCATGGCGCGTGCCAGCGCCGACTGAATAGCGGATACTCAGGAAAAATCGATATAAATCAGGTGGTTTGTGATTTGTCTAGGCCGCTTGCCGCCCTCTGGGCTGCTGCGTGCCTGGTCAGCTGCGCAGCAGGTGTTTCAATTTTGAACAGGTACGGGGTCGACCGTGGACAGGCGCACGGTAAACCAGAAGGTGCTGCCCGTACCGAGTTCGCTGTGCACGCCCATGTCGCCCCCCATCAACTGGGCGAGGCGTTTGCTCATCGCCAGTCCCAGCCCGGTGCCGCCGTAGGGGCGGGTGAGCGAACCGTCCACCTGCTCGAACAGGCTGAAAATCCGGATCTGATCGGCCTCGGAAATACCGATCCCGGTGTCGTTGATCTCGCAGCGCAGCAGGCAGGTCGGTGCGGTTTCCTCGGCGATTTGCCAGCGAACGGTGATTTGGCCATGGGGCGTGAATTTGCTGGCATTGCCCACCAGATTGACCAGAATCTGGCCAATGCGCTCGGGGTCGCCCAGAAAAGTCCGGGTCGCCAGTGCCTCGGGCAGATCGATCACAAAATCAAGGTCGCGTTTGCGCAACTCGCTGTCGAACAGCAGGTGCAGCGTTTCCAGGGGGGTGCTGAGCTGGAAGGGGGTGGCATTCAAGGGCAGGCGCTCAGCCTCGATTTTTGAAATATCGAGGATGTCGTTGATCAACTTGAGCAAATGCTGTGATGCTTCAGTGACCTTGTTCAATTGAGCACTGAGCTGCGGTTCCTGCGTGCGCCGTTGGGCCAGGGCCGTCAAGCCGATGATGGCATTCATCGGGGTGCGCAGTTCGTGACTCATGTTGGTCAGAAAAATACTCTTTGCCCGACTGGCGGCTTCGGCGATTTCCTTGGCCACCCGCAGGTCACGGGTGCGCGCTTCAACCATGTTTTCCAACTGCGAATGGTAACGGGCCAGTTCCTCTTCGTTGCGCTTGCGTTCGGTAATGTCACGGGTGACTGCCAGATGAACCGTCTTGCCATGGCTTTGCATGGGCACGGCGTGGGTTTCGAGAAAACGCTGTCCGCCATGGCAACCAATGATTTTGAATTCCAGTTGTGCTGCTTCGCCGGCGATAACGCGCTCGTGCATCGCTGTGAAGGCGTCCCGATATTCGGGGGCGACCAGGTCGACGGTTGGCCGGCCGAGTACGGTCGCCGACGTATCGGCCTCAACCAGCGCCAGGCCGGCCGGGTTCATCTGCAGCAGGCTGCCATCGGTATCAACCAGTTTGATGCATTCCGGATTATTGGCAACGATGGCCTGCAGATGCCTTTCGTTCTCGGCCAGCTGTTCACGGTCCTTCTCTGAGCGTTGCAATTGCCGCAGCAAGAGACTGCCCAGCAAGGCGGACAAAGCCACGAAGCAAAGGGCCAGGCCGCCGGTTTGTCGGACCTCAAGTTGCCAGTCGGCCAGGTAATCCTGGCTGGCCAGGCCCACAATAGCCAAGAACGGTGCTTTGTCCAGGCGACGAAAGGTCAGGATGCGCTCGAAACCATCCGGCGAGTTATACAAATAGTAGGTCTGCTTTTGATCACTGGAGGCAGCGATGGCACGCAATTCGGGGGAGACCTCGCGGTTGCCGATCTGTCCGACCACGTGGTTTGGAATGGGCGGGTGGCGGGCAATCAGGCCCAGATCAGCATCGCGCAGGATCAATGTGCTGTGCGGGGGCAGGCCATAAGTGGTCAGCAGATGGGCAAAATGGTCGACAGCCATGGGCGCCGACACGACGCCGGCGAACTGGCCACTCGGCGTATTGAAGCGGCGTGAAAAGTTGACGATATATTGCTGCGCAACCCGGCCCATGCGCGGTTGGCGAATGTGCAGACCTCCAGCGGGATGATCGCGATGAAAAATGAAATAGTCGCGGTCAACCCAGGTAACGCCGGCTTTTTTGTCCACCCCCTTGCCCAGAAAAACCAGGCCATCGGCATTGGCCACCCGGAAGGCTTCAGCTTCAGGCAGGCGCGCCATCTGGCGTTCCAGAAAGGCCGCCATGAAAGGCTCGTCAATGCGGCGACTGGCCAGTTGATGCTCCAGCTCGTCCACCGTTGCCTGCAGTGCCAGATCGATCTTTGCGATGCTGGCCGAGACGCTGTGATCGAGTGCGCTGGTCACGGTTTGCGTTAGCAATTCAGCGCGCAATTCGTGTTGTTTGCGGCTTTGCTGCAGCGTGTATGCGGTGATTGCCAGCACCATCAGGTTGATCAGCAACAGACCAGATACCAACAGGGGACGAAGACGGCCAAAATAATTCATTGGAGGCTAGAAAAATGGATTTCTTGCTGGGAAGAAATTGGGAATGGTTTTATGAACATATCACAAAGGTCATAGTGCTTGCCGTTTTGTTCCGTGCTGGACGCCTAATGCCCCGTAAAATGCCAGTTCGCCAGAAGTCGAGAATGCCCCATGATGCCCAGTGAAGATTCCTGCTCAGAACGCCGAGTTCGCCTGTTCCACGCCAGCCTGTTGTGGCCGCTGCAACTCGAACCGCTCGGCGATGAAATCGACGACGGGCGGCATTGGGAATTGTTCGAGTCCGGGCAGGACGAACATGCGTGGCGGCGGATCGACGACGAGTTTACGGCCGATCCGCGCGATTTCTCTGAACGTCATTACCGTGAATTCGTCTCTTTTTTGCCCTATGTTCAGCGCTTTCTTTATGGCGAAGGGCGTGGCCGCATGGCCAGCGAGGCCGCTGGTGACCTGGGGCGCTCGCCGATTCACGTTTTTCGCCGCAAGGACATCGCCCGTTTGCGGCTGACCTTGCGGCGAGGCCAGGCGCCGGTCGAACTTAGTATTGTTCACCTGGACCTTTATTTCTTTCATGATCTGGACATCGTCCAGCTCAACGTGGAAGTTCGGGCCGACGATCTGCCGCTCGATGTGGCGCGCGACATCCTGTTTCGCTTTGGACGCGCCTACCCTTCCGGCTGGGAAGAGGGCGGCGAGGGCCTGCACAACGCCTATGCTGCCGAGTGGCTGGATCACGATGGCGCCGTCGTTGCCCGTTCCGATACCGGTCACCGTGGCAAATATCTGGAATACGTTTGCCAGCATCGCAGCCCCTGCATTTCCGAACACTGGGCTTGCTTGCTCAAGCCGCTGGTGTTGTCGCATACCGACGAACCCGGCGAGCTGCGTTTTCGCCTGATCGAATACCACCGCATGCCGATCATGGCCTTTCTCGCGGTCGACCGGCCGCGCGAGCTCAAAAGGAAAGACTGGCTGCGTCTTGGCTTGGCGGCTTTGCTGCACCCCGACGAACCGGTGCCGCTCAACGAACCGGCGGTCATCGAATTTGAAAAACGCTACTGCCAGGACCGTTACTGGTCGGACGATCCGAACGGGCCGAGCACGCGTTTTATCTGCAGCGGTCACTCGCTGGTGGTGGTCGGTGATGCGGCCAATCCCTTTTTCGTCGACGCCGAACGCGGTGTACTGGCGCAATTTCGCCACCAGTATTTCCTGGTTTTCCTGATCTGCCACCTGCATCGCGGTGCACTGCTGGTTTTTTCCGAAACCCTGGTCGACGCGGTCAACGACCTCGATATCCGGGTCGATGCCTCGGTGCGTCGTTTCAAGCGCCGCATCCGCGCCAATTTTGAAACCTTCCTGCGTTTCACTCACCGTTACTGGTTCCACGAGTTGTCCGAGCGACCGCACATCCAGACCATGTACCGCATGTGTGGCCGCCATTTACGCAACGATGCGCTGTACAGCGAAGTGCGCGACGAAATCCGTGAAATGGCGCAATACCTCGATAGCGATTCGCAACGCCGGCAATCCAACACCGTGGTTCGGTTGACCGTGATCACCATCTTTGGCCTGATCGCCACCGTGAGCACGGGCTATTTCGGCATGAACATCATCCCCTTTGGCGACGGTTCACTCAGCAGCCGAATTCTCCACGGCTTGCTCGCCACCGCCGGCATCTCCGCCATTGTCATGTTTGCCGTCGCTCGTTCCAAACAACTGTCCGATTTTCTGGAAGGCATGGCTGACGAACGCCTGGGCAGCAAAGACCGGCTGCGGATGCTGGGCCGGGCCTTGCGACGGAAGGGGGAGGGTGGGCTTTGAAATCCGACTGACCGGGCTGCTTCAGCCCGGCCGTCGGCGCTGATCAAGATTTTGGTTGAGCGCTCATCAGCCAGCGCAGGACAGTCGCGAATAAGCGATCCGGGTCCAGCGGTTTGCTGAGAAAGTCGTTCATGCCGGCATTCAGGCAGCGTTTGCGGTCTTCTGCAAAGGCATTGGCGGTCAAGGCGAGAATCGGCACCGCCTGCCCATGGGGCAACTGGCGAATCTGCTGGGTGGCCTCGACCCCGTCGAGGTTGGGCATCAGCATGTCCATCAGGATCAAATCATAATGTTGCTCGCGAACAGCGTTGACCGCCTGAAGACCGTCTTCGGCAATATCGACGTGGGCGATGGCATCGCTCAGCAGGGCATGTGCGACTTCGCGATTGATCGGTTCATCATCCACCAGCAGGATGCGGCAGTCATGGTAGCTGTCGTGCAAACTGCGTTCGGCACTGGCGACTTCAGGGGCGCGGGACTGGAAAACCTCAGCGCCGCTGGCGCGCAGGCGGGCGGTGAACCAAAAAGTGCTGCCAACGCCCGGTGTGCTGTCGACGCCCGGTGTGCTGTCGACGCCGGTTTCGCCGCCCATCATGCCGGCCAACTTGCCCGTGATGGGGAGGCCCAGGCCGGTGCCACCATATTTGCGGGTGGTCGACTGATCCGCTTGTTCAAAGGCTTGAAACAGGTGCTTGATGGCTTCGGGCGACAAGCCGATACCGGTGTCGCTGACCTCAAAACGTACCAGCAGGTTGTCGGGCTCAGGCATGCCCTCGTCGACCACAAAAGCACGCAACGAGACTGAGCCACTGCTGGTGAATTTAACGGCATTGCTGCTGTAGTTCAGCAAGGCCTGGCGCAGACGGGTTGGGTCGCCAAAGAGTTTATGCGGCAGAGCGGTGGGTTCGACGCGCAATTGCAATTTTTTCTCTGCTGCGGCACCACTGATCAAGCTTGCGACATCGTCGATGATCTCGCCGACGTTGAGCGGGCTTTCTTCCAGAGTCAGTTTGCCGGCCTCGATCTTCGAGAGATCGAGAATGGCGTTGATGATTTCCAGCAAATGGCTACCGGCGCGGTCGATCTTGACCAGGCGTTCCTGTTGCACCGCAGGGAGCCCGGTGCGTTTCATCAGGTGCGCCATGCCGAGAATGGCATTGAGCGGCGTCCGGATTTCGTGCGACATGTTGGCCAGGAAGGCACTTTTCGAAACATTGGCGTTTTCGGCGGCCAGTTGCTCGGTGATGTCGTTGTTAACTTCGACAATGGCGAGCGGTTGGCCTGTGTCGTCCCGGCTCAGCGTCCATTGGCTTTCCACCGTGACCGTGGCCCCGCTTTGCGTGGTGTGGGTCAGTTGGCCGATCCAGCGGCCAGTGCGAAAGAGTTGCTCGCGGATTTCGGCGCGAGGGCGAGGAAAGCGCGTTTTCAGTAAATCATGGGAAATTTTGCCCAGGGCATGGGATCGTTCCCAGCCATAAAGCTGTTCCGCCGCTGGGTTCCAAAAACGATGTGGTTGTCGAGGTCCCGGGCCATGATGGGGGCGGCGCGGTCAAGCAGGTTGGCTTGCCATTGCAGTTCGTGTGCCCGTTCACGCAATTTTTTGTCGGCCAGTTTGATCGAGGTGATGTCGGACAAGATGAGCACGACCCCCTGTATCTGCCCCGTTGCCGTGCGATAGGGCAGGATGGCCCGCAGATAGGAACGTCCGATGTCGCTGAGAACTTCCTTTTCTTCGACCTTCAGGCCCTGCATGACCATGCTGCAATCACGGGTCAGGACCGGATCGCTGAAGTGACGCACGATGTCGTCCAGTGGCCGGCCAATATCGGCCGGAATGAGCCGCATCAATTTGGCGCAGGCCGGGGTGTAGCGGCGGATATGCAGGGCCTCATCCAGCAGCAGGGTGGCCGTCTCGGTGGAATAGAGCAGGTTGTTCAGGTCGACGTTGAGGGTTTCCAGTTCGACCAGTTTGCCGTCGAGCACAGAATTGGTTACGGACAGCTCTTCGTTGAGCGATAGCAGTTCTTCCTTGGCGCTTTCCAGTTCCTCATTGGCTGACTGCAATTCTTCGTTCATGGCCATGACTTCTTCATTGGCGGCGCGCAATTCCATATTGGAGGTGCGGGACTGCTCGATCGTCTGTTGCAGATCCTCGCGCAGTGCCGTCATTTCACGTTCCATCTGGCGCAGCACCCAGCTGTCGCCAAGCGTGTCCGCACTGGGCGGCGAATCATCTGGCGCATTGATGTCGAGCTTGAAGCTCAGTAAAAACAAGGCGTCACGATCCTGGCGCTCGATTGGCAGAACATCAATATGTGTCGTCGCCATGGCCGCGCTGGCTGCGGACTTGATCGGCAGGCTGATCGAAACCTTTTTTTTGTTTTGCTTGGCCCGGTTGATTGCGGCCCGCAGGCCGAGCAGCAAGGGCTGGCGAATCATCCCGAAGAGTTCCAGAGAGGGCTGGCCCAGCGGGGTTTCCAGGTAGGGGCCGGCATTGCCCGCAATGAAAACGACCTGATGGCGGTCGTTGATCAAAATTTGCGTGGGCCCGTGCTCGGCAATCAGTCCTCGATAATAGGCATCCTGGTGCGTGGGCGCTTCGCTATCCGCCATGGATTCACCGATGGTGGGATGGCGGCGGGACAAACTGGCCGACGAAATGGGCAGTTGCGGCGCGCTACGGGTTCCTGCATCCGCGACTTGGCGATAAATCCGCCAGGGCTTGGACAGCGGGTGGAATTGGTGCCCTGTGCTACCCAGGTTTTCCGCACTTCCCAGGAAAAGATAACCGCCATCGTTGAGCGTGAAATGAAACAGGTTGAGCAGTTTTTTCTGGACGTCCGCATTCAGATAAATCAGCACATTGCGGCAAACCACCAGATCCAGACGCGAAAATGGGGGGTCGGCGATCAGGTTGTGTGAAGCAAAAACGACCACCTCGCGAACCATTTTATTGACCCGATAACCATCGGCAGTTAATTCGAAAAAGCGCGCTTGCCGTTCGGCCCCGACATTGAGCAGGGCTGCCTCCGTATAGATGCCGTTGCGAGCGGAGCGGAGGGCATCATTATCAATGTCGGTCGCAAAAATCTGAATCCGGGGCGCCTGTTGATGTGCCGTAAACCACTCAATCAACAGGATGGCAACTGAATAAGCCTCCTCGCCGGTCGAGCAACCCGCGATCCATACCCGAAGCGGCTGATCCGCCTGCTTGCTGGCAGCCATCGCCGGGATGACCTCTTTTTCCAGCACCGCAAAAGCTTCCGGGTCACGGAAAAAAGTCGTCACCCCGATCAGCAAGTCCTCGGCCAGTCGGTCGATTTCTTCTGGCTGAGCGTGCAACATCTGAATGTATTCAGGCATTGTCGGCTGCTGCTGCAGGGACATCCGGCGGAATATGCGGCGGCGGATGGTGGCCGGTTTGTAGGCGCGAATGTCGTTGCCTGTACGTGCCTTGATCAGGGAAATGATCGTCTGAAATGCCTGTTCATCGCTGACTAATGGGCTGTCAGGTGATGCGGCAGTTGCAGGTTCTTGACCCGCCCAGAGCTGAATTGCCTCCGGCAGGGCTTGTGTCTGCAGCACACGGCTGACGTGGCCCGCTCGAATCGCACTGAGCGGCATCCCGGAAAACTCAGCCCGCGTCGGATCCTCGGCAAAGACGCTACCCCCGTGTTCGCAGACTTGAGCCGCACCCAGGGTGCCATCTGAACCGGTGCCGGACAGAATGACCGCCAGCAAATTTTCGCCATAAAAAGGAGCCAGCCCGCTGAGGGTATGGTCGATCGGTTTATAGCGTTCGTCGCTGCTTTCCAGCGGGGTGAGATGAATCGCCCCATCTTGAACGCTGAGCAGTTGTCCTGGGCTGCCGACATAGACATGGTCGCTCTCCAGGGGCATGGCCTCGGCGACGACATTCACTGGCAGTGAACTCCACCCGGCGATCAGGGTGTCTAAAAAAGTATTGTGCTCAGGGCTAATGTGCTGCAGCACGATATAGGCGATATCGCCACCGGGCTCAATTAACTGGAAGAGGCGTTCAATCTCAATCAGCGATCCTGCAGATCCCCCAATGAGCACGATGCGTTTGGCGAGCATTATGCTTCCCCTTTGTTTTGGTAAACAAAATTTTCGGTCATTTCCATCTGGAATGGAAGCCTTGATTCCCGATGGGGGATCTGTGCTGGCTTGATGACGAAAACTAGAGCAAGTGCCGAGGCTCATTCCATGAGATTGGGCTAAACAATAATTCAGAGAACGGTTTTTGAGGATTCTCTGTCGCTAAAGAGATGACGGCAGTAGGTGTTATTTATGATATTGTCAATAAATTCATTTGGTATTCTTAGGGCTTGGGCATGAGTCAATCGGAGCGTTTCGGCATTATTGAACGCATACTCCTAACGCAGCGTGGCGTGACTTTCGGTGAATTGCAGCAGCGTCTCGAAATCTCGCGCGCCACCTTGCATCGCGACCTGCGTAGTTTGCGCGAGCGCATGCAAGTCCCCATCGTTTTGAACCGTGAAACTGGGACTTACTATATTGACCGTAGCGTCGAACGCTACGAACTACCCGGCGTCTGGTTCTCGGCCGGCGAAATTCACGCTCTGCTGAGCATGCAGCAACTGCTCGCCGCCTTCGATGCCGGCGGCCTGCTCGCCGAACACGTCGGCCCGCTGCGCCAGCGCCTGCTCGGCATGCTCGAAAGCGCCACCGATTCCGCCGACGACATCGCCCGCCGCATCCGCATCCTGAGCGCGGCCGCCCGCCACTACGCGCCGCAACACTTCCAGCACATCGCCGCCGCCCTCATGGAACGGCGCCGCCTCAGCATCGAATACGTCGCCCGTAGCAAGGGCGACCCCAGCCAGCGCGAAATCTCGCCGCAACGCCTGACGCACTACCGCGACAACTGGTACCTCGACGCCTGGTGCCACCTGCGCGACGAACTGCGCAGCTTTGCGGTCGACGCCATCAAAGCCGTCAAAACCATAGACGCCGTCGCCCAGGAAATCCCCGAAGCCGAACTCGATGCCGCACTGGGCGCTGGCTACGGCATCTTTGCCGGCGCCGAAGTGCAATGGGCGACGCTCCTCTTCACCCCCGAACGCGCCCGCTGGGTTGCCGCTGAACACTGGCACCCGGAGCAGGAAGGTGTGTTTCTTGAGGACGGCAGCTACCAGCTGCGCCTGCCCTATAGCAGCGATCCTGAGTTGGTCATGGATGTTTTGAAATACGGGCCGGATTGTGAGGTGGTGGGGCCGGAGGGGTTGCGGGAGAAGGTCGTGGGCTTGTTGAAGGCGGCGATGGGGAGGTATGGGATTGAAATCGAATAAAGGGGAATAGTGATGTATCGAGCGAAGAAGTATCCAGTGCAATTCGAGGTTGAAGGCCCGGCTGCCATGTTTGCAAGGCCAGATACCGGAGCAGCACCAATTTCTTACCCACTTCCTACATGGTCTGCCTGTAAGGCCATGTTCGAGTCCGTTGCGCGAGGTTGTTTTAGTGAAGGAAAGCCTCCCTGCGCATTTTTCTGTCCAACAAGCGTTGAGATTTGGAAGCCGGTTCGCTACGAGAAATATGTAACCAACTATCGTGGCCCTTTGAGAAAAGCGGACCAAATCAAGAAGCAAGCCTCGTATCAATTGCCAGCCACAATTCTTGTCGATGTCTGCTTCCGAGTTACGGGATATTGCCTACCAGTTCCAGGGGTGCAGAGTGGTGGAGTGAACGCTGCTCATGCACTACAGGAAATGTTCCTGCGAAGGCTCACTAAAGGCGTATCGAAATACGCGCCATGCTTGGGTTGGAAGGAATTTCTGCCGACCTATTTTGGATCTTGGCGTGAGTCCTGTACCCCAGACTTACCCAAGCTTCAGAAGGATATCAACATGTTGCTTCCGGCTTTTTTGTTGTCGGTATGGGATGCGCCGGTCAATGGGGTGTATCAACCCGTCTTTCGCGAGTTGGAAATTCAGGCAGGGATTCTCCAATTCCCGGAGGTGTCGCTAGAGAATGGGAAATTGATATTCGGCGAGGTTTGCCATGTTGATTGAACTGCTGACACTTGCCCGAAACTTGAAAGCTCAAGGTATTGATACAGGGCTGGTTCACCGTGATTTTGATCGTCCCGGAGTGAGCAGTCATGCCTCATTAAAAGTGATACTGAACGAAAGAGGGGAGATTGCTCGTCTTCTTCCAATAGTCAAAGGAGATGAATATCTTTGGACACTTAAGCGAGGAAATTTTAAGTATTTCCCGGCTGTACGCCCGGAAAAACCACCAATTTGTCTGAATGTCGATGATGATGAAAAGTGGAGCATCTTTGAAAACCCTGCAAGATTCGATGAATTGAGTAACTGCATCGTTGCTTGTGATGGGCTGCTTCAAGAGATCAACTTATCCGGTCTCGGTGATCAAGTTCAGAGAATCAGTCAGTGCACCTTCCCTGATGAGCTTGAAATTGTTCGAGCACTGAATCAGTTTGCATCGGCCTTCAAGCTTTTTGCATCGAACCCCAAAGAGGTTGCCAAAGCCATTAGCCGCGCAGTCACTGTTGCTCTTGGGACATCGTCTTGTGACGATTCGTTGCGAAAATTGCTGACGATAGTTCTCGTTGGTCAGAGAAAGAAAAAGAAGGATCAGAAAGTCGAACGGGAATATAAGGTGCAGCTGTGTTTTGACATCAGCTTGCCTGACGATCCAGCATTCAGCATATATACGGCATCCGTGAGGAACGTGGTTTTACGCGCTCTGCATGCCGAACAGGCTACCGAAGGAAAAAGCAAAAGCAGCGCACAATGTGCTTTATCCGGGAAAGCGATGGCGTTGTTATCGGGGCCATTTCCAAGTTGGAGTGCTCCACCTGTGATTAGCAAGCCACTAAATGCCTACTCCAAGTTCTCGGAAGCAGAATGTAATTTCCGATATCACCGTGCTGATAGTGCAGCCTTTCCGGTAGCAGAGGATGTGGCGAATCAAGTCGTGGCAGCTCTCAAAACAATTACAGATCAGCCTCCCGGCACCAACTGGCGTGCTCTGCATAACGGAAAATTTGAGAGAAAGCAGTCGCGCTTGGTTGAAACCAAAGACGTGCTAGTCGTGTTTCCCACTATTCCGCTTGAAGACCTGCGTATTGCGAGTTTGTTTGGCCCGGTAAATGCCGACGATGGGCGCAAAGTATTTCAGGATGAGGCGCGCCCAGTATGTGAAGTGTTTTCAAGGGCAGTGGGTAGTGCGGTCGTTGCTCCGTACCTTGTCATTCTGCTGATCCGTCAGATATCGCCAGGGCAAATTCAACTTGCCTATTCAGCGATGCCGCCGCTAGATGATTTCGTCAGTGCTATTGAGCATTGGAATGCTTCAGGAAAAAATCTCCCTTCCCGCCTGCGCGTGCCATTGCCATCGAAGAAGGCAAAGTCAGGATTCGGTTTGTTTAAACCCAATTTGATTTTTCCCGAAGAGGTCGTGCGCCTCCTTTCCCAAGAGTGGATACGTGGTGGTTCCGAAAATGTGCGCTTGGAATCTCCAGCCATCGGTTCTGTGCTTGATCTTTTTCTACGCAAACCAGGCGTTTACATGGAGGTGGCGGTATCTCTACTTGGTACTGCTCTGGATCGTGCGTCTGGATTGCTAACACGGGCGGGACATATTCTCCATTGCGATGACTTCACCACGTTTGAATTGTGGCGACAGTTCATTTCGTCGGCCCGGTCGCAACGAGAACCTAAGTATCCAGACTATGCCCTTTCTCAAACTATCAGCCTTATTGGGAGCTTGCTCTACATCATGAATTCCAAAGTCGAAAACTACATGTCTGAATCAGCATTCCTTGTTGGCAAACTGCTCGCAGCCATGGATGAGTTGCACAAGTGCTACTGCATTGCCGTCCGTCAAGGGGATATTCCCAATGCGTTGATCGGTAATGGGTTGCTTGGGAGGGCTTCTGAGTCTCCTGCCCGTGCGCTGGAAGAGTTAAGCGAGCGAAGCAGGGTTTACCTCGGCTGGGCAAAGAGCGCCGCTGTCAGAAAGGACGCTCCAGAGTCCATCCAAATTGCCATCAATTCCGCTCGTAAAGTGCTGCGGATTGTGGCACCGATCAGCGAAAGCCTGCATGCCGACTCGTCTCTCGATCAGGCAATGGAACTCGTTCAAAAAGCTCACCTGTTCCTGGGGTATCTGTCGCCCATCCTCGGAAAAGAAGAGAGCGATGAACTGGCATCCGAAAGCCAATCTACCGATTCCGAATAAACCCAAATTTTTATAGAGGTGAAACCATGAATTCAGTCCTTCCCCGTGTTACCGGCCTTCTTGTGATCGAGGCCAGAAATTCCAATCCGAATGGTGATCCGGATCGCGAAAGCGATCCCCGTACAAGAGCGCATGACGGTCGCGGCATCATCAGCGACGTGTCCTTCAAGCGGAAGCTGCGCGAATTGGTACTGCAAAAAGAGGGGCCAGTCTGGGAGCATTTGCGCAAACTGATGTCATTGTCTGACGATAGCTATGGCGTTCATGTCGACCAGTCCGCGCGCAATTTGGAAAAAGCATCTAAAAAAGAAGGGGAGAAGAAGAGCCTCTCCGAACGGTACTGGGATGTAAGGGCGTTTGGCAGTACAAGTCTTGAAGAGGGAGATAATTTTATTCGTACCGGAGTTGCTCAGTTTTCTCTTGGTGTATCAGCAGCCAAAGTTCGTATTCAGCGAGATACCAATACGGTAAAGGCGAATGTCGATGCGTCGAAGAATGCAGATCGCGGGATGGCACCGCTTGGCTTTCGTGTGGTTGAGCACGGTGTCTATGCAATGCCGTTTTTAATTAACCCTTCTGCTGCGGGGAAAAGTGGTTGCACAATTGACGATATCGAATTGATTTGCCGACTGATTCCCTATGCCTATCCGCATAACGCGTCGCGTATTCGTCCCCTTGTCGAGGTACGACATGCTTGGTATTTCGAACATTCCAGTTCTTTGGGGTCGTGTTCGGAATTCGAGATCATTGATGCCCTGACGCCAAGAAAACCTGATCCAAAGGAGCCTTCCAGCGAATGGGGCGACTATGCCTACGATGGCGAAAAGGTGCTGGACGAGTTGAAAAAGCGGTTTGCAGGAAGATTCAAGCATTTCGGCGATCTGTGCGATCCGAGCTTTGTTGAACAGGTGTTCCCGCGTCAGGCCCATGACTGATTGGCTTGCGCATAGCGCCCGACAAGGGCGCCCCGCTCAACTTTATCGCGACCATGTTCGTGGGGTTGCGGCCGGTGCGCTGCGGCGCATCCGTTCCGCTCTAATGCACTATGCCTTCAGAAATGATTCGGAGGTGGGGCGTCCAAGCCGGAGCGAACTTGTCGAGATTGTTCGCAATGGAGCGAGTTTTCACGACTTGGGGAAACTGGATGATGGATTCCAGGAAACGCTCCAACATAACCGAACGTCGTCACGCCACATCAGGCATGAGGATGCTGGTGCTGTTTATCTTTCCGCGCATGGGGCGATGGAGGCTGCCGGACTCGTTGCCGCCCATCATCGCGGTTTGGTGAGGTATGAGTTCGTTCGATCCCAGCCAAGACTTGTTCGGGATGGTGGGAAACGTCTGGGCGATCACCCGTTTCGTGTCGACGATCCCGTAACACGACGTGCGACGGAAGAGCGCATTCAAACCTATCAGAACCGGCATCAACTGTCTGTCGGTTTGCGGGCTATCCAAGATCAAAGTGGGTTAAGTAGATGCAGTGGGTTTGTTCGCCGCTTGCTACTTTCTTGCCTTGTCGATGGGGATCATACCGACACAGCAACCCATTACGGGAAGAACGACGTTCTTCCCAAAGTATTTCCTCGCTGGAATGAACGGCTCGCTGCGCTCGATGCTTATGTGTCAGGGCTGTCAAAACACAAGGCGGGCGACGATGCTGTAGGGGAGGCTAGCAAGGTTAGACAGCAACTGCGCGATGATCTCTATGCGGAGTGTCGGAAAGCGTTGCCCTCCGAGCGACTGGTGGCTTGCGATGCGGCAGTAGGGGCGGGGAAGACCACTGCTGTCATGGCGCATTTGCTGAAAATGGCCAAAGAGCGAAAGTTTCGGCACATCTTTGTCGTATTGCCGTACACGAACATCATTAGGCAATCGGTCGGGATTTATCGTAAAGCCCTTCGCCTGCCGGGGGAAACAGAACAGGACATGGAGGCCGTCGTTGCGGAACATCATCATCAGGCTACGTTCCAACAGGTAGAGTTGCGAGGGATGGCAACCCTTTGGCGAGCACCTATTGTTGTTACAACGGCGGTCCAGTTTTTCGAGACATTGGCATCCTGCGAACCCGCAAAATTACGCAAGCTCCATGAATTGCCTGGTTCTGCCATTTTCATCGACGAAGCGCATGCTGCTCTGCCTGCTGATATGTGGCCCGTCTGCTGGAATTGGCTGAACGAATGGGCGAATGAGTGGAATGGGCACATCGTTCTGGCTTCCGGGTCGTTGGCAGAGTTTTGGACGCTGAATGAATTTCGCGCTATTGCAGAAGGAAAACCTCCGGGGCAGTCTCCTAGCGCGACTCCACTACGAGTTGCGCCACTCACCGATGGATTTGCAGATCGCTTCAAGGTCACCGAGCATTCACGGATTCGCTTTGAGTCACGCAAAGAGGCGGTAACGGCTGAAGAATTGAGCTGCTGGATTGAAAGCGTAGATGGTCCCCGTTTGATTATTGTTAACACCGTCCAATCGGCTGCTGTGTTGGCAAGATTTATGGTTTGGCGTGGAAAACAAGATGTTCTTCACCTTAGTACGGCGCTTGCGCCAAAAGATCGAGCAAAGATCATCGACAAGATCAAGGCTTGGTTGTCGGATGGGCGTGAAAATTGGACGCTAGTAGCAACAAGTCTTGTCGAGGCAGGAATGGATTTTTCGTTTGCTACCGGATTTCGTCAGCGATGTTCGGCAGCGAGCCTGATTCAGACAGGGGGACGAGTCAATCGAAGTGCAGATAGGTCTGACACAGCAATGTTGTACGACTTCGATTTTGCCGATAGCAAAATGTTTCCCGATAACCCATCGCTGAGGGCATCAAAACAAGCTTTAGGCGAAGTTTTCGATATGGGGTGGCTTTCTTCGGCCAAACCCAGTGACTTGCCAAAAATATGCCGGTTTGCACTTCAGAAAGAGTTCATGGCCAAACAACAAAACTTGGCTCACGCAGCCGTTAGGGGCGAGATTGATATGGTCTATCCTGCTGTGGCGGAAATGTGTCGTGTGATACGAAGCGATATGCGACTTGTCGTTGTCGATCAGGAAGTTGCAGGCCGAATTCGTGCTGGAATTCCCGTTTCTAATAATGAACTGATCCAATCCAGCGTTCAAATGTATCCATCTAAGGCCACTAATCTCGGCCTGTCTCCACTATGGGCAAATTCGCAAGAACTCTTCGCCTTACCTGATGGCTGGGCCTACGATCCGGATTGTTTTGGATACATGGCAGGGTGGTTTGACTTGGATGATGCAAAAATCGCTGGAGGGTACTTGATCTGAGCGAAGCTCGAATTAACTGGAGAATCGGTGTTGTTTGACTTGGGTGCTCAATTTTTAGGAATGGCTCTGATTCTGGCTTTTGCCTGGGCAATCGACTCATCGAAATCGATGGCGCCCATTTCGCCACGGTCGTATGCATCGCCCCGACGCTCCGCCTCTTCGACCCAGGACGCGAGGATTTCGTCGTCTTCATCGAGGCTGACCAGCAGGCGTTCCGCCAGCTTTGCGCGCTCGGCCGGCGCCAGTTGCAGGGCGGCGGCTTCGATGTCTTCAAGGGGTGAATTGATCATGGTGAGAACCTCCGGTAAAGCTTGGGCAATGCTAACCCAAGCAAGTTGCCAAATCCATTGGCAGGGTTGAGCAATGACGAGCGACCCGCTTGATCCCATTCCCCTTTCCGCGCTCCAGCATTGGGCTTACTGCCCGCGCCAATGTGCGCTGATCCACGTTGAGCAGGGGTTTGAAGAGAACCTGTTTACCCTGCGCGGCCAGGCTCTGCACAAACGGGTGGACGATCCCGGTTTCGAGTTGCGCGACGGCTTGCGCGTTGAGCGGGCCTTGCCGCTGTTTTGCGACCGGCTCGGGCTGGTCGGCAAGGCGGATGTCGTCGAATTCCTGCCGGATGGCACGCCGTATCCGGTGGAATACAAACACGGTTCGCGCCACAAGCGGGCGGATATTGCAGCTTGCGACGATCTACAATTGGCGGCGCAGGCGCTGTGTCTGGAAGAAATGTTCGGCAAGCCGGTGCCGGAAGGTGCCTTGTATTACGCCTCTTCGCGCCGTCGGCGCATCGTGGCGGTCGACGCCGATTTAAGGGCAAAAATGGCGTCGACCGTAGTGGCCGTCCGGCATCTGCTGCAATCGGGCGAAATGCCGCCGCCCCTCAACGACGACCACTGCCGGGCCTGTTCCTTGCGCGACCTGTGTCAGCCGGAAGCCCTTGTGCCGACGCCGGAGCATGCGGCAGTCCGGCATTCCCTGTTCGAAGTGGATGATTGACATGCAACTGCTCAACACGCTGTACGTGACCACGCCCGAGAGTTACATCCATCTCGACAACGAAACCCTGCGCGTTGAGGTCGACAAGGAAACGCGACTGCGCGTGCCGCTGCATCACCTGAGCGCCGTCGTCTGCTTCGGCCATGTTTCGGTGTCGCTGCCGTTGATGCACAAACTGGCCGACAGCGGCATCAGCCTGGTTTTGCTCGATACGCACGGGCGGTTCAAGGCGCGGCTGGAAGGGCCGGTTTCGGGCAACGTGCTGCTGCGTCAGGCGCAGCATCGGCTGGCCGGCGACCCGGCTTTCGCCCTCAACGTGGCGCGCAACTGCATTGCCGGCAAACTGCGCAATGGTCGTCAGGTCTTGCTGCGCGGTGCCCGCGAGGCCAAGGCGGAGGAAGATGCGGCGATCCTGACGCGCGGCGCGGCCGATCTGGCGGCTGCGTTGCGGGCACTGCCGGGAGCCGGCGATGCCGATACCCTGCGCGGTGTTGAAGGCGAAGCGGCGCGCCAGTATTTCGCCGCGCTCAATGCCCTGATCCGCAGTTCGGCGCGGGAAAACTTCCGCATGGACGGCCGCAGCCGGCGCCCGCCACGCGACAGGATCAACGCCTTGCTCTCCTTCGTTTACTCACTGCTGATGAACGATTGCCGCTCGGCCATCGAAGCCTGCGGCCTCGATCCACAAATCGGCTTTCTGCATGTCGTACGGCCGGGGCGGGCAGCGCTGGCGCTCGACTTGATGGAAGAGTTCCGCGCCTTTGCTGATCGTCTGGTGCTCTCGCTGATCAATCGCGGCCAGATCGGCGCTGGCGATTTTGTCGAACGCGAAGGCGGCGCCGTGCTGCTCGAAGGCGATGCGCGCAAGACGGTGCTGGTCGCCTACCAGGAGCGCAAGCAGGAAAACCTGACCCATCCGTTGCTCAGCGAAACCGTGCCCTTCGGCCTGCTACCGCATCTCCAGGCCCGCCTGCTGGCGCGCACGCTGCGCGGCGACACGGCCGAATATCTACCCTACCTGGTGCGCTGATCATGCTGGTCATCGTCTGCTACGACGTCAACACCGAAACCCGCGAAGGCCGCCGACGCCTGCGCCGCGTCGCCAAACTCTGCGAAAGCGTTGGTCAGCGGGTGCAGAAATCGGTCTTCGAATGCCAGGTCGACCGTGCCCGCTTCGAGGCGCTGGAACGCGATCTGGTCGCCGAAATCAAGGACGGGGAAGACAACCTGCGCTTCTACCGCATCGCCGAGCTCAAAGGCTACGAAGTCCGCGAACACGGCTGTTTCTGCGCCACCGACTTCGACGCGCCCCTCATCCTGTGAGCTTGCGCGAACCCCAAGTGCACATGCTTTCCCCGGTAGGTTCGCGCGCCGCGCTGTTGCCTGATTTGATGCGGCTTTCCAGAAGGTGGGCTGGGCGCGTAAGATGTTTTTTGCTCAGGAATAAAGAGGTTCGCGCAATGCGGGCTTTTTGTTCTGATGCTTCCGGTAGTTGCGGGAGATGAGCATCGCCTCCCGGAAACGGGGGGCGTGGATTGAAACTGACCATGAGCCGCAAGACCTGGACCGAAGACGAGAGCATCGCCTCCCGGAAACGGGGGGCGTGGATTGAAACATCGAGTACATCACGCGCCACGGCTCCTTGACCGGGCATCGCCTCCCGGAAACGGGGGGCGTGGATTGAAACGTTCTCAGCCGAAATGAATCGCGCCGCATCCATTGCATCGCCTCCCGGAAACGGGGGGCGTGGATTGAAACAAGAATGCGGGCGGCTTCTCCGGCATCACGTCATGCATCGCCTCCCGGAAACGGGGGGCGTGGATTGAAACTTCAGGACTTTATGTAACTGGCGGCTCAATTGCACGCATCGCCTCCCGGAAACGGGGGGCGTGGATTGAAACCATGATGCAAAGAACAATAACCGATAGTAATTGTTGCATCGCCTCCCGGAAACGGGGGGCGTGGATTGAAACAGCCCTGCGCTTTGTGGGCGCTTGGCGAACTTGAAGGCATCGCCTCCCGGAAACGGGGGGCGTGGATTGAAACGTGCAGGACGACGACGCCCAGACCCTGCAGAAGATGGCATCGCCTCCCGGAAACGGGGGGCGTGGATTGAAACAAGAGCGCGCCCGCCTGCTGATGATCTCCGACTGGCATCGCCTCCCGGAAACGGGGGGCGTGGATTGAAACTTCCTGGTCGGGAACCGCAATGATCGGCTTATCTGCATCGCCTCCCGGAAACGGGGGGCGTGGATTGAAACAAAATCACCTTCACCGACACCGCGCCAGCCACGAGCATCGCCTCCCGGAAACGGGGGGCGTGGATTGAAACCCGATTCCCTGCGGATGGCCGTTGAGGCCGCTTCGCATCGCCTCCCGGAAACGGGGGGCGTGGATTGAAACTGCCAAGACCTTCCGCGCTTACTTCGAGCAGATGCGCATCGCCTCCCGGAAACGGGGGGCGTGGATTGAAACATTGTCGGTCAGGCCGTTGAGGCGCTGCGCCGCGCATCGCCTCCCGGAAACGGGGGGCGTGGATTGAAACGCCTTCTGCATCTGTTGGCGGATTTCCAGCACAGACGCATCGCCTCCCGGAAACGGGGGGCGTGGATTGAAACCTCCTGGGGCAAGCTGGGTCCGTCTGCCGTTCCTGCGCATCGCCTCCCGGAAACGGGGGGCGTGGATTGAAACACCTGATGTCGATTATTTTGTTTACAGGCCGAAATGCATCGCCTCCCGGAAACGGGGGGCGTGGATTGAAACCAATTCCACGGTTAACGAAGTGCGTTTGACGGCTGCATCGCCTCCCGGAAACGGGGGGCGTGGATTGAAACGGCAAGAAACAGTTGCCCGACCGAACATGACCCGGCATCGCCTCCCGGAAACGGGGGGCGTGGATTGAAACTTTGATGAACCGCAGCAGCGAAAAGGGATACGACAAAGCATCGCCTCCCGGAAACGGGGGGCGTGGATTGAAACCGGATAAGCCTAGACGTGACCGAGCAGCGGATCACGGCATCGCCTCCCGGAAACGGGGGGCGTGGATTGAAACGTCTGTTCCGGGTTCGTCATCCGTTCCTGGCCCCGCATCGCCTCCCGGAAACGGGGGGCGTGGATTGAAACAGCGCATGGACCTTGCCCGATTCCGGACATGCCTAGGCATCGCCTCCCGGAAACGGGGGGCGTGGATTGAAACTTGAAATCCAGATAGCCCAGGTCTTTTGATGTGGCATCGCCTCCCGGAAACGGGGGGCGTGGATTGAAACAAGGAACGCGTCCCACATCGTCGTTTGTGAATCGAGCATCGCCTCCCGGAAACGGGGGGCGTGGATTGAAACTGCACCAGGCTGACCCGCCGCACATGCCACCCCAAGCATCGCCTCCCGGAAACGGGGGGCGTGGATTGAAACCTGACGAGGTTCGCCCTTACTTCCTGACCGCGCCTGCATCGCCTCCCGGAAACGGGGGGCGTGGATTGAAACA
>JAQTXC010000019.1 GCA_028689015.1 Dechloromonas sp. | reverse complement strand
AAGACTTTGTTCAACTCGGCATTGACCTCAGCCGCCGAGCGTTCGAACTGGCTTTCGGCAACGCGCGATACCATGGGTTGCAGTACAAAAATGAAAAAGCCGACGCTGGCCAGCAAGATGGCCCCCGACACCAGCAAGCCGACCCGCCAACGCAAATGTTGGCGCAGCGATACCGAGGAGGGCTGGGAAGCGGTCATTTTTGAGTGAAACCGGGGTCGACTGCGAAAGAATAGGCGAGTTTTCGGTGGCTAGCAGGGTGATTTCGGTGACAGTGCCTTGCGAACAGGGGCTGACTTTGACTGATCGGCGCGCTCATGTGCTGAGGGGATGTGCCTGCATATAACTGACCAAGGCCTCTTCAGTCATTGGCCGGGCAAACAGAAAGCCTTGTACAGCCCAGGGAGCCATGGGCTGCAGGGCCTGCCACTGGCGCTCGTTTTCGACGCCTGTGGCGACGACGTTGAGGCCCAGCTTGTCGGCCATGCTGATGATGAACTGGAGTCTTTCGTGGTACTCGGGGTCAACCGGTAAATTGTCCACCAAACGCCGGTCGATCTTGATTTCCGCTGGCCGAAGGGTCTGTAGATAGTTGAGGCTGGCGTAAGCGGTGCCGTAATTGTCGATTGAGAGCCGGAAACCGAGCGACTTGAGGGCGAGCAGATTGTCGATGCACGATTTTTCATCGGCCATGATTGCATTTTCGGTGACTTCAAGCGTCAGATCGCGGCAAGGCAGCTCGTTTTGCAGACAGGCACCTTGCAATTGCCGCGGCAGGGCCGTGTCGCGCAATTGATGCGCCGACAGATTCAGCGAAAAAGGTAGTGCGCGGCCCAGTGCCTGCCGAATGCTGCTGATCTGTCGCACGCTGTGTTCGATCAGCCATTGGCTGAGCATGGGCATCAGGCCGTTGTCCTCTGCAATCTGAATGAATTGCGTCGGGCTGACTTCACCCTGCTGCGGATGCTGCCAACGGGCCAGGATATCAATGCCAACCACCGCCTGGCCGTGCAGGTCCAGCTTGGGCTGGAACACCAGGCTCAGGCTGTCATCCTTGTGTTCGAGGGATAGACGCAAGGCGTGGCTGATATGGACAGTTTGCGTCAGTTCACTATTCATCGTCGGGGTGAAGAAGCTGGCCTCGCCTCGCCCGGCTTGCTTGGCCTGGTACATCGCTGTATCGGCACAACGCAGCAACTCGGCCACCGATTGGCCATCGTTCGGGAAGCAGGCGATGCCAGCGCTCATGCTGAGTTGATAGGCTTCGCCGGCGATGATGAAAGGGGCGTGCAGGGCGTTGGCAACATTCTGGGCCATGTGCGCCGCGTCATCGGCTGTCTTGATCGGCATGACGATGACGAACTCGTCGCCCCCCCAGCGCGCCAGCAATTGCGCGTTGCCGACCAGCAAGGAAAAACGACGGGCAACGTCAACCAGCACCGTATCGCCCGCCGGATGGCCCAGGGTGTCGTTGATCAGTTTGAAGCGATCGAGGTCGATGAAAATCAGCGCCAGTTGCTGAGCGTTGGTGGTGGCCTCGCGCAGCATCCGGTCGGTGCGCTCCTGCAACAAATGGCGGTTGGGCAACTCGGTCAGGGTGTCGTAATTGGCCAGGTGAACCAGGCGCCGCTCGTAATTTTTCTTTTCTGTGATGTCATCGAAAATAGCCAAGTAGTAAGCGACTTGCCCCTGTTCGTCGCGCAGCGTGTAAATGGTCAGCCATTCGGGATAGCGATGGCCGTCCTTATGTTTGTTCCAGATTTCACCCTGCCATTGACCATGGCGCGCCAGCCGTTGCCACATGGCCTGGTAGAAAGCCTTGTCCTGCATGCCGGATTGCAAAACGGCCGGCGTCTGGCCGAGGATTTCCGCCGCCGGGTAGCCGGTAATTTGGACAAAGGCCCGGTTGACCCTGAGCACCCGGTTGTTCGTATCGGAGATCAGGATGCCCTGACCGCTTTCTTCAAAGACGCGTGACGATAATTGCAGTTCGGCATTCGCCGCCTGCAAGCTCGCCACCAGTTCGGTCAGTGAGCGAGCCAGCACACTGACTTCGTCGTCACCCGCAGGTTGGGGGATTTCTGTCGTCAGGTCGTGTGCCTTGATGCGCTCGGCAACCTGGGCTACCTGTTCAAGCGGCCGCAACAGGCGGTTGAGTACGATCCAGCCCGCGAGGGCGAAGAGCAGGGCGGTGCCGATGCCAGCAATCAGGATGAGGCGGGACAATTGGTCGGCCGCCTGCAGGGCGATGTCGAGCGGTTTGCGGGCCACGATGGTCCAGCCCATGCCCTGGTAATTGCGAAAGGGGGTTTCGCGGACGGCTGCCGTCAAATAATTTCGGCCATCCGGCCATTGTTCATTGGCCACTTGGCGGCTGTTATGGGCCAGCCCCTGGAAACTGGTCAGGCTGGCTAGGTCGACTTTCAGCGAAGGCAACCGGGGGGTGCCCATCAAGACCTTGCCCTCCTTGTTGAGAACGATGAGGTCGAGATGCTCGCGATTGAGTTGATCAAGCATCGATTCGCGGGCCTCGAAGGCCCAGTCCAGGCTCAGGTGGCCACAAATTACCCCGAGCAGTCGCCCCTGCTCGTCATGGACCGGCAGGGAAATATCGACCAGGCGCAAGGGCAGGTCATCCCATTTTGGTTTGGGTAAAAACTTGGCGAGCAGGAAGGCATCATGAGCATCGCCAAAGTGCAGACTGTCCCGGCCATTGATGAACCAGTCGCGCTTGGCCACACTTTTGCCAACCAGCAAACCATCGGTACCGGCAACGATGTTGCCCTCGGTATCGGTGATGCCGATCCAGGAATAGAAGGGGTAGTTGTTGCGCATGCGCTCGAAAATGGCCCGTTTCTTTTCCGAGCTGAGGCGGGGGTCGCGAATTTCACTCTGGCTGGCCAGGAAGCGCAGCTCGCCAGCCCGGGCGTCCATGTCGTGTGCCATTTGCGTGGCCATGCGAACCGCAATACTGGTCAGCAAGGTGTTCTGGTCACGTTCAATTTGCTGTCGGCTCAGCGAGCTACTGAGTTGCCAGACCAGCAAGGTGCTGAGCAAGGCCAGCAAGCCGATACCCATCGATAGTCGCCATTTGAGCGGTGTTGTGGTCATGTGCAAACTCCCTGCATGCGCTAAATTTTCGGTATTTATCTGGTTTTGGCCGATTATAGGCGTTTCGCCGCATGCGGTATGATGCGTCCCCTATTCGGAAACGTCCGGACACCTGTCATTTTGATGATGCCTGCCCGCCTTAAATCCTTGCTACTGGTTGCGCTGCCGTATTTTTTATTGGCGACGGCCGGCTTGCTGCTGGCCATTCCCGTCGGTTTTGCCAGCCCGGTTTTTCCCGCTGCGGGTTTGGCTTTAGCCGTCGCCTTGACACAAGGGAACGCCGTTTTGCCGGCCATCTGGCTGGGCTCGCTGGCGGCCAATCTGGTGCAACTGGCCCTGCACGGCCTACTCGACCCGTCGTCGGCACTGATGGCCGGCGGGATCGGCCTGGGGGCCGCAGCACAGGCTGCTGTCGGGCGCTGGGCGGTGTTGCGTTTCCTTGAGCAGCGTTGGCGTCACCTGGAAACCGAAGTCGACATCATTCGCTTTCTGCTCCTCGGTGGGCCCTTGGTATGCTGGATTTCAGCCTTGGTGGGGATTTCCTTCTTGGGGGCCCGTGGGGTCATTCCAGAGGCTGAGTTATTTAATGCGGGCTGGAACTGGTTTGTCGGCGACACGCTGGGCGTATTCATTGCCACCCCTTTGTCGTTGCTCTACCTGCTGCGTCACGACATGGTCTGGCGTGAGCGGCGTCATTTATTGATG
This sequence comes from Dechloromonas sp., assembly GCA_028689015.1. Lineage (GTDB taxonomy): Bacteria > Pseudomonadota > Gammaproteobacteria > Burkholderiales > Rhodocyclaceae > Azonexus. Next base: position 43,913 of record JAQTXC010000019.1, on the reverse strand, counting down.
GCCTTGATATTGACCGTGTTGCTGTTGATCAGTGCGGCCTTTATTGCCGTGTCGCGCTGGGAACAGGCGCAGATGCGCGAACACATCAATCTACATGCCGAAGAAATCCGCAATGCCATCCAGCAGCGTTTCGACCAGCAGGCCGAGGCCTTGTCGGCCATACGTCGCCTGATCGAAGTGTCACCGAAGTTTGACCTGAAACAATTTAACCATATGGCGCAGTTGACCCTGCGCGACCATCCCGACATTGCTGCGCTCAGTTTCAACCCCTGGGTTTATGCCGCTGATCGCACTGCTTTTGAACAGCGGATGTCAGCGCAGCTTCGCCCCAAGCGCTACCAGATTACCGAGCAGTTGCCCGACCGTAGTTTCATTCCGGCCGGTTTGCGGCCGGTCTATGTGCCGATTGGCTTCATTGCGCCGATGGATCGCAACTGGCCCGCCCTGGGTTTTGATATTCATGCCGACCCCTTACGCCGCAAGGCCATTGATCGCGCCTTGCAAACAGGCAAGCCGGCGGTTACGGAAAGTCTGCAACTGGTTCAAGAGAGCGGTCAGCACGTCGGCGTGATGTTGTTGCAGCCCGTATTCAACCTGGCGCTGGGCGAACCGGCCGGCTATGAAATGCCCGATTTGCGTGGTTTTGCTGTGGCAGTACTCAAACTGGACCAGATCATCCAGATGGCGACCTGGAAAACCTTGCCAGACGATATGAGCTTGCGCATTGAAGATCCCGATGCGCCGGAAGGCAAGCAGGCGGTGTTTACTTCTGCGGTCGACACCGATTGGGTGTCAAAAATGGCGTGGAATGGCAGTTTGCATTTGGCCGATCGCCAGTTGCAAATGACGCTCTTACCCAACAGCGCCTATTTGTTAAGCCATCGTCCCTGGGTTGCCTGGGCAACCGGCGTGCTCGGTTTGTTGATCGCCAGCTTGCTGCAGGTGCTGATTTTGCAGGCGACGGGCCGGACCAGCCAGATCCGGCGCCAGGTTGAATTGCAAACCCTGGCCATCAAACACCAGCGCGAGGAATTGGAGAGTCTGCTGGCCGAGCACCGGAGCTTGATTGACCACCTGCCGGTGGGTATTTTCAAGTTGCAGACCACGCCGGATCAACAGATTCATTTTCATTTTGTCAGTGCCTTGTGGTGCCAACAGTTGGCGGTGGATGAGTCTGTTGTCCTCAACGACCCGTCTTTGGCGCTGCAGTGCCTGAGGCTTGAAGACCAGCAGGTACTACGCAATTCTTTCTACCCGGCGACAGGGCAGCCGCAGGCATTTAGTTGCCAGCTCCAAGTCGACACGGCCAGCGGGCGACGTGTTTTGAATGTGGAGGCGACGCCGACCCTGCTGGCTGATGGCGAGGTGCTGTGGGAAGGGACGCAAGCCGATGTGACACGCTTGCATACGGCGGAATTTCAGCAACGCCTGCTGAGTTCAGCCGTGGCGCAAAGTTGGACCTCGATTGTCGTCACCGATGCGGATGGCAAGATCGTCTTTGTCAATGCGGCCTTTGAGCGCCAGACCGGCTATACCTTCGACGAGGTCAAAGGAAAAACCCCGCGCTTGATCAAATCCGGCGAGACGCCGCTGCAGACCTACCAGACCTTGTGGCGCGATATTTTGTCTGGCAAGACCTGGACCGGCGAATTGCATAATCGCAAGAAAAGCGGCGAGTTGTATTGGGAGTGGGCGAATATTTCACCCGTGCGTGACGAGCGGGGGCGAATTACCCATTTCCTCGGGATCAAGGAAAACATTACCGAACGCAAGCGTCAGCAGCAGGCGTTGAACGAAGCCAAGCAGGTGGCGGAGGCGGCCAGTCTGGAGAAAAGCCGTTTTCTGGCGACGATGAGTCATGAAATCCGGACACCGATGAACGGTATTCTGGGCATGGCGCAGATGCTGATGATGCCCGCGGTCAACGAGGCCGAACGCCAGGAATATGCGGCGGTGATCATGAGTTCCGGTCAGACCTTGCTGACCTTGCTGAACGATATTCTTGATCTGTCGCGGGTCGAAGCCGGCAAGCTGGCATTGCATCCGGTGGCGGTGCGTCCGGCCGATATTCTGCAGGAGCAGGTCAGTTTGTTCTCGCAGCCGGCCGCCGACAAGGGGCTGCAACTGGCGGCTGAGTGGCATGGCCCGGTGGCGAGCGACTACGCCCTGGATCCGGTTCGCCTGCGGCAAATGATTTCCAACCTGCTGAGCAATGCGATCAAATTTACCGAGCAGGGTTATGTTCATCTCGACGCCAACGAAGTTCGTCGCGGCCAGGATTGGGCGGAGTTGAGCTTTTCGGTGACCGATAGCGGGATCGGGATTGCGCCTGAACAACAGCATCGCTTGTTTCAGACTTTTTCACAGTTGGATGCTTCGGCAACGCGCAAACACGGTGGGAGCGGGCTGGGTTTGTCGATTGTGCGCAAAATGGCCGAGGCCATGTCCGGGCGGTTTGGGGTGGAAAGTACGCCGGGGCAGGGGGCGCGATTCTGGTTTACGGTGCGGTCGGGTTTGCCGTCCGCGGTTGGTTCGTTGGACCCGGCTGCCGCCTTGCCCGCCCAGGCGGTCGCTCATTCGGCCGGCGAGCCGGCGGTTTCGCTGCGGCCGGTGCTGGTGGTTGAAGATGACCGCGTCAACCAAGCGGTGCTTTGCCGCATGCTTAAAAAATTAGGCCTCGATGCAGTGTGTGTGGACGATGGCCAGGCCGCGTGCGAACGGATCGAGGCGGGCGAGGCGTTCAGCGCCGTGTTGATGGATTGCCAGATGCCGGTCATGGATGGCTATCAGGCAACAGCCCGCATCCGTGCTTGGGAGCGGGCGCAGGGGCAGCCTCGGCGGCCGCTCATTGCCGTGACGGCCAATGCTTACGAACAGGATCAGGAACACTGTGCGGCCGTGGGGATGGATGATTTCCTGCCCAAACCCATCGACTTTGCCAGCTTGCAGGCTGCCTTGGGGCGCTGGCTCCCTGGGTCGCTGCAACTGCCACCATTGGTGGAAAAAGCGCTGGTTACGCCGGTCGACCGTGCCACCTTGCTGGCGGCGCTGCGCCAACTGCGGGTCTTGCTGGCGGATAATCAGTTTGATGCGGTGCGGCAGTTACAAGACACGCAGCACATGCTGGCCGCTATCGATTTGCCGGATGCCTTGCAGCGTGTCTCGGTTGCGCTGAATAATCTGGATTTTCAGGCGGCTGAACGCGCCTTGCTTGAACTGGCAGTGCTGCAAAATTGGGAGATTTGATCGTGCCGCATAAACCCCGCATTCTGGCGATCGACGACACCCCCGCCAATTTACATACCCTGGGCGCGGCGCTGGCCGGCGAATTTGCCTTGCAGTTTGCAACGACTGGCCAGCGTGGCCTGGCTTTGGCGCGAGCGCATCCGCCGGATCTCATCTTGCTCGACATCATGATGCCGGAGATGGATGGTTTCGCCGTTTGTCGGGAAGTGCTGGCTGATCCGCTGTTGCGACAGGTGCCGGTGGTTTTCCTGACCGCGCTCGACGATGCCAAGAGCGAGGAAGAGGGGCTGGCTTTGGGGGCAGCCGATTACATCGCCAAACCGATCAAGATTGAAGTGGCGCGACACCGCATTCGCAACCTGATCGAGCGCGAACAACTGCGCCGGCAGGTGGAAGCACAGCGCGATGAGTTGGAACTACGGGTCGCGCAACGGACGGCCTCGCTTAATCTGGCCAAGGAGGCGGCTGAGTCGGCCAACCGGGCCAAGACGGTTTTCCTGGCCAACATGAGCCATGAATTGCGGACGCCGATGAATGCCATTCTTGGCTTTTCTGGCTTGCTCAAGCGCTCGTCGCTTGATGCGGCGCAGTCGGACAAAGTCAGCAAAATCATGCAGGCGGCCGAGCATTTGATGGCTTTGATCCGGCAGATTCTTGAGTTGGCCAAGGTGGAGGGCGAGCGGGTGCATCTTGAGTGTCAGCCCTTTACGCTGGCTGATTTGGTGGTGGCTTTGCGTCAGCAGACTTTGGAACGGGCGGTTGAGCGTGGCCTGCGTTTGGTTTATGACTTGCCGCCCGCCATTGCGCAGCTCGGCTTGCAGGGGGATTCCACCCGTTTGCAGGCGGTGCTGTTTTGCTTGCTCGACAACGCCTTGCGCTTTACCGAACAGGGAGAAGTTCGCCTGGAGTTTGAGCCACTGCTTCAGGACGAAGCCAATCTGGGCCTGTGTTTCAGCGTGCAGGATACCGGTGTCGGTATGTCAGCTGAGACCGTGCGGCGTATTTTCAATGCTTTCGAACAGGGAGACTCGTCGCGTACCCGGCAACATGGCGGGGCTGGCCTCGGGCTGACCCTGGCCCAGGCTTTTGTCCGCCTGATGGGCGGCGAAATTGAGGTTGAAAGCACGCCGGGGCAGGGGAGCCGCTTTTCCTTTACGCTGGTCCTGCAACGGGCCTTACCGTCGACTGGCTGATTTCATCGATTTTGCACCGCCTCATTATTCTTTTATCATCTGCAACAATTCAATTCACACTTGCCTAGAGACCTTATGAAAATTGCCATCGCCGGTACCGGCTACGTCGGTCTGTCCAACGCCATCCTGCTTGCTCAGCACAATGAAGTGGTTGCGCTCGATATCGTTGCCGAGAAAATCGAGATGCTCAATCGCAAGGAGTCGCCGATTGAGGATGTCGAACTTGAGGATTACCTCAATCACAAGCCGCTCAACCTGCGGGCCACGCTCGACAAGCGGGCTGCATATGAGGGCGCCGATTACGTCATCATCGCGACGCCGACCGATTACGACAGCGAGACCAATTATTTCAATACCCGCTCGGTTGAAGCAGTGATCCAGGATGTGGTGGCGATCAACCCGCTGGCCATCATGATCATCAAGTCGACCATTCCAGTCGGCTTTACCGCCAAAGCCCGAGCCCAGTACAAGACCGACAACATCATCTTTTCGCCGGAATTTCTCCGCGAAGGGCGCGCCTTGTACGACAACCTGCATCCGTCGCGCATCATCGTCGGCGAGCGTTCGCAACGCGCCGAAGTGTTTGCCAACCTGCTGCTGCAAGGGGCAATCAAGAAAGACGTGCCGGTGCTCTACACCGATAACACCGAGGCTGAGGCGGTCAAGTTGTTCGCCAACACTTACCTGGCCATGCGCGTCGCCTATTTCAATGAACTCGACACCTATGCCGCTACCCATGGCCTGGACAGCCGGCAGATCATCAACGGTGTCTGCCTGGACCCGCGCATTGGCAATCAGTACAACAATCCCTCCTTTGGTTATGGCGGTTATTGCCTGCCCAAGGACACCAAGCAGTTGCTGGCCAATTACAACCAGGTTCCGCAAAACCTGATCAACGCCATCGTCGAGTCCAACACGACGCGTAAGGATTTCATTGCCAATGAAATCGTTCGCCGCGACCCCAAGGTGGTCGGCGTCTATCGCCTGATCATGAAGGCCGGTTCGGATAATTTCCGCGCCTCCAGCGTCCAGGGCATCATGAAGCGGATCAAGGCCAAGGGCATCGAGGTGGTGATTTACGAACCGGTGTTGACCGAGGCGGAGTTCTACCGTTCGCGCGTCATCAACGATCTGGCCGAGTTCAAGCAGACCGCCGATGTCATCATCGCCAACCGCATTACCGACGATATTCTGGATGTGGTGGACAAGGTTTATAGCCGCGACTTGTTTGGCAACGATTAACGCGGTCAACCACCCAAAAACGTGAAAATCTGCGGTCGACCGCAGGCATGGCTGCTTTTCAGTGGGCCGTGTAGATAGATCAATCTCGACGGAGGTGTAGCGTGATTCTGGTAACAGGTGGGGCAGGATATATCGGTTCGCACACGGTGGTTGAACTGCTGGCGCGCGGTGAGGAATTGCTGATTCTCGACAATTTCTGCAACAGCAGTCGGCGGGTGCTTGATCGCCTGACGCAGATTTGTGGTCAGCGGCCGGCTTGCGTTGAGGCCGATATTCGTGATCCGGTGGCGCTGGCCCGGGTGTTTGCCGAGCACGACATCGATTCGGTCATTCATTTTGCCGGCCTCAAGGCGGTGGGGGAGTCGGTTGATCTGCCACTGTCCTATTACGACAACAACGTGGTCGGCACGGTGCATTTGTTGCAGGCGATGGCGGCAGCCGGCGTGCGCAAGCTGGTTTTCAGTTCGTCCGCCACTGTCTACGGTGATCCGCATACCGTGCCCATCCGCGAGGATTTCCCGTTGCAGGCCACCAATCCGTATGGCCGGACCAAGCTGATGATTGAGGAGATCCTGCGCGATCTTGGCCAGTCCGATGCCAGCTGGCAGATCGCCATCTTGCGTTACTTCAATCCGGTTGGCGCGCACGCCAGTGGCCTGATCGGCGAAAGCCCGAATGGCATTCCCAACAACCTGATGCCTTTTGTCGCCCAGGTGGCTGTCGGTCGGCGCAGCGAACTGTCGGTCTTTGGCAACGACTATGCCACCCCCGATGGCACGGGCGTTCGCGATTACATCCACGTTGTCGATCTGGCCTTGGGTCATCTGGCGGCTCTCGATGCCCTACAACGTGCACCTGGCATGCTGACGGTCAATCTGGGCACCGGGCGCGGCTACAGCGTGCTGGAAATGGTTCGCGCTTTCGAAAAGGCCAGCGGCCGCCCGGTTCCCTACCGTATCGTCGCCCGCCGCCCCGGCGATATCGGAACCTGTTACGCCGATCCGGCGATGGCTGAACAACAGCTGGGCTGGCGCGCCCAGCGTGACATCGATGCCATGTGCACCGATGGCTGGCGTTGGCAGGAAGGCAATCCGGAAGGGTTGTAATGAGCTGTTCGCGTCAGAATGCAGATGATCCGGCAGTGCCGGATCGAATGGGGGTAAAAACGCATGACCTTGCGGCAGCAGTTGTTCATCGGTATTTCGATCATTTTCGCCCTGATTTTTGCCGGCTTGGTCTGGCTGGGGGTTTCCGGGACACGGGCTTATCTGGAGGAGCAACTGGGTTCGCATGCCCAGGATGCGGCGTCTTCGCTGGTTCATCCGCTCTCGCAGGCGCAGGGTGAGGGCGATGACGTGTTGGCGCAAACCTTGGTCGCCACCTTGTTCGACCGGGGATATTTTCAGCGAATCGCGGTGCTGGCAGCTGACGGGCGTCTGGTCTTTGAGCGCTCCCTGCCGCCCAAGGTCGATGGCGTACCGCTCTGGTTTTCCGATGCGCTGACTTTGCAGGCACCTGCTGGCGAAGCCTTTCTGAGTGCCGGATGGCGGCAGTTGGGCAAGGTGATCGTAGTTTCTCAGCCGACGCATGCCTATCAATATCTGTGGGGGTCGACGCTGGAAATTGCCGGCTGGATGTTGCTGGCTTACGGCCTGGCCTTGTTGGCGACGCGCATGGTGCTGCGCTGGATCTTGCAGCCTTTGTCGGAAATCGAGCAGACCGCGATTGAAATTCAGCGCAAGAATTTCAAGCAGATCGGTATCAAGCCCAAGGCGCTGGAATTGTCCCGGGTGGTGGGGGCGATGAACAACATGTCGCGCAAGATTTCTGAATTTCTCGATGCCGAGTCGGCCAAGGCCGAGCGCTTCCGCAAGGAGGCGTATCAGGATGAATTGACGGGTCTCGACAATCGGCGCAGTTTTGATTTGCGTCTGGCGCAGGTGTTTGGTGGCGAAATCCAGTTTTCCGAAGGGGTGTTGATCGGCATCGAAGTCAATAACCTCAAGCAGTTCAATACCGAGGCCAGTTACAAGCGCGGAGATGATTTCCTGGCGGCGATTGCCCGTTATGGCCGTGAAATTCTGGGCTCTGAAGGCAGCATTCTGTGTCGGACGGGGGGCGGTTCCTTCGCTTTTATCATTTTTGACCGGTCGACCGAGCAAGTGGCCGAACTTGGCCGGCGTTTGCGCGAGTCCTTGTTGCAAGCCTTTCCTGAAGGCGAAGGTGATTTTTCTTTCAGTATCGGCATGGTCCATTTCGGCCCAGGCGATACCCGGTCGCCCGTGATGGCCCGTCTTGACCTGGCCATTGAAAGTGCGCGGCAGGCCGAGCGTAATGCCTTGCACCATGTGGTCAATCTCGATGCCGCGGTCAGTTCGCTCGGCTCCATGGCCTGGCGCGACCTGATCAAGAATGCCTTGCATGAAAACCGTTGGCGCCTGGTGGGGCAGCCGGTGGTGTCGCTCAAAACCGGCGCGGTGACCCAACAGGAAATCATGACCCGCCTGGTCGGCCAGGATGGCGAACTGGTGCCGGCCTCGGTCTTCCTGCCGATGGCCATGCGCCACAAGTTGATGCCGGACATTGATCAGGCCTTGTTGGCGCTGGCTTTTGACATTCTTGAACGGCGTGCCGGTGAGTCAGGCTTGAATCTGGCGGTCAATATGTCCAACCAGAGCCTGGAGAATCCCGCTTTCCTGACCTGGCTGTCGGGGCGTTTGGCGCGCCTGGCTGGGCGCAATCTGCACCTGTCCTTCGAGTTGACCGAATATGGATGTTCGCTGGATATCGAAGCAGCTCGCCGTTTTGCCAATTTGTTGCGCAGCCATCAGGCGCGTTTTGGTATCGATCACTTTGGTCTGGCGCCTAATTCGTTGCAAATGTTGCGTGATCTACCACCGGATTACATCAAACTCAATGCGGGTCTGGTTGCCGAGGCACCGAAAAATGCCGACGCCCGTTCTTTGCTGCGCGCCATCGTGACGCTGGCCAATTCGCTGGAAGTCGAGGTGATTGCGCAAGGGGTGGAAAGTGCCGAGCAGGTCAGCATGCTGGTCAGCGATCAGGTGGCGGGCGGCCAAGGCTACCACTTCGGGGCACCAAGCGCCGACGGTCTGTAAAGACGCTCACCACCGGCTGCGTCCTGCATTCAGTCGGTGGGCGTTTCTGGCAAATGGCGGATGATGAAGGGAGCAATGCTCTCTTCATCGCCAATTTCCCTCGCTAAGCAGTCCGGTAAATGGCTGGCCGCGCGTTCAAAGGCGGCCTGGGTCATCGGGTCGTCATCCAGCAGCATCAACAAGGGCGCAGCCAGGAATTTCAGGCCTTGCAAACCGGCTTTGTCGATCAAACCCCCTTGGCAAATCAGCGCGTTAACCTGGGTGTCGCGCTGGGTTGCTGCCCGAATGGCGGCCGGACTGGCCTCGCCATGCGCCCACAGGATGAGCCGCAAGCGGTTCATGTCGTCGTCGTGGGCAATGAGCGCCAGAATGTCGAGAATGCGCTGGGTCAGGCGCGGCACGTTCTGGGTGGCATCGCTGAACTGTAGTTCCTGGCTGGTCAGCAAATCCATGCTGAGGACAGCCAGGCCATGGGTCGCGAGATTTTCCATACGCAGGCTGTCGACCGCGTGTTGATGACAACGCAACAGGGCAATCAGGCCGCGGGCGTTGGTCGGTAAGCGTAAATGCCCGTACAGCGCTCCGTGCGGGGTATGCAGGCTGAGGTCTCGGTGGTTCATGGCGGGTGGTTCAGAGAATGATCAGGCCGCTGATCATGCCGGCGCCGATGGCGAGCAAGCCGGGCAGGGCATGGCGGGCCAGCGGGCGGCCCCCGATACTGATCACCAGGCCGATCTTGAAAATGAGATTGGCGATCAGGGCCAGCGTGACGCCAATAACGGCTTCACGTTCGGCGACTTTTTCCAGATTGAACATGCGCAGGGTGGACAACACGCTGGCATCGGCATCGGTGAGGCCGGAAACCAGGGCGACGATGTAAAGGCCACTCTCGCCGGCAATATCCTGCAGCCAGGCAGCGGCCAGCAAGACGATGGCATAGATCAGGCCAAAGGACAGGGCGGTTTTTAGTTCAGTGGGATTCTTCACCTCAGGCAAGGGCAGGGCGCCGCCCTGATCCAATGTTTTCCAGCGATAAAAAGCCATGCTGACGCCAGGAATGATGCCGCAGACGAAAACCAGCGCAATCGGCGCAATCAGGTTGGGGGCAACGACACTGGCAATGACGCCTAGACGCAGCATGACCATGACGTTGGCGATCAGAATGATCATGCTCGACAGGCGAATTAAATCCTTATGCTGGGCGGCGTGACGGGAAAACATCATGGTCGTTGCGGTCGACGAGGCCAGGCCACCAAAAATGCCCAGCAAGGCGGCACCGTGGCGGGCGCCAATGATACGCAGGGCAACATAGCCCGCCAGCGCCAGGCCAGAAATCAGCACGACCATCCACCAGACCTGGCGCGGGTTGATGGCGCCGTAGGGCCCGAAGTCATCGCTCGGCAAAATGGGCAGGATGACCAGCGACAGCACGGCAAACTGCAGCATCGAATTGATGTCCTTGGCGGTCAGGTTGTCGCTGAACTGCTTCAGTTCGGTTTTGAAGTACAGCAAAGCCGTCGTCGCAATGGCCAGCATGACGGCCAGCGTTGCGTAACCCAGCCAGACGGCTGCCCCCAGGCCATAGGTCACGACAATGGCCGCTTCCGACGTAAAGCCGCGATATTTCTCTTCCTGGGCCGTCGAAAAATTGGAAGCGACCATGACCGCCGCGGTGACCAGCAAGCCGACTGCCAGCAACCAGGGCTCGCCCATGCGTTCGCCGAGCAGCGCAAACAGACAGCCCTGCATGGCGACCAGCGAAAAGGTGCGCAGCCCGGCGGCGGAGTCGGGGCGTCGTTCGCGCTCCATGCCGATCAGCAGGCCGATGCCCAGCGCCGTCGCAAAAGCTTCGACGGGGACGGCCAGTTCGGGGACGACAAAACTCATCATGTTCCTTGGGTTGCCTGGTTCTTCAGTAAAATTACGGCATGCCACGTTATTTCGCAATCGTTCCCGCTGCCGGCAGCGGTTCGCGCTTCGGCGCGGAGAAGCCCAAACAGTATCTCGACTTGCTGGGTCGCCCCCTGATTTTTCATACGCTGGCGGCGTTGACCGCGCACCCGATGATCGAACGGGTGTGGGTGGTGCTGGCGCCGGATGATCCCTTCTGGCCGCGCGGCGACTGGCAGGCGCTTGGCCCCAAGCTGGACACCCTGCGTTGTGGCGGAGCGACACGCGCCGACAGCGTGCGTAACGGCTTGCAGGCAGCCAGCATGGTGGCGGCAGACGACGACTGGATCCTGGTGCACGATGCCGCGCGACCCTGTCTGAGCGCCAGCCAGCTCGATCGCCTGATTGAACAATTGGCCGATGACCCCATTGGCGGTCTGCTGGCTGTGCCGGTGGCCGATACCTTGAAGCGGGCCGATGACGGGCAGCGGGTGGCGGCCACCGTGGCGCGTGAGGGCTTGTGGCAGGCGCAGACGCCGCAGATGTTCCGTTACGGTCAACTGCAATCGGCGCTGGAAAATGCCCCCGGTCTCACCGACGAAGCCGGTGCGATTGAAGCCGCTGGCCTGGCGCCCAAATTGGTGGCCGGTGACATGACCAACCTGAAAGTGACCTATCCGGCCGACCTGGCCCTGGCGGCGCTGATTTTGAGGGCAGGACGATGACGATACGGGTGGGACAAGGATATGACGTTCATCGGCTGGTTGCCGGTCGGCCGCTGATTCTGGGCGGGGTGACCATCGCGCATCCGACCGGTCTGCTCGGCCATTCGGATGCGGATGCCTTACTACACGCCATTACCGATGCCTTGCTCGGCGCGGCGGCTTTGGGTGATATCGGCCGGCATTTTCCCGATACCGATCCGCGTTATGCCGGCGCCGATAGCCGGGTCCTGCTTCGCGCCGCCTGCGCCCTGCTGGCCGAGCGCGGCTGGCGGCCGATCAACGTCGATGCCACCTTGATCGCCCAACAACCCAAGCTGGCGCCCCATGCCCCGGCCATGATCGCCCACATCGCCGCCGATCTGGGCCTGGCCATCGATTGCGTCAATCTCAAGGGCAAGACCAACGAAAAACTGGGTTATCTCGGGCGTGAAGAGGCAATCGAAGCGCAGGCGGTGGTACTGATCGAACGCGGCTGAACGGCCTCAGGCCTCAAGCAGCGTCAGGCGGGCCAGCAAGCCGCCATCGGGTGCCGCCAGCAAGGCCAGTTCGCCGCCATGCAGGCGGGCAGTGCGTTCGACAATGGCCAGCCCCAGCCCGGTGCCACTGGCATTGCTGCGGGCATTGTCCAGTCGGGTGAACGGGCGCTTCAGGCGTTCGGTTTCATGGGCGGGAATGCCAGGGCCATGATCGACGATTTCGATCGCAAATTTCTGGTCGACCGCGAAAGCCCGCAGGCTGACCGCGCCACCGCCATATTTCCAGGCATTGTCGAGCAGATTGTGCACCGCCCGGCGGATGGCTTTGGGGCGCATGGCGCGCCCAGTCAGCGGGGCGATGTCCACCGTCGTCAAGGGTCGCCCGATGGCGGCTTGATGGTCGACGACCGCCTGTAGCAAGTTCGTCAGATCAGTCATTTCCGGCGCCTCGCCTTGTTCGGTGCGGGCGTAGTCCATGAATTGCGAAATCACGGCTTCCATTTGTTCGATATCGGCAACCACCCCTTGTCGCGCTTGCTCGTCGCTGACGCTCATCTCGGCCTCCAGGCGCAGGCGGGTGAGCGGGGTACGCAAGTCGTGCGAGATACCCGCCAGCACTTCCGATCGTTCTTTCTCATGGCGTTCCAGGTCACTCGCCATGCGATTGAAGGCATGTGCCAGGGCGCGCATTTCGGTGGCGCCGCTTTCCGTTAGCGGTGGTGGCATTTGGCCACGCCCGAGGATTTCCGCCGAATGGGCCATTGCTTTCAACGGCCGACTGATCCGGCTGGCAATGAGCCAGGCGGCACCGAGGGCCAGCAGCAGGGCGAGCAGGCCCCAGCTTAGCCAATGCGTGGCAAAAATGCGTCGGGCCCGTTCGCGGGGCAGGATCAGCCAGTATTCTTCGTCGTCCTGCTCGTCAAGCCGGAAGCTGACCCAGAAACCGGCTTCGCCATTGACCGCGGTGGCGATGCGGGTGCGTGGGCCCAGGTGGGTGGACAGCTCCTGATGTAACAGGTGATGGAAGCGGGATTCCGGCAGGGGGCGGATGACATCGTGCGCCTCGGCCGGCAGCAGGCGGATGCCTTCGCGGGTCATCAGTTCAACGAAGAGACCAATGCGTTTTTCGGGGGCAGCAGCGAACAGCGAGGCGCGAATCAGGTTCACGGTCGACGCCGCCAACTGGGCCGTTTCACGGGCTCGCGGTTCGGCGTCGACATGCAGGAAGAGGCTGAGCCAGCCAATGGTGCTGAGTACGACCAAAGTGCCCAGCAACAGAAAGGTCCGGGCCAGCAGGCTGCGTGGCTTCATGCCTCGCGCGGTGCGCCATCCGGCATGAAGACGTAGCCAAAGCCCCAGACTGTCTGCAAGTAGCGGGGCTGACCGGGGTCGGGCTCGATCAGTTTGCGCAGGCGCGACACCTGGACGTCGATGGCGCGGTCAAAGGGGCCTTGTTCGCGGCCACGGGCCAGGCTCATCAGCTTGTCGCGCGATAGCGGCTGGCGGGGATGTTCGAGCAGGACCTTGAGAACGGCGAATTCGCCGGTGGTCAGGGCCAGCGACTCCTCGCCACGCGTGAGGGTGCGCGCCGCGAAGTCGACTTCAATTTGACCGAAGCGGACACTTTGCAGGCTGTCAGCTGGTGCGCCGGGGGGCAAGGCCGACTGGCGGCGCAACACGGCCTGCACCCGGGCCAGCAATTCGCGCGGATTGAAAGGCTTGGGCAGGTAGTCGTCGGCCCCCATTTCCAGGCCGACGATGCGGTCGACCTCGTCGCCTTTCGCGGTCAACATGATGATCGGGGTCAAATCGTTCTGGCCGCGCAGCCGACGGCAGATGCTCAAGCCATCTTCGCCAGGCATCATCAGATCAAGGACGATCAGGTGAAAATGCTCGCGGCTGCGTAGTTTGTCCATTTGTCCGGCATCGGCCGCCGCCTTGACGGTATATCCCTGTTCGCCCAGGTAGCGACAGAGGAGTTCGCGCAGGCGGGCATCGTCATCGACGACCAGAAGGTGTTGGTTGCGTTCGTTCATGGGTTGAGGATAGGGCTCGATGGGCGAAAAAGTCAGGGAAATGGTAACAAAGGATGCCTGCTGGTGGCGGACGATACATTCATTTACAAGTCCGTTGCCTTGCTCTGTGCGCCGGGATGGACAATCATCCTGTCTGCGCACTTTGTTGGACCCGACAATCATGACTGCCCCGCTCAAACCGCTGCTTGTTTTGCTGATGCTGCTGCCGCTGGCCAGCGCATGGGCGCAGGGCGGCTGGCGCAACGTGCCGCCGGAGGATCGAGCCCAGTTGCGTCAGCAGATGCGCGAGCAATGGCGCCAGGATCGTCAGGAGCCGGGGCTGCCGGCGCGCTACGATTCACCGGATGGTCGCAGTGGCTGGCGCGATGTGTCGGCCGAGGAGCGCCAGCGTTTGCGCCAGGACCTGCGCGACCACGGCCATCGCCACGAACCGCGCCCGCCACGTCATGAGCGGCCAGCCCGCGACGAGTAACGATGGTGCTGGCCATCGTCACGGCGGCGCTTGCAGGTAAAATGCGCCGCTATGCAGATACTTTCCCTTGAAACCTCGACCGAAACTGGTTCCTGCGCCTTGTTGATCGATGGTGAAGTCATCGAACGGCGTTGCCCGGCCGAGCAGTCGCATTCCACCACCTTGTTGCCGCTGGTGCGTCAGTTGCTGGCTGAGGCGTCCTTGTCCTTAGCGCAACTGGACGCGATTGCACTGGGTATTGGGCCGGGGGCCTTCACTGGCTTGCGGGTGGCCTGTGGTGCGGCGCAAGGCCTGGCGGTGGCAGCCAATCGGCCGGTGGTGCCGGTGGTCAGCCTGGCCGCGATGGCTGCTGCAACGGGCGGCGAGCGGGTGCTGGCCGTGCTCGATGCCCGTATGGGTGAGGTGTATGCCGCCCGTTATGTTGTTATGGCGGATCGTTGGCAGCAGCAGGGTGAGATCCAGGTCTTGCCCCCCGAGCAGATCGATTTGCCTGACGCGGCCGGCTGGCAGGTTTGCGGTAATGCCCTGAGCGCCTACCCGACACTGGCGGCACGGGTGGCTGCGGCGGGTTTGTCGGCCCAGCCGGGTATTTTGCCGCTGGCCGCCTGGGTGGCCCGACTGGCCGTGGCGCCCCTGGCTGCAGGCGAGGCGCTTGATTGTGGTGACATCGCGCCCCTGTACATCCGTGACAAGGTGGCAAAAACCGTGGCCGAGCGTCTGGCCGAGGGCGGACGGGCGTGAGCCAGGGACTGCCGCTGGTGGCGGAATTTTTCCCAATGAATGCTCACGATCTTGACGAGGTGGCGGCGCTTGAGGCGACGCTGCAGCTTTTTCCCTGGTCGCGGGGCCATTTTTCCGATGCCCTTGAGGCTGGCTATCGCCTCTGGGTTTTGCGCCAGGGCGGCTTGCTGATTGGTTTTTCGGTGGTGATGATCGTTCTCGACGAAGCTCATTTGCTGACCATTGGTGTCGACCGCGCGCAGCAGGGGCGAGGGCACGGTGCCCGCCTGTTACGTCAGGTCATGACGCTGGCGGCGGATTCGGGAGCGCAGCGCCTGTTGCTGGAAGTGCGGCCGTCGAATGCGCAGGCGGTGGCCTTGTACCGTCATTTCGGTTTTCAGCAGATCGGTGTGCGCAAGGGTTATTACCCGGCGGTGGTAGGGCGCGAAGATGCGCTGATTTTTGACAGGGCTTTGCCATGACATTGAGTCGCCAACAGCTGTTGCACGAACTGGGCATTACGCCGCTGTGGACCTTGCGTGCGGCACCGGCTGAGGTGGATGCCGCGTCGCTTGCTGTGGCGCCGGCCCCAGCCCCAGCCCCAGCCCCTGAACCGGCGAGCGATCAATTGGCGGTAACAAATGCCGACGCCCCGATCCAGGGGGCGCTGCCGCCTTCAGCGCTAGCCAGCAAGGACAGCCCGCTGCTCGCGGTCGACGCCCTGGATTGGCCAGAACTGGCCGCCCAAGTCGCGACCTGCCAGGCCTGCCCATTGGCGACCCAGCGGCGACAGGCGGTATTCGGTGTGGGGGATCAGCAAGCGGATTGGTTGTTCGTTGGCGAAGGCCCGGGGGCGGAGGAGGATGCGCGTGGCGAACCCTTTGTGGGCCAGGCGGGCAAGTTGCTCGACAACATGCTGGCAGCGCTGGCGCTTGATCGGCAGCAGCGGGTTTATATTGCCAATGCCGTTAAATGTCGTCCACCCAACAACCGCACCCCGGAAGCGGCTGAAATGGCGGCCTGCCGCCCCTATCTGCGTCGACAGATCGCCTTGTTGCAGCCCAAAGTCATCGTTCTGCTTGGTAAAGCGGCGGTGCATAGTGTGCTCGGTGTGGACAAGTCGCTGGCCAGCTTGCGCGGTCAACGCTTTGAATATGCCGGAATTCCCGTGGTGGTGACTTATCACCCGGCCTATTTGCTGCGTAATCTGCCGGATAAGGCCAAGGCTTGGGAAGACTTGCTGTTTGCTCGCCGTCAGCTGTCTTCCTAAGTCAGCTGAGTGGTGCTGGCTAGGCCGCGGCCAATTCAGTGGCCCGGCGTGTCGTCGAGGTGGCGAACATCGTCGCGGTCGGCCTGGTTGGCCAGGTGGCGTTGGCGAATCAGGTACATCAGGCCGCTGACCGAGGTGCCGAACAGGGTCAACACCCAATAAATCGACAAATCCATCTTGACCATCAGGTAATAGAGCCCGGTCATGATCAGGATCGACAGGTTCTCGTTGAAGTTCTGGACCGCAATCGAGTGGCCTGCCCCCATCAGGATGTGCCCACGGTGTTGTAGCAGCGCATTCATCGGGACAACGAAGAAGCCGGACAGACCGCCAACCAGGATAAGCAAGGGGATGGCCAGCCACAGTTCGGTGACAAAATTCATCACCAAGACGATGATTCCCATGGCGATACCCAGCGGAATGACCCGCACCGCTTTGCGCAAGGTGATGTAGCGGGCAGCGACAATCGCACCGATGGCCACCCCGATGGCGACGACGCCCTGCAGCATGGAGGATTTGGACAAGCCGAGCCCTAAGGCATCTTCTGACCATTTGATGACGATGAATTGCAGGGTGGCACCCGCCCCCCAGAACAGGGTGGTGACGGCCAGCGAGATCTGGCCCAGTCGGTCGCGCCAGAGCAGGGTCAGGCAATGTTTGAATTCGTGGATCAGGTAAACCGGATTTTTCTTCAAAACCTTGTGGTCGACCCCGGTATCCGGCACGTAGAGGTTGAAGAAGGCGGCTAGCAGATAGAAAAAGGCGACGAAGGCAATGGCCATTTCACCGGTGGTGTCGACGCCGGTATCGATCAACGGAAAATCGAAACTGAGCAAATAGTAGGCGGTGGTGGGCTGGATCAGCAGGCCACCGATGACAACGCCGAGAATGATGGCGCCGACGGTCAGGCCCTCGATCCAGCCATTGGCGACGACCAGCAGCCGATGTGGCAGGTATTCGGTGAGGATGCCGTACTTGGCCGGCGAGTAGGCGGCGGCGCCGAGACCGACGACGGCATAGGCGATGAGCGGATGGACACCGATGAACATCATGCTACAGCCGGCAATCTTGATCGTATTGCTGATCAACATCACCCGCCCCTTGGGCATCGAGTCGGCAAAGGCGCCGACGAAGGCGGCCAGGGCAACATAGGATATGGTGAAAAAGGTCTTGAGCAGCGGCTCATATTCCGCCGGTGCCTGCATCTCGCGCAGAGCAGCGATGGCGGCGATAAGTAGGGCGTTGTCGGCCAGCGCGGAAAAAAATTGCGCGGCCATGATGATGTAGAAGCCGAACGGCACGGGGATTTTGTCTCTTGTATATGACTTTGGGCGAGGTTTATACCACGCTTTTTGGCGGGGTGAATATTTCCCATGCACAGGCCGTTCGCGTCGGCAAAATGTGATTGAATACCGCGCACTGAATTCAGGGAGAAAATGAGATGGCCGATCGGCGCTTGCAGGTTTTTCATGCCGTAGCCAAACATTTGAGCTTTACCCGGGCGGCCGATGCGCTGTTCATGACCCAGCCGGCGGTGACTTTTCAGATTCGCCAGTTGGAGGAGCAATACGCCACCCGCTTGTTCGAGCGTCGCCATGCCGGCATTTCGTTGACGCCGGCCGGTGAAATCGTCCTCGAATATGCGGCACGCATTCTTGATCTGAGCGATGAAATGGAAATTCGTCTGGGCGAATTGACGGGTGACATGCGTGGCCCCTTGCTGGTCGGGGCGAGCACGACCATTGCCGAATTCATGCTGCCGCGGGTACTCGGCGAATTCAATGCCTTGTACCCGCAGGTCCGGGCGCGTCTGATCGTCGCCAATTCCGAGGTGATTGAAGGCCGGGTATCCGAGCGTAGCCTCGATGTCGGGCTGATTGAGGCTCTGGCCAAGAATGGAGCGCTCGATAGTCAGGTGTGTTGTGAAGACGAACTGGTCGTTATCTGTGCGCCGGATTACCCGCTGGCCGAGGCGGGCGGGCCCTTGTGTGCGGTCGACCTGGTCGATTACGAATTTATCTCGCGTGAACCGGGGTCGGGAACGCGAGAAATGACTGACGCTTATTTTGAGGCGCAAGGTGTCGCCAGCAGCCAGCTCAAGACGCAGATGGAGCTGGGTAGCCCGGAGGCGCTGAAGGGCGTGGTCGCCACCGGGCTGGGTTTTGCCATTGTGTCGCGTGCTGTGGTCGAGAAAGAATGTCGGCTTGGTGAACTCTGTGCTTTTTCATTGAACCCGCCGCTCAAGCGCAACCTCTATCTGGTGCATCCCAAGGAGCGTTTCCAGTCCCGTCTGGTCACCACCTTCATGGATTTTGCCCATCGCAAACTGAAAGAACTGAACGCATGAAGACCTCCCGTCCGATTGGCGCCCGCATCCGGCCGGCCGCCATCCTGCACAATTACCGGATTGCCAAACAACACGCTGCCGATGCCTGGGTGTGGGCGGTGATCAAGGCCGATGCCTACGGCCATGGTCAAAGCCGTGCGGTCGAGGCGCTACGCGGCGAGGCCGATGGTTTTGCACTGCTTGAATGCGAAAACGCCGTGGCCTTGCGGGCGGCCGGCGTGCGCCAGCCCATCTTGTTGCTGGAAGGTGTTTTCTCTGACCAGGATGCGCGCTGGGTGGTCGAACATGGGCTGCACAGCGTGGTTCACAACCTCGATCAGATGGGCATGCTGGCCGCCCAGGCGCGTGCCGACCGGCCGCTCAGTATCTGCCTCAAGCTCAATACCGGCATGAACCGCCTGGGCTTCACCGCCGCCACGCTGCCGGCGGCCTGGGAAAAGTTGAAGCAGATTCCCGCGGTCAACCTGACCTTGATGACCCATTTTGCCGATGCCGATGGCTCTGCCGGGGTCGACGCCCAGTACGAACGATTTTTGAGCCTGGCTGGCGACTGGCACGGTCCGACCTGCCTGGGCAATTCGGCCACCATCCTGCGGCACCCGAAAGCGCATGGCGACTGGGTGCGGCCCGGCATCATGCTCTACGGTGCCAGCCCGTTTGTCGGCCAGCCAGCCAGTGATTTCGGCCTGCTGCCGGTGATGACACTGGAGAGCAGGGTCATTGCCGTCCAGGAGTTGCTGCCGGGTGATCGCGTCGGTTATGGCGGCACCTTCGTTGCCCAGCGCCGGATGCGGATCGGTATTGTCGCCTGTGGTTACGCCGATGGTTATCCACGCCATGCGCCCACCGGTACGCCGATCGCGGTGGGTGGCCGGGTGACGGTGACGCTGGGTCGGGTATCGATGGACATGCTGGCATGTGAGCTGACCGATCTGCCGGAGGCCGGCGTTGGTTCGCCGGTTACCTTGTGGGGGCAGGGCGAGGGTGGCACGGTAGCGGTCGAGGCGGTCGCCGAAGCGGCGGGGACCATTGCCTACGAATTGTTCTGCGCCCTGGCCTCACGCGTGCCGGTGAGCGAGGTC
This sequence comes from Dechloromonas sp., assembly GCA_028689015.1. Taxonomy (GTDB): domain Bacteria; phylum Pseudomonadota; class Gammaproteobacteria; order Burkholderiales; family Rhodocyclaceae; genus Azonexus. Next base: position 24,095 of record JAQTXC010000019.1, on the reverse strand, counting down.
CGTTAAGCGGTATGGCCAAGGCAAAAACGGTTTATAGCTGCAATCTGTGCGGTGCGATGAGCCCCAAATGGCAGGGGCAGTGCCCGGGTTGTGCGGAGTGGAATACCTTGGTTGAAGTGGTTGCCGACCGTCCGGCAGCCAGCGGCCATCGTTTTGAGTCGCTGGCCCCAACCGCCCGGCCGCAAATTCTGGCCGAGATTGAAGCCCGCGAGACAGCGCGCATCCCGACGGGTATTGCTGAATTCGATCGGGCGCTGGGCGGCGGCCTGGTGCCGGGTGGCGTGGTCCTGATCGGCGGTGATCCCGGTATCGGCAAGAGCACCTTGCTGTTACAGGCCTTGGCCCAGTTATCGGGCAGTTGTTCGGTGCTTTACATCAGCGGTGAAGAATCGGGTGAGCAGGTGGCCTTGCGCGCTCGCCGCCTCAGTCTGGACACTCAGTCCTTGCGCCTGATGGCCGAAATCAATCTCGAGCGCATCCTGGCCACCTTGCAAGCCGAACGACCACTGGTGGCGGTCATCGACTCGATCCAGACCTTGTGGTCCGACCAATTGTCGAGTGCGCCGGGTTCGGTCGCTCAGGTGCGCGAATGTTCAGCCCAGCTGACCCGGCTGGCCAAGCAACTGGGCATTACCGTCATCCTGGTTGGGCATGTGACCAAGGAAGGGGCCTTGGCCGGGCCGCGTGTCCTCGAACACATCGTCGATACCGTGCTTTATTTCGAGGGCGATACACACTCCAGTTTTCGGCTGGTGCGGGCGGTCAAAAATCGCTTTGGCGCGGTGAATGAACTGGGCGTGTTCGCGATGACCGATCGAGGTTTGAAAGGGGTCAATAACCCGTCAGCCCTCTTTTTGTCACAGCATGGGCAGGAGGTGGCGGGGTCCTGTGTCATGGTGACGCAGGAAGGAACACGCCCCTTGCTGGTCGAAGTACAGGCGCTGGTCGATACCGCACATGGCAATCCGCGTCGCCTGACGGTGGGACTTGATGCCCAGCGGCTGGCCATGTTGCTGGCGGTGCTGCATCGCCATGCCGGCTTGGTTTGTTTCGATCAGGATGTCTTCGTCAATGCCGTTGGTGGGGTGCGGATCAGTGAGCCGGCAGCGGATTTGCCGGTGATACTTTCGATTTCTTCTTCATTAAAAAACAAACCATTACCGTCAAAACTTATAGTGTTTGGTGAAGTTGGTCTGGCCGGTGAGATTCGCCCGGCACCGCGCGGCCAGGAGCGTTTGAAGGAAGCGGCCAAGCTTGGTTTCACCCGGGCCTTGATTCCCGAAGCGAATGCGCCGAAACAGCCGATTCCTGGCATGGAGGTGATGGCGGTGCGGCGCGTTGAGGAAGCCGTATCGCGCTTGCGAGAGTGGTCGTGAGCGGCAAGGCAGGCGCTTGATGGGGGCGATGGCCTGGCGGATGTTGCGGCGCGAGTTGCGCGCCGGCGAATTACGTTTGCTGCTGGCGGCGTTGCTGATCGCGGCGGCGGCGGTGTCGGCGGTTGGTTTTGTCGTCGACCGCGTCAATCGCGGGCTATCGGTGGATGCGCGGCAATTACTCGGTGGCGACCTGGTCTTGGTCGCCGATCATCCGCTGGCCGATGCGTTTTCACAGCAAGCCCGGGCGTGGGGCTTGCAACAGGCGTTGACGGTGAGCTTTCCCAGTATGGTGAGCTATCAAGGCCGTTTGCAACTGGTCGAGATCAAGGCGGTGGGCACCGACTATCCGCTGCGTGGGCAACTGGGCATCGCCGATGCGGCGGGGGGCGTGCAGGCGCGTCGGCAGGGACCACAGGCCGGCGAGGTGTGGGCCGAACCCCGATTGGTCGACGCCCTGGCGATAGTGCCGGGGCAGGCTCTCACTGTCGGCAGCCAGCGCTGGCCCTTGGCCGCCATCCTGCGCCAGGAGCCGGATCGCAGCCTCAACCTGCTGGCGGTGGCGCCGCGCCTGATGATGGCCTTGGCCGATCTGCCGGCCAGCGCCTTGCTGCAGCCGGGGGCGCGCGCCCGTTACCGTCTGCTGCTGGCCGGCGATGACGCGACCGTGGCCCGCTATCGTGATTGGGCCACCGCGCGACTGGGGCGCGGCGAGCAACTCGAGGATATCGACAATGCCCGGCCGGAAGTGCGCTCGGCGCTGCAGCGGGCCGAGCGCTTTTTGGGTCTGGCCACCTTGTTGACCGTGATTCTCTCGGCGGTGGCTTTGGCGCTGGCCGCCCGCCGCTACCTGCAACGCCATCTCGACACCTGCGCCGTGCTGCGTTGCCTGGGCATGACGCAGGGCCGGTTGCTGCGGTTGCACGCCCTGGTGTTTGCCGGGCTGGGTATTTTGGCCATTGTTTTCGGCGGACTGCTCGGCTTTGCGGTCCATTTTGTCTTGCTGGCGGCGATTGCCGCCGTGTTTGCGGTCGACTTCCCCTGGCCGGGTTTTTTCCCGTTGGTTCAAGCTGCGCTGGTGACCCTGGTGTTGCTTTTTGGCTTTGTCATGCCGCCCTTGTTGCAACTGGCTCGTGTGCCCAGCCTGCGCGTTCTGCGCCGCGAACTGGGGCCGACTGCGCCGCTGGCCGGCCTGGCCTATGGACTGGGCTTTATCCTGCTTGCCGGTTTGATCGTTCAGGCAGCGGGCGATCTGGCGCTGGGCGCTTGGGCCGTGCTGGGCTTTTCGCTGGCCGTCTTGCTCTTTTGGGGCATTGCCCGGCTGAGCATCGCCTTGCTCGGTCGCAGCCGTCGTCTGGCTGGCTTTGGCTGGCGTCACGGCCTGGTCAGCCTGCATCGCCATGCCGCAGCCAACGCCGTCAAGGTGGTGGCCCTGGCGCTTGGCCTGACGGCTTTGCTCCTGCTGGCCGTCACCCGCCAGGATTTATTGAACACCTGGCAGACGGCCTTGCCGGTCGATGCGCCCAATCGCTTCATCATCAACATCCAGCCGGCGCAGCGGGACGGCGTCCGCCAGTGGTTCGCCGGGCAGGGCATTGCGGCGACCTTGTCGCCAATGGTGCGGGCCCGTTTGCAAGCCATTAACGGACGACCGGTCAGTGCGGCCGATTATGCGGCGGATGAACGAGCGCAGCGCCTGGTTGAGCGCGAATTCAACCTGTCCTGGCGGGCCGACCTGCCGGAAGGCAATCGCATCGTCGGCGGCCGTTGGTTCACCCACGACGGCAATGAGGCCTCGGTTGAGTCAGGGCTGGCGAAAACGCTGGGCATTGCCCTGGGCGATGAACTTCAATTTGTTGTGGCCGGGGTGAGTCAAGCCCTGACTGTGACCAGCTTACGCCAGGTCGAGTGGGGCTCGCTGCAGGCCAATTTCTTTGTGCTGACACCGCCCGGAGTGCTGGCCGATGCGCCAGCCAGCGATATCAGCAGTTTTCACCTGCCAGCGGCACAGCAGCCTGCCCTCGCGCAATTGCTGGCTGAGTTTCCCAATCTGACGGTGATTGACCTCGATGCCCTGCTGACCACCTTGCAGTCGGTCATCGGCCAGGTGGTGGCGGTGGTGCAGGGGGTTTTCGTATTTAGTGTGCTGATTGGCGGCGTGGTTTTTCATGCCGCTTTCCTGCTGTCAGTCGATGAGCGCCGCCATGAAATCGCTGTACTGCGCGCCTTGGGGGCCAGTCGGCGGCAGATTGACCGTGCCTTTGCCGTCGAACTGGGGGCGATTGGGGCTTTGGCCGGCTTGATTGCGGCGCTCGCTTCATCGGCCTTGGGGCAATTGATCGGCCGCCGGGTATTCGAACTGGCGCCGCCTTTTGACCCTTTCTTCCCCTTGCTGGTGGCGACCCTGGTCGGCACTGTGACGCTGGCCGCTGGCTGGCTGACCAGCCGTCGGCTGTTGCAGGTGTCGCCGCTGCAAGCCTTGCGCGACAGTGGCTGATTTTCTATCGCGACCTGTTCTTCAATCAGTCACTTCCGTACAATGAAACTCTAATTTTTTCGAGGGGCGGGTTCAGCCATGATCCATTTAAATCGTCTACCACTGGCAGTGCTGCTGGGGGCTCTGGTCGGGGCAAATGCCCTGGCCGGCGAGCAGGTCGGCATGGTCAAGACCGTGCGCGGTCAGGTCAGTATTGAACGGGGCAGCGAGCGCATGCCGGCTATCGTGGGCGTGCCCTTACAGCAAAATGACCGTGTACGGACGGGCGACAACGCCTCTGTCGGTGTCACTTTGCGTGACAACACGTTGTTGTCGGCTGGGCCGCGCTCGTTGATTGTCATCGACAAGTTCGCTTACGACAGCACCACCAATGTGGGCGCCATGTCGGTCGGTATCCGCCGGGGGACCCTGGCGGTGGCCACCGGAAAAATCGCCAAGGCGACACCGGAATCGGTAGATTTTCATACACCGACTTCGGTTCTTGGGGTACGTGGTACCGAATTTGTCGTAGAAGTCGATGGAGGCAGCGATGAATAAATCTTTACTGGCGAGTGCTTTGCTGCTGGCCCTGCTGGCCGGTTGTGCCAATGAGCGCGTGATTTTGTTGCCATCAGCCGATGGTCGGCAAAGCGCGGTGGTGGTGCGTACCGGTGGCGACGAGTTATTGCTCGACAAACCATATGCGGCCAACGAGCGGCGTATCGGTCTGAATATTCCCTATCAGTCCAATGCCGCCGAGGTGCAGGAGCGTTATGCCGCGACCCTGGCCGCACAGCCGATGCGGCCTAGCAGCTATACGCTGTATTTCATGACCGGCAGCAATCAGCTGACCCCCGCTTCGGAAGCTGAGTTTGCCAGGATCAAGTCGGAAATCGCCCAGCGTGCAGCATCTGAAGCCCGGGTGATCGGCCATACCGATCGCGTCGGATCGGCGGAAGCGAATGATCGCCTGTCCAAAGTGCGTGCCGAACGAGTTCGTGACTTGCTGGTCAGTGAAGGCGTGGCGGCCGACAAACTCGAAGCCGTGGGTCGTGGTGAACGCGAACCCTTGGTGCCGACGGCCGATGAGGTCGATGAGGCACGCAACCGGCGTGTCGAAATCGCTATTCGCTAAACCAAAAATGACGGACGGCGGTGCCGTCCGTCGAGCGATTTAGATTGATTGCGCGGGCGGTGGCGGGCCGTCCCAGCGTAGCAACATCAGGGTCAGGTCGTCAGCAGGTGGCAGGCCCGCTTCAAAGCGCCGTACTGTGGCCCGTAGCGCATCAGTCGCCTGTTCGATGTTGCTCACCCCCAGTTGATGGTGCAGGGCGTCGGCCAGGCCTTCGTTGCCAAACATGCTGTCGCCATTGCTGGCTTCGGTCACGCCATCGGTATAGAGGCAGAGCAGGTCACCCGCCGTCAGTTGTGCCGATCCGGCGGTGTACGGGTAATCACCCAGGGCGCATAACGGCGGCCCGGAAATGGCGGCCGTGTCGATTTTCTTGATGCGGCCCTGACGCAGGATCAGCGGCGCATCATGGCCGGCACAGACGAACTCGAGTTCGCCGCGGTCAACGTCCAGAATGGCAATAAATGCTGTCACAAACAGGTATTCCGAATTCTGGCGGCTGAGTTCAACTTCAATATCACGTACCGCCATCCCGAGGTCGGTGTGGCGCGGAATCAGCGTGCTGGTCAATGTTTTTGAAATCGACATGAACAGGCTGGCGGGCAGCCCTTTGCCCGAAACATCGCCAATGGCAAAACACAGGCGCTGTGAGTCGAGCATGAAACAGTCGAAATAATCGCCCCCCACGGCACGGGCCGGCTCCAGCAGGGCGGCCATGGCAAAGCGGTTTTCCTGGGCAAACAACTCGCGCGGCGCCGGCAGCAGACCCATCTGGATGCGACGGGCGGCATCGAGTTCGCCGGCCATGCGGGCCGCTTCTTCGCGGCTGTGCTGCAACTGGCGCTCTGCTTCACGGCGCCGGGTGTCGGCAGCAATCAGGGTATTACCGAGCAGGCTGATAAACAGTGGGCTGAGTAGCAGACTCTGTGACGGGCCGTCGTAGAGCCAGTGGCCGCTCAGAAAAGCCAGGTAACCACCGCCAATCAAGAGCGAACTGACGCCGGCAAAGGCAAAGACGGCCCGTTTGGGCGGCAAAACCGGTACGGCACTGATGAGCAGTAACCCGGCCAGCAGCAGGGTGAGCAGTTCAAAGTGCGGCATCCAGTGCGGTCGCTTCAGTGCGGCACCCATCAGCAAGCTTTCAATGACCTGGGCGTGGATGTCGATACCGGGCAGACTGTCGCCCAGAGGTGTGATGACCCGATCTTGCAAACCGGTGCTGTTGAAACCAATAAGGACAAAGCGCGAGGTAAAGGTTTCCGGCGGATGTCGGCCAGCCAGGACATCGCTGGCCGACAAGTAATAGTGCGAGTTGGCCTGGCCGTAATGCAGCAACAACTCACCGTTGGCCTGGGTCGGCAAGCGGTAATCGCCAATCCAGATGGCGTTCATGCCCGCATCATCGTGTTCGGCGACTACCTCGCCATTGCCCAATGCTTGACGCACCATATCCAGCGGCAGGGATAAAAACGGTTGCTTGTTGATATAGGCTAGCGTTGGCACGCGGCGCAGGACGCCGCGTTCGGTATTGGCCTGGTTATTTTCTTCCTGGGTGCCATTGATGAACCCTTCGCCACTGGCGGCGTGTTGCAATTCCGGGCGGCTGACCAGGGCGGTGGCGAAGCGAGGCAATGCTTGTTCGCTGCGGACATCTTGCTGAAACATGGGCAAGGGATGGGCGGGCGGGCGGCTGCCTGGCAGTTTGTTGTTCAGTCCGACTACGGCCAGCGTCGTCGGGCTACGGGCAAGGCGCTTCGCCAGTTGCTGGTCATTGTCTGGCAGATGCTGCAAGACTTGCGGGCTGAGACTTGGCAAGCGCTGGCCCAGCGTTTGCCGGCTGTACTGATCAGGCTCGGCAAAAATCAGGTCAAGGCCCAGGGCGAGCGGCTGACCGGCCTGGATGCGATCAATCAATTGTGCCAAAAGCGAGCGAGGCCAGGGCCAGGGGCCGTGGTCGAGCAGGCTTTGGCTGTCGATGCCGACGACAATCACCGGTTCCTGGTCGCGGGCACGCGGCAGCAGGCGCTGGTAACGGTCGAATTGCGATTGCTGCAGGCTAATCAGCGGTGTGTGCGGCAGGTAGTGGAGCGCCAGGGCGGCCAGCAACAACAGGAGCAAGGGCACCAGTCGCCCGCGCCCGGCCAGCAGAATGCGGCGAAGCAAGGCTTTGTTGCTCATTGCGGCAGGCTACGCCAGGCCCCGTCGGGTGGCGTGTTGGCCGTCAATCCTGGTGCGTGTGGGGTCATCCACCGAGGGCTGTGCGGGCCGCTTCGATCGTTGGGTAGGTGGGAACGATCAGATTAAAGCGGCTGATCGAGAAGACTTCCTGGATCAGCGCATTAAGCCGGGCAACCACCAAAGCGCCGGCCTGGCCCTTGAGGCGCCGAGATACCAGCATCAGAATGCGCAAGCCGGCACTGCTGATATAGGTGACGTCTGAAAAATCAAGGACCACCTTGGGCGGTTGTCCGGGATGATTTTTTAAGCTTTCATCCAGGGCGCTGGCGAACTCTTCGCTGGTCACGTGGTCAATGGGGCCACTGACGGAAACGGTCAGGACACCGGCGTGTTCATGGGTCTGAAGATTCATCTTCGCCTGCGCGTTACGATTTCTGGAACGGGCAAGTATGCCATGCCGTTTGATGCCCTCAGGTAAAATATTGCATGCAATCAAATCTCAACGCAGTTCGTCCGCTTTTCTCCCATCGCAAATTCTGGGCTCATCGTTTTGGCCCGGCGCCGTTTTTGCCCATGTCACGCGCCGAAATGGAGGCCTTGGGCTGGGATTCCTGTGACATCATCCTGGTTACCGGTGACGCCTATATCGACCATCCCAGCTTCGGCATGGCGCTGGTCGGGCGCCTGCTCGAAGCCCAGGGTTTTCGCGTCGGCATCATCTGCCAGCCGGACTGGAATGCGGCGGTCGACTTCCGAAAACTGGGCAAACCCAACCTGTTTTTCGGCGTCACCGCCGGCAACATGGATTCGATGGTCAACCGCTATACCGCCGACCACAAGCCGCGCTCGGACGACGCCTATACGCCAAATGCCGAACCGAACAAGCGTCCGGACCGGGCGGTGACGGTCTATGCCCAGCGCTGCCGCGAAGCTTTTCCCGGCACCAATGTCGTGATTGGTTCGATCGAAGCCAGCCTGCGCCGTATCGCTCATTACGATTACTGGTCGGACAAGGTGCGCCGCTCGGTGTTGCCAGACTCGAAGGCCGACCTGCTGGTCTTCGGCAATGCCGAGCGCGCCATCGTCGAACTGGCGCACCGCCTGGCCAAGGGCGAAAAGATCAGCGAGGTCCGTGATCTGCGCGGCACCGCCTTCATGGTGCCGCCGGGCTGGCTGCCGTCGGACGACTGGGACGAGATGGATTCGACCGAAGTCGACACGCCGGGGGCGCTAATCAAGCACGCCGACCCGTACGCGATGGAACCGGCGAAAAATACGCAAAATGCCCCGTCGACCGTAGAAGGCGAGCAGGTTGTGAGCATTGTCTCGCGCGCCGAACGCCTGGCTGCCCGCCGTGAGCGTCGCGCCCACACCGTCGTCCGCCTGCCGGCCTACGAGCAGGTCAAGGATGATCCGGTGCTGTACGCCCATGCCTCGCGCACCTTCCACCTCGAATCCAATCCGGGCAATGCCCGCGCGCTGCGCCAAGCGCACGGCGAACGCGACGTCTGGCTGAACCCGCCGCCGATCCCGCTGACCACCGAAGAACTCGATGGTGTCTACGAACTGCCGTACGCCCGCCGGCCACACCCGGCCTACGGCGACGCCAAGATCCCGGCCTGGGAAATGATCCGCTTCTCGGTCAACATCATGCGCGGCTGCTTCGGCGGCTGTACCTTCTGCTCGATTACCGAGCACGAGGGACGCATCATCCAGAGCCGTTCGGAAGACTCGGTGATCCGCGAGATCGAGGAAATGCGCGACAAGACGCCAGGCTTTACTGGCATTGTCTCCGACCTCGGCGGCCCGACCGCCAACATGTTCCACCTCAAATGCAAGGACGAAAAGATCGAAGCGGCCTGTCGCCGGCTGTCTTGCGTTTATCCCGATATTTGCGAGAACCTCGGCACCGACCACACACCGCTGATTTCCCTCTACCGCAAGGCGCGCGACATCAAGGGCGTGAAGAAGGTGCTGATCGGCTCCGGCCTGCGCTACGACCTGGCCGTGCGTTCGCCCGAATACATCAAGGAACTGGTCACGCATCACGTCGGCGGCTACCTGAAGATTGCGCCGGAACACACCGAGGAAGGCCCGCTATCGAAGATGATGAAGCCGGGCATGGGCGCCTACGACCGCTTCAAGCAGTTGTTCGACCGTTTTTCGCGCGAGGCCGGCAAGGAGCAGTACCTGATCCCGTACTTCATCGCCGCGCATCCAGGGACGACCGACGAGGACATGCTCAATCTGGCCCTGTGGCTGAAAAAGAACAACTTCCGCCTTGATCAGGTGCAGACCTTCCTGCCGACGCCGATGGCGCTGGCGACGACGATGTATCACACTGAGAAGAATCCGCTGAAGAAGCTGCAGCGCCAGGGCGGCGAGCAGGTCGGGGCGGTGCGTAACGGCCGTCAGCGCCGGCTGCACAAGGCTTTCCTGCGTTACCACGACGCCGAGAACTGGCCGCTGCTGCGCGAAGCACTGAAAGAAATGGGCCGCGCCGACCTGATCGGCAATGGCAAGAGGCAACTGGTGCCGGCCTGGCAGCCTGCCGGCACCGGCTTGCGGGCCACTGCCGCGCTCAATGCCAAAAATGCGCCGGCAACGCGGTCGACCGCAGACAATCGTAAAAATTCAGCGCCTCGGCGCAGTGAATCTGCACGACCGGGACGACCGGGCATGGCAGGAAAACCCGGCGGGACACGGAAACCGCGCCCAGGGCGATAAAAACAGGGAGAAATCATGGAAAACAGCACAAGCACCTACGAAAAAATCGGCGGCGATGCCGTCGTCGGCCAACTGGCTGATCGCTTTTACCAACTCATGGACAGCGTGCCGCAATTTGCCGAATTGCGTGCCATGCACCCGGCTAGCCTGCAAGGCTCGCGCGACAAGCTGTATATGTTCCTGTCCGGCTGGTTTGGCGGTCCGGACCTGTTCGTCGAGCAATTCGGCCATCCACGCCTGCGCGCCCGCCACATGCCTTTTGCCATCGGCACCCAGGAGCGTGACCAGTGGGTTGCCTGCATGGTGCTGGCGATGGAAGACATCGGGATCGAAAAAACCCTGCGCAGCAAGCTGCTGGAAAACTTCTTCAACACCGCTGACTTCATGCGCAACAAGGAAGGTTGAGGCAGCGGGAGGGGCGTTGTCACTGCCCCTCAACGACAGTCAGTATGCTGTGCTGCTCAGCCTGGTGGCCGACTACTTTGCTGTTTGTGCTGAGAAATCTTTGGCTTTGCTGGTCCTGGCCAGTTCGCTGCCGTCGGCAGCCAGAGCACGGAGAGTGATGCGATAGCTGTGGCCGAAGCTGGCAAAGTTGTTCGGACAGGGGCCAAGATAGCTGGCTTGCAAAGCGCCTTCAGGAATGTCTGCTGTGGCGCTGCCACTGTGTGGCAAGGTGCCGCCGCCGTGGTCCTTGTTTTGAAAGTCCAGGTCGTTCATTTGTACAGCAAGGCTGTGGGTCCCCTCTGGAATACCCGTGACGGTCAGGGCTGGTGAGGTATTGGTGCAGCGATGGGCCGCTTTCCAGGTCCAGTCAACGGCTAGGTTCGACTGGGCGAAGGCGGGCAGCGCAGCGCTGATCAGTACGCTAAGCAGGATGTTTCGCATGAATGCTCCTTGGATTTTTTAATGTTGATGAGATATTTATTCTAATCCTGGGTTGATGCCATTTGCTAGGTCCTGGCGGTGGTTCTGGCGCTATTTTATTAATAGCCGCATTGCCAATTTTCTCGCTTCTTCAAGAAAGAGAACGCTGGCGGCGATGGCGATGGACCAGCCCCAGTCGGCCAGACTCAAGTCGACGGTGTCGAAAATGGCTTGGGCCGGCCCCCAGTGGACGACGACGACCTGCAGTACGACGACCGAGATCAGGGCCAGCCAGAGCTTGCCGTTGCTCAGAAACTGGCGGTTGAAGGCGCTGCTGAATTCTGCTCGGGCGTTGAAGATGTTGAAAAATTGAAACAGGACGAAGGTGGTGAAGGCCAAGGTGACGGCGTACTGCGGGCTGCCGTGGGCCAGGCCCCAGGCGTAGGCGGTTAGTGTGCCGACTGCCATGGTCAGGCCGTAAAGGCCGACCTTGAGCAGGCGGCGGCCGGTCAGGATGGTGGCGTCCGGAGTGCGTGGGCTGGCCTGCATGATGCCGTCGCGGGCGGGTTCGACGCCCAGCGTCATGGCCGGCGGGCCGTCCATGATGATATTGACCCAGAGAATCTGGATGGCCGTGAAGGGTGTCGGAAAACCGAAGAGCGGGGCACCGAGCACGGTGAGGATGGCACCGATATTGGTCGATAGCTGGAAGCGGACGAATTTGACGATGTTGTCGTAGATGGTCCGCCCTTCCTTGACGGCGCCGACGATGCTGGCGAAATTGTCGTCGGTAAGCACCAGCGTTGCCGCCTCCTTGGTCACCTCGGTACCGGTGATGCCCATGGCCACGCCGATGTCGGCGGTTTTCAGGGCAGGCGCGTCATTGACGCCGTCGCCGGTCATGGCAACGACGTGGCCGCGCGACTGCAGGGCTTCGACGATGCGCATCTTGTGCTCGGGGGCGACCCGGGCAAAGACCGCTGTCCGCTCGACCAGCTCGATGAGCTGCAATTCGTCCAGGCCTTCCAGTTCGCGGCCTTCGTGCACCTCGCCGCGCAGGCCGAGGTCGTGGGCGATACTGGCCGCCGTCACCCGGTGGTCGCCGGTAATCATCTTGACGGCGATGCCGGCCGCTAGACAGACGCGGATTGCCTCGCGAGCCTCCGGGCGGGGTGGATCGATGATGCCGACCAGGCCGATCAGCGTCAGATCCTTGGCCCAGGCCATCAGGTCGCCCGCGGGGTCGAACTGCTCGCCCGGGATGCGCCGCCCGGCGATGGCCAGTACGCGCATGCCTTCACCGGCAAATGCCGCATTGGTTTCTTCGAAGGCTTGGCGCGTTGTTGGGTCGAGGGCTTGTGGCGATTCAGCCTCGGCCAGGTAGTGAGCGGTCCGGCCGAGCAGAACGTCCGGGGCACCCTTGATCCACATTTGGACGTGGCTGCCGTCGTGGTGAAAGGTGGCCATGAACTTGTGGGCCGAGTCGAAGGGAATTTCGGCGATGCGCGGGCAGTGTTCAGCGAGGTCGGTCGGCGACAGGCCGCCCTTGAGGGCGAGGGCGAGCAGGGCGCCTTCGGTCGGGTCGCCGATCAGTTGGCCGTCGCGGATGCGTGAATCGGCGCAGAGCGCGGCTGGCTGCAGTAGATATTCGAAATTTGGCGTTTTTTTGCCGTCGACCGCGGGGCCCGTCTTTGTTTCCATGGTCGCAGTGATCTCGCCATCGCCGTCATACCCTTCGCCGCTGACCGAAAACCGTTGGCCACGAAAATAAAAATGGCGGGCCGTCATCTGGTTGAGGGTCAGGGTGCCGGTCTTGTCGGAACAGATCACCGTCGTGCAGCCCAGGGTTTCGACGGCGGCCAGTTTCTTGACGATGGCGTGGCGCTTGGCCATGCGGTGCATGCCCAGGGCCAGGGTCACCGTCACCACGGCCGGCAGGCCCTCGGGAATGGCGGCGACGGCGAGGGCGATGGCGGTCATTGCCGTACTCACCAGATCGTCACCGCGCCACAGGCCAAGCAGGAAAATCAAGCCGACGACCACGCCAGCGATGCCGGCCAGACGTTTGCCGAGATGGTCGAGTTGAATCTGCAGGGGGGTAGCGGATTCGGCGGTCTCGGCCAGCAGGTCGGCCAGGCGACCCATTTCGGTGGCCATGCCGGTGGCGATGACTAGCGCTTCGAGCCGCCCCCGGGTGACAACGGTGTTCATGTAAACCATGTTGGTGCGTTCGGCCAGGATGACCTCGGTGTCGACCGCCGAACTTGTTTTAGCTACGGCATGCGACTCGCCAGTGAGCGCTGCTTCGGCAACCTCGGCCGAATGGGCAACGAGAACACGGGCATCAGCTGGAATCCGATCGCCGGCTTCGAGCAACAAAATGTCGCCGGGAACCAGGTCGACCGCGGGAATCAGTGTCGGGTGACCCGCCCGACGGACGCGAGCGACGGGTGCCAGCATGTTGCGCAGCGCGGCCAGCGCCGCCTCGGCCCGGTGCTCCTGGAAGAAGCCGAGGGTCGCATTGATGAGGACGACGATGGCGATGACCACGGCGTCCTTGAGATCGCCGACGACGCCAGCCAGCACGGCGGCGCCGAGCAGAACAACGACGAGAAAACTGCGGAACTGGTCGACGAACTTCAGCCAGGCCGGACGGGGTGGTTTTTCGGCGAGCTGGTTGAGGCCGTAGACCGTTCGCCGCTCGGCGGCAGCCGATTCGTCAAGTCCGCACAATGGGCTATTCAGACGCGCAAGTACTGCCTCGGAGGATTCGGCATGCCAGCACGGGGGGGGAGAGGTCTTGTCCATGGCGATTTTTTAGAAGAAAAGGCCGCGACCGGCGGCGATGGTGGTCAGTACGAAAGCACCGTAGCAAGCGAGTAGCATGAAACCGCGACGGCGGCTGATCAGGCCATCCCGATTAGGCAGGGTCAGCAAGACGGCAGCAATACCGAAGAAGAGGGCGGCTGTGACCTCGGTCATGTCAGCCTGGATAGGGTGCAGGCTGGCGGCGACGCCGACGATGGCCAGGCCGTTGAACAGGTTGCTGCCGAGCAGGGTGCCGATGCCGATATCGTCGTGGCCGCGCCAGCGGGCCAGCAGTACGGTGACCAGTTCGGGTAGCGAGGTGCCGATGGCAACGACGGTCGCCCCGATAATGTAAGGATCAAGCCCGAGGGCTGCCCCGATATTGCTGGCGCCGCTGACAAAGAGGCGGCCGGCGGTGACCAGGGCGAGCAGACCGCCAATGCTATAGGCCATGGTGCTCGCCAGTCCGGCCTGGGCGTCGCCCGGTATCGCGGGCTGGCGCTGGGCGGTGGCCGAGCGGATGGTCAACAGCATCCAGACGACAAACATGGCCAGCAGGAGGCCTCCCTCGTAGCGCGACAGATTGCCGTCACTGAGCATCATCCAGGTGAGGGCCGGGGCGGCCAGCGCGAGTCCGAAGTCGCGGCCTATGTGCTGGCGTTCAGTCTTGATCGGCCCGAACAGCAGGGCTAGGCCAAAAATCAATGCGATATTGACGACATTGCTGCCTAGTGCATCGCCCAGGCCGATTTCCGGTTGGCCTGAGAGCGCGGCCACGGACGACACGGTCAATTCCGGGCTGGAGGTGGCAAAAGCCGCCAGCGTGGTCGCCACCAGCAGTTTGGGCATACGCAGCCAGCCGGCAACTCCCAGAACGCCCTTGAGAAAGGCTTCGCCACCGAGGGCAGCGAGTGCCACAGCAGCGAGAACGGCGGCAATGTCGCCAGGAGAAACGAGGGACATGGATTCCTTTGCTGAGTTAGGCAAGTTCAGACACGGTACACGATGGGGGGCGCTGATCAATAACTCGCCCGTGGGGATGGTGTTGATCATGCCGACTATCGTTGATGCACTGTAGCGGTCTGGATTTGATCCAATAAACACGAATATATCGTACAGGTAATCTTGTTTTTTCGAACTGTTTCATTTTTTATCCTGTTGCGGATGCTGCGCCGCAGCACGGGGTGGTAGAATCGCGCCTTTGATTTTTCTGGCTCATTCCGTCCCCATGTCCCTTCGTCCGATTCGTAACATCGCCATCATTGCTCACGTTGACCACGGCAAAACGACCCTGGTTGATCAGCTGCTTCGCCAATCCGGCACCTTTGCCGCGCACCAGCAACTGGTCGAGTGCGTCATGGACTCCAACGATCTGGAAAAGGAACGTGGCATCACGATTCTGTCCAAGAATACGGCAGTCGAATACGAAGGCGTCCATATCAACATCGTCGATACCCCGGGTCACGCGGACTTCGGCGGTGAAGTCGAGCGCGTGCTGGGCATGGTCGATGGCGTGGTGCTGCTGGTTGATGCTGCTGAAGGCCCGATGCCGCAAACCCGTTTTGTCACCAAGAAGGCGCTGGCCCTCGGCCTGCGTCCGATCGTTCTGGTGAACAAGGTCGACCGCGATGGCGCTGATCCTGATAACGCCGTTAATCTGACGTTTGACCTGTTCGACAAGCTGGGGGCGACCGACGAGCAGCTGGACTTCCCGATTGTTTACGCGTCCGGCCTGAATGGTTGGGCGGCGATGGAGCTCGATCAGCCGCGCGAAAACATGAAACCCTTGTTCGATACCATCCTGCGCCATGTGCCGGCTCCGGATACCGATACCAACGCCCCGCTGCAGCTGCAGATTACCGCCCTCGATTATTCGTCTTACGTCGGTCGCATCGGTGTGGGCAAGATCAATCGTGGCAAGGTCAAGACCGGCCAAAACGTGCTGGTCATGTTTGGTACCGAAGAAGAGGCTGCCGAACACGAGCGTACCCCGATCAAGGCCAAGATTGGCCAGGTTTTCGGCTACAAGGGCTTGAACAAGGTCGAACTGGAAGAAGGCCACGCTGGCGATATCGTCCAGATCACCGGCATTGAAGATCTGGTACTGGGTTGTACCGTGACTGATCCGGAACAGCCGGAATCACTGCCGCTGCTCAAGATTGACGAACCAACGCTGTCCATGCAGTTCATGGTCAACACCAGCCCGCTGGCCGGTACCGAAGGCAAGTTCGTCACCAGCCGTCAGCTGCGTGATCGCCTGCATAAAGAACTGCTGACCAACATGGCGCTGCGCGTCCATGACACCCCGAATGGTGACGTGTTCGACGTGGCCGGCCGTGGCGAACTGCACCTCGGCATCCTGCTCGAAAACATGCGTCGTGAAGGTTTCGAACTGGCTGTCGGTCGGCCGCGCGTCGTCAAGAAGACGATCAACGGCGTTGAGTGTGAACCGTACGAAATGCTGACGGTCGACGTTGAAGAAGATACGCAAGGTGGCGTCATGGAAAGCCTGGGCATGCGCAAGGGCGACCTGCAGGACATGGTGCCGGACGGTCGCGGTCGCGTCCGTATCGAATACCGTATCCCGGCACGCGGCCTGATCGGCTTCCAGGGCGAGTTCATGAACTTGACCCGTGGTAACGGCCTGATGAGCCACGTTTTCGACGAATACGCGCCAGTCAAGGATGGCAATGTGGCCGAGCGTCGCAATGGCGTGTTGATCTCCCAGGATAATGGCGAAGCGGTCGCTTACGCGCTGTGGAAATTGCAGGATCGTGGCCGCATGTTCGTCGTGCCGGGTGACAAGCTGTACGAAGGCATGATCATCGGTATTCACAGCCGTGAAAACGACCTCGTTGTTAACCCGATCAAGGGCAAGCAGCTGACCAACGTTCGTGCTTCCGGTACTGACGAAGCGGTGCGCCTGGTGCCGGCGGTCCAGCTCAGCCTGGAAGCCGCTGTCGAGTTCATCGATGAAGACGAGCTGGTCGAACTGACACCGAAGTCGATCCGTCTGCGCAAACGTTTCTTGACCGAAATCGAGCGTAAGCGTTCGGTGCGCGGTCTGTAAAACAATATGCGTTTCTGCCAACCCTGTTTCGATTGGGTGGTGCAGCATCCAAAGGCGGCCCGGCGGGTCGCCTTTTTCTTGGCCTTATCTTTGTTTTTCAGCTTTCTTGGCTGGATTTCCGATCCGGTGGTGGGTGCCGGATTTTGCAAGGTTTATCCCTAAGGCGTGCGGTCAACCAGGAAGTTCAGGGCAAAATCGTCGGCTGGCATCGGTCGACCGTAAAAATAACCCTGAATTACTTCGCAGCCCAGTTGTTCTAGCACGGCTAGCTGGGTCGGTGTTTCCACCCCTTCGGCAACGACCTGCAGTCCTAGGCTGTGGGCCATGGCAATAATGGCATTGACCAGGACGGCGCTCCCATTCGCACCATCCTCAGGCAAATTTCGAATGAAGCTGCGGTCAATTTTCAAGGTGCTGATCGGTAGGCGCTGCAAGTAAGCCAGCGACGAATAACCGGTTCCAAAGTCATCCAGCGCAATGGCGATACCGGCCGCCTGTATCTTGATCAGTTCCTCGACCCGGCCTTCCTCGGCATCAAGGATGACTGATTCGGTAATTTCGATTTCCAGTGCCGAGGCGGGCAGGGCGGCCTCGTGCAGGCGAGTGATGATGAAGTCGGCTAAACCCGGCCGCCAAAATTGACGTGGCGACAGGTTGACCGCGATCGTTGGAATATCTCCGTAATGAGCCCGCCAGCTGGCGATCTGGGCAATGGCCTGGCGTATCACCCATTCGCCGAT
Organism: Dechloromonas sp.; assembly: GCA_028689015.1. Lineage (GTDB taxonomy): Bacteria > Pseudomonadota > Gammaproteobacteria > Burkholderiales > Rhodocyclaceae > Azonexus. The sequence goes on along the minus strand of JAQTXC010000019.1, from coordinate 6,727 downwards.
CGGAATGATCAGACCGGTTTCTTCGGCCACCGGGATGAATTCGTCTGGCGGAATAATGCGCTCGCCATCGTGCCAGCGTAGCAGGGCTTCGGCACCGACGAGATGGCCGCTCTGGCAGTTCATTTGCGGCTGAAAATGCAAACTCAGTTGTTGCTTGTCGATGGCTTGTCGTAAACGACTTTCGAGCAGGACACGACGATTGACTCGTTGATCCATCAAGGAGGTGTGCAGACGCACGGCATTGCCCCCTGCTGCCTTAGCTTCGTACATGGCGGTATCCGCCTGTCGTAGCAAGGTGTCGCCATCGCTGGCATCGTCCGGATAGAGACTGATGCCGATGCTGGCGCTGGTAAAAAAGTCGTTCGTCCCGCCGGCCAATGGAGCGCTGATCAGTTGCCTGATTTTCTGGGCGAGTTCGCTGGCATGACTGCTGCTGGCCAGTTCTTCAGCCAAGATGATGAACTCGTCGCCGCCCTGACGATATAGTCGGCAGTGTGCGGGAAGCCCGGCCTTCAGTTGCTTGGCCAGGATTTGTAACAGGCTGTCGCCGGCTCGGTGGCCCAAGGTGTCGTTGATGTTTTTGAAACGATCCAGATCAATGAAGAGCACGGCTAGCGATTGACCGCTGTGGCTGGCTGCACGCAGGGCAGCACCCAGTTGTTCGGCAAAGAGCAGGCGGTTGGGCAGGCCGGTCAGCAGATCATGCTGGGCCAGAAACTCCAGTTCCTCCTGGTGGTGGCGGCGGTCAGTGATATCGGTGACTGAACCGACCATCTGGAAGGCCCGGCCCTTGCGATCGCGCACAGCCAGGCCGCGCGAGGCAATCCAGCGATAGCAGCCGTCGCTGGCCAAGACCCGGTATTCGCAGTAAAAATACTCGCTCTGTCCCTTGAGGTGCTGGCTGACGGCCTGGTTGTAGGTTGCCACGTCGTCAGGATGGACAATACGCAGCCAGGCATGGGTGTCGGGCAAAAAATCCTCGGCATAACCCAGAATTTGCAGCAGGCGGGGGCCGACCTTGAGTTGCTTGCTGATGGGGTTCCATTCCCAGAAGCCGTCATGCGCTGCTTGCATGGCCATGTTGTAGGCCCGGCGCAAAGCTTGAAAGGCATGCCATTCACGATGGGCGCAGATGGTCAGACCAAGGCCGCCACAACCCAGAAGTAACAGTCCGCTTGCGCTAGGAAAAAGTAGCCAGCCGCTGGTTAAAAGACAGAGACCCAGCGTAGGCAGGCCGATTCTTGAATACAACATCGCGCTGTGGTGCGAGGCAAGGGGGAGACTGAGAGCTGGCCGGGGGGCTGGCATTGCGTTGTGTCTAGCCGCCGGTCATGGACATGAAGCGGACGACTTGGGGCGCATCCATTTGCTGGGTGAAATCGTGGCCGAAAGGTTTGATGCCCATGCTGTCCATGATGATTTGCCGTAGCTGATCATCGCTGGCCCCGCTGCGCAGGGCGGGTAGTAGTTGCAGGGCGTCATTCTGGCCGAGGCAGGGATAAAGCTCGCCGCGTGCCGTGATACGAACTCGGTTGCAGGTGTCGCAAAAATTGTGGCTATGCGGTGAAATGAAACCGATACGGCTTTCGCTTTGCGGAATTCGCCAATAGCGGGCCGGGCCACCGCTGTTTTCGGTGCTGGGCAGCAGGTCGAAATGGCTGCTCAGGCGAGCGCGTGTTTCTTCCGATGAAATGTAGGTGCTGCTCCGCCCCTGAATGTCGCCAAGCGGCATTTCCTCGATGAAGGAGATATCCAGTGCGTGGTTGACCGCGTAACGAACCAGGTCGACAAATTCATCATCATTGATGCCGCGCATCATGACAGTATTCAGTTTGGTCCGGCGAAAACCGGCATGGCTGGCCGCGGTGATGCCACGTAATACCTTGTCGAGGTCACCGATGCGGGTGATCTCCCGGAAACGCGCCGGTTTGAGGGTGTCGAGGCTGACATTGAGCCGTTTGACACCCGCGGCCTTGAGGGCTGGCGCAAAACGGTCGAGTTGCGAACCATTAGTGGTCAGGACCAGATTGTCCAGTCCAGGAAGTTCTCCCAGTCGCTCGATCAGCCACAGCACATTTTTGCGGACCAAGGGCTCTCCACCGGTCAGGCGGAGCTTGTTGACCCCCATGCTGACAAAGACACTGGCAATGCGCAGGCATTCTTCCAGTGACATCACTTCCTGGCGTGGCAGAAAAGTCATCTCTTCGGCCATGCAATAGGTGCAGCGAAAATCGCAGCGGTCAGTAATCGACAGGCGAACGTAATTAACCCGACGGCCAAATTTGTCGGTGAGCATGCCAGCCGCGGGTGGCGGCTGGTTTGGGGATTCAGAATCGGTGCGCATGGACGGAAATTATCACAGGAACAGCTTCGTACGCTGCGCGTTTTCCCGAAGTTCTGAATTAGTGGGCGGCAGCCGGCTTTCTACCAGGCGTGGCCGGCGGAATAAAACCGCGCAGGCGACAAAGAATGCCTTCGACAGCCTGTCCTTGATTGAAGCGAGTCACGCTGCAGGTGGAGATTTCACCCTGGGCAGACAGGCTGGTCAGGGTTTCGCGCACTACGGGGAGAGCAATACCAGTCGCGGCAGCGATTTCAGAATCCAGGCGCTGGCCGTTCTTTTTCAGGTACGTCAGGATAGAAGTGTCGTGCATCCTATGAACCTTTCTTGGGTTAAAGCAAAAAGCCCAGTCTTGTGAACTGGGCTTTTTGCCTATGTTTTTGGCTCCCCGACCTGGGCTCGAACCAGGGACCTACGGATTAACAGTCCGGCGCTCTACCGACTGAGCTATCGAGGAATTGCAAGCGCGCATTATAGAAAATCTATCGATTCATGTCAATAAAAAAGAGACAAAACTGATATATCCCGTTCTTTGCGCGCTTTTCCGACTTAACCCTTGGTTACCGTGGCAATCGCCTGGGCAACGTAAGCCAGGTTTTTGGTATTCAGTGCGGCCAGACAGATGCGCCCGGTCGACACGGCGTAAATGCCGAATTCTTCCTTCATGCGCTCAACTTGTGCTGCGGTCAGGCCGGTGTAGGAGAACATGCCGCGTTGCTGGGCAACGAATGAGAAATCCTGGGCGCAGCCGGTGGCCTGGATGGCCTCAACCAGGCCGCTGCGCATGGCACGGATGCGGTCGCGCATACCGGCCAGTTCGTTTTCCCACTGGGCGCGCAATTCGACTGATGCGAGCACGCCGGAAACGAGTGCGCCACCGTGGATCGGCGGGTTGGAGTAATTGGTACGGATGACGCGTTTGACTTGCGACATGACGCGTGCCGACTCTTCCTTGGAGGCGGTGACAACGGACAGGGCGCCCACGCGCTCACCGTACAGCGAGAAGTTCTTCGAGAACGAGCTGGAAGCAAAGAACTGCAGGCCGGAAGCCGAGAAGGCGCGGATTGCCACGGCATCGGCATCAATGCCGTCGGCAAAGCCCTGGTAGGCCATGTCAAGGAAGGGCACCAGGCCACGTTCCTGGCAGATGGCAACGACGTCAGCCCATTGCGCATCGCTCATGTCGGCGCCGGTCGGATTGTGGCAGCAGGCGTGCAGCAAAACCACCGAGCCTGGGACCATTTTGTTCAGGTCGGCTTTCATGCCTTCGAAATTAACGCCACGGGTGGCCGCATCGTAATAGACATAGTCCTCGACAACGAAACCAGCGGCTTCGAACAGGGCACGATGGTTTTCCCAGGAGGGATTGGAAATGTAGACCTTGGCATCCGGATTCAAGCGCTTCAGGTAATCAGCGCCGATCTTCAGGGCGCCGGTGCCGCCGATGGCCTGGGCTGTGATGACGCGGCCGGCAGCCAGTAGGTCAGAGTCCTTGCCGAACAGCAGGTTCTGGACCGCAGTGTTATAGGCCGGCGCTCCTTCAATCGGCTGGTAACCGCGCGGCGGTGCTGCCTTCAGGCGGGCCTCTTCGGCGGCCTTAACTGCTGCTAGCAGCGGGATCTTGCCGTTGTCGTCGAAATAAACACCGACGCCAAGATTGACCTTGGTATCACGCGCATCGGCGTTGAATGATTCATTCAGACCAAGGATCGGGTCGCGCGGGGCCATTTCCACCGCAGCAAAGATCGAAGAGGACATAGGGACTCCGTGGAATAATAGGGTTGAAATCCAACAATGACGCGCAATGCAGAGTTTGCGCGGATAAAACCGAAAAATTCTATCATGAGTGAATCAGAACAGACGCAGGTCGTTTGCTTTCCCGGTAGTCCGTATCATTTGCATCAACCGTTCCCCCCGGCGGGCGATCAGCCTGAGGCGATTCGTTTGCTGACTGAAGGGGTCGAAGATGGCTTGTCTTTCCAGACGCTGCTGGGGGTGACCGGCTCGGGGAAAACCTACACCATGGCCAATGTCATTGCCCGTACGGGCCGGCCGGCCTTGGTTCTGGCACCTAACAAGACGCTGGCAGCGCAGTTGTATTCCGAGTTCAAGGAGTTCTTCCCGGAAAACGCCGTCGAGTATTTTGTCTCTTATTACGACTACTACCAGCCGGAAGCCTATGTCCCGTCGCGTGATCTATTCATCGAGAAGGACAGTTCGATCAACGACCACATCGAGCAGATGCGCCTCAGTGCGACCAAGAGCCTGATCGAGCGGCGCGACGTGGTGATTGTTGCAACCGTGTCATGCATTTACGGCATTGGTGATCGCGACGAGTACCACAATATGATCCTGACCATGCGTGTTGGCGACAAGCTCGATCAGCGTGATATCGTCAAGCGTCTGACCGAGATGCAGTATGAGCGCAACGAGATGGATTTTCATCGCGGTATTTTTCGTGTTCGCGGCGATGTAATCGATATTTTTCCAGCCGAGCATGCTGAGCATGCGATTCGCGTCTCCCTGTTTGATGACGAAATCGAGAATTTGCAGTTTTTTGACCCGTTGACCGGGCAATTGCTGCACAAGGCCCTACGTTTCACGGTTTTTCCAGCGTCGCATTACGTGACTCCCCGAGCGACTGTGGTGCGTGCTATTGCCGCCATCAAAAAGGAGTTGCGCGAGCGGATCGAGTTTTTTACCCAGCATGACAAGCTAGTCGAAGCGCAGCGTATTGAGCAACGGACGCGTTTTGATATTGAAATGCTCGATCAGATTGGTTTCTGCAAAGGGATCGAAAACTATTCTCGACACTTTTCCGGCCGGCAGCCTGGCGAGTCGCCACCGACCTTGATTGATTATCTGCCACGTGATGCCTTGATGTTCATTGACGAGTCGCACGTTTGCATTGGCCAAGTGGGCGGCATGTACAAAGGTGACCGTTCGCGCAAGGAAAATCTGGTCGATTACGGTTTTCGCCTACCATCAGCGCTCGACAATCGACCCTTGCAGTTCAATGAATTCGAAGCACACATGCGGCAGACTGTTTTTGTCTCGGCGACGCCGGCGGATTACGAGCAGCAGCATGCCGGTCAGGTCGTCGAGCAAGTGGCGCGGCCAACCGGTTTGATTGACCCGGAAGTCAAAGTGCGACCGGCCATCACGCAGGTCGATGACTTGTTGGGTGAAATCGGCGATCGGGTGACGGCTGGCGAACGCGTGCTGGTCACCACGCTGACCAAGCGCATGGCCGAAGACCTGACCGACTTCCTGGCCGACAACGGCATTAAGGTACGCTATTTGCATTCGGACATCGATACCGTCGAGCGAGTGGAAATCATCCGCGACTTGCGACTAGGTGAATTCGACGTGTTGGTCGGCATCAATTTGTTGCGTGAAGGACTGGATATCCCGGAAGTCTCGCTGGTCGCCATTCTTGATGCCGACAAAGAGGGTTTCCTGCGCTCTGAGCGGTCGCTGATCCAGACGATGGGGCGGGCTGCGCGTCATATTCATGGCACGGCCATCCTGTACGCTGATAGGATGACGAACTCCATGCAGAAGGCCATTGCCGAGACAGAGCGGCGGCGCGAGAAGCAAGTGGCCTTTAATGCAGCGCATGGCATTACGCCTCGCGGGGTGTCAAAAAAGATCAAGGACATCATCGACGGGGTCTATGACGCCGAGTCGGCACAGACTGAGCTGAAGGCAGCACAGCAACTCGCGGTCTACGCCGCCATGGACGAGAAAACGGTGGCCAGGGAAATCAGGCGACTCGAAAAGGAAATGCTCGAGTGCGCCAGAAACCTGGAATTTGAAAAAGCAGCGGCGGCACGCGATGAACTGTTCCGGCTCAAGGAGCGGGTTTTTGGCGCTGCCCGACATGACCTGGATGGAGGTCCTTGAACGATGGTTTATCGCATATTGCTGGTTTGCATGGGCAATATCTGCCGCTCACCAACAGCCGAGGCAGTGCTTAGAAAATTCATTTATAGCAATGGATTAGGTGATTTTGTTGAAGTTGATTCTGCGGGGACGCATGGTTATCACGTAGGCGAAGCACCGGATACGCGGACGCAGCGGTCCGCGGCCAGTCGAGGCTACAACCTCTCCCAGTTGCGGGCACGCAAGGTAGCGCGGCAGGATCTTGATTACTTTGACCTGGTCCTGGCTATGGATCGCAGTAATCTCGACAATTTGCAACGCCTGGCTCGCCCAGATCAACTGGCTAAAATTCAGCTATTTATGGCGTTTTCCCAGCAATTCGATGATGACGAAGTCCCCGATCCTTATTACGGTCTGGGGCATGGCTTCGATCTGGTGCTGGATATGGTTGAGGATGCGGCGAAAGGCCTGATTGATCATATTCAGCAGGGCTTGCCAGGA
>JAQTXC010000018.1 GCA_028689015.1 Dechloromonas sp. | reverse complement strand
ACGCCATCGACGCCACCAAACTCGAACGCGACCTGGGCTGGAAGCCGGCCGAAACCTTCGAAACCGGTATCCGCAAGACGGTGCAGTGGTATCTCGACAACCAGGCCTGGGTTAACAACGTCACCAGCGGTGCCTACACACAGTGGCTGGGCAAGCAATACGGAGCCAGCGCATTATTGAAAAACGTCAGGGACTCATGATCGCCTGCCCGGAGAAAATTGTGTATCGGCAGGCCTGGATGGATGCCGCTCAACTTGAAATATTAGCGCAGCCCATGTTGAAGAATCCCTATGGGCAATATCTGCTGACGTTGTTGAACGGTAGGGAATACTGATGGATGTGATTAGTACCGCGTTGCCAGAGGTATTGATTCTTCAACCATGGAATTTCAGCGATGCACGCGGTTTCTTTTTCGAGAGCTTTAATCGCGACCTATTTGCGCGTCTGACAGGCTTAAAAGTAGAGTTCGTCCAAGACAATCATTCCCGAAGTGCCAAGAATGTCTTGCGGGGTTTGCATTATCAACTTGCTCCGCATGCGCAAGGTAAATTGGTTCGAGTCGTTCAGGGCGAGGTTTTTGATGTCGCGGTTGATATCAGGCAGTCTTCCCCAACCTTTGGTGGGTGGGGGTTGTTCTTTCGGCTGATTTTGTCTACAAGACGACCGATTTTTACGCTGCTGAGTGTGAACAGGTGATTGCCTGGAACGACCCGGTGCTGGCAATTGCCTGGTCGATAGCCAGTCCGTTGCTGATGTCATAAAAGGGTGCGCAGGCGAACCCCCTGGCGCAGGCTGCTTTGTTTGACTGATATGAGAAAAATGCTTATGGAATTCCTTGATCTTCCGCAACAACTTTCTGCTGTCGGCACGGTGCGTTTGCCGGGCTCCAAGAGCATTTCGAACCGTGTTCTGCTGCTGGCGGCACTGGCCGATGGCGTCAGCGAGGTGCGTGATTTGCTGGCCTCCGATGATACCGAGCGCATGCTCGAGGCGCTGCAGGCGCTGGGCATCGGGGTCGAGTCATTGGGTGCAGAGTCCTGGCGGATCAGAGGCTGCGCGGGGCGTATTCCGGTCAAGCAGGCCGCGCTTTTTCTAGGTAACGCGGGCACCGCTTTCCGGCCGCTGACGGCTGCGTTGGCGCTGGCCGGTGGCGATTACACGCTGACCGGGGTCGCCCGCATGCATGAACGGCCGATTGGCGATCTGGTGGATGGTTTGCGCCAACTCGGCGCCGATATCACTTATCTTGGCAACGAAGGCTATCCGCCCCTGCAGTTGAAGCCTGCCGCTATTCGTCCGGACGGCGTGATTCAGGTACGCGGCGATGTCTCCAGCCAGTTCCTGACCGGTTTGTTGATGGCCTTGCCGCTGACCGGCGAGACGGTGACGGTCGACGTGGTTGGCGACTTGATTTCCAAGCCATACATCGAAATTACGCTGGCCATCATGGCGCGCTTCGGGGTCGTGGTGGTGCGTGACGGTTGGCAGCGTTTTACTGTTCCAGCGGGCAGTCGGTATGTGTCGCCTGGCACCCTATATGTCGAAGGCGATGCTTCGTCGGCCTCCTATTTCCTCGCGCTTGGCGCCATCGGCGGCGGGCCGGTGCGCGTCGAAGGCGTCGGCAGCGAATCGATCCAGGGCGACGTCAAGTTTGCCGAGGCGCTAGCGCAGATGGGTGCCGTGATCGAGATGGGGCCGAACTGGATGGCGGCGCGCGCGCCGCAGGGTGGCTTGCACGCGGTCGACCTCGATTGCAACCACATTCCCGACGCTGCCATGACGTTGGCGACAACGGCGCTGTTCGCCCGAGGAACGACCACCTTGCGCAATATCGCCAGTTGGCGAGTCAAGGAAACTGACCGTATTGCAGCGATGGCGATCGAATTGCGCAAGCTGGGCGCCGAAGTCGAGGAGGGGGCAGATTTCATCAAAATCACCCCGTCGACCCTGAAACCGGCGGCGATTGATACCTACGACGATCATCGCATGGCGATGTGTTTTTCATTGGCTGCATTGGCCACGCCCTTGCGCATCAACGATCCGCAATGTGTCGCCAAGACTTTCCCGGATTATTTTTCGTGCTTTGCAGCGGTCACTCGTGCGGCACCGGTCATTGCCATCGATGGACCATCGGCCTCCGGCAAGGGCACGGTGGCGGCGCGCGTGGCGGCTGCGCTGGGCTATGCTTATCTTGATTCCGGTGCTTTGTACCGGTTGACCGCACTCGCGGCCCAGCGTGCTGCGGTGGCCTGGGACGATGAGGCCGCAGTCGCTACCCTTGCCGCCCAGTTGCCCGTGAGTTTCTCGGAAGACGATATTCTGCTGGCCGGCATTCCGGTGGGGGATGCGATTCGCACCGAGGCGATGTCGGCGGGTGCCTCGCAAGTCGCCGCCTTGCCAGCGGTGCGCGACGCCTTGCTGTTCCGGCAGCGGGCATTCAATACTGCGCCTGGTCTGGTCGGTGATGGTCGGGACATGGGCTCGGTGGTCTTCCCGCAGGCGTCGCTCAAGGTCTTTCTCACCGCCAGTGCCGAGGTGCGTGCCGAGCGGCGCTATAAGCAGTTGATCGACAAAGGATTCTCTGCTAACCTCCCCGACCTTCTGTCTGACCTGCAGCAACGTGACGCGCGTGATTCGCAGCGCAGCGTGGCGCCGCTCCGGCAGGAAGCGGATGCCTACCTGCTGGATACCACGGCGCTCACCATCGAACAGGCGGTGAACCAGGTGCTGGCTTGGCAGGCAAACGCATTGTCGTAAGGGGCTGCCGGCGTTCGGCAGGCCATTTTTCTAACCTCAACCCGCTGCGGGTCGTCTGATTCGTGGCATGAAAGCTCAGTCCGTAATGGAATCTTTTGCTCAACTTTTTGAAGAATCCCTGGCTCGCCAGGAAATGCGTCAAGGCGAAGTCATCACTGCAGAAGTGGTGCTCATTGATCACAATTTCGTTGTGGTCAATGCCGGCCTGAAATCCGAATCCTATGTGGCCATCGAAGAATTCCTGAACGATCAGGGCGAGCTCGAAGTCAAGGAAGGCGATTTCGTTCAAGTCGCCATCGAAATGCTGGAAGATGGCTACGGTGCCACCCGTTTGAGCCGCGACCGCGCCAAGCGCATCGCCGCCTGGAACTTCCTGGAAGTCGCCCTGAACGAGAATACCCTGGTCACCGGTACCATCACCGGCAAGGTCAAGGGCGGCCTCACCGTCATGTCCAACGGCGTCCGTGCCTTCCTGCCGGGTTCGCTGGTTGACATGCGTCCGGTCAAGGACACCACCCCGTACGAAGGCAAGACCCTGGAATTCAAGGTCATCAAGCTGGATCGCAAGCGCAACAACGTCGTGCTGTCCCGCCGTGCCGTTCTGGAAGCCACCGCTGACAAGGATCGCGAAAAGCTTCTCGAAAATCTCAAGGAAGGTACCGTCGTCAAGGGTATCGTCAAGAACATCACCGACTACGGTGCATTCGTTGATCTGGGCGGCATCGATGGTCTGCTGCACATTACCGACCTGGCCTGGCGCCGTGTCCGTCACCCGTCCGAAGTGCTGGCCGTGGGCGACGAAGTCTCCGCCAAGATCCTCAAGTTCGACGCCGAAAAGAATCGTGTCTCGCTGGGCATGAAGCAACTGGGCGACGATCCTTGGGTGGGTATTGCCCGCCGTTATCCGGCCGGTACCCGCCTGTTCGGCAAGGTCACCAACCTGACCGACTACGGTGCATTCGTTGAAATCGAGCAGGGCATCGAAGGTCTGGTTCACGTGTCCGAAATGGACTGGACGAACAAGAACGTTCATCCGTCTAAGGTGGTCCAGCTGGGCGATGAAGTCGAAGTCATGATCCTGGAAATCGACGAAGAACGTCGTCGTATCTCCCTGGGCATGAAGCAGTGCCAAGCCAATCCTTGGGACGACTTCGCGATGAATCACAAGAAGGGCGACAAGGTTCGTGGTGCCATCAAGTCGATCACCGATTTCGGTATCTTCATCGGTCTGCCGGGTGGCATCGACGGTCTGGTTCACCTGTCCGACCTCTCCTGGTCGGCGACCGGCGAAGAAGCCATCCGCAACTTCAAGAAGGGCGACGAAGTCGAAGCCGTGGTGCTCGGTATTGATGTCGAGAAAGAGCGCATCTCCCTGGGTATCAAGCAGCTCGATGGTGATCCGTACGCCAACTTCATCGCAACCCACGAGAAGAACAGCATCGTGCGCGCTACCGTCAAGTCGGTGGATGCCCGTGGTGCCGTGATGTCGCTGGGTGGTGACAACGAAGGTTACCTGCGCGCTTCCGAGTTCTCGCGTGATCGTATCGACGACCTGTCGCAACACCTCAAGGTGGGCGATGAAATCGAAGCGATGATCATCAATGTCGACCGCAAGACCCGTGGTATCAACTTGTCCATCAAGGCCAAGGATAGTGCCGAGCAGAACGAAGCTATGCAGAAGCTGTCTGCAGAATCTTCTGCTGCCGCTTCCGGTACGACCAACCTCGGTGCGCTGCTCAAGGCCAAGCTCAACCAGCAAGGCTAATGGCAACCGCAATGACCAAATCCGAGCTTATCGCCCGGCTCGCGGAGCGTTTTCCGCAGTTAGTGGCGAAAGATGCTGATTTTGCGGTCAAGATGATTCTCGATGCGATGTCCGAAGCGCTGGTGCGCGGGGATCGTATCGAGATCCGCGGATTCGGCAGCTTCGCGCTCAACTATCGTCCGCCGCGCGTCGGGCGCAATCCCAAATCGGGGGATAAGGTCAGCGTGCCAGCCAAGTGGGTTCCCCACTTCAAGGCTGGCAAGGAGCTGCGCGAACGGGTCGACCAGTCGATCTGAAGTCGGGCTTGGCCCAATGTGGTAGATTCGGGGCAGTGACTCACTGCCCCTTTTTATTTGAATCCCATGACCTTGTTCACCTGGCTGCTTCGTCTGGTAATTTTTGTGTTCCTGGTGCTGTTCGCCACGCAAAATACTGAAAACGTTGTTATAAATTTCGTGCTTGGCCATCAATGGCAAGCGCCGCTGGTCATTCTGCTGCTGGGTTTTTTTGCCGGTGGTGCCATGCTCGGCATTCTTTCCGTGCTCAGCCTGATCTTTCGTCAACGCCGCGAAATTTCCCGTCTGAAGCGCGCACTCTCCCGTGAGCAGGCAGCCCTTGCGGCCTCCAAGCTGCCGACGGCATGAGCGAGTTTTTCGATTACTGGCAGTTGCTGCTAATTCCCGCGTTTTTCGCGTTGGGCTGGCTGGCGGGGCGACTGGACATGCGCCAGGTGGTGCACGAATCGCGTGCCTTGCCGCGCTCCTATTTTCAGGGTCTTAACTTCCTGCTCAACGAGCAGCCGGACAAGGCGATTGATTCCTTTCTCGAGGTTGCTCGAGTTGACTCGCAGACGGCCGAACTCCATTTTGCCCTGGGTAACCTGTTCCGACGGCGGGGTGAGACCGAGCGGGCGATTCGCATGCATCAGAATCTGCTCGATCTAAACGACCTTGACGATAAGTTGCGCTTGCTGGCCCTGCTTGAACTGGGGCAGGATTTTCTCAAGGCCGGTCTGCTGGATCGGGCTGAGGAAATCTTCAACAAGTTGCTCGGCACGGCGCAGGATGAGGCAGCCAAGCGCAATCTGCTGGAAATCTACCAACTGGGCAAGGAATGGCTGAAAGCAGTCGATATCGCCCGCGAGTTGCCTGATGTCGCTACCCAGCGCGAAATCGCCGAATATTATTGTGAGCTGGCCGCCAGCGAAATTATGGGTTCGCGACCGGAAACGGCGCGTCAATATCTCGACAAGGCAATGCAGGAAAACCGCCTGTGCGTGCGGGCCAGTCTGCTGCAGGGTGATTTGTTGTTGCAGGAGGGGCGGCTGGAAGACGCCTTGCTCTCCTGGCAGCGCATCGAACAACAGGCACCGGTTTATCTGGCCTTGGTCGCCCAGCGCCTGCTGGAAACTTATCGCAAGCTGGGTCGTCGTGATCAGGGAATGGCCTTGTTGGGTGGCTATCTTGAACACTATCCGTCGCTTGATCTGCTGGAAGTGGTCTACCAATTGATGCTGGAAAGCGAAGGGAATGAAGCGGCCTATCGCCTGGTGCGTGGCGAGTTGCAGCGCAATCCCACCTTGCTCGGTCTGGAGAAGTTGATGAGCGCCCGTTTGCCGCTGGTCAGTCCGGAAGTGCGTGGCGATGTTGAACTGGCCAAGACCATCATCCAGGGCTACACCCGGCGACTGTCGCGTTATCGGTGCGATAATTGCGGCTTCAAGGCCCGCCAGTTCTACTGGCGCTGCCCGGCGTGTGGTGGGTGGGAAACCTATTCGCCGCGACGTGGCGAGGAATTCGACCAGTCCTTATAAATGGTCGTGGAAAAAATGATCGGGTAGGCCACGGCGGGTATGGCTCGTATCGCTGCCGCACGATGATGAGAGGTCGTTTTCAAATGCTGGAAAAGTTGTCGCAGGTTCGCTTGCTGGTGGTGGGCGATGTCATGCTGGATCGCTACTGGTTTGGTGACGTTAGCCGCATTTCGCCGGAAGCGCCGGTACCGGTGGTCAAGGTCGAGCGGATGGAAGAGCGTCTGGGCGGAGCGGCCAACGTGGCGCGCAATGCTGCCTCGCTCGGTGCTCGTACGGCCTTGTTGTCGGTGGTTGGTGACGATGAGGCCGGCCACGCCCTCGGTCGACTGCTCGCCGAAGGTGAAATTGATGCTGGTTTGCAGGTTGACCGTGCGATTGATACCACCGTCAAATTGCGCGTCATCGGTCGGCAACAGCAATTGTTGCGAATTGATTTTGAAACTACGCCGTCGCACGAAATCCTGCAGGCCAAGCTGGCCGAGTTTGAGCGGCGCCTGACGGAATGCGACATTGTCATCCTGTCTGATTACGGCAAAGGGGGGCTGACGCATATTGCCGACATGATTCGTCTGGCCCGCCAAGCAGCGAAACCGGTGTTGGTTGACCCAAAAGGCGATGACTGGGCCAAGTATGCCGGGGCGACCGTGATCACCCCCAATCGGTCCGAGTTGCGCGAAGTGGTTGGTCGCTGGTCATCAGAAGCCGAACTGGTCGCCAAGGCCGGCAAGTTACGGGGCGAGCTCGGTTTGGAAGCCCTGCTGGTGACGCGTAGCGAGGAGGGAATGACGCTTTTTTCGGATGGTGGCACCTTTCATCAGGCTGCCCAGGCGCTGGAAGTTTTTGATGTCTCCGGCGCTGGCGATACCGTCATTGCCACGCTGGCCGTCATGCTGGCTGTCGGGGCTGATTGGGCCGAAGCCATCCGCATGGCCAACATCGCTGCCGGCATTGTGGTTGGTAAGCTGGGTACCGCCGTCGTGACCCGCGACGAAATCGAACAAGCCTTGTAAGGACAGCTCATGTATACAGTCGTCACCGGCGCGGCCGGCTTTATTGGTTCCAACATCGTCAAGGCGCTTAATGCGCGTGGCGTGACCCAGATCATCGCCGTCGATAACCTGACCAAAGCCGACAAATTCAAGAACCTGATCGATTGCGAGATTGCCGATTACATCGACAAGCACGACTTTATCGAGCGGATTCAGGCCGGTCATTATGATGGCCAGATCGAGGCCATCCTGCATGAAGGCGCCTGTTCGGACACCATGGAGACCGATGGTCGTTACATGATGGAGAACAACTACCGCTACTCGATGATCCTGCTCGACTGGTGCCAGGATCAGGATGTGCAGTTTCTCTACGCCTCATCGGCCGCCACCTATGGCGCCAGCACGGTATTTCGCGAAGAGCGTCAGTTTGAAGGGCCACTCAACGTCTATGGCTACTCCAAGTTCCTGTTCGACCAGATCGTCCGCCAGCGTCTGGCCAGGAATCCATCGTCGCAGATCGTCGGATTCCGCTATTTCAACGTCTATGGCCCGCGTGAAACGCACAAGGGGCGCATGGCTTCGGTGGCTTTTCACAATTACAACCAGTTCAAGGCCGACGGCAAGGTGAAGCTGTTCGAAGGCTCGCACGGTTATGAAAACGGTGGCCAGATGCGCGATTTCGTCTTCGTCGGCGATGTCGCCAAGGTCAACCTGTTCTTCCTTGATCACCCGGAAAAATCGGGCATCTTCAATCTCGGTTCAGGGCGAGCCCAAAGCTTCAACGATGTGGCCGTGGCTGCGGTCAACGGCTGCCGCAAGGCAAAAAATGAAACGGCTTTGTCACTCGATGAGCTACGGGAACAAAGCTTGCTCGAATACGTTGCCTTTCCCGAGGCGCTCAAGGGCAAGTACCAGGCATTTACGCAAGCCGATTTGAGCAAACTGCGCGATGCCGGCTACAACGCACCGATGGCGACGGTCGAGGAAGGTGTTTCCCACTACATTGACTGGCTGCATGCCCATGTATAAAACCCTGCAGGATTTTGTCGGCAATACGCCGCTGGTTCGTTTGCAGCGCATCCCCGGCGCCGTCAACGACCTGCGTGGCAATGTCATCCTGGCCAAGCTGGAAGGCAACAACCCGGCTGGCTCGGTCAAGGATCGTCCCGCTTTGTCGATGATTGTCCACGCGGAAGCGCGCGGCGCGATCAAGCCGGGTGACACGCTAATCGAAGCAACCTCCGGTAACACCGGTATTGCGCTGGCCATGGCGGCGGCGATCAAGGGTTACAAGATGATCCTGGTCATGCCGGAAAATCAGAGTATCGAGCGGCGCCAGAGCATGCGTGCTTATGGTGCTGAACTGGTGCTGACACCCAAGGGCGGCGGCATGGAATTGTGCCGCGATGTCGCCGAGCAAATGCGTGCAGAGGGGAAGGGCATCATTCTCGACCAGTTTGCTAACCCGGATAATCCGCGTGCCCACATCGAAGGCACCGGGCCGGAAATCTGGCGAGATACCGATGGGCAGATCACCCATTTTGTTTCCAGCATGGGCACCACCGGCACCATCATGGGCACCTCCGCCTACCTGAAATCACAGAATCCGGCTATCCAGATCATCGGTTGCCAGCCCGAGGATGGCAGCCAGATTCCCGGCATCCGCAAGTGGCCGGAGGCCTACCTGCCCAAGATTTACGACAAAACGAATGTCGACCGTATCGAATACGTCAGCCAGGCCGAAGCCGAGGCCATGACTCGGCGCCTGGCGATGGAAGAGGGGATTTTTGCCGGCATCTCGTCGGGCGGGGCCTTGCACGTGGCCTTGCGTCTGGCGCAGTCGCTGGATAATGCCGTCATCGTCAGCATCGTCTGCGATCGGGGTGATCGCTATTTGTCGACTGGTGTTTTCCCCGCATGAAACCGGTTCTTGTCTTCGATATCGAAACCATTCCCGATGTCAGCGGCTTTCGTCGGCTCAATGCGTTGCCAGGCGAGTTGTCCGATGCTGAAGTGGCCGAACTGGCTTTTCAGCAACGGCGGGCGAAAAGTGGCAGTGACTTCATCGCCTTGCATCTGCAGCGGGTGGTCAGCATTTCCTGCGCCTTGCGCACCGTGGACGGTTTCAAGGTGTGGTCGCTGGCCGAACCGGCACTGGACGAGGGGGCGATCATCCAGCGCTTCTTCGACGGCATCGAAAAGTTTACGCCGCAGATCGTCTCGTGGAACGGCAGCGGTTTCGACCTGCCGGTACTACATTACCGCGGCATGCTGCATGGCGTCGTCGCGCCGCGCTACTGGGACATGGGCGAGGGCGATTACGCCGATTCGCGTGATTTCAAGTGGAACAACTACATCAGCCGCTACCATACCCGCCATCTCGATCTGATGGACCTGCTGGCGTTGTACAACGGCCGGGCGAATGCGCCGCTCGACGATCTCGCCAAGCTGTTCGGCTTCCCCGGCAAGCTCGGCATGGATGGCAGCAAGGTCTGGGAAGCCTGGCAGGCCGGTCAGGCGGACGAAATCCGCGATTATTGCGAAACCGACGTGGTGAATACGTATCTGGTCTATAACCGTTTTCGCCGCATGCGTGGCGAATTGACGACCGACGAAGAAGCAAGCGAAATCGAATTCATCAAGGCGCAGTTGGCCAAGGTCGATGCGCCGCATTGGCGTGAGTTTCTTGCCGCCTGGCGCTGATGACAAGGCCGTACAAGGCTATAATCTTCATTTTCCAACACAACGCAGAGAGATCACGATGTCCCTGAACAACGTTCCTTCCGGCAAGTCCCTGCCCGACGATTTCAACGTCATCATCGAAATCAGCGCCAATTCCGATCCGATCAAGTATGAAGTGGACAAGGATTCCGGCGCCGTCTTCGTTGACCGCTTCATGGGCACGGCGATGCACTATCCCTGCAACTACGGCTACATCAACCATACCATCGCCGGTGACGGTGATCCGGTCGACGTGCTGGTCGTCACCCCGTTCTCCCTGCCGCCGGGCGTCGTCATCCGTTGCCGTCCGCTGGGCATGCTGGCCATGGAAGACGAAGGCGGCCAGGACGCCAAGCTGCTGGCCGTGCCGGTGTCCAAACTGACCCCGCTGTACAACAACGTCAATACCTACGAAGACATGCCGGAACTGCTGTGCAAGCAGATCGCCCATTTCTTCGAGCACTACAAGGATCTGGAACCGGGCAAGTGGGTCAAGGTCGTGGGCTGGCAAGGCATTGAAGAAGCCAAGAAGGAAGTCATGGAAGGCGTCGCCCGTTACCAGGCTGAAGCCAAGTAATCCATGCTGCGCATCGCCGTTGCCCAGTTCAATGCCGTCGTCGGTGATCTGACGGGCAACGTCGAACGCATCATCGCCTGCGCAACCGAGGCCAAGGCCCGCGGTGCGCAGGTGCTGCTAACGCCGGAGCTGGCGCTCAGCGGCTATCCACCGGAAGACCTGCTGCTGCGCCCGGATTTCTACCGCGCCTGCCAGCGGGCGCTGGACGATCTGGCATCCCGCGTTGACGGCATTGCCTTGGTCGTTGGTCACCCGGAAGCATTCCACGGGGCATGCCATAACGCCGCCTCGGTCATTGAAAATGGCCGGATTACCGCGGTCTACCGCAAGATCCGCCTGCCCAATTACGACGTTTTTGACGAAAAGCGCTATTTCGAGCCGGGGCAGGATGCCTGTGTCGTGACGCTGGGCGATGTCCAGGTCGGCATCAACATTTGTGCCGACATCTGGGAAGAAGGCGCCTACGAACTGGCCTGCGGTGCCGGTGCCGAACTGGTGCTGGTACTGAATGCCTCGCCCTGTCATCTTGAAAAACACCACGAACGCGTCCGTGTGCTCGGTGAACGGGTTGAGGCGACCGGCGTTCCCGCCATCTACTGCAATCTGGTCGGCGGCCAGGACGAACTGGTTTTTGACGGGGGCTCCTTTGCCATCGACGAGCGCGAGCAGATCTGCATGCGCCTGCCGCAGTTCGAGGAGGCCCTGGGCATCGTTGATTTCGATCATGGTCGCCTGCGATCCGATGACCATGCCGACCCGCTGTCGCTGGAGGCCGAGGCCTATTCGGCGCTCGTCCTCGGAGTGCGCGACTACATCGGCAAGACCGGCTTCAAGGGTGCGATCATCGGCCTGTCGGGCGGCATCGATTCGGCCCTGACGCTGTGTGTTGCGGTCGACGCGCTGGGGGCGGACAAAGTCCACGCGGTGATGATGCCGTCGCCCTACACCGCGCAGATGAGCCTCGATGACTCGCGCGAGATGATCCGCCAACTTGGCTGCAGTTACGACGAAATCGCCATCGCACCGGCCATGGCCACCTACGAAACCATGCTGGCACCGCTGTTCGCCGGCTTGCCGCAGGACACCACCGAAGAGAACATCCAGGCGCGCATCCGCGGCAACATCCTGATGGCGCTCTCCAACAAGACCGGCAAGCTGGTCCTGACCACCGGCAACAAGTCGGAAATGGCGGTCGGCTACTGCACGCTGTACGGCGACATGGCCGGCGGTTTCGCGGTGATCAAGGACGTTTACAAGACGCTGGTCTATCGCCTGTCGCGCTATCGCAACACGCTGTGCCAGGGCGACCCGGTGATCCCGGAGAACATCATCGTCCGGCCGCCGTCGGCCGAACTAAAGCCGGATCAGAAGGACCAGGATTCGCTGCCCGAATACGAGGTGCTCGACGCCATCGTCCGCGCCTACATGGAAGAGGACCGCAGTCCGCGCGAGATCATTGCCGCCGGCCTGCCCGAGGCCGATGTGCGCCGTGTCGTTCGCCTGCTGCGCACCGCCGAATACAAGCGGCGCCAGTCGCCGGTTGGCATCCGCATCACGCCGCGTGGTTTTGGTAAGGACTGGCGGCAACCGATCACCAATCGCTACGCCGACGAATTTTAAGAACCTGTAGAAAAGAGAGAACGAGACCATGAAGAAAATCGAAGCCATCATCAAGCCATTCAAGCTCGACGAAGTGCGTGAAGCGCTGTCGGAAATCGGTATTGCCGGTCTGACCGTCACCGAAGTCAAGGGCTTTGGCCGCCAGAAAGGCCACACCGAGCTGTATCGCGGTGCGGAATATGTGGTCGATTTCCTGCCCAAGATCAAGATCGAGGTCGTGGTTGCCACTGAAAATGTCGAGCCGGCCATCGATGCGATCGTTAAGGCAGCACGCACGGGCAAGATTGGTGACGGCAAGATCTTCGTCATGCCGGTGGAGCAGGTGGTGCGTATCCGCACCGGTGAAACCAACGAATCGGCGATTTAAGTCGATTTTTAGGCCAGTCTTGCGGTCGACCGCAAGATTGGCCCTGTTTTCCTCGGCAGCGCTGCAGTCAGGAAAAAGCGTGCGGGCGACTCAGGTCGCCCGTTGCTTTTTGGGTGAGCGCAAGAGGACAAGCAGAGCACCATCGCCGCCATCACAGGGCCGAGCCTGGCAATAGGCCAGGACTTCGTTGCGCTGGGCCAGCCAGCCACGTACCAGTTGGCGCAGGATCGACAGTTTTTGTGGCGAGCGCAGTCCCTTGCCGGTTACGACCCGGATGCAGCGTCGCCCTTGGTGCAAACTGTCGGCCAGAAAATGCGCTAGCGCGAGGCGGGCTTCTTCGCGGTTTAGACCATGCAGGTCGAGTTCGCCCTGCAAGACCCAGCGACCGCGCCGCAGGTCACGCAAGACAGTGGCAGCCAGTCCGTTGCGGAGGTAATGAGCTTCGTCGCCACCTTCCAGGCGGTCCTGCAGGCCAATCGGTCCATGCAAGCTTTCGTGCAAGGCGGCCCGTTCATCCGCCAGGGAATGTTGTGGCCGGGGCGCCGGGGGCGGGGGGGCGAGGATGACGCGATTGCTGGGCAGGAGGGGGTGAACGCCCGACATGGCCTGCCATAGGGCAGCCTCTTCCGGGTCGGTAGGGGGCGGACGCTGCGGCTGGCCGGGGGCTCGCCAGTGGGCTGGCAAGCTGTCGTCTGGTATTTTCTTGCCTTGTCTTGCCGGTTTGTTGGATGGCTGGGGGCGGGCTATCCGGCGAACTGGCGCCGGCGGCAAGTGCACGCGGTTGTCCGACGGCAGCGGTTTGGCATCCGCCACCGCCGCCAGAAAAGCCGCGCGGTCGTCAGGGTTGATCAAGGCAACTTAGTGGCCGAGGTTGTCCAGATAGCGCTCGGCATCCAGTGCCGCCATGCAACCGCTGGCCGCCGATGTGCACGCCTGTTTGTAGATCTGGTCCTGGACGTCGCCGGCCGCAAAAATGCCAGGGATGCTGGTTTGCGTTGCATTGCCGCTGCGACCGGACTGGGTGACCAGATAGCCGTGGTCCATTTCCAGCTGGCCGGTGAAGATGTCGGTATTCGGCTTGTGACCGATGGCGATGAAGACCCCATGCACGTCGATATCCCGGGTGCTAGCATCCACCGTGCTCTTGACGCGCAGGCCGGTGACCCCCGAGTCGTCGCCGAGAACTTCGTCGAGCGTGCTGTTCCACAGGATCGTGACCTTGCCTTCCTTTTCCTTTAGGAAGAGCTTGTCCTGCATGATCTTTTCGGCCTTGAACTTGTCGCGGCGGTGGATCAGCGTGACGTGGCTGGCGATATTGGCGAGGTAGAGCGCTTCCTCGACGGCGGTATTGCCGCCACCGACGACGGCGACCGGCTTGTTGCGGTAAAAGAAGCCGTCACAGGTGGCACAGGCGGACACGCCCTTGCCCTGGAAAGCCTGCTCGGACGGCAGGCCGAGGTACATGGCCGAGGCGCCAGTGGCGATGATCAGTGCATCGCAGGTGTAGGTGCCGGCGTCGCCGATCAGGGTGAAGGGTTTTGCGGTGAGCTGGGTGGTATGGATGTGGTCGAAGAGAATTTCGGTGTCGAAGCGGGTGGCGTGCTTCTCGAAGCGCTGCATCAGTTCGGGACCTTGCACGCCATCAGCATCTGCGGGCCAGTTGTCGACCTCCGTTGTTGTCATCAACTGGCCACCCTGGGCCATGCCGGTGATCAGGACTGGCTTTAGATTAGCGCGGGCGGCATAAACGGCGGCGGTGTAGCCGGCCGGGCCGGAGCCGAGAATGATGAGGGGGCTGTGGCGAGTCGCTTGGGGCATGTCAGTCTACCTTGTTGTTGAACAGGAAAATTATAGCCTCCCGGCCGTGCCCTGTTTCGGTCCTTGCCGCTGCCATTCTCGCAAAGCGGTTTATAATTCTGCTCTAACTCTATGACTCAGAATGATTTGTGTCGTTTTTGCCGTCGTCGGCAAGGGCGGCGGAGAGGATAAACCATGGCCAAACGGAGTACGCCCAGCCCGATGCCGGACAAGATCGGCGTCCTGCTGCAGGAGTCACGCTGGCTGGGCGTGGGTGCCCTGGCCCTGTTCCTGATCCTGGCCCTGTGGGGTTTTGATGCCCGTGATCCGGGCTGGTCGCACGCTGTCGCCGGGCAGACCCTGCACAATCCGGCGGGCCGGGCCGGTGCCTGGTTAGCTGATTTGCTGCTTTATGTTTTTGGGCTGTCGGCCTGGTGGTGGGTGTTGTTGCTCGGCATGTTCGTCTGGTGGGGGTATCGTCGTTTCGAAGGCGGCGAGGCGGTTTTGCCCCCCTTGTTGCTGGCCTTGCCCGGCTTTGCTGCCTTGCTGCTGGCCAGCACAGCGCTGGAAACCCTGCGCTTTTACAGTCTACAGGCAGCGTTGCCGTTAGCGCCCGGCGGCTTGCTGGGACTTCTGCTCAGTGCCTGGCTGGCTGAACTCCTGGGTTTTACGGGGGCCACCTTGTTGTTGCTGGCCTTGATGGCCGCTGGCTGGAGCGCGTTTTCCGGCATGTCCTGGCTGTGGGCTTTTGAAAAAATGGGGTTGCTGCTGGAAGGCCTCGCCGGGTTTTTCTACGGTCGCGTTGATGCCTGGCGGGACCGGCAGATTGGCAAGGAAGTGGCGCAGCAACGTGAGGTGGTCGTCGAGGAAGAAAAGCGGCGGGTTGAACTGCATGAGCCGCTGATTATTGAACCGGCAGTTTCTGAAGTGCCAGTGTCGAAAAAGGCAGAGGCGCGTATCGAACGTGAAAAGCAGGTGGCGCTTTTCCCCGAGGTCATCGTCGGCGGCACGCTGCCGCCGTTGCACCTGCTCGACCCGGCGCCGCCGGCGACCGAGACAGTCAGCCCGGAAACCCTGGAATACACCTCCCGCCTGATCGAGCGCAAGCTTGCCGACTTCGGTGTCCAGGTCAAGGTGCTGGCCGCCATGCCCGGCCCGGTCATCACCCGCTACGAAATCGAACCGGCGGTTGGCGTCAAGGGCGCCCAGATCGTCAACCTGGCGCGCGACCTGGCGCGGGCGCTGGCCATGGTGTCGATCCGCGTCGTCGAAACCGTGCCCGGCAAATCGTGCATGGCGCTCGAACTGCCGAACCCGAAGCGGCAGATGGTCAAGCTGTCCGAGATCATCTCCAGCAAGCCCTACAACGACATGAGCAGCCCGCTGACGGTTTGCCTGGGCAAGGATATCGGCGGCCAGCCGGTGGTCGCCGACCTGGCCAAGACGCCCCACCTGCTGGTCGCCGGTACCACCGGTTCGGGCAAGTCGGTCGGGGTTAATGCGATGATCCTGTCGATGCTGTACAAGTCCGAGCCGGAAAATGTCCGCCTGATCATGGTCGACCCCAAGATGCTCGAACTTTCCATCTACGAGGGCATCCCGCACCTGCTGGCGCCGGTCGTCACCGACATGAAGCAGGCCGCCAACGCGCTGCACTGGTGCGTGACCGAGATGGAGAAACGCTACAAGCTGATGTCGGCGATGGGCGTGCGCAATATTGCTGGCCTCAACACCAAAATTCGTGATGCCGAGAAGCGCGGCGAACACATCCCGAACCCGCTGACGCTGACGCCGGAAGCGCCGGAGCCCTTGAAGACGATGCCCTTCATCGTCGTCATCATTGATGAGCTGGCCGACCTGATGATGGTCGTCGGCAAGAAGGTCGAGGAACAGATCGCCCGTCTGGCGCAGAAGGCCCGCGCCTCCGGCATCCACCTAGTGCTGGCGACGCAGCGGCCGTCGGTCGATGTGATCACCGGCCTGATCAAGGCCAATATCCCGACCCGGCTGTCCTTCCAGGTTTCCAGCAAGATCGACTCGCGCACCATCCTCGACCAGATGGGCGCCGAAGCGCTGCTTGGCATGGGCGACATGCTTTACCTGGCGCCCGGCACTGGCTACCCGACCCGCGTCCATGGTGCTTTTGTCTCGGATGACGAAGTGCACCGCGTCGTTGAGCACCTGAAAGCGACTGGTGCACCGGAATACGTCGAGGATATCCTCAGCGGCGCTGGGGGCGATGATGAGGGCGGTGAAGCCGGCGAGGGTGGGCCGGGCGATGCCGAGAGTGATCCGCTCTACGATCAGGCCGTCGACATCGTGCTGAAGAACCAGCGCGCTTCGATTTCGCTGGTCCAGCGCCACCTCCGCATTGGTTACAACCGCTCGGCACGGCTGATCGAAGCGATGGAAAATGCCGGCCTGGTATCGTCCATGGACGGCCGTGGCGGTCGTGAAGTGCTGATGAAAAAGCCCGCTGCCGAATGAAGCGCTTACACCTTGCAACAGCAGCGCCCCGGGGCCTGCGTTACCCTGCCACCATGAAAATTCCCCAAAAACTTCTGTCGACCGCAATACTCCTGCTGCTGCCGGCTTTTTCCCACGCTGGCGCCATTGAGCAATTGCGTAGCTTTCTCAATGACACGCGCAGCTACCAGGCCGATTTTGAGCAGTCGGTGACCGCTCGCCATGGTCGGCAGCCGCAACACTCCTCCGGCACCGTCGCCATCCTGCGCCCGGGCAAGTTGCGTTGGGAAATCCGCAAGCCTTACCCGCAACTGGTCGTCGGTGACGGCGAAAAAATCTGGATTCACGACCCGGAGTTGCAGCAAGTCACCGTCCGCAAAGCCGGGCAGGCCATTGGCGGTTCACCGGCTGCACTGCTTGCCGGCAGCAATGAGCTGGAAAAGAGCTTTAACTTGCAGGAAGCCGGTCAGCGCGATGGCTTGCATTGGGTCGAGGCCACCCCCAAAAATCAGGACAGCGGTTTTGAAAAAATCCGTATCGGCCTGCAAGGTAAGGACATGAAGGTGATGGAACTGTTCGATAACTTCGGCCAGACCACGCATATCCGGCTGCAGCGCAACGAGCGCAACCCCACGTTGCCCGCCACGCTGTTCCGCTTTACCCCGCCGCCTGGCAGCGATGTGATCGGGCCATGAGGCGGTTTGAGCGTGTTACTTGTCGTTGAGATGCTGCTCGACTTTCTCCAGCATCGAGACAATCAGCGCATCGTCGTTGCGCGCCCAGAAAATTTCCTGATCCGTCCCCATCCAGTAATCCCGGGTATGAAAAGTGAACTCCATTTGATCGCCGGTGACTGGCCACTCAGTCAAATACGAGGTTTCCTTTGGGGCGGTCAGGTTTTGATAAAAAAGAACCATCACACAACGTACCCCGGGGGCTGTGTAAAAGCGGGCGAATTGTTGCAATTTTTCCCGCAGTCGTGGGAGATCCGAGCGCTCTGTCCAACGGTGGTGATAGAGGAAAACAACACTTTCCTGGCCACGGATTTTTAACAGCCGATCAATTTTTCGCTGGAAACTGGCCCGGTCGTCTGTAGAACCGAGCGGGTCATGGTGGCTGAACTCGAAACCCGCACTGCACGAGGCATCAAAAATCGGGGCACATTGATAGTGCGTTGACCTGACCACCCCCTGACCAAAGGCTTCGCCGCGCACTAAGTAAGCCGGAGAAATCAGGTTTTTGTAATTCTCCGACTCAAGCGCCAAGGCGTAGTCGATATTGGTCCGGCCATTAGAGTAAGGGGAACTGAAAATTTTCTTGCCATGACGGCGCAGGATGTCATCAGGCAGGCAGTTTTCACCCAGTGACAGCCAGACCGCTTTGTGGCGGAGAGACTGCAGTTGCTGCCGTATCCTGTTGATCAGGTGCTTAACTTTTATATTCAAAATCAATACCTTTGCTGAGTGGTTACTGATTTTGTAGTGCGGCTTGGGGATTGTCAATTGGCCCTGATCGGGTTCAAATTTTTCCATAGCGCCATCAACCAGGCACCATGCGGCTGAATTTGCAGCACCATTGAAAAATGCAATACTCTCCGGCCAATTCGGTACCGTTCAAAGGAATGAGCGCCGATAAATTCATGAACCTTTTGCGTGGCTGAGCTTTGAGCGATTTATTTTCCAAAATTGACGTCGACCGTTCTGCCCCGCTGGCCGAGCAACTCCGCCCGCAAACGCCGGATGCAGTGATCGGCCAGCAACATCTGCTCGGGCCGGGCAAGCCGCTGCGTCTGGCCTTTGCCTCCGGGCAGCCGCATTCGATGATCTTGTGGGGGCCGCCGGGCGTCGGCAAGACGACGCTGGCGCGAATGATGGCGACGCAGTTTCAATGCGAATTCATCGCGTTGTCGGCGGTATTTTCCGGGATCAAGGAAGTCCGTGAGGCGGTGGCGCAGGCCGAGATGTGGAAGGCGCAGGGGCGGCGGACGATCTTGTTTGTCGACGAAATCCATCGGTTCAACAAGGCGCAGCAGGACGGTTTTTTGCCTTTTGTTGAAAGCGGGCTGCTGACTTTTATTGGTGCGACGACGGAAAACCCGTCTTTTGAGCTGAATTCGGCGCTGTTGTCGCGCGCGTCGGTCTATGTGCTGAAGTCGCTCGACGAGGCCGAGATGGGGCAGCTTTTTGACCGCGCCAGCGCCCGGGAACTGGCTGATCTGACGTTTTCCGGTGAGGCCAGGACGCGCCTGATCGGCCTGGCTGATGGGGATGCCCGGCGCTTGCTGAACTTGCTTGAGCAAGTTCGCACGGCGGCGCAGACGGCACGGCTTGTCGCGGTCGACGGTGCCTTTATTGAAAAAACCATGGCGCAGAGCCTGCGCCGTTTCGACAAGGGCGGCGATGCCTTTTACGACCAGATTTCGGCGTTGCATAAATCGGTGCGCGGCTCTAACCCGGACGGCGCGCTTTACTGGCTGAGCCGCATGCTGGACGGCGGCGCCGATCCACGCTACCTGGCGCGGCGCATCATCCGGATGGCCTGGGAAGACATCGGGCTGGCCGATCCGCGGGCGATGCAGATTGCCAACGACGCGGCCGCAACCTACGAGCGGCTCGGCTCGCCCGAGGGCGAGTTGGCGCTCGGCCAGGCGGTGATTTATCTGGCCGTTGCCGCCAAGTCGAATGCCGGTTACAACGCCTACAACGCCGCGCGCGCCTTCGTGAAGCAGGATGGTTCGCGGCCGGTGCCCAATCATTTGCGCAATGCACCGACCAAGCTGATGAAAGAACTCGGTCACGGCAAGGCTTACCGCTACGCGCATGACGAGCCGGAAGCCTACGCCGCCGGTGAGCACTATCTGCCAGATGGCTTGCCGGCCCCCGGTTGGTACGAACCGACACCGCGTGGCCTGGAAGGTCAGATTGGCCAGAAACTCGCCCATCTGCAGGAACTGGACCGCTTGGCCGGCAAAAAGCCATAGCTTGTCCGTTGTTACGGTCGACCGGGTGAGGGGCTTATTTTTCCAGCGGCTTGATGTTGCGGCCCATCCATTTCAGCATGTCTACCCACATGGCGCGTTGATCACGGGCGCTGGGCATGGTGCCGGCGCTGGGGAGTTCGATGGTGACCACCGGGATTTTTTTGTGCAAGCCGCCGTAATTGCCGAGTGAGCCGGGATAAACGCCCAGCCGGTTGAGCGATAAGCGGCCGAAACGCAGTGGCTGGGTGGCTGGGCCATCGTAATCGAGCAGGTTGTACGGGGCGTGAATGCTGATGATGACGTCTGGTTTGAAGTGGCTGATCTGCGCTTGCAGCCAGCGTGTTTCAACTTCCGAGCTGGCTTCCTGGCCCGGGTTGCGCCGTGGGTCGCGCCGGGTGCGTTCGACCCAGTATGTCTGGGCGTTGGCCGACCAGTCCGGGGTGGGGAAATTGCGATTGAGGTCGACCCCGCGGCCATTGGTCCGCGTTGACGGGCGATTGAACAGGCCGTCTGGATTGGCCAGCGGAATGACGTGCCAGTGGTAGTTTTTGGCACTCCCTTCATCAATCCAGTCCAGCCAGCGGAAAACGATGGAAATCGAGGTCAGTTCGTCGCCGTGGATGCCACCGATGATCAGGACCCGGTTGGGCCGTGGCGATTTGCTACCCGCTTTGGCGGCGGCCCGGTCGAGGTAGGCCAGAGGGCGGTCGCCGTGACTGCTCTGGTCCGCCAGGAAACCCTGCTGGCGGCAATGGTCGGCATTGACGCTGCGCAAACGCTTGCCCAGATCGGCACACCAGGCGCTGATCCGGGTCTCTGGCGATGGGCGCTGGGTTTCGGCATGGGCTAGATTCAGGGTCAAACTCAGGCCGAGCAGGCTACCGAGCAGGGCTAGGTGGCGCAAGCGTGCTGCGAAAAGTGTCATTTGTCATGGGTAGGGTGAGGCAAGGGGCAACATTCTACGCCCCCCGGCGGCTTGTCTCCAGCGTGGCGGACCTTGGCCTCGCGTATAATTTCGACCTCCCCGCCGCCGCGTTTTTGTTGATCTGACGCGGTCGACCGCAAGAAAACAGGAAAAATCATGCTCGATATTCAACAGCTCCGTACTCAACTTGATACCGTCGCCGATGGCTTGGCCAAGCGCGGCAAGCCGATCGACTTCTCTGAATTCAAGACGCTGGAAGCCGAACGCAAGACTTTGCAGACGCGCACCCAGGAATTGCAGGCGCAGCGCAACAGTCTGTCCAAGCAGATCGGTATGTTGAAGGGGCAGGGCAAGGATGCCAGCGAGGTGATGGCGCAGGTGGGCACCTTGGGCGATGAGCTCAAAGCATCGGAGGTTCGCCTGGCCGAATTGCTGGAGCAATTCAACGCCATCCTGGCCGCTTTGCCCAATCTGCCGGCGGATGACGTGCCGGTTGGCGAGGACGAGGCAGGCAATGTCGAGATCAAGCGCTGGGGCACGCCGCGCGTTTTCGATTTTCCGGTCAAGGACCACACCGATGTTGGTGAAGCGCTCGGTCAGCTGGATTTTGCCACTGCGGCCAAAATCGCCGGCTCACGCTTTTCGCTGCTCAAGGGGGGGCTGGCCCGGATGCATCGGGCGCTCGCCCAGTTCATGCTCGACACGCACGCGGTCGACCATGGGTATACCGAACTTTATGCGCCGTATCTGGTGAATGCCGCCAGTCTGCAAGGCACCGGCCAGTTGCCAAAATTCGAGGAAGATTTGTTCAAGGTGTTACGTGGTGAGCAAGATCCGCTGTATTTGATCCCGACCGCTGAAGTGCCGGTGACCAACATCGTGCGCGATGAGATTCTGGCCGCCGAAGCGCTGCCGCTCAAATTCGTCTGCCATACGCCGTGCTTCCGTTCCGAGGCCGGTTCGGGCGGGCGTGACGTGCGTGGCATGATCCGCCAGCATCAGTTCGACAAGGTCGAGTTGGTGCAAATTGTTCATCCTGAACAGTCGACCGTGGCGCATGAAGAATTGACCCGTCAGGCCGAAGTGATTCTGGAAAAGCTGGCGCTGCCCTACCGTCGCGTTCTGCTGTGCACCGGCGACATGGGTTTCTCGGCGGCCAAGACCTACGATCTGGAAGTCTGGCTGCCGGCGCAAAATACCTATCGCGAAATTTCGTCCTGTTCCAATTTCGCTGCCTTCCAGGCGCGTCGCATGCAGGCGCGTTTCCGCAACGACAAGAACAAGCCAGAGCTCTGCCATACGCTCAATGGCTCCGGCTTGGCTGTTGGCCGCACGCTGGTGGCGATTCTTGAAAACTATCAGCAAGCCGATGGCAGCGTCACCGTGCCAAGTGTGTTGCGCCCTTACATGGGCGGCCTGGAGAGCCTGCAGCCGCTTTAAGCGGTCTGACTTAGCGGGGCGGGCGCTGGCCCGCCGTTTTCTTGACTGGCGTTTTGCCGGTTGCCCGCTTGGGATTTGGGGTGGCGCGCTGTGCCACCATCAGCGGTGCTTCATGCCGGGTCAGGATGTCGTGGTAGCTGCGAATATTTTCGACCAGAATCACCGCTTCGCCACCGCGCGCCCGGCCAGAACGCATGCGCTGGTAGTACTCCGGTTTGGCCAGTAAGGGCAGGATCCGCTTCATGTCATACCAGGCATCGGGGTCCGCCTTGAGCTGGCGGGCCAGACTGCGGCCGGTGCTGAGGTGGCCCGGGCCAAGGTTGTAACCGGCCAGCGCCAGCCAGGTACGGTCGGGTTCGTGAACCTCGGCTGGCAACATGTCGCGCAGCATGTCCAGATAACGCGCGCCGGCCAAAATACTTTCCTTGGCATCGAGCCGATTGCTGACCTCAAGCCGGTCAGCCGTTTCAGCAGTTAACATCATGATGCCGCGCACGCCGGTCGGGCTGGTGGCATCGCTTTTCCAATGAGATTCCTGATAGGCCAGCGCAGCTAGCAGCCGCCAATCGAGGCCGGTCAGCCGTTCGGCTGCCTGAAAGTGCGGGCGTAACTTGGGCAAGGTGGTTTCGATCTCGCCGAGAAAGGCTTCGATATCGCCCTGCTTGAGGCGGCGGACATGGCCAAAATAACGTTCCTCCAGGCGGGCCAGGGTACCGTCCTGCTGGACGCGCAGAATGAAGGCATCGACCCGGGCCTGCAATTCGGGATTGGGGCTGGGGCCGAGCAGCCAGACGATGGGCGCATCGTCGCCCAGGGGCAGGGTGGTGCGCAGGGTAGGAACGAACTGGTTGGCCAATTCCTCCATCTGGCTGTCCATGGCGACGAACTCGATTCGTCGTTCGCCAAGGGCTTCGAGCAAATCCAGCATGTCGCCCTGAGGGGCTTCAATGATCTGCAGCCCCGGCAAGGTGGCCGCCAGACGGTGCAGCGTGGCCGCCTGGCGCGAGCCGGCCAGGGCATGAACCGTCTTGCCAGCCAGTTGGGCCAGCCGGTTCAATGGCAGCGAAGCTTCGTGCTGGGCCAGGACATCGTGCGACATGAACACGGGTGGGCTGGCCTCGATGCCGCCAGTCGGCTGCGGGGACAGCCAGGCGGCGGCGAGGTGATAGTCGTAGCCGCGCAGTCGGTTGGCCAACTCGCCAGGCGGCGCAACGAGGTACTTCACTTCGACGCCCAGTTCCTGGGCAAAGGCTTCGGTCAGGTCGTATTCCAGGCCGCTGATGGTCCCGTTGTCGTCGGTGGCATAGGTGAGCGGGCCAGGGCGGGTCAGTACCTGCAATTCCTGTTTGCCTGGGGTCGGAAAAGGCAATGGCAAACGCCAGCCGTCCTTGCAGCTGACCAGTAAGCAGATCACGAAAAGAAGCAAAAGCCTTTTAAATGAAAACATTTCCTGTGCTATTATCTCGCTCGCTGCGGAGAGGTGGCAGAGTGGTCGAATGTACCTGATTCGAAATCAGGCGTACTGCAAGGTACCGAGGGTTCGAATCCCTCCCTCTCCGCCAGCACCCAAACAAGCCCGTGATTGCAGCGGGCTTTTTTTCGCCTGTTTGATTTTGAATTGGTGTGCCTGTTGTTCACCGGTTTGCGTTAGCGCACGTGGCGGGACCACAAAGCTCGAAACATCGAACATCGAACACAGACTGATCTGATCGAAATACGCGGTCTGGGTCTAATCTATTGCTTAATACCTGAAGGTTCAGGGCAGAATTGTCAGCGATTGCGATCCAACGTCGTATTTATGCAGATAAGACACTAGTTTTTCGAAGGTCGCAGTGACTGGTGGCCCAGGTTGGTCGGAAGTGGATACTTCAGCTGAGAACATGCTTCCCAGGATCAACTTAAACGGATTAACGTTGACCGGTTGGGCTTCGAAATATGCTTTTTCGTTAGCTTTTATGATGTTGATGTCTTTGGTTTGGTAGATCGCTGCATTGATGACATCCAGCGTGAACTCGGTGCAATTCTGCCTGCCTAGTGTGAATGGGTTGGCAATTACCGAGTAATTTGGATCGTGTAGCTCCTGATAGGTCGGTGACGAAATGACCTCGAGTAGCCGAGCTTGTAGTTCAGGAGAGGGGATAAGAATTCCAGCTTCGAGTTTCGCAACACCGGCAAAGAAATCGACGGGGTAGTCTTGCACCAGATTACTGACATCCGGCTTGTCGTCTTTTTGGTAGAGGTTGTAGATCGCGTATCCAGGAATCTTCTGGCCATCGCTTTTGGTAATCTCGGAATAGATTGCAAATCCGACGTGAGTAAAGTGCATCCCCTCGGGTAACTCGGCGGGTGGGCGGCCCATTCTGGCTAATATGGCAACGCGTGCGCCTTTCTCCGCCATGGCTTTCTCGACCTTCTTGGCAAAGAAGATGATTTCCTCAGGTTTGAAATGTGCCTGTTCCGTCGCTTGACTGCTACTGGAGCTGAAGCCGCCGGCCGCCACGGCGGGAAAAGCCAGTGAGGACAAAATGATGAGCAGGAGTTTGAATCGCATGATGTTGGCTTGATTTGAGATGGTGTATTTAAATAGTTTCGCCTTTGAGCGAGCGTTGTTTCTTCAGCGCCTCATTAGGCGGGATGACCGTGACGGTCTCATCCGTGACGTGCAAAGGAGTACCAATTGGTGCGGTGGGAGCTCGCATCGAGTCCCGCGCAGCGGCTGTACTGGCAGTACCAGCGGATCCCAAAACCGCGCCACCAATTGACAGCGGGACCGCTGCTGCAGCTGATACAACTTGCCCAGAGGCTACAATGCTATGCGCCGCACTGGCGCTGGCGTGAGTGCTGGCTTGCCCCGATTCACTGATGGCACGACTGGCGTGTGTCTCTTCACCCGCATTGATGTTGCTGCTTAGAGCCAGAGCAGCGACGCCTGCTGAAATTATAAATTTTGCGTTCATGGAGTTCTCTCAACGGCTATTTGAGTGGGCATTGTATCTCTTGTTCGTATTCAGGAAACATGATGGCTTAGTCGACTGGTGTAGCGGATTATGGTTGATCCTGCGCCGTCTCTTGGCATAATCGGTCCAATGCTTGCCTACATTCTTCGCCGCCTGTTCTACGCCCTGCCGATTCTGATCGGTGTCAATCTACTGACGTTTGCACTGTTCTTCATCGTCAACACGCCGGACGACATGGCGCGCATGCAGTTGGGGGTCAAGCGGGTGACGCCGGAAGCGATTGCCCACTGGAAAGCGGAGCGTGGTTACGATAAGCCGCTGTTCATCAATTTGGCCGCTAGCGGCCTGTCGACCGTGACCAACACCATTTTTTTCGATAAATCGGCCCGCATGTTTGTCGGCGACTTTGGCCGGGCCGAAGATGGCCGCGACATCGCCCGCGAAATCGGCGCCCGCATGGGGCCATCGCTGGCCATTGCCTTGCCGACGTTCATGCTGGGTTTGTTCGTGACCGTCAGTTTTGCTTTATTGCTGGCTTTCTTTCGCGCCACCGCGCTCGACGTCTGGGGCGTCGTCCTGTGTGTGGCGATGATGTCGATTTCAGGTCTGTTCTACATCATCGGCGGACAGTATCTGATCGCCAAGGTGTGGAAGCTGGTGCCGATTTCCGGCTTTGGTGACGGCCTGGATGCCTGGCGCTTTCTGGTGTTGCCGGTGTTCATTGGCGTCATTTCCGGCATCGGTTCGTCAACGCGCTGGTATCGCACCATTTTTCTTGAGGAGGTCAGCAAGGATTACGTCCGCACGGCCCGCGCCAAGGGCTTGCCGGAAACGCTGGTTTTCTTCCGCCACATCTTGCGCAATGCCATGATCCCCATCCTGACCGGCGTGGTCGTGGTCATTCCGCTGTTATTCATGGGCTCACTGCTGACCGAATCTTTTTTCGGCATCCCAGGCCTCGGTAGTTACACCATCGATGCGATCAATGCGCAGGATTTTGCGGTTGTCCGCGCCATGGTATTCATTGGTGCCGTGCTCTACATCATCGGACTGATCCTGACCGATATTTCCTATACGCTGGTTGATCCACGGATACGTTTCTCATGAACGGCTGGCAACTGGTCATTCTGTGGTCGGATGGGCTGGTTTGGCTGCTCTTGGCGGCCGGCCTGGCGCTGGGGGGGCTGATCGCCCGTTCGCCGCCTTTGCGAGTGGCCTGGCAGCGGGTTGGTGCTAACCGTATCGGCATGGCCTCGGCCACCGTGCTGCTGGCCTTCGTCGGCATCGGCTTGCTTGACTCGCTGCATTACCGGGTGGCGCTCGATGGCAAGCCAGGGGAGCCGATCCGTTACGCCATCGAGGTTTTGTCGGTGCTCGATGCCCTGGCCACGCCCTTGCGGACCCGGAATGAAAAAACCTATTCAGCGCCGTTGGCCAGCCGTCTCTATGCCAAGGAGACCCTGGATCAACCGGGGGGCGGTGCACAGCGCGATTACCCGCGCCTCAAACACGGTGGTCTGCATCTGGGTGAGCGGGAGAATGAACGCTTGGCCGATATTGCTTTCACCACCTTCCGGGCTGTCGTCCTGGCCTTTTTGGGCTGGTTGGCCGTGGTGGCTGTCGTCGCGTCCACGGTCAACGGCGCAGGCTGGCGAAAAATCTGGCGCGGCGAAACCGCTTTTGCCTGGAGTGCTGTGCTGGCGACGCTGGGGGTATTGCTGCTGGTCGCCGTGCCGGTGTTCTCGCTGTCCGGCCAGTACCATGTCTTC
Source organism: Dechloromonas sp. (assembly GCA_028689015.1). GTDB lineage: Bacteria > Pseudomonadota > Gammaproteobacteria > Burkholderiales > Rhodocyclaceae > Azonexus. The sequence goes on along the minus strand of JAQTXC010000018.1, from coordinate 22,121 downwards.
GGCACCGACAAAGTTGGCCAGGACGTGCTGTACCAAATCCTCAAGAGTGTGCGCACGGCGCTGATCATCGGCTTGGTGACGACTCTGGTCATGTTGCCGCTGGCCGTGCTGCTCGGCATCGTCGCCGGTTATTTCCGGGGCTGGGTCGATGATGTCATCCAGTATGTCTATACCGTGCTCAACTCGATTCCCGGCGTGCTGCTGATCGCCGCTGCTGTCCTGATGATGCAGGTGGTGATCGACACGCATCCCGCGTGGTTTGCCACGGCCGCCGAGCGGGCCGACCTGCGTTTGCTGGCCTTGTGTTTCATTCTCGGCATCACCAGTTGGACGGGTTTGTGTCGGCTGCTGCGCGGTGAGACGCTGAAACTACGTGAGTTGGAGTACATCCAGGCGGCACAGGCTTTTGGCGTGTCGAGCACACGCATCATCGGTCGCCATATCCTGCCCAACCTGATGCATATCGTCATTATTGCCCTGGTCATGGACTTTTCCGGGCTGGTGCTGGCTGAAGCGGTGCTGTCCTACGTCGGCATCGGTGTCGATCCGACGATGACCAGCTTTGGCACGATGATCAACAATGCACGAATGGAACTCGGTCGCGAGCCCGTCGTCTGGTGGTCGCTGGCGGCGGCCTTCTCCGCCATGTTCATTCTTGTGCTTGCCGCCAACCTGTTCGCCGATGCCATCCGCGACGCCTTTGACCCGAGGGCTGCTTGATGCTCGAAGTTCACGATCTTCGCCTGGGTTTTACCGCCGGCCCGCAAACTTTGTTGGCGGTCGACGGTATTTCCTTCGCCATCTCCCGCGGTGAGACCTTCGCCCTGCTCGGCGAATCCGGCTGCGGCAAATCGGCCACTGCGCAGGGCTTGATGCGCCTGTTGCCGGCGGCCGGACGCCTTGTCGGCGGCAGCATTCGGTTGGATGGCGAGGAACTGCTCGCCCTGTCCGAAGCGCAGATGCGGGCTTATCGCGGTGGGCGGATGGCGATGATCTTTCAGGAGCCGGCAACCAGCCTGAACCCCGTGCTGACCGTTGGCCGGCAGATCGCCGAGGTGCTGCAGCAGCATCAGGCGCTGTCTGGCCCTGCCGCAAGCGCGCGCATGGTCGATTTGCTGCGCCAGGTGGGGATTGCCGATCCCGAACGGCGGCTGGACGAATATCCTTTTCAGTTGTCTGGCGGCATGAAGCAGCGGGTGATGATCGCCATCGCCCTGGCTGGCGAGCCAGACTTGCTGATTGCCGACGAACCGACGACGGCTCTGGATGTCACCGTCCAGGCGCAAATTCTCGATTTATTGGCCCAATTGCAGGTCGACCGTGGCATGGGCATGTTGTTGATCACGCACGACCTCGGTGTCGTCGCCCGCATGGCGCAGCGGATTGGCGTCATGTACGCGGGCGAACTGGTCGAGGTGGCGAGTCGTGAGGATTTCTTCGCTCAGCCGCGCCATCCTTATACCCAGGCGCTTTTTGCGGCGCTGCCCGATGTGGCGCGGCGGGGCATGGCATTGGCGACGATTCCCGGCCAGGTGCCCGCCTTGGCAGCGATGCCGGCGGGTTGCCGCTTTGCCGAGCGTTGTCCGCAGGTCATGGCCGTCTGTCGGGCCGAGGCGCCGGCCTGGCGTGAGGTGACGGCCGGCCATGTCGTGCGCTGCCATTGGCAGGGGGCGGCGGCCATGCCGATGCAGACGGGTGATGCGGATGAAACGGAATCAGCCGTCAAGCCGCCTTATCTTGCGGTCGACGGGCTGAAAGTGCACTTTCCGATTCGCCAGGGGTTCTGGCAACGGACGGTCGGCCATGTTCGCGCGGTCGACGGGGTTTCGTTGCGCATTTCGCCGGGACGGACGCTGGCGCTGGTCGGTGAATCCGGTTGCGGCAAGACCACGGTGGGGAAGGCCGTGCTGCAATTGATCAAACCGACGGCGGGGCAGGTACGCCTGGCCGGGCAGCCGCTTGAGGCCTTGCAGGGTGCCGCCCTGCGCAAGGCACGGCGACCGCTGCAGATGATTTTCCAGGACCCCTTCGCCTCGCTGAACCCGCGTTTGCGCATCGGCGAAATTATTCTTGAAGGCATGCGGGTTGATGCTCGGGGCAAAGGAAATGAAACGGCGGCGGCACTGACCCGCCTGCTGGTGCAAGTCGGCTTGCCGGCCGATACGGTTGACCGGTATCCACACGAATTTTCCGGTGGTCAACGGCAGCGGATTGCTATTGCCCGTGCGCTAGCGGTGCAGCCGGCCTTGTTGATCTGCGATGAGCCGACCTCGGCGCTGGATGTCTCGGTGCAGGCGCAGATTCTCAATTTGCTCAAACAATTGCAGGCCGATCTGGGGGTGGCCTACCTGTTCATCACCCATAACTTTGCCGTGGTCGATTATCTGGCACACGACATCGCTGTCATGTATCTCGGGCGGATTGTCGAACAGGGGCGGGCCGACGAGGTACTGAGCCGGCCGGCGCATCCCTACACGCAGGCCTTGTTGTCGGCGGTGCCGGCACCGCGGCTGGCGCTAGCCCGCCAGCGCATCCGTTTGCCGGGAGAAACGCCGTCACCGGCCCGGCCGCCCAGTGGCTGTCACTTTCACCCGCGTTGCCCGCAGGCCAGTGAGCGTTGCCGGCAGGATTACCCGAGCGGGACTGCACGCTCGGCAACGCACACGGTCAACTGCCACTTTCCACTATGAACGCTTTTTGGGTTTGGCCGGTGCAGGCTTCTTGGCCGGAGTCTTTTTGGCGCTGACCGCTTTCGGCGTGGCCGAGCGTGGTTTGATGGCACTGGTTTTCTTCTGGCTGCCTCCCTGGCTCGCCCGACCTTTTCTGAGCGCGCGGGGTTCGGGCTGAACGATGGCGGGCAAGGCGTCAACCGCCAGCAGACCTTTCAGACTGTCGCCATCGCCGCCGCCCGGGACCAGTAACTTGGAGCCGGCCGCCAGGCGGACATTACCCGGCAGGCTATTGGCACGAATCAATTCGGCCGTGCTCACACCAAACCGACTGGCAATCTGGTCGGCCCGTTCCGGTGCATGCACGGTATAGGCTTGCCATTGGGTCAGCGGCGCGGTGTGCTGGCGCAAATTGGTATTGAAGGTTTCCATCTTGTCGGCTGGCAGAACCAGCGACGTTTCCGGCTTCATGATCGGCCGATTGTGCGCCGGGTTGAGGCGCTGGAATTCTTCCAGGCTGATGTTGGCTAGCCGTGCTGCCGTGGCCACATCCATCGGCCGCCGCGTTTCGTAGGTGGTGAAATAAGGCTCGTTGGCTAAATCCGGGAGTCCGAGGCGACTGAGCAGTAATGGATTGCCCAGGATGTTCTTCAGGGCTTGCAGCTTGGGGACGTAGTGCCGCGTTTCGTTTGGCATTTTCAGATTGGGGTAATCGGTCGGCAGGCCGCGTGCTTCGTTTTTCTCGATCGCCCGTTTGACCGCGCCCTCACCCCAGTTGTATGAGGCCAGCGCCAGATGCCAGTCACCGTGCATTTCGTAAATGGTTTGCAGGTAATCGAGCGCGGCATTGGTTGATGCGACGACATCTCGCCGCTCGTCACGCCACCAGTTCTGTTCCAGATTGAAGCGCTTGCCGGTGGCCGGAATGAATTGCCACAGCCCGGAGGCATGGGCGCGTGAATAGGCCATTGGGTTGAATGAGCTCTCGACCATCGGCAGCAGGGCCAGTTCGGTCGGCATGCCGCGCATTTCCAGCTCATCGACGATGTAGCGCAGATAGGGGCGACTGCGTTCGATCATGCGACGCAGGCCTTCGGGACGATTTTGATACCACTGCTGATAGTGCAGGACCAGATCGTCGTTCAGGTTGGTCATCCCGAAGCCGTTGCGAATCCGTTCCCACAAGCTATCAGGCGAGATCGTCAGGTCGATGGTACTGGCAACTTCCAGCGTCGGCGGCAGCTCGTGGATGCTCAAGCCATTGCCATTGAGGGTGTCATCGGCATGGGCGGCGAGGGGGCACAGTAAAATGCTCAGGGCGAGTAGCAAGCCCTGGCGCAACGGGAATCGATAGCGGCGCACCTCAAGTGGCATCGTCGTTCCAGCAGGGGATGCACTTTGTAATAGTGGGGAGGATGCCAAATTCGGGCTGTATTTGCTGAGTCATTAAACCGATCCCGAAACAATCGCCCGTAGCCAGCGGCAAAAAAAAACCGCCACCAGGCGGTTTTTTTACAACGAGTTGGCGGAGTGGACGGGACTCGAACCCGCGACCCCCGGCGTGACAGGCCGGTATTCTAACCAACTGAACTACCACTCCGCATAAACCTTTACTACAAAAACCTTGGCGTCCCCATGGGGATTCGAACCCCAGTTACCGCCGTGAAAGGGCGGTGTCCTAGGCCTCTAGACGATGGGGACCCGGACTTGAATCTACATCTTTCGGTTCGGCGCCTGGTGGAGGTACGCGGGATCGAACCGCGGACCTCTTGCATGCCATGCAAGCGCTCTCCCAGCTGAGCTATACCCCCATTTGAGAGACAGCCGAACCATACTACTCAATCAATTGGCGGAGTGGACGGGGCTCGAACCCGCGACCCCCGGCGTGACAGGCCGGTATTCTAACCAACTGAACTACCACTCCGCAAAACTTTTACAACTAAAACCTTGGCGTCCCCATGGGGATTCGAACCCCAGTTACCGCCGTGAAAGGGCGGTGTCCTAGGCCTCTAGACGATGGGGACCCGGACTATCTTCTCTCGAGCTTGGTGGAGGTACGCGGGATCGAACCGCGGACCTCTTGCATGCCATGCAAGCGCTCTCCCAGCTGAGCTATACCCCCGCTTCGAAAGAAGGCCGCATTATAGAGAGCGTTTTTTGGCTTGTAAAGAAGATTCTCCGTTTTTTAAGCTATTTTTTGCAAAGCGGCCAAAACACGTTGGCGGCCTAGTAGTTCGATGACCGCATCGACTGAGGGGGTCTGGGTCTGGCCAAGCAAGAGAACGCGCAGCGGCATGGCCAGTTTGGGCATTTTCAGGGCATGTTTGCCGACTATTTCCTTGATCAGCGCGGCAATGGCTGGCTGGGTCCAGTCTACCGTGCTGATGCGGGCTGAAAAATCGGCCAGTGCTGGTCTGATCTCGTCAGTGAGGTGCTGGGCCAGCAATTCGGACGTTGGATTGGCTGGTTGGTAGCAGGCAGTCAGCGCTTCGGTCAGGGTGTTGAGCGTATTGCTGCGGTCGACGTACAGGGCGACGGCTTTTTCCAGGCTGGGGCCAGCATCCGTGTGGATGCCGCGGGCGGCAAGACGTGGTTTGACCCGGGCGGCCAGTTCAGTGGCTGGCAGTTGCTTCATGTAATGCTGGTTTAGCCACAATAGTTTGTCGGTGTTGAATTGCGCAGCCGAGGCGGTGATGTGGTCGAGGTCGAACCATTCGATGAACTGCTTACGGGAAAAGACTTCGTCGTCGCCGTGTGACCAGCCAAGGCGGGCCAGGTAGTTGATGACCGCTTCAGGCAGAAAGCCTTCGTCGTCATACTGCATGACCGAGACTGCGCCGTGGCGCTTGGAGAGCTTGGCGCCGTCGTCGCCGAGAATCATCGACAGGTGGGCATAGGTCGGTACTTCGGCGCCGAGCGCCTGGAGAATGTTGATCTGGCGCGGTGTGTTATTAACGTGATCGTCGCCGCGAATGACGTGGCTGATGCCCATGTCCCAATCATCGACGCAGACGCAGAAGTTATAGGTTGGGGTGCCATCGGCGCGGGCGATGATCAGATCATCGAGTTCGGCATTGGCAATCTCGATACGGCCTTTGACCGCGTCGTTCCAGGCAACGACGCCCTCCTTGGGGTTTTTGAAGCGGATGACCGGGGCCTGGTTGGCGGGTGGGGGCGGCAGGGTCTTGCCGGCTTCCGGGCGCCAGCGGCCGTCGTAACGGGGCTTTTCCTTTTTTGCTTCTTGTTCGGCGCGCAGTGCGTCCAGTTCTTCACGCGTTGTGTAGCAGTGGTAGGCCGTACCGGCAGCCAGCATGTGCTGGATGACTTCCTTGTAGCGATCCATGCGCTGCATTTGATAGAAAGGACCTTCGTCGTGCGTCAGTTCCAGCCAGGTCATGCCATCAAGAATGGCCTGCACGGCTTCGGGCGTGGAGCGCGCGACATCGGTATCTTCAATGCGCAGGATGAACTGACCACCGTGACGGCGGGCGTAGGCCCAGGAGAAGAGCGCCGTGCGGGCGCCGCCGATATGCAGAAAACCGGTGGGGCTGGGGGCAAAACGGGTGCGAACAGGCTTCATAGGAATGGATGGACCACAGTGTCGTCGACGAAAAGGCGTTATTCTAGCCGACGGACGATTGACTCGCCGGTTGTCCCATGGTTAAATGCGCGCCTCTCACCGTGGGCGTACAAGCTGCGGGCCGAGATACATGACTTGCGTCGATAGCTCAGTGGTAGAGCATCGCCTTCACACGGCGGGGGTCGGGGGTTCGAAACCCTCTCGACGCACCAAGTCTCCAAAACAACCCGCTCAGCGTCCGGCTCAGCGGGTTTTTTTGTTTTTTCTGGTGAATCAAAGGAGCCCACATGGCAATTGGCTGGATGACGATACTTTCGAATGTGCCGTGGTCGGACGTCATACGCAATGCGCCGGCGGTGGCTGATGGGGCCAAGAAACTGTGGCAAAAGGTGGGCCGCAAGCCAGCAGTGAGCGTTGCCGATGTCGAGGTGGGTGAGGTTGTGCCGGAACCCTGGCAGTTGCTGCAGGGACAGGTCGATGAATTGCGGGGGCAGTTGATCGCTTCCAGCGAAGTGATTCAGGCACTGGCCGAGCAGAATGCACAGTTGATCGCTCGCGTTGAAGCGACCCGCCGCCGCCTTTTTTGGCTGGCGCTCGGCAATGGCTTGGTGGCGCTGCTTGCCCTGACCGCTTATTTGAGATAAATCGATGAAATTACAGCATTTTTCTGTGGGAGAGCGCTTCGAGTACGAAGGCGTGATTTATGTCAAAACCGGGCCGTTGACCGCGTGTGGCGAAACGGGGGGGCAGCGGATGATTCCGCGCCATGCCATGTTGCGGCCGGTTGCTGCGCCGGGTAGTACCGCGGCTCCTGAGACGGTGCCGCCGGCACAGGGACGTGTGCTGCAAGCTTTTGAACAGTTTTATCGTACTTGCGAAATGCTGGTTACGGTCGAGGCCCAAGCCGAACTTCAGGCAGCACGGCAGCGTTTCCTGCAGGAAATTGGCTAATTTTTGCGGTCGACCGCAAAAAGATGAAAAAACCGGGGTTTCGCCCCGGTTTCTCGTGGCACTCAGCCGCCCAGGGTCAGCATCAACTCACCTTGCGCGTTGTGTGGTTTGCTGCGCGGTGAGCGACGACGCTGATAGACGCCCTGGCCATTCATGTCCCAGCCTTGCTGGTTGTCGGCAAGGTAAAACTTGAGGCCTTCGGTGATGACGCGACGCTTCAGTTTCGGATCGAGCAGGGGGAAGGCCAGCTCGATGCGTTTGAAGAAATTGCGGTCCATCCAGTCGGCGCTCGACAGATAGACGTTTTCCTTGCCTTCGGCGTAGAAATAAAAGATGCGGTGGTGTTCGAGGAAGCGGCCGATGATTGAACGGACGCGGATTTTCTCGGACAGGCCGGCGACGCCTGGGCGCAGCATGCAAACGCCGCGGACCAGCAGGTCGATATCGACGCCCGCTTGCGAAGCCTGATACAGGGCGTTAATTACTTCGGGCTCGACCAGCGAATTCATCTTGGCGACGATGCGTGCCTTGCCGCCGGCGCGGGCAATGTCGGCTTCGGCGGCAATCGCCGCGACAATGTTGGGTTGCAGGGTGAAGGGCGCCTGCCATAAGTGCTTGAGGGTGCGCGCTTTGCCCAGACCGGTCAGTTGCTTGAACACTTCGCTGACGTCATGGGTGACTTCTTCGTTGGCGGTCATTAGGCCGAAGTCGGAATAGAGGCGGGCCGTGCGCGGGTGATAGTTGCCGGTGCCGAGGTGGGCGTAGCGCTTGAGGCCGCCTTCCTCGCGGCGGACGATGAGCACCGCCTTGGCATGTACCTTGTAGCCGACCACGCCATACACCACGTGGGCCCCAACTTCTTCCAGCTTGGTGGCCCAGCCGATATTGGCTTCTTCGTCAAAGCGGGCCATCAATTCGACGACGACGGTGACTTCCTTGCCGCTTTGCGCCGCGCGCAGCAGCGCCTGCATCAATACCGAATCGGTGCCGGTACGGTAGATGGTCATCTTGATGGCGACGACGTTGGGGTCCTTGGCGGCCTGGCTGAGCAGGTCAATGACCGGCGTGAACGATTGGTAGGGGTGGTGCAGCAGGATGTCGTTCTTGCGGATGGCGTCGAAAATGCTACCGCTTTTGGGCAGGCCTTTCGGAGTGCCGGGTGTGAAGGCGCGGAATTTCATGTCCGGCCGATCGACCCAGTCCGGCACTTGCATCAGGCGCACCAGATTGACCGGGCCATTGACCCGGTACAGGTCGCTGGCTTGCAGGGCGAACTGGGCGAGCAGGAACTCCGTGATGGCCGGCGAGCAATTGTCGGCCACTTCGAGGCGCACGGCGTTGCCAAAATGACGCTGCGGTAATTCGCCCTGCAGCTTGGTGCGCAGGTTGGTGACTTCTTCCTCATCGACGAACAAGTCAGAGTTGCGGGTGGCGCGGAACTGGTAGCAGCCGATGACCGTCATGCCAGTAAATAGCTCACCGACAAACTCGTGCAGGATGGAGGACAGGAAAACGAAACCGTAGGCGCAGCCGGTCAGTTCTTCCGGCAGTTGGATAACGCGCGGCAGGACGCGCGGCGCCTGGACAATGGCGATGTTCGAACTCCGGCCGAAGGCATCCTTGCCTTCCAATTCGACGGCGAAATTGAGGCTCTTGTTGAGCACGCGCGGGAAAGGATGCGATGGGTCGAGACCGATCGGGGTCAGTACCGGCACCATTTCGCGGTGGAAGTAATTGCGGATCCAGTCGCGCTGTGCGTCGCTCCAGGTCGACCGGCGCATGAAGCGTATTCCCTCCTTGTCCAGCGCTGGCAGGATGACTTCATTGAGGTGCTGGTACTGGTCATGGACGATGGCATGCGCTTCAGCGGCGACCAGTCGGTAGGTTTCCTGAGCTGTCTTGCCATCGGTCGTGGTCCCGGCGGCATGGGCGCGCAACTGTTCTTTCAGGCCGGATACCCGGATCTCGAAAAACTCGTCCATGTTGCTGGATACGATGCACAGAAAGCGCAGGCGTTCGAGCAGTGGCATGCGTTCGTCCTGCGCCTGGGCCAGGACGCGGCGATTGAAACCGAGCAGGCCCAACTCCCGATTCAAATAATTGTCGGCTGGAAAGCGGGGGGTTTTCTCATAGTCGATCATCGTCTGCACTCCAAATGCAATTTCTCAAGTATAGGCCTCAAGCCCCTCATTTTGTTGCGCTAATGTTGCAGGGAGATGACCGTTTAGCGCATTCAGCATGATCGCCATCTTGGCGTGGGTTTCGGCCAGTTCAAGTGTGGCCTCGGCGCCGGCGACGATGCCGGCACCGGCTGGCAGGGTGATGTGCGGACCGTTCAGCGAAGCACCGCGCAAGGCGACGTGGATGTCGCAATCACCGTCGCTGGTCAGGTACCCCAAGCCACCGCTGAACCAGGCAGGCCGGTGTTCACGCTGATTGGCCAGCCAATGCCGAGCGGCGTCGACGGGAAAGCCACCGACGGCCGGTGTGGGGTGCAGGGCGGCGATCAGTGCCCAGGTTGACACGCCGGGCCGCAAGCGAGCGTCGATGCGACCATGTAGATGTTGCAGGTGACCGGCACGGTGAACGACGGGCGGGCTGATGTGGGGCGGTTCCAGACACCAGGGGGCCAGCGCACGGTCAACGGCGTGGGCGACGAAAAATTGCTCTTGCTGGTTCTTGGTGCTGGCCAGTTCGGGCGAGCCTGGCCAGGCGGTACCGGCCAGAGCATCGGCGTCTACCTCGTCGCCGCGTCGTCGGCACAGGCGCTCCGGTGTGGCCCCCAAGAAAACCTGCTGGGCTTGACCGTGGGCGTAAATCAGCGCCGCTGGCTGCTGAATCATCAGGCGGTGCAGCAGGCTGGCGACTGGAACCGGCTGTTCGGCGCATAGTGCCCGGCAGTGCGCCAGGACGAGTTTGTCTACGTGGCCGCGCTCGATAGCCTGCAGGGCCTGGGCAACCCGTGCCAGCCAGGCGCGATCGGCGGCTGGGTTGGGCTGGGCGTGTAGTGCGGGTAGAGGCAGTGCCGGCTGAACTGGCCAAGGAAAAAAGGGCTGCTGGCCGTTGCGTAATTCGCCAACGAGCGCGCTCAGGGTGAGCTGGCAGTGCCCGGCCTGCTGTTCGAGCAGCAGTCGAGGCACGGCCAGTCGCGCGGCAGGCCACGGGGGTGGGCTGTCGTCGGCAAAAGAAAACCCCAGCAGGGCCAGGCCGGGGCGATCGTGCTGCCAGCGGGCACAGCATTGCTGCCAGATGCTGTCCAGTTCGGCAAAGCGTTGCGCGCCGCTGCGTTCGATGCACCAGGCATGGCCGATAGCCAGCCGCTGCTCGCCGTCTTTCGGGCGGGAAAAATACCAGTAGGGTTGGTCGGCCGGCAGCAAAGCGAGTAGATCAGGCCAATCGCCCGGCAAGGGGGTAGAGACGCTCAGCATCTGATCGGCGGGCTGACCGATGGCGCGCCTTTGCAATTGCTCGACCAGACCGGCGGCGTACAAGGCGGAGAACAGGCGATCAATCATGGCCTGAGGCGAGCAATCCATTGGCGCACGGCCAGGCGATCGAGCTTGCCGGCTGCATTGCGCGGTAGGCTGCTGACGCGATGGACTTCGCGTGGCCAAGCGGCGGCTGGCAGGTGACGGGCGACATGCGCGCGCACCTGGGCCAGGTCGACCGGGCCGACGATCAAGGCGACGACGCGCTGGCCCCATTCTTCGTTAGGCCGGCCGTCGACCGCGACATCGTTGACCCCGGGCAAGGCGGCCAGGCAGCCTTCGATCTGTTGCGGATGGACGTTGATGCCACCACTAATCAGCATGTCATCGGCTCGGCCGAGTACGGTCAACTGCCCGTTGGCGGCAATTTCGCCGCGGTCGCCGGTGGTGTAGCCGCCATCGGCATCGCGGCCGCTGCCGTCGAGATAAGCCAGCATCAACTGCTGGCCGTGCAGACGGAGTCGGCCATCGACCGTCAGGCTGGCCTGGCTGCCGGGCAGTAGCTGGCCGACCTGACCGGCTCGCCACGGGCCATCGCTGGGCTGCCAGGCAGCGATCATGGCGGCGCTTTCGCTCATGCCGTAGCTGGGAATCAGTGGCCAACCCGCAGCAACCGCCCGGTCGTACAGTGTCTGGCTGAGTGCGGCCCCGCCGATCAGTGCGACCCGCAGGCCGGCTGGCGGTCGAACATCGGCTTCGATCAGCCGCGCCAGCATGGTGGGGACCAGGGACAGGTGGGTAATTTCCTTGTGTGCCAGATCGGCGGCGAGGGCAGCGACCGAGAAACCGTCATGCAGGCACAAACTGGCCGCCGCGCGGGCACAGCGCCACAAAATCGCCTGGCCGCCGATGTGATACAGCGGCAGGCAGTGCAGCCAGCAGTCGCCGGCCCGCAGATCGAGCCGTCGATTGCTTTGGCATGCTGCGTGGTCCAGTTGCGGCTGGCTGAGGCAGACCGTTTTGGGATGCCCCTCGCTGCCAGCGGTGGAAATCAGCAGGACAGTGCCGGGTGGGGGCAAGGGGGCTGGCTGGGTCGTGCTGACGCGGTCGACCGGCCAGAAAGGGCGGTTTTGCAGGCTGCAGGTGAACGCGGCGCGGGCCAGGTCGAGGGCGCTGCCGTGGGTGTGCCATGGCGTGGCGTTGGGGGCCGGTGTGCCGAGGCCGCTGGCCAGTTCGTCCAGCCAACGGCGCCAGGTCCACCGCCGGTTACCGGCCGTCACCGCCTCGGCCTGGGGGTGGCGGTCGGCAGCGGCCTGAAAATGCTCGGCCAGGGAGAGAGAAGGTTGCCTCATGCGCCGATTATACGAAGCCTGGTGCTGCCCGGGTATTTCACGCTGGGTAGCACATTTTTGGTGCGTTGATTGTTGGCCCATGCCCGTCGGCAGGGCGTCAGCGGCCGATGCAGGAGGTGTAGCGCCCTTGCCGGCTGGGCATGCCCCTTGCTGTATCTCTCGATCAATCGGGTCAGGAAGGAGTGGCGGGTGGCGAATTACAAAGGAATTGAGGTCGATCCGGCGGTGCGGCCCTTGTTGCCGCATATGGCGATGGTCGAGGAATACCGGGAAGCGCTGCAAACCTTGCAGGCGGTGTGGGATAACCTCAATTTGCTGGGCCAGTTGTCAGGGACAACCGCTGAGATGGGGCGGACGCGCCAGGCTTTTGCCTCGCTGACGGGGGATTTGCTGAACAATCTGGCCGAGCGGACGCTGGCCAAGCGGGCGCAGGAAATGAGCGCCAAGGCGCAGATGGTTATCGACATCCTGATTCGTAACCTGTTTGAACGGACGGCTGATATCGGGTTTTTGGCGACTGATGACGATATTCGGCGGGCAGCGGCGACGGGGCAGACCGCCGATCTGCCGTCGCGTTTTGAAGCCTATGTGGCCAAATATTCGGTCTACGAAGACATCGTGCTGTTGGCCCCGGATGGCGCCATCAAAGTGCGTTTACAGGCCGGACAGGCGGTCGACCGTGTGGACGAAAGTTGGGTGGGCGAGGCATTGAACACCCAGCAGGCTTACATCGAACGCTATGGTCGATCGGCGCTCTTGTCTGATCGCAAGCCGGCGCTGATCTATGCCTATCGGGTGAGTTCGGCCAGTGGCCAGCCGCTGGGCGTCCTGGCTTTGTGTTTTCGCTTTACTGACGAAATGCAGCGCATTTTCCGCAGCTTGTCACAAGCGGGTGATGCCGGCGTGCTGGCCTTGCTCGATTGCAATAGTCAGGTCATTGCCAGCAGCGATCGCTGGCAGGTGCCGCTCGGTGCTGAAATTTCCTTGCCGCGCGGCGGTTTGCAGCGGCTGCGTTTTGCTGGTCGAAGTTACCTGGCGGTCGCCTGCCAAACCAAGGGCTACCAGGGTTATTCGGGCCCGGGCTGGCGCGGCCTGGTGATGTTGCCGCTCGAGCAGGCGTTTGAGTTTCTTGAGGACGAGGCCGAGCAAGTCATTGCCGAGCCTCTACTGCCCTCCATCCTGGCCGGTGGACGTGCCTTTCCGGCCAGCCTGCAGGCGATACCACGCCAGGCCGATACGATCCAGCGCGACCTCAATCGTTCGGTCTGGAACGGGACCGTGCGCCACAGCAGTGATCAGGGGAGCACGGCGACTAATCCGGCCTTTTCAAAGATCCTGTTGTGGGAAATCAGTCGCACCGCCACACGAATGCGTGAAGTCTTTGCACAGTCGATCGGCAATTTGCAAACCACAGTGCTTTCCTCTTTGCTGGCCGATTGCAGTCTGTTTGCTGCGCTGGCCATCGATATCATGGATCGAAATCTTTATGAGCGGGCCAATGATTGCCGCTGGTGGGCGCTGGACCCCGCGATGCGACGCCTGCTGGCGACGGGCGTGGGGGAAAGCCGGCGTAATGGCCTGAGCGAGGCCTTGCGTTACATCAACGACCTATACACGGTCTATGACAATTTGCTTGTTTTTGATGCGGCTGGCGTGGTCGTCGCCGTCTCTAATTCTGCTTACGATGGCCTGATCGGCAAGCGCCTGGATGAGCCTTGGGTGGCCAGTTGTCTGGCCCTTGACGATGGGCAACAGTATGCGGTGACGCCATTTGCTGCCAGTCATCTCTACGGGGGGCGACCGACCTACAGTTATCTGGCGGCACTACGGGCGCCAGATTCGCGCACGGTCGTCGGCGGCATGGCGATTGTTTTCGACAGTGCCCGGCAATTCGCCGCCATGTTGACCGATGCCTTGCCGCACGAAGCCTCTGGCGAGGTGGTGGCGGGCAGTTTTGCCTTGTTTGTTGATGGCGAAGGACGGGTCATCGCCAGTTCGGATCCGTCTTATGCGGCGGGGCAAAGCTTGAGTCTGCCGGCGGCCTTGCTTGATCCACCGGCGACCGGCCATGCCGAGTTGATCGAGTTTGCCGGCCAGGTGATGGCGGTGGGGGCGCGGCGCTCGACGGGTTACCGCGAGTACAAGGGGCCAGGTGATCGCTATCGCAATAGCGTGACGGCGCTTATTTTCATGCCGCTCGGCGCTTTTAATCCAGCGGCTCGTTTATCTGCTGAAGCGGCCGAGGTGGGAAGTCACTGTTCCTTGCTTGGTCAGGGTCAGACGATCGAAATAGCAAGTTTCTACTTGGGAGATTACTGGCTGGGGCTGCCCGTTACGGCTGTCGTCGAGGCGGTTGAACGAAGCAGTACGGCCCGGTTGGCCAACGCGCCGCCGCAAGTGTATGGCGCCTTCATGTATCGCGGCGACACTTTGCCGCTCTACAACCTGCATGCTGCACTGGGCTTGCCGCCGCCGGTGGACGATGGCGCTCATTGCCAGGTGGTCGTTATTCGCAATGCTCAGGCCGCTGCCTTTGGTATTTTGGTCGATGCGTTGGGGGCGATTCCGGAAGTGGCGGTGGCCGATGTGGCCGACGTATCCAGCATTTACGTCGGGGTAACGCCGGTTCTGGCATCGGTCGTCAAGGTGTCAGATCTGCCGGCTGCGCCGATGCTGACCTTGCTGTCGGTTGATAGCATGGCACGTTGTCTGCGCGCTTGAGTTACTCCGAACGGGTGGCGAGGCGGAGGGCTTCTGCCTCCAGTACCATGGTGTCGGTACCGGCGCAACGCGACATGATGATTTCTTCGACATCCGCCGGGTTGACCGCGGCATGGTGGGCACGCCGCAGCCCAGCGCGCTGGGCTTGCCACTGGGCGAGGATGACCTCCTGCTCGCTCAGGCCGCAGTCCGTGTTCTCCGGCAATTCGGCGCCTAGTTCGAGGAGCGTCCGGATGACTTCGGTGCGTTTGCCACGCAGCGCCATGCTGAGCGGCGAGGTCGGTAGACGATTGTCGTCAAGATTGACGCTGGCACCGCGAGCTGCCAGTTCCCGAACAATGTCGATATGGCCCATGAAGCAGGCAATACCCATCGGCAGGCCGGGGTCGCCCTGGCCATCGTCCAGTTCGACGGGAATGCCGGTGTCGAGTGCCGCCCGGACATCGGCCAGGCGGCCGGCGCGGATAGCCTGAAGCAGGATCAGTTGTGAGGACATGGCAGGCTCCTGAAGCATGATGAGCCAAATGTTAACGCCTTTTCAGCCGGCCTGTCTTGGCCGTTGGGGGCATTCCGGGCGCTGCGAAAAGCGCCGCAAGCAATGCGGCAATGTGCTCGTCAAAACTGCGCAGTTAGGCTAGCACGGTCCCGGATACCTGAACTGGGGCCCACGGCGCCGGTTTCCGGACGGCCGCCCACACGGGGCTTTCCATCGACAGCGCCAGTTGCCGCGCGAGTTCGCGCATGCCGTCGTAGCCGGCGTAACCGAATTCACGCTCCTGGTTGATGTCGAGGAAGGGAATGCGCGCCTTCAGTGCCGTGTAGAGATTGCGGCCGCCGGCGATCAGGATGTCGGCCTTGTACTCGTGGTAGGTCGACAACAACGCCTTGGGGCTGCCGTCGTCGATCATCTTGGTGTCTTCGCCCATCAGCTCGCGGATGCGCGCCTTGTCTTCCTCGGTCGATTTCTTGGTGCCGGTGGCAACGACCTTCATGCCGAGATCCTGCAGCGCCGAGACGATGGACCACGACTTGACGCCGCCGGTGTACAGCAGCACGCGCTTGTCCTTGAGGCGGGCGCGCCAGGGTTCGAGGGCGGCGTGGGCTTTCGCTTCCTCGCGGGCGATGACGGCTTCAGTGCGGGCGATCAGGTCGGGGTCGCCGATCAGACGGGCGAAATCGCGCAGCGCGTTGGACACGTCCTGCACGCCGTAGAAACTGCCTTCAAAGAAGGGTTGACCGTAGGAATCCTGCATCTTGCGCGCCACATTGAGCAGCGCCTTGGCGCAGACGACCATGTTCACCTTGGCGCGGTGCATGGTCTGCACTTCGTGAAAACGGGCATCGCCGGACAAGGTGCACAGGATACGCAGGCCGAGCTCGTCGAACAGCGGCGCAACGTGCCAGAACTCACCGGCAATGTTGTATTCGCCGATCAGATTGACGTCGTAGGTCGGCAGGCCGTCGGCGCGCGGCAGGGCCGGTGCCGGTTCGGCCGTGCCGATGACATGCTTGAACATGGCTTCGCCGGCCAGCCGGTTGCCAAGATTCTTGGTGCCGTAGAAACCGGCTGCATCGACGGGCACGGTGGGTACCCCCCAGCGTTCGGTCGCTGCCTTGCAGACGGCGCCGACGTCATCGCCGATCAGCGCGGTAACGCAGGTGTTGTAGACGAAGACGGCTTTCGGCGCATAGCTGTCGATGGCCTGCTTGATGGCGTGGAACAGCCGTTTCTCGCCGCGGCCCATGACCACGTCGGTTTCGGAGAGGTCGGTGGTCATGCCGATCTTGTACAGGGTCACGCCGGAAGAGCGGGTGCCACGGTTGTCCCAGGACGAACCGGCACAGGCGATCGGGCCATGCACAATGTGGGCAACGTCGGCGATCGGCAGCAGCGCGATTTGCGCGCCATCGAAGGAACAGCCGCCGGCGGTGGCGCCCGGCTTGGGCTTGGCGCAGCCCGATTTTTCCTTGCTGTTGTGGGTGCAGGCTGGCTCATCGAGCAGGGCTTGAATTTCGCTGGCTTTCATGGCGTTCTCCAGTGGACTAGACGAGCCATCGCAATTGGTGTGCCAGGGGCAACTTAATGTTTTATAAGGATTGTTACCTATTTCTTTTTGTTGTTAACCTGACAATCAGACGGTGTAAGGCCGGTGCAGCCAACTGCGCACGACATCAACGTCCTTCTGTGGCAGGTAGGCGAAGCCGGCCAGGGCATCTTCGACCGTGGCCTGGGCGACCCAGTGCGGCACGGCCTTGGTGGTCAGCAGGTGGAAATACCAGGCCATCGGATAGCCGACCTGGCGGTCGAAATGGAGCAGGGCTTCGTGCAATGACAGGCCGCTGGTGCCAGCGTCGGCGCCAAATTCAGGGGGCGAACCGTCCAGAGTGGCGATTGGCTGGGCGCGGAAAACCGGCTGATGGTAGCGGTCCAGGTGTTCTCGGGTGGCAATGACCCACTGGTTGGCATAGGCACAGGTTTGCCCGGCACTGCTTTTGTGCCAGTCATCGATCATACGGTGGATGGCGGCGGGTTCGGGTTTTTGGGCCAGCATGCGCTGCAGGAAGCTATCGATATGCTGTAGCCGGCGCAGACGGTAACAGGGCAATCCGATGGGTTGCAGGGTTTCGTTGCCGACGCGGGGATCGACCAGTTCCTCAATATTTCCCGGCGGGCTGGCAAACAGGCGGTGTGCCCGCATCTCCTGCAGGTCTTCGACTTCCAGTTGCAGGAAATCGGCATGGCCTTCGCCGGCTGCGGCGACCAGATAGTGGGTCTGACCGACCAGTCGGGTGGCGTAGAGTGTTTGATCGGCAAAATCTTCGGCCAGATAGGCGAGGTCGCCATCGCGTTCGTCCAGGGCCTCTTCAACCCATTGCTCGAGATTGTCGCTGATGCGCTGGCCTTGAGCGTCGACAATACCGCCCAGGCGATACCAGCCACCACGGGCCAGGGCATGGCGAAACTTCCATTCCGGAAGGGTGGCGGCCAGTGCTTTGACCAAACCGGCATTGCCGGCGCTGACCGAGGTGCGGGTGCAGGCCTCGACAATCGCCGGTGCCAGCGATTTACAGTATTCGGTCCAGGCGTGGTGGGCTTTCATGGTCATCCTTCAAGGCGGGCAGTGGGGGCGTCGGCAAGGCGCAGGCGCGCGGCCTCGCGGACTTCACATTCAGGGTCATCGAGCAGGGAGGGCAGCAGTTCGCTCGGTGCGCGACTGACTGCGGCCAGACGAACCCACCATTCGCTGTCCTGCAACAGGCGGGCGGCCAACTCGGGCAGGGCCCGTTCAGCGACCAGGGCGCGGACTTCCGGTTCGTGGTCGTCGGCCAGCAGATGGAGGGCAAATGTTGGTAAGCGGGCAGCCACTACCTTACGGACTTCTCGTTCGGGGTCGTGCACCAGTTTCGACAACTGGCCATGCGGCAAGCGGCGGGCGACAGTGGCGCGAATCAGGTAATCCGGGTCGTGGATCAATTGGCCGAGCAAGTTTTCAGCAAGCCGGGCCGCGACCGACAGACGGACTTCGCGGTCCGGGTCCTTGATCATCGAGGAGAGTTGGTCGATCGGTAGGCGCGTGGCGACGACGCGGCGAACGACTTCGTCTTGGTCGGATTTCAGGCCGAAAATGCGGTCGACCGGGGCATAGCGCGCGGCAATCGCCCGCCGTTCCCAAAATAGATCAGCCAGATAGTTTTCAGCCAATTCCGGGTTCTGGCGCAGGAATCGATCGATCTGCCGGCCGCTGTGCGCGCGAATGCAGGCATCGCCCGGCGTGCAGCGCCGGTGCTCAGGGAATTCAGGGTAAAAGCTGCAGGCCGCACACAGGCCCAGGCGTCCACCGCCCGCTTTTTCCTGGATCGCTTCACTCGTCATCGATCGTGGCGGCAATCAGGATGCCGGTGGCGGCTTCCGCCTGGTTGGTCAGTTCGAGACAATGGCCTGATGCACCGCTAATCAGGTACAAGGCGTAGCCAGGCAGCTTGGATGCCGGTTTGTAACGGGGTGAGACATCATCCTCGCTGCACTCGGTGAAGTGCAGTTCAGGGAAATGGGCGCGCAGGGCGGTGGCACTGGCATTTTCGCGGGCGGCGGCGGCCACCTGCTGCAATTTTTCGCTGCTGATCATGCGTGCTCTCCCGTGGCCAGATCCTCCTCGAAGCGGGCTAGCGAAGCAGCCGGTACGCCCATGATCTGGGCCAACCAGGGGGGCGGGCTGGCCAGACGGCCTTGCAGTTCCATCAAAACGCTGCGCGCGGCACCACCTTCCGGTTTCTTGATGGGATGTACGCCCGCCCGGACCACCTTGGCGGCGGCGGGCCCGCCGATGGACTGGACATAAACGATCTGGCAGTCGCCGATCAGCGCTGAGCGGGTCGCATTCTTGTCCTCGGCGGCATCGGCTTCGACCGTACTGCGGATGTCGATCAGGCGAACGGCTTGTTGACCGACCTGATAAATCAGGAAACGGTCGCAGGAGCCAAAATGTCCGTCAAGATTCTCGCCACGGTTGGCAGCGATGGCGACTCGAATCGAGCCGGGCATTTCACCATCGGTATAGGGGTCGACCGCGGGAAAGTCGGTATTTTCGACGCCGTGTCCCCAGAGCAAATGGATGGCTTCTTTCAGGCTGTCCGCATCGACGCCGACATGGCAGCCTTGTTCGGCGAAGTCGCCCGCCAGGATGACGCGCAGGTCTTCGACCGTCAGTTTGGCCAGCTTGCTTTCGGTCAGCGGTGCTTCGAGCTTGTCGATCAAGGCACCAACGAAGGCCTTGACGTCCAGACCGTTGAGTGCGCGGGCAGCGAGGGCGAGCCGCAGGGCCGCTTCGCGGGAGGCAATAGGCGATTCAGACATGGTGAGCTCCTGATTTTTAGGATCGATTTGCCGAGGTTCGAGGTTCGAGTCAGGCCTGCCCGCAGGACAGGCCATCACTGACGTGGGCGAATCCATCGATCCTCGGTTCGGCGATCAGGCTGGGCTGATACAGCCCGATGGACACACGTCAACGCACAACGGTGAGTCGTTGTGGCCGTCACACTCGGTACAGGTCGCGGCGTCGATCTTGTAAAAGATCTTGCCGGAACTGATCGCCTTGGTCGGACATACCGGTTTGCAATCGCCACAGGCGGTGCACATATCGGGATCAATTTTCATTGCCATGATTTTTAGCTCCTAGTTGTTCGTAGTGAGTTGCTCGCAGGTGGCGGTGTGCGAAGGATTTTCGCCTTTGCTCGTAACCAATGACGGGCGATTCACGACTGCTTCACTCAGTCTTCAGCAGCGCCGAGGCGCTTGGCGCGTAATGAAATGGGCAGGCGGGGGGGTTTAGCGATCGGGTCGATGAAGTACGTGCCACCGTTGTCCAGTTTCAACTCCCCTCCCCATTTTTCCGGGGTATCGAATTCGATCGATTCGATCGACGCTTCCAGGTCACGCTTTGGAAGGTAAAAAACCAGCCCGCCACTGGGGCCTTGCTGGATCATGATGTTGGCCATTTGTGCCACTCCTCTGGCGTCGCAGGAGCGAGTTGCCCGGGGCCGAGGATCGAGTAAGCGCTGCATGCTGAGGCGCTTTTGCTTACTCGACCCTATGTCCAGGATCCTCGATCCCGCTTTGCTTAGCGAACGAGATCGAAGTTGTAGTCGGTGGTGCCCATGCCGATCGTTTCCTTGTCAAGTTGCTCAAGGACAGCGTTGGTCAGTTGGGTGACTACCGACATCATGCCTTCGTAGCCCAGCGTGGTGGCGCGGTGCATGTGGTGACGGTCGAAGATCGGGAAGCCGATGCGGATCAGCGGCACTTCGAATTCCTCACCCTTGTAACGGGTGTCGCGCTGGATGTACTTGCCATAGGAGTTGCCGATCAGGAAATCCGGCTTGTCCGTGAAGCACAGGCTGCGCATGTGCCAGAGGTCGTTACCGACATAGACCTTGCCGCTGACGCCAAAGGGGCTGCTGTCGAGCAGCTTCTGCATGGCCTTGCCCCAACGCTTGTTGGCGTTGTTGGACAGGATGTGCGTTGGCTCAGCACCGACTTCAAGCAGAATCTTGACCATGCCCATGACGAAATCCGGGTCACCGTACAGGGCAAATTTCTTGCCGTGCAGCCAGGCGTGGCTGTCGGAAACCAAGTCCATGCAGCGGCCGCGTTCAAGTTCCAGCGAGGCTGGGATCGGCTGGCCGGTGACTTCGGAGACCTTCATCAGGAATTCGTCGGTCCACTCGACACCCATCGGGATGTTGAGCTTGGGAATGTCGTGGTTCCAGGTGGTTTCAACGAATTTCTTGGTCTTTTCCAGTTGGGCTGGCTGCAGCAGCAGGGTGGTGATGGCGTTCGGTGCATCCTTGACTTCGTCCATCGTCGTGCCACCCGAATACATGCGGAATTCACCGTCAGCCGGGGTGTCGAAAACTTCGGAAGGGTCGGATAGCAGGGTGTAGCTAACGCCCATCTCGGTCAGCATGCGCTTGATGACGCGGTAGTTGCCGAGGTAGGTTTCAAAGCCCGGAACAATGTTGAGCTTCTTGTTCGAGCCAACCACCTTGCCTTCCATATGGTTCAGCGTGAAGTAACGCAGAATGCCTTCTTCCATGTTGTCCCAGCCGGTGGTGTGCGAACCGACGAAGGACGGCGTATGGGCGAAGGGTACCGGGTATTCCTGGGGAATATTGCCGGCCTTCTTGGTGTTGTTGATGAAAGCATTCAAGTCGTCACCAATGACTTCGGCCATGCAGGTGGTGGACACGGCGATCATGTCCGGCTTGTAGATGGCTTTGGCATTTTCCAGCCCGTCGATCATGTTCTTCTGACCACCGAACACGGCGGCATCTTCGGTCATCGAATCAGACACGCAGGAACACGGTTCCTTGAAGTGACGGTTGAAGTAGGTGCGGAAGTAAGCGACGCAGCCTTGCGAGCCATGCACATAGGGCAGGGTCTTGTGGAAGCCGGTAGCGCAGAGGACGGCGCCAAGTGGTTGGCAGGCCTTGGCCGGATCAACGGTCAGGGCTTCGCGCTTGAAATTGAGATCCTGATATTCCTGCGTGGTGGTCCACATAAAGGTTTCGAAGACCTTGTCCGGGCCATGACCTTCCTCGAACTGCTGGCGTTTTTCAGCCAGGTTCTTCTTGTAGTCATCGTCGCGGAACAGCGGGTAACAGGGCTTGATGTTGTCTGCGGTTTGCATTGCGATCTCCTTGCCGGTACCGCTCATCTGCGGTTACCGGCACAAGGTTGGGGGATGGACTTAAGCGGCCTTCTTCACTTCTTCTTCAACAACCTTCTTCCACGGCGGGGTCAGGTTCTTGAAGGTCGGGTTGGACAGGGCGATGTCCATGTCACGGGCGAAGATCGCGAAACCGTCGTAACCGTGGTAAGGACCGGAGTAATCCCAGGAGTGCATCTGGCGCAGGGGAATGC
>JAQTXC010000064.1 GCA_028689015.1 Dechloromonas sp. | reverse complement strand
TGCTGGTCCAGGCCGGTGGCGAAACCAGCATCTTTGCCAAACATTGATCCCCCAAACAGGAGAAACTCATGAAAGCACTTATCACCGCCTCACTGATCGCCTTTTCCACCCTCGGCGCCGTTTCTGCCCAAGCTGCAAGCGACCATGCCGGGCATGCCATGGCCTCGCCGAGCGCCGCGTCTGCTGAAATGCAGATGATCGACGCTCAGGTCAAGAAAGTGGACAAGGCAGCCGGCAAAGTAACCTTGTCGCATGGCCCACTGACCAACCTGAACATGCCGGCGATGACCATGGTACTCAAGGTTTCCAATGTCGCCTGGTTGGACCAGATGAAAACCGGCGATAAGATTCGCTTCATGGCCGAAAACGTGAATGGTGCCATCACCGTCGTCCATTTCGAACCCGCCAAATAACCCAATCGACTGACGGCGAGACGGTGCTTACCTCTCGCTGTCAGCATGCTTCATAAAAACAAATATTGCAGGGAGGTCGCATGCGCCGACTCAGGCCGTTACCCATTTTGATCCTGGCGCTTGCCACCGCCTTTGGGTCGCCCGTGCTTGCCCAAGACGCCGCCCTTGGTGCGAACGTGGACAGCCTGATCAATTATGCCAAGACACGCAATCCGGAGTACGCCGCGATGCAGGCCGAGGCCGAAGCGTCAGGCGAGCGGGTGACGCCGGCCGGTGCCTTGCCCGACCCGAAGTTTCGGACCGAGTTGCGTGACATAACGCGGATGGGCGAACAGAGTGCCACGCTAGCCCCAAATCGCGTCGGCAGCACCCGTTACTTGCTGATGCAGGACATACCCTGGTTCGGCAAGCGTGACCTGAAGCGCGAAATCGCCGAGCTTGAAGCCGACGGCGCCAAGGGACGTGCGTTGGGCACCTGGGCCGATGTTGCCGGGCGGATCAAAGTCAATTTTGCCCAGTTGTATTTCGTACACCGCAATGAGCAACTGACCCGGGAAATCCTCGACCTGATGACCCGCCTGGAAAAAGTCGCCCAGGTTCGTTATTCCGGCGGCCTGGCGGCGCAGCAGGATGTTATCCGCGCCCAGGTTGAGCAGACCAACATGCGCAACGAATTGATTGCGCTGGAAACCGAACAGCACCACCTGCATGCCCGGCTGAATGCCTTGCTGGCCCGCCCAAGCAATGCGCCCTTGCAGGAACCAGCGCAGTTGCGCAAGCTGCCGACTCCCGTGGCGCTGGATTACGCCACGTTGGAAGAGCGCGTGCGAACCCGCAACCCGCAACTGTTCGCCGACGAATCGAAAATCAAGGCCGCCGAGAAATCCCGCGACCTGACCTACAAAAACCGCTATCCCGATTTTACGCTGGGCGTATCCCCCATCCAGTACCAGAGCGCCATCAAGGAATGGGAGTTGATGGTCGAGCTGAATATCCCGCTGCAGCAGTCTTCGCGCCGGGCGCAGGAGCGAGAATCGGAATCGATGCTCAATGCCGCCCGCTCGCGCAAGGAAGCCACTACCAACCAAGTCTCCGCCGAACTGGCCGAGGCCCTGGCTGGTATCGAAGCCGCCCGCCGCACGGAAAACCTGCTGGCCAACAGCCTACTGCCGCAGGCCGAACTGACCTTCAAGGCGGCGCTGGCCGGGTATGAGACCGGCAAGGTCGATTTCGCCACCTTGCTCGATGCCCAGCGCCAAATCCGGCAGGCCCGACAAAACCAGCTTAAGGCCCAAGTCGACGCCCAGATGCGTCTGGCCGAAATCGAACGTCTTTTAGGGGAAGATCTATGAACAAGGGTGCAGGACTGACCATCGGCGTTATTGCCGTTGCTGTGGCTGCCGGTGGTGGTTACTGGCTGGGCGGACGTGGCGGCGCTTCCCATGGCGATGCGGCACCGGTCACCAGCGCCCCGGCCGAGCCGGCCAAGAAAGAGAAAAAGCTGCTGTTCTACCGCAATCCGATGGGACTGCCCGACACCTCGCCGGTGCCCAAGAAAGACCCGATGGGGATGGATTACATCGCGGTCTATGAGGGAGAGCAGGACGACGATCCGGCATCGGCCAACCAGATAAAGATAAGCACCGAAAAAGTACAGAAACTGGGCGTTCGAACCGAAGCCGCCCAATTGCGCATCCTTGACAAGGTGGTACGCGCCGCCGGTCGGATCGAGCCGGACGAGCGCCGCATCTACGCGATTTCTCCTAAGTTCGAGGGCTACGTCGAACGCCTGCACGTCAATGTCACGGGCCAGCCGGTCAGCAAGGGGCAGCCGCTGTTTGAGGTGTATAGCCCGGAATTGGTTTCCGCCCAGCGCGAATACGCGATTGCCGCCCAAGGCGTCGAATCGCTGAAGGAAGCCGGCGGCCAAGCGCGGGACGGCATGAAGCAACTGGCCGATTCAAGCCTGTTGCGTCTGAAAAACTGGGATATATCGGAGGAGCAGGTCAAGGCGCTGGCAAAATCCGGTGAAGCACGGCGCACGCTGACTTTCCGCTCACCGGTCGCCGGCATCGTCACCGAAAAGAAAGCCCTGCAGGGCATGCGTTTCATGCCGGGCGAGGCGCTTTATCAGGTGGCCGACCTCTCGGCGGTCTGGGTGGTTGCCGATGTCTTCGAGCAAGACATTGGTCAGGTCAAGACCGGCGCCAAAGCCAAGGTCAGGATCAATGCCTACCCGGACAAAGTGTTCGAAGGCACGATTACCTACGTTTATCCGACCCTGAAGGCCGAGACGCGGACGGTGCCGGTTCGGGTCGAACTGCCGAACCCCGGTCAGTTGCTGAAACCGGCCATGTTCGCCCAGGTTGAGTTGCCGGTCGGCGCAAAGGGAGAAGTCGTTACCGTACCGACCTCGGCCGTGATTGACAGCGGCACCCGCCGCATCGTGCTGGTCCAGGCGAAGGAAGGCCGTTTCGAGCCACGCGAGGTCAAGCTGGGGCAACGCAGTGACAACCATGTTGAGGTGCTTGAAGGCGTCAAGAATGGTGAGCCGGTGGTGGTTGCCGCCAATTTCCTGATCGACGCCGAAAGCAACCTGAAGGCGGCGGTCGGCGGTTTCGGCCATGCTAGCCACGGCAGCCAGCCGAAGCCGGAGTCAGCCAAGCCTGCTGCTGTCGGGCATCAGGCCGAAGGCACGGTCGAGGGGTTCGACGCCAAGGCAGGTATGCTGACGCTCAATCACGGGCCGGTCGCCAGTCTCAAATGGCCGGGCATGACCATGGAGTTCCAGGTCGCGACGCCGGCGCTGTTGAGCGGACTCAAACCGGGTGCGACGGTGGCCTTCGAGTTTGTCGAGCGCAAACCAGGTGAATGGGTCGTCACCAGCATCAAACCGATGGCTGGAAAAGTGGCGGCCAATCCCCACGCAGGCCACTGACAGGGGATACCATGCTCGCCAAAATCATTGAATGGTCGGGGCGCAACCGCTTCCTCGTCCTGCTCGCCACGCTGTTTGTTGTCGTCGGTGGTGTCGTTGCGGTCATGAAAACGCCGCTCGATGCCTTGCCCGACCTCTCAGACGTGCAGGTCATCGTCTATACCGAATACCCCGGCCAGGCGCCACAGGTCGTCGAGGATCAGGTCACCTATCCGCTGACGACGGCCATGTTGTCAGTGCCGAAGTCCAAAGTGGTTCGCGGCTTCTCTTTCTTCGGCGCGTCCTTCGTCTACATCATTTTTGAAGACGGCACGGACATTTATTGGGCGCGGTCCCGGGTACTGGAATACCTCAACTTTGCCGCCGGCCGCATGCCCAAGGGCGTCACACCGCAAATCGGTCCGGACGCCACGGGCGTCGGCTGGGTCTATCAATACGCGCTGCTCGCCAAGGACAAGACGCTGGCCGAACTGCGGACGCTGCAGGACTGGTATCTGCGCTATCAACTGACCAAGGCACATGGCGTCGCCGAAGTGGCTTCGATTGGCGGCTTCGTCCAGACCTACCAGGTCACGGTTGATCCGGTGAAGTTGCGCGCCTATGGCATTCCGCTAGCGGCGGTTTCAAAGGTCATTCGGGAATCGAACCGCGATGTCGGCGGGCGTGTCGTCGAGATGGCGGAAACCGAATACATGGTGCGCGGCAAGGGCTATCTGCGGGGCACAGGCGATATTGAAAATCTGGTGGTTAAGTCACAAGGCGGGACGCCCGTCTTGGTTCGTGACATTGCCCGTGTCGAACTGGCGCCGGACGAGCGGCGCGGTCTCACCGAGTTGAATGGTGAAGGTGAAGTGGTTTCCGGTATCGCCATGGCGCGCTACGGCCAGAACGCGCTGGAGGTCATTCACAACTTGAAGGAAAAAATTGGTGAGATTTCTGCCGGGCTTCCGGAGGGCGTGACGATCCAGACGGTCTATGATCGTTCGGAATTGATTCACCGTGCGATTGACACCTTGACGCGCACTTTGGCGGAAGAAAGTCTCATCGTCGCGCTGGTCTGCGTCGTATTCCTGATGCACATGCGCAGTGCTTTGGTAGCCATCCTGATGCTGCCGGTCGGGGTGCTGATTGCCTTCATCGCCATGCGATTGCTGGGAATGAACTCGAACCTGATGAGTCTGGGCGGTATCGCCATTGCCATTGGGGCGATGATCGATGCGGCCATCGTGATGATCGAAAACGCCCATAAGCACATCGAGCGTTTGCCGGAGGATCATACCCACGGGGATCGCATCGAGGCAATGATTGCGGCCTGCAAAGAGGTCGGCCCCGCACTGTTCTTCTCGCTGCTCATCATCACCGTTTCCTTCCTGCCCGTCTTTACGCTGGAGTCCCAGGAAGGACGTCTGTTCTCGCCCTTGGCCTACACCAAGACCTTCTCGATGGCGGGCGCTGCATTGCTGTCGGTGACGCTGGTGCCGGTGCTGATGATGCTGTTCATTCGCGGCAAAATCATGCCGGAATCGAAAAACCCGGTGAATCGTTTCCTGATCTGGGCTTATCGCCCGATCATCGCCGGCGTCATGCAATGGAAAAAGACCACTATCGTGGCCGCACTGCTCGCGCTGGTGGTCTCGATTTATCCGGCCAGCAAGTTGGGCTCCGAGTTCATGCCGACGCTGAATGAAGGCACGCTGTTCTACATGCCGGCTTCGCTGCCCGGGATGTCGATCACCAAAGCGGCGGAACTGTTGCAGACCCAGAACAAGATCATCAAGAGTTTCCCGGAAGTCTCATCGGTTTATGGCAAAGCGGGTCGTGCCAACACGGCAACGGACCCGGCGCCGACGGAGATGTTCGAGACGGTGATCAATCTGAAGCCGGAATCCGAATGGCGCCCTGGATTGACGACCGACAAGCTGATCGCCGAAATGGACAAGGCCTTGCAGTTCCCGGGCGTATCGAACGCTTGGACGATGCCGATCAAGGCGCGCATCGACATGCTGTCGACCGGCATCCGGACGCCAATCGGGATCAAGGTGTTCGGCAAGGATCTCAACGAGATGGAACGACTGGCCCGCGAAATCGAGACGGTCGTCAAGGCAGTTCCAGGCACTACCTCGGCTTTCGCGGAACGGATTACCGGCGGTTTTTACCTGAATATCGAACCGGACCGCACCCAGTTGGCCCGCTATGGGCTGGCGGTCGGCGATTTGCAGGATGTTATCGGCCAGGCCTTGGGCGGCGAGATGGTTACCACGACCGTCGAAGGGCGCGAACGGTTTGGCGTCACCGTGCGCTATCCGCGTGAACTTCGTTCCGATCCGCAGCAGATTGCCCGCGAGGTGCTGGTGCCGACCATGGAGGGGGCAATGATTCCGCTCGGCCAATTGGCCCGCGTCGAGGTGGCCAAGGGAACGCCCGGCATCCGGACTGAAAACGCGTTGCTTTCCGCCTATATCTTCGTGGACATTCGCGAACGCGACATCGGTGGCTATGTCGCCGATGCCAAGAAGGCGGTGGCGGAAAACGTGAAATTCCCGCCGGGCTATTACGCGACCTGGAGCGGCCAGTTCGAATCCATGGAGCGCGCGATCGAGAAAATGAAGATCGTCGTCCCGGTGACGCTGTTGATCATCTTTCTGCTGCTTTACCTGAACTTCAAACGTCTGACAGAGACCTTGATTGTCATGCTGTCGGTGCCGTTTGCGCTGGTCGGCGGGGTCTGGTTGATGTGGTTGCTCGGTTACAACCTGTCCGTTGCCGTCGCCGTGGGCTTCATCGCCCTAGCCGGGGTTGCAGCGGAAACCGGGGTGATCATGCTGATTTACCTTGATCATGCCTGGGAAGCGCTGAAGGCCAAGCGCCGGACGGAAAACCAAGCGCCAACCCTGCACGATCTCTACGAGGCCATCATGGAAGGCGCCGTGGAGCGGGTTCGCCCGAAGATGATGACGGTGGTGGCGATCATGGCCGGCCTGTTGCCGATCATGTGGGGTACCGGTACCGGCTCAGAAGTCATGAGTCGCATTGCGGCGCCGATGGTTGGCGGGATGATTTCCTCGACGGTGCTGACGCTCGCAGTCATCCCCGCCATCTACGCCCTGGTCAAGCAGTGGCGAATGAAACGGGGGATGGAGCAATGAGACACAAGCTTTCGCATTGGATTCCTGTGGCTCTTGTTGTGGCCATGCTGCCAAGCCTTGCCCAGGCTCAAGGCTGGAGCATTCCCAAACCCAGTCCCGGCCTAATGCCCAATCCCGGCACGGGCAAGGCGCTGTTCGCCAATCACTGTGCGGGCTGTCATGGCGGCGACTTGAAGGGATCGGAAAAGGGACCGCCCCTGCTGCACAAGATCTATGAGCCGTCACATCATGCCGATGCGGCGTTCCAGTTGGCCGTGGCCAACGGTGTGCGGGCCCATCACTGGAAGTTTGGCGACATGGCTCCGGTGAAAGGGGTGACGCCGGACGACGTCGCCCACGTCACCGCCTATGTGCGGGCTGAGCAGCGGAAGGTTGGCATCCAATAGCGGATGCTTCAAACAAAGCACTATCAGGGGGGAAACTGTCCAAAGAAGACGATTCAATGCGACCGTTTGAGGATGCCGTTGCCATTCTTGTGGTGCTCACCACCGATCTGAGAGACCATCATCGCGATGCCTTCGATGCGGCAATGCCGGATCTGTTGCGGCTTACGCGAGGCAAGGCATCCGCGCTGGCTTATGTGCGTCGGATTGTCGCTGTCGAACTGAACTCCCCCCATAACCCACAGTGGCAGGTTTCCGCAGGCGAATTCGAGAGGCGGAGGCAACAGGTCTTTCTGGGGCTAAGTGCCCAGACTCAATAGATAATCGCTCCCAGTGAACAGCACGGCAACAAGCTGACGAAACAGTGACCGAGTTGTAATGTTCCCGTTATGGGTGCGACAGCTACCCACAGGCAAACTCCCCCTACGAGGCAATGGGCCTTGATCGTGCCGCAGGGAGAAAATCATGTCCGCACACAATTCGTTCGCAATTTTCAACACATCCCCCGACTTCCATTTGGTTTCCCAGTTGGTTGGCGTGAATCTCGATTGTTTGGAAAAGATGGTTTCCACGCAGTTTTCCCCGCTCAAGGAACTCCTTGAGCAAACTTCATCGCTGTCTCTGGATGATCCTGGGCAAAGCGGGGCATGGTGGGCTGCAGTCGGCAATTTATCCATCGAGTATTGGAAGGCATACACCCTCGACAGCATGGAGTACCAGCACCGGGTTTTGCAGGTACTAGCCCAACATTCGACAAAGTGAACTCGATGATGAGTTCGTCGGGGTCGGTGCGCTGGCAAGACTCTTCCGGCAAGGTCATTGCCTGTACGGAAAAAATCAAGGTACTCAATGAGAACCTGGATGAACTTCGCCAGATGGCCCAGGATGCACTGGAGGACGGAATTTTGATGGGGTGTTGCGAACGGCAATTGCGTGATGCGCTTGCCGACGCAATCGGGCATTTGGTGAATCCGTATTTGGCCACACTTCCTGACAACAATGTAATCAACAAGTCATCCTATTGACAGTGACAGAAGCACAAACTGAATCTGTCCATTCGATTCGGACCGTTGAAATCCCCAAAACTCAGGAGTCAAGATCATGAAAGTTTCCTCCCTCATTGCCGCCGTTCTGTTTGCTGGCACCACGATGACCGGCGTCGTCTTCGCCGACGAAAAGGCCGCTGCGCCGAAGGCTGCCGAAGGACAGGCTGACAAGGCTGCTTCCAAGCCACATTCCCATGTCCAGGAAAAAACCGGAATGCCGCAAAGCATGCCGGATGCAAAGGCTGACAAGCCGAACGCAGCCAAGGACAAGAGCAAACATTTCCATCCGCGAGATGGAAAGTAACTGCCCAGTAAAGGCCTCGGAATCGAGGCCTCGGCATTTCAGTCATGGATATCCACAAACCGGCAGAGCACGGCGATCGATGTGTATGTCGCACGCTGGCGCTTGCGGTCGGCAGTGACCCGAAGCTGCTGACCTACAACTATTGTCGAACGGTGCTTCAGAAACGCTGGATCATCGAATGCAATCATGGATGCCTGGCAAAGCCGGCCGTAGCAAACAGCGATCTGAAATGGCATGGCGTCGGCCAGATTGATCCGGTGAAGGCCATCCTGATCATGAACGAGTAATCAGTGTCATGGCTGGAGCCCCTCCTATCCCACCGGCAATTCCCCCATCTACTTCTGTTCAAGGAGGGCACGAGGGACATAGTGCGTCCTCGGGGGGGGCCAACAACGGAGGGTTTTCCGAGGCCTTGAATCAGGCGATTGTTCAGCAGGCAAACAACCCAGTGGTCAGTCATGGCAATCATGGCGGACAAGGTGCCGGGGTAGTTGGGCACACTGGGCATTCTTCCGGAATGGCCTCCAGCACGGCGTCAGCCCATCCCAATCACTTCACAGTTGGACAAGGCGGTCATGCCGGTCACAATTTTCAGCAGAAAATGCTGGGTGTTCGTGTCTATCGGCAGCAACTCCTGGCCTCGAACATCGCCAATGCCGATACTCCAGGTTATAAGGCCGTTGATATTGACATTGAAGAGGCTGCCAAAATCGTTCAAGGTGCCTCCTCATCGTTGCCATTGACGAGCACGGCTACCGGACATCTCTCGGGCACCGGGCAAACATCACCATTCCCACTAAAGTATCACGTACCTTACCAAGCGGCTACTGATGGCAACACGGTGGAAATGGATGTCGAACGACAGAAAATGGCTGAAAATTCGTTAATGCACCAATTCTCACTCGATCGCGTCAGCGGCCACTTCAAGCACTTCATGGAACTGCTACAGAATCTGAAATGAACGCTATTCAACTGCCCCAGACACACCGGCAATTGCGCCGCATGTTGGCGCGGCGCCTCGGTATAGGTGCGCTCCTGGTTGGCAGTCTCGCGGGAGGTCTTGCCTACTGGGTCGAATCGTATCGCGTAGAGCAGCGCACCCTTGAACGCGCCATAGCGGGGGTCAGGCATTTCGAGTCGCCCGCCATGCAAATGGCGGTCGGCGGGGATAAAGGAGATAGCCATTCCGCGATTTCGCAGTTGCTGACCGATGAGTTTGTCGGGATTCGAGTTTTTTCGCCCAATACGGAGATGGTGTTTGATGCTTGGCGGTCACTCCCCGAGTCGCTGAAAGAGATCGCCCGACAACAGCGCCATCCATGGCCGCCAGCTCCAGGCAGCCATAGCAAACGATTTTCGGTGGCTGGCGAAGAACTGGTTCAGGTCATTCTGCCGATGACCACCAGTGATGGCCGTCTTGCAGGCTATGTCGAGGGAATCAGCCTGGTGTCCCGCTCGGCACTGCAAGAGAGAGAACAACAGATTCGCGGGGCTGCGCTGACGGCCTCGATATCAGTATTCGCGGCAGCGCTGTTGCTTTACCCGTTAATGTCGGGATTGCTGGGCCAAACGGTGGCATTGTCGTCTCGACTCCTGGAATCCAATCTTTCGCTGCTGCGCTCCCTTGGAAACGCCATCGCCAAGCGTGACGCAGATACCGACGCCCATAACTACCGGGTTACCTGCTATGCGGTCTCACTTGCCGAAGCACTGGGTGTTGGCAAGGAAACCATTGCCGAACTGGTGCTGGGCGCCTTTCTGCACGACGTTGGAAAAATCGGCATTCCGGATCAGATTCTGTTGAAACCGGGACGGCTGACCAGCGAAGAATTTCAGGTCATGAAGACCCACGCCATGCTCGGCATCGAGATCGTCGCCGGCAATCCCTGGCTGGCTGGCGCAGAGAAGACCATCCGGCATCATCACGAACGCTTCGACGGGAAAGGGTATCCGGATGGGCTCATTGGCGAGGCAATACCGTTGGCCGCACGGATTTTTGCCCTGGTCGACGTGTTCGACGCATTGACCTCTGTTCGCCCGTATAAACCAGCCTTGTCATTGGAAGAGACGTTGAGCATCATGGAACGGGAAGATGACCAGCATTTCGATCCAAAGATTCATGCCGTTTTCCGGCAGGTTGCTCCGGTGCTATACGCACAAGGCCAATCCAGAGATCATGCCCAATGGAGTCAGGAATTGAAGGCGATGCTTGAACGGTACTTCAAAATGAAAACGGCTCCCAAAGGAGCCGCCGAATTCGAGTGATGCGGGAAATTAACCGCGATGGTATTTGTGCAGCAATTCGTCAACACGCCAGATTTCGTTTCCGTTCATGATGATTTTTTTGCCGTCCTTGGTTTCCATCACATGGCCAGATTCCATATAGGTTGCGCGACCATATTTGTCTTCCATACCCATCTTGCCGTCTTTGAAAATATAAACAGTCGAACCGTCCTTCAACTCAATGGACTTCTCGACTTGAGAAGCATCAACTGCGTAGGCGGTAACACCCAGGGAACTCAGGGCCACGATTGCGAGCATCTTCTTGAACATTTTCATCTCCTCATGAATAGGTGCTGTTGTACTGCGATATCAATATTAAGGATTCGATCCTGACAATTTGCCAACGGCTTGGTGACAATTGCATCACCTAGCCGTCAGGTTGATCAGCCGCCCTGATAGGCAGGGTTTTCGGTCACGTAGACGGTGATGCCGTCGGCTCCCGATATGATCTTGGAAAGTGGAAACGGCGCGGTCCCCAGCGT
>JAQTXC010000063.1 GCA_028689015.1 Dechloromonas sp. | reverse complement strand
TCCCACTCAATGGTCGCCGGCGGCTTGCCGCTGACGTCGTACACCACCCGGTTCAACCCACGGACTTCATTGATGATGCGGTTCGAGACCCGGCCGAGCAATTCGTACGGCAGGTGCGCCCAGTGCGCGGTCATGAAGTCGCTGGTGACAACAGCGCGCAGCGCGACGACATGCTCGTAGGTGCGGCCATCACCCATGACGCCGACGCTCTTGACCGGCAGGAAGACAGCGAAGGCTTGGCTGGTCAGGTCATACCAGCTTTTTCCTACGTCGGTTTCGGTGCACAGGCCGGCTGCGGCATTTTGGGTGGTCGCCACGGTCGACCGCAATTCGCTGATGAAAATGTCGTCGGCGCGTTGCAGCAGGCTGGCGTATTCACGTTTGACCTCGCCGAGGATGCGCACACCCAGGCCGGGCCCCGGGAACGGGTGGCGATAAACCATTTCGCGCGGCAGTCCGAGTGCCACACCGAGTTCGCGGACTTCATCTTTGAACAGCTCGCGCAGCGGTTCGAGCAATTTCAGATGCATGTCTTCCGGCAGGCCGCCGACGTTGTGGTGGCTCTTGATCGTATGCGCGCCCTTCTTGCCCTTGCCGGCCGATTCGATCACGTCCGGGTAGATCGTGCCCTGGGCCAGCCATTTGGCCGACAGCAGCTTCTTCGACTCGGCCTGGAAAACCTCAACGAATTCCTTGCCGATGATCTTGCGCTTCTGCTCAGGATCGGAAACGCCGGAAAGTTTGCCCATGAAGTCGTCGACCGCATCAACCCGGATGACCTTGACGCCGAGATTGCGCGCGAACATATCCATGACCATGTCGCCTTCATTCAGGCGCAGCAGGCCGTGATCGACGAAAACGCAGGTCAACTGGTCGCCGATGGCGCGGTGGATGAGGGCGGCGGCAACGCTGGAATCGACGCCGCCGGACAAGCCGAGAATAACGTCATCGCTGCCGACCTGGGCGCGAATGCTGGCAACGGCTTCGGCAATGTAATCGCCCATCACCCAGTCGGTGCCGCAGCCGCAGATGCCATGGACGAAGCGCTCAAGGATTGCCCGGCCCTGCAGCGTGTGCGTGACCTCCGGGTGAAACTGCACGGCGTAGAACTGGCGCGCCTCGTCGGCCATCGCTGCGATTGGGCAGGATGGCGTCGACGCCATGGTCTTGAAACCGGGCGGCAGTTCCATCACCGAATCACCGTGGCTCATCCACACCTTGAGCATGCCGTGACCTTCGGCCGTGGTGAAATCGGCGATGTCGTTCAACAGCGCCGTGTGGCCGTGCGCCCGAACTTCTGAATAACCGAATTCGCGCGCCTTGCCGGCCGCTTCGGCGGTCATCACCTGGCCACCGAGTTGCTGCGCCATCGTCTGCATGCCGTAGCAGATGCCGAGTACCGGAATCCCTAGCTCGAAGACAAGCTGCGGCGCCCGCGGCGTATCGCCCTCGGTGACTGAGCTCGGCCCGCCCGACAAAATGATGCCCTGAGCGCCGTAATTACGGATGAACTCGTCGGCCACGTCGTACGGGTGAATTTCGCAAAAAACCTTGGCTTCGCGCACACGACGGGCGATCAACTGGGTAACCTGAGAGCCGAAATCGAGGATGAGGATTTTCTGGTGGGACATATTCAGAACCTTGAATGAAAAAGGCGGCTACAAAAGCCGCCCTTCGGGACACATGAACAATCAGTCGAGGTGATAGTTCGGCGCTTCCTTGGTGATCTGCACGTCGTGTACGTGTGATTCACGGATGCCGGCCGAAGTGATCTCGACGAAACAGGCCTTCTCGTGCATGTCGGCGATGGTCGCCGTGCCGAGGTAGCCCATCGACGAACGCAGGCCGCCCATCAACTGGTGGATGACGGCGAGCACCGAGCCCTTGTAGGGAACACGACCTTCGATCCCTTCAGGGACAAACTTGTCGACATTGGCGGTGGCTTCCTGGAAATAGCGGTCGCTCGAGCCAGCCTGCATCGCCCCCAGAGAACCCATACCACGGTAGGACTTGTACGAACGGCCCTGGAACAGTTCGACCTCGCCTGGCGCTTCCTCCGTACCAGCAAACAAACCACCGAGCATGACCGTATCCGCACCCGCGGCAATCGCCTTGGCGATATCACCGGAATAGCGGATACCACCATCGGCAATCATTGGCACCCCGGTTCCCTTGAGGGCATCGGAGACATTCTGGATGGCGGTAATCTGCGGCACGCCGACGCCGGCAACGATGCGCGTGGTGCAGATGGAACCGGGGCCAATCCCGACTTTGACACCATCGGCGCCCATGTCGACCAGTGCCAGCGCAGCATCAGCCGTCGCAATGTTGCCGCCGATGACTTCGATCTGCGGAAAATTACGCTTGACCCAGCGAACGCGGTCAAGAACGCCCTGCGAGTGGCCATGGGCGGTGTCGACGACGACCACGTCAACCCCCGCTTCAGCCAGCAGTTCGACGCGCTCCTCGGTGCCAGCACCGACGCCTACGGCTGCGCCAGCGCGCAGGCGGCCAGTGGCGTCCTTGTTGGCCAGCGGATGCTCGGTGGACTTCAGGATGTCCTTGACGGTGATCAGGCCACGCAGATGGAATTCGCTATCAACGACCAGGACACGCTCAAGGCGGTGGGCGCGGATTAATTCCTTGGCGTCTTCGACGCTCGCCTCCTCATTGACCGTGACCAAGCGCTTGCGCGGCGTCATGATGGATTTGACCGGTTGGTCGAGATTGGTTTCGAAGCGCAGGTCACGGTTGGTGACGATGCCCACCACCTTGCCCGCCTTGTCGATCACCGGCAAGCCGGAAATCCTGTGCTGGCGGGTGATCTCGATGACATCGCGCACCGTCATCAGTGGCGTTACAGTGATCGGGTCGCGCAGAATGCCAGATTCGAAGCGTTTAACCTTGGCGACTTCCGCTGCCTGGGCCTTGGCTGAGAGATTCTTGTGAATAATGCCGATCCCCCCCTCTTGCGCCATGGCAATGGCCAGGCGACCTTCCGTCACGGTATCCATGGCGGCAGACAGCAGGGGCAGGTTCAGGGTGATGTTGCGGGTCAGTCGCGTGGCGAGGCTAACGTCGCGGGGAAGAACTTGAGAGTGTGCGGGGACGAGCAGAACGTCGTCGAATGTCAGGGCTTTTTGCAGAAGTCGCATGGCCTTTGATCCAAGGTCACAAAATCGCATTATACAGAAATCTTCAAAAAAGCCCGATGGGTGCGAAGTCGTCCGGGCCTTGCACTGCAGCCTTCAGGCCTCGCTCTCCCCTGCCCCCTTTTTCATGACCTTGCCTTCAGCGGCCCGCTGCTTGCGAACTTCCTTGGGGTCGGCAATCAATGGCCGGTAGATTTCCACCCGATCCTGGTCGCGCAAGACAGCATCGACCTTGGATAATTTGTTCCAGATGCCAAATTTATTCTTCTTGACGTCAATTTCCGGATATTTAACCAGCAAACCCGAGGCTTCAAGTGCGGTCAGTAATGTGCTGGCGACGGGGAGCTTGAGGCGAACCAGTAGCTGCTTGTCAGGCAAGGGGTAACACACTTCGACAGATATTTGCTCATCGGCCATCTGGCCCCCCCGGTTTTTGTGCGGCGCGGCGGACAAAGGCATCGACAAAGGTATTGGCGATGTGACTGAAGACCGGGCCGATGATCTTCTCGAACAATTTGCTGGAAAATTCGTAGTGCAGACGAAACTCGATCTTGCAGGCGTTTTCCGCCAGCACCTTAAATTGCCAGGAGCCTTCCAGATGACGGAATGGGCCGTCGACCAGGCGGATTTTCATGGTCGACGGAAATTTTTTCTCGTTTTCAGTGGTAAAGCTTGATTTGACCGCGTGGTAATTGATGTGCAAGGTAGCCACCGTGCGCTCAGCATCACGGTGTTTGACCTCCGTTCGGCTGCACCAAGGCAGGAAGGCGGGATAATCCTCGCAGTGATCGACCAACTCAAACATCCGTGCAGCGGATTGTTCGATCAAGACAGTTTTTTCAACCAGGGCCATGCAGCAGCAGCGTTCCCGTAATCCTGTAGAATCGACGATTTTAAAGGATCATCCGCCGGCAATGAGCATCACGGTCAACAAAAAAGCCTTTCACGATTATTTCGTCGAGGACAAGTACGAAGCAGGCATCGTGCTGGAAGGCTGGGAGGTCAAGGCAATTCGTGCTGCCCGCATGAATATAAAGGAATCGTACGTCATCATTCGTCATGGCGAATTATTTCTGATTGGCATGCACATCAGCCCCTTGGCGACTGCTTCAACGCACAACCATCATGACCCGGTCCGTACCCGCAAGCTCTTGTTACACAATCGAGAAATCGGCAAGCTGATTGGCAAGGTTGAGCGCTCGGGCTACGCGTTGGTTCCACTGGACCTGCACTTCGTACGCGGTCGGATCAAGCTGGAAATTGGCCTGGCCAAAGGCAAGAAGCAGCACGACAAGCGGGCTGATTCCCAAGAGCGTGAAGGCAAGCGAGAAGCAGAGCGGGCCATGAAGGAACGGCAGCGCTAAATTGGCGGTAGATGCCTTGCTCTACTGGGTAGGCATGGCCGCAGTGGCGGTCTGTGCCGTTACCGGGGTCATGGACTCCAGCCGCAAACAGATGGACTTAATCGGTGCCTTGCTGGTCGGCATCGCTACCGCTTTAGGCGGCGGCACTATCCGTGACCTGCTACTCGACCGCACTATTTTCTGGATCGCCAACCAGACGTATCTGGCAGTTGCCTTGGCCGCGGGACTACTGACCTTTTTCTTGACTCGCCGCTACCCCCTTGCGCCACGACTATTCTTGATCCCAGACGCCATCGGCTTGGCTTTATTCACAATAGTCGGGACGCAATTGGCGCTGCAGTGGCACACCCCCTGGCTGGCGGCCAGTTTGCTTGGTGTGATCACCGGGGTGGTCGGGGGCGTATTGCGGGATATTTTGTGTAATGACGTGCCTTTGGTCTTTCTGCAAGGTGAGTTGTACGCTACGGCGGCCTGGCTGGGGGCCTTGTCCTTGATCGCCCTGCAATGGCTCGGTGTCTCGCCGGTCGTCGCCAGCTGGCTGGCCATGTTGATCATTCTTTTGTTGCGCCTGCTGGCTGTTCGCTTTCGCATCACCCTGCCCGCTTTCAAACCGCCCGCTTAAATCCCCTTTGGCAGGATAAGTGGCCTGTATGGAGGCGATAGGATATTTGCATCTGACAGCAGATCGCTTTTGGCATATCCTGAAGGCGACTATGAAAACACTGCGCATTGTACTGGCTGATGATCAATTGCTGATTCGTGCTGGCATTCGAGCTCTACTCGAAAGCATGCCGGGCTATGTCGTTCTCGCTGAATGTGAGAATGGACAACAGGCCATCTTGGCAGTTCGCCAATACCGACCGGATGTCATTCTGCTGGATATTGCCATGCCGGGCCAATCGGGCTTGGAGGTTGCACGTGCGCTGTTGGCAGAAGACCCCTCAACTCGAATCCTGATTCTGTCGAGTATTGACCGACCTGAAGTGGTCAGGGAGGCAATGATGATCGGGGTCAACGGTTATTTGTTGAAGGATTTCGTGCTGATGGAACTGCAGCAAGCCATTGCAGCAGTCATGGCGGGACAGGTGTTCATGTCGGCCCGCCTGGAACGTCTGGGCGGGCAGGCTGAGATGCGTGCCAGCGACAAGCGGCTGACCCAACGTCAGCTTGAAATTTTGCGCCTAGTTGCCTTTGGGCGAACAACGAAGGAAATTGCCCGCCAGCTTGAGATCAGTCCAAAGACCGTCGAGTTTCATCGAAGCCGCTTGATGGAGCGCATTGGCGTTCGCGATGTGACTGGGCTGGTCCGCTATGCCTTGCAAAGCGGCGTGCTTAGCTAGCTTGGTACAGAAGGCCTTTTGCGGGGCATTTATTGCACTGAGCTGCTTTCCAGGTAATGGTGCAGTTCCTCGGCAACCCGTTGCAGTGCAATTCGTAAGGCCGCTATTTTTTCTGACCAGTTGACGTGCTCAGGATCGTCTGCATGCTGGTGCAGTATGCTTTCGATCGCCTTGGCATGTGCCACTGCAATGTCTGCGGAAAAAAGGATGCAACTGCTGCGGATATCGTGCGCCGCGTCCTTGACGGCTGGCCAGTCAGCTTTGTTGACCGCTTCTTCGAGTCGCCCCATCAGCAAGGGGTAGTTATCCAGAAAAATACGGACCAAACGCAAGGCTGCAGCATGGTTTCTACCCAGATTGATCAACAGGTATTCCAGATTGCATACCGGCTTCTCTCGCCCCAGAGGTGTTTGATCGGTCATTTTTGCCACCTTATTATTCGTATTGTTGGGGCATAGATTAAAAACAAAGGCATCCGCCGGGAACCCGGTTATACCCTAGTTGCCCAAACAACTCTGGCTAAATGAAAAAAGCACTGCTATAATCGCTCCTCTGTTGAACGAGGTCTTTATGTGTTCAACATCGGACGCGGGGTGGAGCAGTTGGCAGCTCGTCGGGCTCATAACCCGAAGGTCACAGGTTCAAGTCCTGTCCCCGCAACCATTCAACCGAATGGTGTCCATTTTGCAAACACTGCATGTTTGCCCAAGTTCCCGAATTTTTTTGTTTGGCGTGTAACAATGGCGACCTTGGTACGACCAAGTTACCAATGTTTCCTTTTTTCGCCATGACCGAGCACCCAAAGAAAACGAAGGCTGCGACCGAACACTGGATGGACGCCGATTTCGTCGCTGCCTTGCGCCATGACATGCTGCGGTTTTCCCGCTTGCAATTGCGTGACCCGGCACAGGCTGAGGATGCTGTTCAGGACGCGTTGATGGCCGCCTTCGCGCAATCTTCGCGTTTCTCGGGGCAGGTGGCCCTGAAAACCTGGGTTTTCGGCATTTTGAAACACAAAATTGTCGATCAGATTCGTGTCCAGCACCGCACGACCAATGCCTCGGCCATGGCGCAAGAAGAAGAAAGCCTCGACCAGACTTTTGATACCTTGTTCAAGGCCAATGCGCACTGGACGCCGGTGGCCCGGCCAAGTAACTGGGGCAATCCGGCTGAGGCATTGGAACAGGCGCATTTTTGGGTGGTTTTTGATGCCTGCTTGAACAATCTGCCCGCCAACACGGCACGGGTATTTTCGATGCGCGAATTTCTCGAGCTGGAAACACCGGAAATTTGCCAAGAACTTGCGATCACCCCCAGTCATTGCAACGTGATTTTGCATCGGGCGCGTAACGCCTTGCGTCGCTGCCTGGAAAAGAAGTGGTTTACCGCAGGAGAACAGACATGCTGAGTTGCAAGGACGCTACCCGCTTGCTATCTGAAGCTCAGGACCGGCCATTGACCCTGGCCGAAAAGATGCAGCTGGAAATTCATCTGGCGATGTGTCGCGGCTGTCGCAACTTCAAGGGGCAGATAGCGTTTTTGCGCGAGGCCTGCAAGCATTACATCGATCCGGCACAAAAGTGATTGGCCGGCATCGGCCCTGCGATTAGGATCACGCCTTTGCACCGATTTGCCAAGGTTTGTCGATGGATGTTGCCGCACTGAATTTTCGTTGGTCGCAAGCGCTGGTCGCCGGTTTTTGTGCGGCCGGGCTGCGGGAGGCGGTAATTTCGCCGGGTTCGCGCTCGACGCCGCTGGCTCTCGCCATGTTGCGGCAACCGGGTTTGCGGTGCCATGTCGCGGTCGACGAGCGCAGCGCGGCTTTTTTTGCCCTGGGACTGGCCCTGGCGCAGCGCCAACCCACCCTGCTACTGGCTACTTCGGGCAGCGCGCCAGTCCATTGGGCGCCGGCGGTTATTGAAGCCAGCCAGGCCCATGTGCCACTGCTGCTGCTAGCGGCCGATCGTCCGCCGGAGTTGCAGGATTGCGGTGCCAACCAGACGATCAACCAGCATCGCCTCTTCGCCAACCACACGCGGGCCGAACATCATTTACCGCTGCCAGACGAACATCTGCCTTTTAGCTACTGCCATCGCCTGGCGGCGCAGGCGATGGCCGAGAGCCAATGGCCGCAGCCAGGGCCGGTCTATCTGAACCAGCCATTTCGTGAGCCCCTGGTCCCGCTGGACGATTGCCCGCCACCGCCCCCCGTCGTGCGATGCCAGGTCAGTCATCCTGTGGCGGTGCCCTCGCCCGCACACGTCCGGCAACTGGCTGCTCAACTGTGCCAGGCGCCGGGCTGGATTATTTGCGGTCAACTGCCCAAGTCGGCCGATTTTGCCGCTGGTGTCACCGCCCTGGCCCGCCATCTGGATTGTCCGATTCTGGCCGAACCCTTGTCTGGTCTGCGCTTTGGTCACCATGACCGGTCGCGGCTCCTGGTGCGCTATAACCACTGGCTGGCCGAGCAGCCGATAGAGGCCGACTGCTCGCCGGCCTGGGTGCTGCGATTTGGCCGCTTTCCGGTCGGTCGACCGCTGCAAACTGTACTCAACGCCAGCGCGCGCCTCCATGTTCTGGTTGACCCCTTGCCCGGCTGGCGTGACCCGACCAACCAGCTCAGCGACTTGCTGCATGCCGACCCTGTCCTGTTCTGCCAAGCCATGCTGAACGCAGGCCCGGCGGTGGAGCACCCGGGCTGGCAGGCGACTTGGCAACAGCGCGAAACGCAAGCCACCCGGGCCCTGACCCCGTCTGTCATTACCACCCTGCTGGCCAGCCTGGTGGCGGGTGATGCGGTATTTGTCGCCAACTCACTCTCTATCCGGCAATTTGACTGCGATTCCGGCCACCGTGGGATCAACCTCGAGATTTTCGCCAATCGCGGTGCCAGCGGTATCGATGGTCAGGTGTCCACCGCCTTGGGGATTGCCGCCGCGCGCGGTCGGGTTGTTGCCCTGCTTGGCGACCTGGCGACACAGCATGACCTGGGCGGCCTGGCATTGGCCACCGGGCTGAATGCCACCTTGATCGCGGTCAACAACGCTGGCGGCGGTATTTTTGATCATCTGGCGCAACGACAACTGCCCGAATTCGAACGCGGCTGGCGCACGCCGCAAACGCTGGATTTCCAGCACGCGGCCGCTAGTTTCGGTCTGACCTACCAGCGCGCCGACAGCCTGGCGCAACTGGCTGAGCACCTGAAGACCAGTCGCCAACAAGGCGGCCCGGATCTGATCGAAGTAATCCTTCCCTGAGCCATCGGCAGAAATGACGACCCGGATGACCCCGCACGACGACCCCAGCCAGCATTCCCCTCTCGGCAAAAGTACCGACTACTGCGACCACTACGCGCCTGAACTGCTCTACCCGATTCCTCGCCAGATCAAGCGCCAGGAACTCGGCATTGCTGAGCACGCCCTGCCCTTTACCGGCGAAGACCTGTGGAATGCCTATGAACTCTCCTGGCTGACCCCGCGCGGCAAACCGGTGGTCGCCGTTGGCCAGTTTTATATCCCGGTCGACAGCCCGAACCTGATCGAATCCAAATCTTTCAAGCTTTATCTTAACTCGCTGAATCAGACGTCCTTTGCCAGCCAGGCCGAAGTCGAAGCCACCTTGCAACGCGATCTGTCGGCCGCGGCAGGGAAAACGCTGCGGGTTGTCGTGCAAGCCTTATCGGACCAGCCGACAGCCCGCATCGGCATCCCTGATGGCATTCTGATTGATCACCTCGATATCGACTGCAAGCGCTACCAGCCAGCGCCAGAACTGCTTACCACGCTGGCCGGGCAAGCGCCTATCGACCAAATACTGTACTCGCATCTGCTCAAATCCAACTGCCTGGTTACCGGCCAACCCGACTGGGCCATGGTGGTCATTCGCTATCACGGTCAACCGATCGATCAAGCAAATTTATTGCGCTACCTGGTTTCCTTCCGCAATCACAACGAATTTCACGAGCAATGCGTCGAGCGCATTTTCACCGACATTCAACGCCAATGCGCTCCGCAAGCGTTGGCGGTCTACGCCCGTTACACCCGGCGCGGCGGTCTCGACATCAACCCTTTCCGCAGCACAGGCCATTACCCCGCCCCCGATAATTTGCGGGAGA
Organism: Dechloromonas sp.; assembly: GCA_028689015.1. Taxonomy (GTDB): domain Bacteria; phylum Pseudomonadota; class Gammaproteobacteria; order Burkholderiales; family Rhodocyclaceae; genus Azonexus. Next base: position 1,034 of record JAQTXC010000063.1, on the reverse strand, counting down.
TTCGGCAGTAGGAGATGACGGGCAACGGCTAGTCTTTGGCCAAGTCAACCGCACACTACGCTAGTTGGAACCGAAGGTAAGCCATAACGAGCTGGCCGATGCTAGACATCGAGTGCCGCTTGGGCTGTGCCATTGCTGCGACATAGACGTAATGCCGACACATAGTGAAACTGGAGTGCATCGCCCAGCAATCTTCATCTGAACCGATGATGACCACTACAAAAAAGACCAGCAGATTTATATCGGATTGATATAATCGTGAGCATGCACATCATTTCACTGAAAATGCTGCGGGAGTTCTGGGAGAAGCACCCAGAGGCCGAGCAAGTGTTGAAGGACTGGCATTCAGTTCTGGAGAAGTCTACTGCAAAGGACTTCAACGAACTGAAGAACACATTCAACTCGGCCGACTATGTCCCTCCCTACACGGTGTTTGATGTGGGTGGTAACAACGATCGAGTTATTGTTGTTGTGCAGTACAAGTTCAAGAAAATCTATGTTCGCGAAGTGATGACACACCGTGAATACGACGACTGGAACAAGCTATATCGGAAAGGAAAGGTGTAATCATGCATGCTGTTCAAAGCCGTTTTAACATCCGCGCAATCCAGACCTCCTGGGCCAAGCTCGATGCAATGGCTCATATTCGTCCGATCCATGACGAAGCAGGCTATGACCGCATGGTTGCGCTCATGAATGACTTACTCGATGTGGTGGGCGACAATGAGGAGCACCAGCTGGCGGGTCTTCTGGAACTTGTCGGCGATCTGGTCTCCAACTACGAGCGCGAACACATCACCATCGAAACGTCGGAGCCGAAGGATGCCCTACGTTTTCTGATGGCGGCAAAAGGTCTGAAACAGGAAGATCTTTCCAATATCGTCGCACAAGGCAACCTGTCGAATATCCTTTCCGGCCACCGCAAGATATCTGCAAAACTCGCCGGAAAGCTTGGTGAGTTCTTTGCTGTCAGCCCTGCGCTGTTCATTCCTAAGGCTTAAGCATTCACCCTCTCGGCCAAACTATTAGGCCAA
>JAQTXC010000017.1:40889-52273 GCA_028689015.1 Dechloromonas sp. | reverse complement strand
CATTATATGCGGCATATTCTGCTTCGTCAAGAAGAAAGACTTACTCCTGCAACAGGGTGCGCAAGGCGTCGGCGCGGATGCGGTCACGCGGCCGACCATCGCGGTGCTTGAAGGCAACTCGCTCCATCTGGGGCGACAAAATGATCAGATTAGCGTCGACCGTATCGGTCTCGACCTGCAAAACAGCCTCAACCTTGTCGCTACGCGGATCGACGTGCGTCACATCAATGCCGCGATTGAGCAGAAAGATCTCCACCTCCTTCGCACTGTCGGCAAACAACAGCAAATCAATGAACGAATGCTCCCCCGCCGTTCCATCCAGAACAGAACCTGTGAGATAAGGACGAAAATCAGCCAGCAAATCAAGCAGATCTAGTGCAGAACGACGTAAGGCATCGAGCAATTCAACATGCCCTTCTTCATCATAAAGACTACGGTAGGCACGCAACTCAGCCTCAACTTCGGCATTGTCCGGCAATGGGGTATGCAGAGGCAGACCCAACTGGCGGGCGGCTTTCTTTTTGGCATGATGAAAATCAGTGATGCCGTCCTCGGCAATCAATCGGGCGGCGGCGGCGGCAATGGTGGCGCGGCGACCCATGCTCGGGCGTTGCCTTTCGTATCGGGGCATGACGTCTCGCTCAGGGTAAAATCAAGCCTATTCTAACGGCTAGACGAATCATGCACATTCACATTCTTGGCATCTGCGGCACCTTCATGGGGGGGGTCGCGCAACTGGCCATTGCGGCAGGCCATCGAGTTACTGGTTGCGATGCCAATGTGTATCCACCGATGAGCGACCAGCTTCGCCAGGCCGGTGTTGAACTGATTCAAGGTTACGATGCAACCCAGTGCGCCATCCAACCCGACGTTTTCGTGATCGGCAATGCCATCTCGCGTGGCAACCCCCTGCTGGAAGCTATTCTCGACCAGGGCCTACCTTATGTTTCCGGCCCGCACTGGCTCGCCGAGCATGTGCTGCAGGGCCGCTGGGTGCTGGGTGTTGCCGGCACCCATGGCAAGACGACGACCAGTGCGATGCTGGCCTGGATACTGGACGATGCCGGCATGGCCCCAGGTTTCCTGATCGGCGGTGTGCCCTTGAATTTCGGCATCTCGGCCCGCCTCGGTGACACACCTTTTTTTGTCATCGAGGCCGACGAGTACGACACTGCCTTTTGTGACAAACGTTCGAAATTTATCCATTACCGGCCGCGCACCCTCATTCTCAACAATCTGGAATTCGATCACGCTGACATCTTCAGCGATCTGGCTGCCATCGAAACACAATTCCACCACCTGGTGCGCACCCTGCCCAGCATGGGGCTGATTGTGGCCAATGCGGCAGAAAGCAGCCTGGCACGCGTGCTGAACCGGGGATGCTGGACGCCAGTGAGTCACTTCAATACGGCGCAAGGGTTCAGAACCAGCGGCGACGACGCACACGGTCAACTGGCCCTACATGACGAAAATGGCTTGATTGGAGAAACCTCCTGGTCGCTGACTGGCGAGCACAATCGAGCCAATGCCTGTGCCGCATTACTGGCAGCACGCCATGTCGGGGTGCCATTCGACAAAGGGCTGGACGCACTCAGCCGATTCATCAACGTCAAACGTCGCCTGGAAATCCGCGGGTGCGTACGCAATATCACAGTCTACGATGACTTCGCCCATCATCCAACGGCTATTGCCACCACCCTCGCCGGCCTGCGCCGGAAAGTGGGTCCGGCCCGCATCCTCGCCGTCATCGAACCCCGCTCGAACACCATGAAACTGGGCAGCATGAAACAGTTGCTGCCAGACAGCCTAGCCGCAGCAGATCTGAGCTTCTGCTACACCGCCATGCTTGGGTGGGACGCCAGCGTCGCGCTGGCCCCACTGGCTGAACGGTTCACGGTCGACGACAACCTGGATCAACTTATTGAAAAAATTGCCAGTCATAGCCGCCCCGGTGATCACATCCTGGTCATGAGTAACGGGGGTTTCGGGGGCATTCACCAAAAATTACTGGAAAGATTAAAACAATGAACCGACGTCACCTGCTGGGCACCTTGCTTGCCCTCCCTCTATTTGCTGCGTGCAGCAGTGGCACCAAAGCATTCCAGAACACCGATCTCACACCAGCCGGCGTTTTCCCAAAGCTGGAATTGACCGATGGCGATGGCAAGGTACGGCAAATGAACGAATTTTCCGGCAAGGTCGTCATCGTTTTTTTCGGCTTCACTCGTTCGCCAGACAGCAGCCCAAGCGCACTACGCAAATACGCCAGCCTGATTCGCAGTCTGCGCAGCATCGACAGCAAGCGCGTTCAATTGCTCTTCATTACCCTCGACCCGGAGCGCGACGCCCCGCAGCATGCCGATACATTCGCCCAGTGGTTCCACCCGGAATTCATCGGACTTGGCGGCAGCCCGGCACAAATCAACAGCTTGGCCGAGCAGTTCGATGTCACCTTCAGCAAAAAAAACACCAGCCCGACGGAGTACAGCATCGAGTACGCCGCCGACGCCTACGTGATCGACCCCAAGGGCCAGTTGCGTCTGCGCGCCGCACTCAGCTCACCCATCGAACACATCACGGAAGACATGTTGCTGCTGCTGGACGAAAAATAGGGGCACCCGGGCGCCCCTATCGGAAACCAGATCGCAGGGCCGGTTTAGCGTTCCATTGACTCCACAACCGCCAGCGCCGTCATATTGACCAGACGGCGCACTGTGGCTGTGGACGTCAGGACATGCACCGGACGTGCCACACCCAGCAGAATGGGGCCAATCGTCACCCCCTCACCCGCCGTCATCTTCAGCAGATTGTAGGAAATATTAGCCGCGTCGATATTCGGCATCACCAGCAAATTTGCTTCGCCCTTGAGTGGCGACTCTGGATTAGCCTCGCGCCGCACGTCCTCACTCAGTGCCGAATCACCGTGCATCTCACCGTCGACCTCCAACTCGCCAGCCGACATAGCGGATACCAGACCGGCCGCCACGCTCATCTTGCGGGCCGATTCGCCGCTACCCGAACCAAAATTGGAATGTGACAACAGGGCGGCCTTCGGCTGGCTACCGAAACGCTTGACCTGCTCAGCCGCCATCAGCGTCATCTCGGCGATTTCTTCGGCCGTCGGGTTATCGTTAACATGCGTATCGCAGATAAACAGTGAGCGCCCCGGCAACATCAGGTAATTCATCGCCGCCAGGGTGTTGACCCCTTGCCGCTTGCCGATGATCTGGTTGATCACGCCCAAGTGGTGCGAGAACTGGCCCGTCATACCGCAAATCAGGCCATCGGCGTAACCCAGCTTGAGCAGCATCGAACCAATCACCGTCGGCTTGCGCCGCAGGGTTTCCTTGGCAATGGACGGCGTCACGCCACGGCGGGCCATCAGCTTGTGATAAGCCTGCCAGCATTCGCGGTAACGCTCGTCGGACTCCGGATTGACCACGTCAAAATCGATGCCTGGCTTGATGCGCAGTTTGGCCTTTTCCAGGCGGTGCGCAATGACTTCCGGACGACCAATGAGGATCGGGCGAGCGAACTTTTCTTCGATCACGACCTGAACAGCACGCAGCACGCGCTCCTCTTCGCCCTCAGCGTAAATGATGCGCTTGCCCTGCGCCTGGCGGGCGGCTTGGAAAATGGCCCGCATGCCGACACCGGTGTGATAGACAAATTCCGACAACTTGGCGCGGTAAGCGGCCCAATCCGTAATCGGCCGGGTCGCCACACCGGAATCCATCGCCGCCTGCGCCACGGCGGGGGCAATCTTGACAATCAAACGTGGGTCAAACGGCTTGGGAATCAGGTATTCCGGACCAAAAGACAAATCGGCCCCCGGATAAGCCATGGCCACCTCATCCGTCACCTCAGCTTCAGCCAGCTCGGCAATGGCTCGCACCGAAGCCATCTTCATTTCTTCGGTAATGCGCGTCGCACCGACATCCAGAGCACCGCGGAAGATGAAGGGGAAACACAGCACGTTGTTGACCTGGTTCACATAGTCGGAACGACCGGTGGCGATGATCGCCTCCGGACACACTTCCTTGACCAGTTCGGGCATGATTTCCGGCGTCGGATTAGCCAGCGCAAAGACCATCGGCTTGGCCGCCATGGTCTTAATCATCTCCTGCTTGACCACGCCTGCGGTCGACAACCCCAGGAAAACGTCGGCCCCGACCATGGCATCGGCCAAGGTCCGCTGAGCAGTCTCCTGCGCGTAACGCGCCTTGGTTTCATCCATCCCACCAGGGCGACCAACATAAATGACGCCTTTGGAGTCACAAACGGTGATGTTCTCGCGCTTGACACCGAGATCACACCACAGGTTGAGACAGGAAATCGCTGCGGCACCAGCACCCGATACCACAACCTTAATTTCATCAATATTCTTGCCAACCACCTTGAGGCCGTTGAGCATGGCAGCGCCGGAAATAATCGCCGTACCGTGCTGATCGTCATGGAAGACCGGAATACTCATCCGTTCTTTCAGCTTCTGCTCGATATAGAAGCACTCCGGTGCCTTGATGTCTTCCAGATTGACACCACCAAGCGTCGGCTCCAGCGCGGCGATCATGTCGATCAACTTGTCGGGGTCGTTCTCAGCCAGTTCGATGTCAAACACATCGATGCCGGCAAATTTCTTGAACAGGCAACCCTTGCCTTCCATGACCGGTTTAGAGGCTAGCGGACCGATGTTGCCCAGACCGAGCACGGCCGTACCGTTGGTGACCACACCCACCAGATTGGCGCGCGAGGTGTACCAAGCAGCGGTTGCCGGGTCCTCGACGATAGCATCGCAGGCAGCAGCCACACCGGGCGAATAAGCCAGAGCCAAGTCGCGCTGGTTGGTCAGGCCCTTGGTCGGGCGGATGGAAATCTTGCCCGGGGTGGGCCAGCGATGGTATTCAAGTGCGGCTTCGCGCAGATCCTTTTCCACGGATTCTCCTCGGCGGATGGCTATTGGGGAAAACCCCGTAGCCTACCCCAAAGCCAGGCCGGCTGGAAGCGTAATTATGAATTACACACTAGAAACTATTGCAATCGGCAAGCCACAACGGCGGGCGTGGCGCGAAGCCGCTCAGGCGGCGATAGCGCCACGCCGCCCGAGGTGCAATGCCATCAAGAAACTGCCGGCAATGACCACAACCAGCAAAGCACCGAACAGCAATTCCTGGCCGTCGCTCCATGCATCAAGCGTCGGCGACAACAACTTGGCCGCACCAAAAGCTGCCACCAGCAAACTGACGGCGGAAACCACCAGGCCCATGACCCGCGAAGCAATCAGAGCCACCTGATCAGCCCGGGCAATCAGCCGCGCAATCCATAGACCGTTGATGCCATCGGTCAGCAACATGCCGAGCATGAATAGTGCGGAGAGCAGCAAGGCATCTTGCCAGCCGCCGAACTGGCTACCGGCCAGCGCAAAAAAAGCCGCCTGCGACAAGGTATCGAAAGACAGTGCAAACAGTGCCCCAACCAGCGCCACCAGGGCCGGCCGAGATGCCTGACCCAGTCGACCAAGCCAACGCCCCTTCAAGCCCACCGGCTGCACAATTTGATTCGGCGGTGCGACCAAAACAGCATGCAGGTTCAAAACCCCCAAGGCGACCAGAAAGACAATGGAAATGACTGCCCCAGTCAGGCCAAACCAGGCAGGCACCGCCCATTGCCCGGCCAGCGCCGAGACCCCGAGAGCAATCGCCATCACCACCACGCCGTGACCTAGCGAAAACAAACTGCCACAGTAACGCGCTAGACCCGGCCGATGACGGGCGTTATACCGTGTCAGACCATCAATGGTCGCTAGGTGGTCGGCATCGAAGCCATGCTTCATGCCAAGCACAAAAGTCAGAATCAACAGGGACAACCAATCAGCCGGCAGGGGTTCCATCGCAATACCCTATCAATTGCTTACCGTTTCTTCAAAGCCCCGTTGTTGCCACAACGATCCCGGTCATCTCAGCAAATCCTTGGCAACTGTTCGCCGGAAAGCCAGTCCACCATGCGCCTGCCGCCGAAAGCCGTGGTCATCTGCACGAAATGGTGCGGATCTTCGAACACCCGGCCGATGATGGCTGCATCGGCAGCCAGCGGATGTGCGCGCATCGCGGTCAACAGCCTTTCTGCATCATTTTCGGCACAGATCGCCACCAATTTTCCTTCGTTGGCGACATACAACGGGTCCAGCCCCAGCAATTCACAGGCCGCATTGACGGCCGGCTTGACCGGCAGGGTCTTTTCCTCGAGCAGCATGCCGACCGCCGACTGGCGAGCAATTTCATTCAGCGTCGTCGCCAGACCGCCCCGGGTCGGATCGCGGACGACGCGGATTGTCGCGCCACAGGCCTGCATCGACGCCACCAGGCCGTGCAGGGCGGCGGTATCGGAGACGATGGGTGAGGCGAAGCCCAGGCTTTCGCGCTCGGCCATGATCGCCATGCCGTGATCCCCCAGGGTGCCGGATAGTAGGATCGCGTCGCCCGGGCGGGCATTGCTCCCCGACCAGGACACCCCGTCCGCCAGCACGCCGACGCCGGTGGTGGTAATGAACACCCCGTCGGCCTTGCCGCGCTCGACGACTTTGGTATCACCGGTGACCACCGGCACGCCTGCCGTCCTGGCCGCCGTTGCCATGCTGCGCACGATGCGATCAAGATCGGCCAGCGGCAGGCCTTCTTCCAGGATGAAGGCCGCCGCCAGGTACAAGGGCCGGGCACCCATCACCGCCACATCGTTGATCGTGCCGTGAACCGCCAGGCAGCCGATGTCCCCACCGGGAAAGAACAGTGGCGACACGACATGGGCGTCGGTCGCCATCACCAGCCGTCCGGCCCCCGACGCCGGCAGCACGGCGCCATCATCCCCCTGCGCCAGATAGGCGTTGCCCAAATGACGGGCGAACAGGTCCGAAATCAGTTGCGCCATGGCCCGTCCGCCAGCGCCATGGGCCATGTCAACACAACCGTGCTTCAGATCGAGCGGCCGCACATACGTTTTACGTGCTTCAGACATCCTTGTGACGCCCGTAGGTGTAATGCGCGGCACAGGCCCCCTCCGACGAGACCATGCAGGAACCGACCGGGTTTTCCGGCGTACATACCGTGCCAAAAATCCGGCACGCCTGCGGCTGCTTGACGCCGCGCAGGATGTCGCCACATTCGCAGGCCGGATGGTCCGGCACCGCAACATAATCCACAGGAAAGCGATTTTCGGCGTCAAATTCGGCGAAACGGCTGCGAATGCGCAGCGCCGAGTCGGCCAGGACGTTCAAGCCACGCCATTCGAAGTGGTCGCGCAAGGCGAACACCTCCGCCACCAGCGCTTGCGCCTTCCGGTTGCCATCACGGTCGACCGCCCGCGAGAACTCGTTTTCGACCTCGGCCCGCCCTTCATTCACCTGCCGGACAAGCATGCGGATGGCCTGCAGTACGTCCAGTGGTTCGAAACCGGCAATCACCACCGGCTTGCGGTATTTTTCGGCCAACGGTTCATACGGCCGGCTGCCGATGATGGTCGACACGTGGGCCGGGCCGATGAAGCCATCAAGCGGCACCGTCTGCCCATCACGCACCTCCGGCGAGTCGAGAATTCCGGCAATGGCTGGCGGAGTCAGGACATGGCAGCACAGGACGGAGAAATTCGTCAGCCTCAGGGCAGCCGCCTGACGGATCACCACGGCGGTAGGCGGCGTCGTGGTTTCAAAGCCGATGGCAAAAAAGACGACCTGCCTGTCCGGGCGCTGTTGCGCCAGCGCCAACGCATCAGCGCAGGAATAGACCATGCGGATGTCGGCGCCGCGCGCCCTGGCCTTGAGCAGGGACAATCCACCAGAGGCCGGCACGCGCAGGCAATCGCCATAGGTGTACACGGTCACGTCCTGCTCAAGCGCCAGCCGGATCGCCTGATCAACCCGGCCGATCGGCAACACACAGACCGGGCAGCCCGGCCCGTGGATCATGCGCACGTTATCCGGCAGCAGGTCGGCCAGACCGTAACGCGAGATGGCATGCGTGTGCCCGCCGCAAAATTCCATGAAATGGTAGGGTCGACCGTGATCAGCCTCGCGACCGATGCCGGCGGCGATTTTTTGCGCCAGGCTGCCGTCACGGAATTCGTCGATGTACTTCATCAATACACGGCGTTGTCGCTATCCGTCCGCCCACCCAGTTCGGCAAACAATTGCAGGGTTTGCGCCGCCTCGTCGGGGTCAAGCTTGTTCAGCGCATAACCGACATGGACGATCACGTAATCCCCCACGGCCACGCCATCGACCAGCGACAGTGAAATTTCCTTACGCACGCCGGCCAGATCAACCACCGCGTGGTCGTGATCGCGCAGTTCAACGACCTGCGCCGGTATCGCCAGACACATGCTTGCCCTCCTTGAATATCGCCCGCGCCACCCAGGCCTGGCCCAGCGCCAGCCCGCCATCATTCGGCGGTGCCTGGCGCGCTTCGCGCAGGCTCAAGCCCGCCTCGGCCAGTGCGTCGCGCAGCGCAGCCATCAACACGGCATTCATCGCACAACCGCCGCCGACCACGATTTCCCGGCAATTTTCCCGGTCGACCGCAGCCAGCAGCCAGGCAGCCAGCCCGGCTGCCACCGTCGCATGGAACTGCGCCGCCCCCAGTGCCGGATCGCGGCAATCGAGCAAAGGCAACACCAATGGGGTGAAATCCAGCACCCGGCCATCGGCTGACAACTGGTAACCGCCGGCAATCGGCGCCACCGGCCCCTGCGCCAGGGCCTGCGCCTCCAGCAGCATTGCCGCCTGACCTTCGTAGCTCATGCTGCTGCACAGACCAAGCAAACCGGCGGCGGCATCGAACCAGCGCCCCAGGCTGCTGGTTTCCGGACTACGCAAGCGACGCGCCAGCATGGTCAGCAAAGACCCGCCCTCATGGCAGGGATGGCGCTGGCTAAGCCAGCCACCGACCCGATAACCCAGTCCGGCTGCATGCAGCGCCGACACGCCCATGCGCCACGGCTCGCGAGCGGCCCGGTCGCCCCCGGGCAGGGCCAGCGGCCGGAGATGCCCCAGACGGACACACCCGGCGCCGTCAAGGCGCAACAGTTCGCCGCCCCAGGCGCCACCATCCGGACCCATTCCGACGCCGTCAATGGCCAAGCCGATCACCGGCGTATTGCTGCCATGTTCGGCGCAGATGGCTGCCAGATGGGCGTGATGATGCGGGATGGCCAGCGCCGGCACGCCCCATTGCCCGGCCAGTTGCACCGCCAACTGGCCGGCGGCGTCATCCGGATGCAGGTCATGCGCGACCAGGTCGGGCCGCACGTCGAGGATAGATAACAGATGCGCCACCGTCTCCTCGAGAAAGGCAATACTCGCCGCATTGTCCAGACTACCGACATGCTGCGACAGGAAGGCCTGCTGTCCCTTGAACACGCAAATCGTGTTCTTCAGGTGCCCGCCCAGCGCCAGGACTGTCGGCCCCCCCTTGGCCAGCGGAATCGGCAACGGTACATGGCCGCGCGACCGGCGGATGAAGGTCGGGCCGACCGCACCGGCACGCACGACGGAATCATCGCAACGGACGACGATGTCGCGGTCGTGCAGCAAAAAGGCATCCGCGATCCCGCGCAGCCGTTCCCGCGCCTCATCGTTGCCGATGACCAGCGGCTCGCCCTGCGGGTTGGCGCTGGTCATCACCAGCAACAGCCCGGCCGGCGCATCCATCCATGCCTTGCCGGCGGGCCGGCCGGCCGCTTCGTGCCAGAGCAGCAGATGCAACGGTGTTGACGGGAACATCACCCCCAATTCGCCGAGCCCCGGCGCCACCCCATAGAGTTCCTGCGCCCCCTTGCGACAGAGCACGATGGGTGCCGCCGGCCCAGCCAACAGCGCCACAGCCGGCGCATCAAGCTGCGCCACCCCGGTCAGCGATGCCGGATTGAGGCCCATCACGGCAAAAGGCTTGGCTTCACGCATCTTGCGTTCACGCAGCGTCGCCAGCGCTTCCGGATTACGCGCATCGCAGGCCAGATGGAAGCCACCCAACCCCTTGATCGCCACGATCTGCCCGGCTTGCAGGCGGGCCAGGGTTTCGGCCAGCGGATCGCCGTCGACCGCCCGACCATCCTCCCCCAGCAGGCGCAATTGCGGCCCGCAGGCCGGGCAACAAGTGGTTTCGGCATGAAAACGCCGGTCGACCGGATCACGATATTCGGACGCACAAGCCGGACATAGGGCAAAAGGAGCCAGGCTCGTTCTGGAGCGGTCGTAGGGCAGGCCGGCACTGACCGTGTACCGTGGCCCGCAATGCGTGCAGGTAGTGAAGGGATAGCGCCAGCGTCGGTTGCCGGGATCGCACACCTCCGCCGCACAGGCCGGGCAGAGTGCCCCGTCCGCACCAATGGCCGAGGCCATTTCGCCGGCAACACTGTCGAGAATATCGAACCCGCTGGCGTCGACCGTGCACGCGGACTGTTCGATGGCATCGATGCGCGCCTGCGCTGGCATCTCCAGTGGCAGACGGCGCTGGAATTCAGCCTGTTGCGCTCCGTCGACCGCGACACTGACGCCGGCGCCTTCGTTGCGCACCCAGCCGTTCAGCCCCAGCTCGCTCGCCAGTCGCCAGACGTAGGGCCGGAACCCAACGCCCTGCACCAGCCCGCGAATGAACAACCGGACGCCGCTCACCGGGCCGCCAGTGCCTGCTCCAGCTCGGCAATCCGCCGCTGCAGCACGTCGACCGTGGCATCGCGCCTCCCTTGCTGGTGCGCCATCCTGGCCCGGATCCAGGCCAGCCATTCATCCAGCCCCTGGCCCGTGGTGGCCGAAACACGGATCACCTGCAACGCCGGATTGACCCGGCGGGCATTGGCCTCGGCCAGATCGACATCGAATTCGAGATACGGCAGCAGGTCACACTTGTTGAGCAGCATCACGTCGGCCGCGACAAACATGTCCGGATACTTGAGCGGCTTGTCCTCCCCTTCGGTCACCGAAAGAATGGCGACCTTGTGATGCTCGCCCAGGTCGAAGGCTGCGGGGCAAACCAGATTGCCGACGTTCTCGATCAGGAACAGCGAGCCGTCGCCCGGCCTCAGGCGTTCCATCGCATGACCGACCATGTGACCATCCAGATGGCAGCCCTTGCCAGTGTTGATCTGAACGGCCGGCACGCCGGTGGCCCGGATGCGCTCGGCATCGCGGGTGGTTTGCTGGTCGCCTTCGACCACGTTGATGGCCAGCGAGGCTTTGAGCAATTCGATGGTCCGGACCAGCAACGTCGTCTTGCCCGAACCCGGACTCGACACCAGGTTGAGAGCCAGGATGCCGCGCGCATCGAACCATTGCCGGTTGGCCGTAGCGTAGGCATTATTTTTGGACAGGATGTCCTGCTCGATCTGCACCACGCGCGCCG
>JAQTXC010000017.1:8444-40789 GCA_028689015.1 Dechloromonas sp. | reverse complement strand
CATGATCGTGCGCATGACGATGCGTGCGGCCATCCGCATGTGTATGCTCATGCCCGTGCGCCCCGCCTTCGATGTTCATTTCGCCTTCTCCGCAACCGCACACCGTACACATCGCCGCCTCCCGATTATTCGATTTCGATTTCCCTCACCCGCATATCGCGGCCACCGGTGACCCGCACGTGATGACCGCCGCAGGCCGGGCAACTGCCGTACAACTCGGCCATCGGCACCGCTACCGCACAGGACGGACACCAGCCCTCGCCCGGCACGTCGACCATCTCCAGGGCTGCACCATCGGCCAAACTGCCGTGGACCACCATATCAAAACAGAAGCGCAGTGCCTCCGGAGCAACCGACGACAGGCGGCCAATTTCGAGAACCACCAGCTTGACACGTTTGGCCCCTTCGCGGCGCGCCGTCTCTTCCACCAATTGCAGCACACCCTCGGCGAGCGACATTTCATGCATGCGACCACTCCGCGAGGGAAAAAGAAAAGATCCGCCCCCCAAGTAAGCTACGGTACGAAACAACGTATTTTGGCTGCCTCAGTCCAGTGCTGACTGTTCGACAACGAGCATAACGCAGCCAGGATGACAAAGTAAGCATCCGCCCTGGAATGAGCCCCTGATCTGTCGCAAAGTAAATTGGGACGATTAGTTTATCTGTAACACCAACCCACGCTCCAAAAACAACGATGCCTGTAATCTCTCGATCACAGGCATCATCGTCACCTCAGCCCATCAGGGCTTAATTGCAGCGCCGCCCCAAGCCAGCAAGCGGCTGGGCCGGAACGCACGACCCTTAGTGGCTGGCAGCACCCGAAGCGCCGTAGCCGGTTTGGGCACGAACGTATTGGTCTTCGAAGGCGTCTATTTCCGCCTTGGCGCGAACGCTACCGTCTGTCTTCGACATGATGAAGGCCATCAGGAAGGCAATCGGCATGGCAAACAGCGCCGGCTGGGTATAGGGGAAGAGCGGGGCGGCATTGCCCAGCACATCCACCCAGACCGACTTCGAGAAGACGACGAACGCCACCGCCGAAATCAGGCCACTGTAGCCGCCAAACAAGGCACCGCGCGTGGTCAGGCCTTTCCAGTACATGGACAGAATCAGCACCGGGAAATTGGCAGCTGCCGCCACCCCGAAAGCCAGACCAACCATGAAGGCGATGTTCTGTTTTTCGAACAGGATGCCGAGCACAATGGCGACCGCCCCCAGACAAATGGTCGCAATCTTGGAAACACGAATTTCAGCGGCTTCCGAAGCGGTACCCTTCTTGATCACTCGGGCATAGAGGTCGTGCGAGATGGCCGATGCCCCGGCCAGTGCCAGACCAGACACCACCGCCAGAATGGTGGCAAAAGCCACGGCAGCGAGGAAACCAAGCAGCATGTCACCACCAACGGCCTTGGCCAGGTGCATGGCTACCATGTTGCCCCCACCGATCAGTTTCTTGCCGACTTCACCGCCTTCGAAAAACTCCGGATTCTGGCCGACGATCAGGATCGCGCACAGGCCCATCAGGAAGATGACGTTGAAGAAGTAGGCGACAAAACCCGAGGCGTAGAGCACCGATTTGCGTGCTTCCTTGGCATCAGTCACGGTGAAGAAACGCATCAGGATGTGCGGCAGGCCCGCCGTCCCGAACATCAGCCCCAGACCCAGCGAGATCGCCGTCACTGGATCAGCCAGCAAGGCGCCCGGCGACATCAGCTTGTCGCCCAGGGTATGCATGCTCATCGCCTTGTCCAGCAGGTTCTCGAACGAAAAGCCGAACTGGCTGAAGGCCAGGAACATGACCAGCGTGCCACCGGCCAGCAACATGCAGGCTTTGATGATCTGTACCCAGGTCGTCGCCACCATGCCACCAAAGGTGACATAAACCATCATCAGGATACCGACAGCAAAAATTGCCACGTTGTATTCCAGGCCGAACAGCAGCTTGATCAGCTGACCGGCACCGACCATCTGGGCAATCAGGTAGAAACAAACAACGATCAGCGAGGAAATTGCCGCCATGGTCCGCACCTTGCCTTGATCAAGGCGATAGGCCGTGATGTCGGAGAAGGTAAAGCGACCCAGGTTACGCAACCGCTCCGCCATCAGGAACAGAATGATCGGCCAGCCGGCGAAGAAAGCCATCATGTAGATGTAACCGTCGTAACCCTTGCCATACACCATGGCGGTCAAACCAAGCAACGTGGCGGCCGACATATAGTCACCAGCGATGGCCAGGCCATTCTGGAAACCGGTGATGCCACCGCCAGCCGTGTAGAAGTCGGACGTCGATTTGGTGCGACTGGCCGCCCAATAGGTAATCCCCATGGTCATCGTCACGAAGATGACGAACATGATGATGGCGTGCCAGTTGGTCGCCTGCTGCTGAATCTCGCCTTCCATGGCTGGACCCGCGGCAACTGCCAGGCCGCTCGCGGTCAACAGGGACAGGGCGGCAAAAATGTAATTTGAGGTGCGCATTATTTGCTCTCCTTCCAGGCATCACGGATGATTTCCTGGGTCAGTGCATCGAATTCAGTATTGGCCCGGCGCACATAGACGGCGGTCAGCACCCAGAAGAAAATGAACATGAATAATTCGATCACCACACCGACCGTTACCCGTGAGCCTTCGCTCACCGGCTGGCCCAATGAGGCCGGACTAAACGCCACGGTCATCACAAAGCCATAGAACATGGTCAAAACGATAAAGGCCAGTGTCCAGGCAAATCGCCCCCGCTTGGCGACAAGTTCCTGGAACTTGGGATTGGCCCGCATCCGCTCATACATCGCGCTGCTGCTCATGCTTGTTCTCCCTAATTAATAATTACCGCAAAAAACGGCGCAAGTATTATATCTTATAGAAGACACATGAACCTGACGGCAACAAGCCTGCCGCCCACTTTCCTGACGACCCTCCGAGCCAAAAATATGAGCCGTATCGAACTCGACATCCAGGGTGACATCGCCACCCTCTGCCTGAACAACCCAGGCAAACTCAATGCCATCAACCTGGCTATGTGGCAGCAACTTACTGAAAAAATGAGCGAACTTGCGGTCGACCGTGCGATTCGCTGCATTGTGCTGCGCGGCGCTGGCCAGGATGCCTTTGCCGCTGGCGGCGATCTTGAGGAATTCGTTTCCGCCCGTAGCACGCTGTCACAAGCACTGCATTACCACGATCAGGTCGCCGCCGCACTACAGGCCATCGCCGACTCGCCGCAGCCAACCATCGCCCTGATTTCCGGCGCCTGCATTGGGGGCGGTCTTGAAATCGCCGGCGCCTGTGACTTGCGCATTGCCGGAGAGAGCGCCAAATTCGGGGCGCCAATCAACAAACTGGGCTTTTCGATGTATCCAGGTGAAATGGCGGGCCTGCTCAAACTGGCCGGCCCCGCCGTGCTCAAGGAAATCCTGCTCGAAGGACGCATCCTGAACGCCGGCGAAGCCTATGCCAAAGGTCTGCTGACCCGGGTTGTCACCGACGCCCAAGTCAGCGATGAAGCCTACGCGAGCGCCCGCCGCATCTGCGCCGGCGCCCCACTGGTTGCCGGCTGGCACAAGCAATGGATCAATCGACTCCTTGACGGTCGACCACTCAGCGATGAAGAAAAAGTGGCCTCTTTCGCCTTCCTCGACACCGAAGACTACCGCGAAGGACTGAATGCTTTCCTGGAAAAACGCAAACCGCGCTTCAAGGCGTGCTGACTCAAACCCCGAAAATGGTGTGCAGCATTTTGGCCGACAGGAGGATCAACACCCCGGCAAAAACTTTTTTCAACACGGCAACAGGCAAACGATGCGCCAGCCGTGCGCCCAGCGGCGCGGTCAGGCTGGAAACCAGGCTGACCAACACCAGGGCTGGCACGTAGACATAGCCGACCGACCATTCAGGTAGACCACCACTCCCCCAGCCGTTGATGAGATAGCCCAAGGCCCCGGCCAGCGCAATCGGCAGACCGATCGCCGCCGAGGTACCAATCGCGTTCTGCATTTTGACATTGCACCAGGTCATGAATGGTACGGACAAGGAGCCGCCGCCAATCGCCACCAAGGCCGAAATCACCCCAATCCCAGCACCGACGCCAGCCAAACCGGCCGCACCGGGCAATTCACGCGAGGGTTTTGGTTTGACGTTAAGCACCATCTGCAAGGCCACATACGCCATGAAGCAGCCAAAAAAGATCGCCAATGGCGCACTCGCCACCCTCGAGGCAACAAAAGTGCCCGCAAAGGTGCCGAGCAAAACCCCTGGCGTCACCCCCTTGACGATATCCCAACGCACCGCGCCATGTGCATGATGCGCACGCAAGCTGGCAATCGAGGTCATGACGATCGCAGCCATCGACGTCCCCAACGCCAGGTGCACCAGATGGTCGGGAGGAAAGCCCTGCATCGCAAACAGCGTGGTCAGCATCGGCACCATGATACCGCCCCCCCCCACCCCCAGCAGCCCGGCAAAAAATCCGACAAAGCCGCCCAAAAGCAGGTAAGCCACCAACCATTCCATCGCCATCACATCACCGTTTATATGTTTTGCTTACGCAAAAAGAAACGGGTGGCAGAACAGTCTGCCACCCGTTGTACTTAGCCCCCGCGAGTGCCGTCAGGCCGGCATCCTGAACCTGGGTTCAGAGTGGCTGCATTCCTACCGCATCAGGCACATTCGACGAAGAACGCGCACAACAGCGGATGATGGGTCCGCAGCCGATGCCAATCAGCATTGGTTCAAGGAATATATGGCCTTAACAAACACCGCAGGGGACACTCGGCGGGTCACCCCAGCACAACTCACAAATCCAGTTGTTTCTGTGGTGCCAGCACGGCATCAAGCCGTGCCCCCATGTCGTCGATTCTACGCTTCGCGTCGTCGTTGGCAACCATTTCCTCTGCATGGTTTTGCAGAGGAGTGGCGATGGACAAATGTTCGTGTGCAATATTAAGTGCCGCCATCACGGCCACCCGCTCGGCAATCGTGCTGCGGGTTTTTTGGGCGATTTCGCGCATTTTGCCATCAACCAGATCGACCGCCGAACGCAGGCTGTCCATTTCCTCGGGCAAGCAGGCCACCCGATATTCACGACCGAGAATCTTGATGTCGAGATGGTTCTGCTCGCCGCTCATTCCTGGGTCTCCTCCGGCATGTTGGCGACCAAGCCCTCGAGCCGCTCGCGCGCTGTCGACATCGTCGCCCGCAGATGCAGGCGCTCACCCTCGGCAGTGGTCAGCTGGTTTCGCAAAACCTCGTTCTCGGCGCGCAACTGGTGGACCAGGGCGACAACCTGTTCGATCTTGGTTTCGAGGGCTTCAAGTTCGCTATTCATGGCGCGAACTATAGTGGGAAAAATGACGGCCAGTCAAGGACTAAGCAGCTATTTTGAAAGTGTTTTATAGCTTTCCTGACAAGTTTTAACGCCCCCCCTCTCCGGGCCGTGTAAAATGCGCGCCGTGTCAGGTGCTGCGCGAGGATTCACCAAGCGCAGTTAAACGGGAAAGCGGTGCGTCTCCAACGAGACCAAGCCGCTGCTGCCCCCGCAACGGTAAGCAAGTGCGGATGTATCTCAAGGCCACTGGGGAAACCTGGGAAGGCGATGCATCAAGACTTGTGAGCCCGGATACCGGCCTGAGACAACACGCGGAAGTGCCACGGGGTGGTGGCGCCGGTTCCTTGCAACCAGCCTGTCTCCCCTGCGCCTTCCCTTTTCAATGCATTCCGGCATGCGGGGACGCCTGCTGGGAAGGAAAAACCCAATGAATCCACGTTTAAAACCACTTGCCGTGATTTTGCCACTGGCATTCCTGTCGACCGTACACGCCGTCGAGCAGACCGCGCCACTCGGCGATGTCGTCGTGACTGCCACCCGCCAGGCACAGCGGAGCAACGAAGTGCTCACCGATATCAGCGTCATCGATGCAGCCCAGATTCGTGCGGCCGGACCGAACGGTACACTCAACGACTTGCTGGTCGGCCAACCGGGCAT
Source organism: Dechloromonas sp. (assembly GCA_028689015.1). GTDB lineage: Bacteria > Pseudomonadota > Gammaproteobacteria > Burkholderiales > Rhodocyclaceae > Azonexus. The sequence continues at coordinate 34,812 of JAQTXC010000017.1, read as the reverse complement.
TGAAATCACCCGCAAGGGCGGTCTGGGTACCGATTCGTCGATCTTTATCCGTGGCAGCAACAACAACCACGCCCTGGTCCTGGTTGATGGTCTGCGCCTGGGTTCAACAACCACCGGCTATCCCGCCTGGGGTTTTATCCCGCTGGAACAGGTTGACCGTGTCGAAATCATTCGCGGTTCCTGCTCAGCACTGTACGGCTCGGACGCCATCGGTGGCGTCATCCAGATCTTCACCAAGCGCGGCGAGGGTCCGCTGCGCATGTTTGCCGAAACCGGTTTCGGCAGTTGGAATACGCAAAGCCAGGCTGCTGGCTTCTCCGGTGGCACAGCGGGCTGGCGCTACAACTTCCAGTTGTCGCACAAGCGCAGCGATGCCTATTCAGCGATCAACAATCCGCTCAATTCGTCCTATAACGTTGACCGCGACGGTTATGACGTGACCAGCTCGTCCGGCGGCCTGGCTTACACGCCGGCAGCAGGCCACGAGATCGGCATCAACTATGTGTACTCGGACGGCTGGAACCGTTACGACTCCTCGCCCAAAGCCACTGATTTCAAACAGGCGCAAACCCTCTATGGCGTCAATTTGTTCAGCCGGAATCGGCTGAACAGTGACTGGACCAGCACCATCAAGATTGGCCAGAGTGCCGACAAGAGCCAGCAATACGCCAACGGCAACCCGACCTCACAAATCGAATCGCAGCAAACTCAACTCCAGTGGCAGAACGACATCGCGCTCCCCATCGGTACGGCCTTGCTCGCCGCCGAGCGTGTCGACCAACAGGTTGCCGGCAATGTGGCCTACGCCGTGTCCACTCGTTACATCAACTCGTTGTTGACCGGCTGGCACGGCAATCTGGGCGCACATCGCGGACAGGTCAGCTTGCGGCGCGATGAAAACTCGCAGTTTGGCGGCAAGACCACCGGCACGCTGGCCTACGGTTATCAGTTAAGCCGCGACTGGCGGGCCAACGCCGCCTATAGCACCGGTTTTAAAGCGCCGACCTTCAACGACCTGTACTGGCCGGGCGCCGGCAACCCCGACCTGAAACCGGAAAGCTCGGTCAACCGGGAATTGGCGGTGCACTACGAAACCGAACGCCATCACGCCTCCGCTACCTACTATGTGAACAAAATCAGCGATCTCGTGGCCTGGGCGCCCAATGGGATCGGCCTCTGGTTCCCGGCCAATGTCGCCAAAGCCGAATTGACAGGCTGGACGCTGGCTTATGAAGGCCTGTTCGGCGACACCCGCCTGACGGCCAGCCTCGACCTGCAGGATCCACGCGACATCGATAACGACAAGATTTTGCGTTACCGGGCACAGCAGATCGCCAAGTTCGGGGCCGCACACAATTTTGGTGCCCTGACGCTGGGTGCCGAATTGATTGCCAGCGGCAAACGCTATAACGATGTGGCCAACACCCAGGAACTGGGCGGCTATGCCCTGCTTAATATCAACGCTAGCTACCAGGTCACGCGCGACTGGTCGGTATTTGCCCGTGCCAATAACGTCTTCGACAAAGATTATGTCCAGGTCGCCAACTACGCGACACCGGGTTTCAACGCCTTTGTCGGCGTCCGTTACACGCCACAATAAGCGTCATGCCCACCCGCCGTCGTGCCCTGCTGATTCTTCTGGCCCTCGCCTTGCTGGCGCTGGCCAGTCTCGGGCTGGCACTGACGGCAGGTAGCTTGTCGATTGGGCTGCCGGACATTGCGGCCAGTCTGTTGGGGCAAACCGTTGCAGGTAGCGACATCATTCTGCAATTGCGCCTGCCGCGCGCGCTGGCCGGTTTTGCCTGCGGCGGGCTGCTCGCCCTGGCCGGGGCGCTGATGCAGGTGCTGCTGCGTAACCCACTGGCCGACCCCTACGTTCTGGGGATTTCTGGCGGTGCCGGCGTGGGGGCGATGGCAGCGATGCTGTTTGGCCTACCCCTGTTCCTGATTGATGGTCTGGCCTTTGCCGGCGCCCTGGGCACCATGCTGCTGGTGTTTGGTTTGGCCCATGGCGACGGCAGCTGGACGCAGACGCGCCTGTTACTGACCGGCGTTATCGTCGCCGCCGGTTGTGGCGCACTGATTGCCCTGATGTTGTCCGTAGCACCAGAAACCAAGTTGCACAGCATGCTGTTCTGGCTGATGGGTGACCTTGGACAGAGCTATTCCTGGTGGCCAGCCCTACTCACCTTGGCGTTGGTGCTGCTGCTGACGGCACCCTTTGCCCGCGAGCTCAATCTGCTGGCCCGCGGTCTGCAACAAGCGCAGGCACTGGGTGTCGCGGTCAACCGCCTGCGCTACGCCATTTATCTGCTGGCCTCATTGGCGACGGCGGCCTCAGTCACCACCGCCGGCTCAGTCGGCTTCGTCGGTCTGGTCGTCCCACACTTGGTCCGCATGGCCATCGGCAACGACCAGCGCCTGCTCTTGCCAGCCGCCGCACTGGCTGGCGGGGCCTTGCTGGTTTTGGCCGATACGGCTGCCCGTACCTTGATCGCCCCCCAGCAATTGCCGGTGGGGGTCCTGACCGCGCTGATCGGCGTCCCAGTCTTTCTGTATCTACTGAGCCGGGCGGGCCTGCGGCGATGATGCATACCGTCTATCTGCAAGCCGAGCAATTGGTTGTCCGGATTGGTCAGCATGCCGCCTGCTGTGGCCTCGATCTGCAGGTCGAAGCAGGCCAGCACTGGGCCATTCTTGGCCGCAACGGGGCGGGCAAATCAACACTGCTGTCGGTTCTGGCTGGTTTGCGGCCACCCACCGATGGCCGCGTCACGGTCAACCAGCAAACTTACCGGGAAATGGGCGCCCGACAGGCCGCACAATGGCGCGGCTGGCTGGCCCAGCAACAGGGCGATGCCTTTGCCAGCTCAGTGCTGGAAACCGCCGTCGCCGGCCGTCACCCCCATCTGGCACGCTGGGATTGGGAAGGCGAGAACGATCTGCGCATCGCCCGCCAGGCCTTGCTGGCCGTGGGCTTGCATGCCTTTGAAGCGCGTGATGTACAAACCTTGTCCGGTGGCGAACGCCAGCGTCTGGCCATTGCCACCCTGCTCTGCCAGCAACCACATCTTTTCCTGCTTGACGAACCCTTGACCCACCTCGATCTCAACCATCAGGTCGCCGTCCTCGACCTGTTTCGCGCCCAGACCGATGCCGGGGCTGCCATTGTCAGTGTCCTGCACGACCCGGGGCTGGCCTGGCGTTATGCCAGCCATGTGCTGCTGGTCCATGGGGATGGCCGCACCGAACAAGGCCGGCGTGACGACATCCTCACCAGCGAGCGCCTGTCGGCACTGTACGGCCACCCTTTACAACGCTTTGAACTCAACGGCCAGGTTGGTTTCCTACCTGGCTAAGCATCCCCTAGAAAATTGCTCCCATGACCTCGTCGACCGCGAACACCCCTCCCGCCTCAAGCCACGAACAACGTATGGCCCGCAAGAAAATCGTCATTGATGACAAGATCGCCGCTGCCCAGGAAGAACGCGGCGTTTTGGTGGTCAATACCGGCAACGGCAAGGGCAAATCAAGTGCCGCCTTCGGCGTCGTCGCCCGGGCTCTGGGCCATGGTTTGAAAGTTGGCGTCGTCCAGTTTGTGAAAGGTCGCTCGGATACCGGCGAGGAGGCCTTCTTCCGCCAGCAAGCCAACGTCGCCTGGCACGTCGGTGGCGAGGGCTTCACTTGGGAAACCCAGGATAAGGTCCGCGACGCCCAGGCCGCCCAGGCCGCCTGGACGGTCGCCTGTGTGCATCTAGCCGACCCCGGCATCGGCCTCGTCGTTCTCGACGAAATGACCTATGCCTTCAAATACGGCTGGCTTGACCTCCCCTCCGTCATCGCCATTCTGCAAGCCCGACCAACGATGCAGCACGTCATCATCACTGGCCGCGCTGCCCCCGAATCCCTACGCCAAGCCGCTGACACGGTCAGCGACATCGGCAACGAAAAACACGCCTTTCAGCGTGGCATCAAGGCCATGCCGGGCCTCGAATTCTGAGCGCCCACCGATGAAAACCCTGTGCCATGCCGTCTTCCTGCTACTCGTTTCTGTGGCTGCCTGGGCAGGCGACATCGAGCTCCCGGGCAATCTTCAGGCCGATGCCCGAATCATCCGCGGCGAGCGCGACGGCTATTGGGAAAAAGTGCTGCTCGTCCGCTTTCCCCAAGCACGGCGCATGTTATCGACCACGAACGGCCTACTCGACGCCCGGGCGGCGCTTAACCACGCCGGCCACCCACTGCTCTGGCAAAAACTCGGCATGCGCTTCATGGGGCAGGATGGCCGAGGCGGCAAGGCCTATGCCGAACATGTGCTCGACCAGACGGCACGCCAGCAGCGCCTCGACAAATCGGCAATCGCCCACATGTCCACCGCCGCCGATCTTGATAACCTGGCAGTCGTCACCCAACGTTACGGTCCGCTCACCGTCACCGTGCTGGCCACGGCCGGGGCCCGGAGCAATGCCATCCGCACCGGCATTGATACCGGCACCTACATCGAAGGCCATCCGCCGGCCGGCACCATCAACCTCCTGCTACTGACCAATATCCGCCTAACCGACGCGGCAATGGCCCGCGCCCTGATCACCATGACCGAAGGCAAGACCGCGGCGCTGCAAGACCTTCAGGTGCCGAGCACCTACACCCCGGCCGTACAGGCGACGGGGACCGGCACCGACAGTATCATCGTCGTCTCCGGGACACATGCGCCGCAGGCCAGTTACACCGGCGGCCACAGCCGGATCGGTGAATTGATCGGCAAGGCCAGCTACCAAGCGGTGCTCGAAGCCCTCGGCAAGCAGAACGGCTTCTTCCTGCCGGGTGCCAAGCGCTTCGCGAGCACACGCCTAGCGCCGGCCAAGGCGCCGGACGCCCTGCGCCTCGCCTTGCTCCATCTCGATGCCATGCCCGGTGACATCGCCGGCAACCGCGCCCGCATCGAAAGCAGCATTCAAGAAGCGGTCACCCACGGTGCCGACTGGGTCATAACCCCCGAACTGGCCGAAACTGGCTACAACTTCGCGAGCCGCATCGGCACCCAATGGATCGCCCCCTTTCCCGATGCCTGGATCAACACGCTGGCCGCCATCGCCCGCGACAACAGGGTCGCGCTCTTCGTCGGCTTCGCCGAGCGCGATGGCAAGACCGGCCAATTTCACAACAGCGTCGCGGTCATCGACCGCGAGGGCTCAATTCTCGGCACCTACCGCAAGCAGCGCGTCCATGGCGGTGCCGAAAGCTGGGCCACGCCCGGCACCGGCCAGCCGCCTTTCATGGTCGACGGCCTCCCGGTTGGCATTCTCATTTGCGCCGACACCTACAAACCGGAGCCTACCGCCCGCTACCACCAGCAAGGCGCCACCATCCTGCTTGCCCCGACCAACTGGCCGCCGGTGGACGGCATGGGGCCAGGTGATCTCTGGGAGCAGCGCAGCGCCGAAAGCGGCCTGCCGCTGATCGTGAACAATCGCACCGGCGTCGAACCAGAACTTGATTTTTCGCTCGGCGAAAGCGTCATCGCGGTCGGCGGCCAGCGGCTATTCTCGTTCACGGCCCGCCAGTCACGCCTTTTTTATATCGACTGGGATCGCCACCAGGGCTTCCGCCTGCCCGCCCGCTAAGCGCGGCATCTCCTTGATCAATGCGCCGAGAACCCACACCATGCCCGCCTGCCCCGCCCTGCTCATCGCCGCCCCCGCCTCCGGCCAGGGAAAAACCACGGTCACCGCTGCGCTAGCCCGTTTACATACTCGGCAAGGGCGGCGCGTCACCGTCTTCAAATGCGGGCCGGATTTTCTCGATCCGCAGATTCATGCCGTTGCAAGCGGTCGACCGTGTGAAAACCTCGATTTCGGCATGTGTGGCGAAGCCGACGCCCGCTGGCGACTGACCCGGGCAGCCGCCGAGTCCGAGCTGATCCTGATCGAAGGGGTCATGGGCCTGTTCGATGGCACGCCGTCGGCCGCCGACCTGGCCGGTCACTTTGCCATTCCAGTCATGGCCCTGATCGACGCCAGCGCCATGGCACAAACCTTCGGTGCCGTCGCCCACGGCCTGGCCAGCTATCGACCGGGCCTACCCTTTGCCGGGGTCCTCGCCAATCGGGTCGGCAGTGCGCGTCATGCCGCACTGCTGCAGGCCAGCCTGCCACCCGCCATGGGCTGGTTCGGCGCCCTGCCCAAGAGTACACACAGCCTGCCTGAGCGCCACCTGGGCCTGCTGCAGGCCGCAGAAATCAGCGACCTGGCGACACGTCTGGATGCACTGGCCGATGAACTGGCCACATCGAGCGCGGTCGACTTGCCGGCCACTGTCGATTTCCCTGTGGCCGCACCACCGCCGATCAGCCCCGAGCTGGCTGGCAAACGCATCGCCATCGCCCGTGATGCCGCATACGGCTTCATCTACCCGGCCAATCTCGACATCTTGCAGCGCCTGGGTGCTGAACTCCGCTTCTTTTCACCGCTGTCCGGTGACGCCTTGCCGCCCTGCGATGCCGTCTGGCTACCCGGCGGTTATCCGGAACTTCATGCGGCTGCACTGAGCCAACAACAGGCGCTGTGGCAATCCTTGCAAGCCCATGTCGATGCCGGCAAACCACTGCTCGCCGAATGTGGCGGCATGATGAGCCTGTTTGAAAACCTGCGTGACCTGAACGGCGACTGCCATCGCCTGGCCGGCCTGCTTCCCGGCACCTGCCACATGCAGCGCCGCCTGACGGCACTTGGCACGCAGTATCTCACCCTGCCGGAAGGCGAACTGGCCGGCCACACTTTTCATTATTCGCACAGCGACACCCCGCTCGCACCGTTCGCCAGCGCACGAACGGCCGATGGCCGCCCGGGGGAAGCGGTTTACCGGCAGCACCGCCTGACCGCCTCCTATCTCCATCTTTATTTTCCTTCCAACCCAAGCGCCATCGCAGCACTCCTGGGCTAAGCAGCGCCAACACTTCTGTTTTATCGAATAGAAAAACAGATAGACAGCGGTTTTTCCATCAAGGCGTCTGCCGTAAACTACGGCCACGTAATTTCCACACGGAGACACCCATGAAAAACTTCATCCTGATGGCCGCAGCCGTCGTTCTCGGCTTCACGCTGCATGTTGGCGATGCCGAAGCCAAACGCCTGGGCGGCGGCAGTTCCAGCGGCATGCAACGCCAGTCGGTCAGCCCTAACCACACCCCAGCAGCCACCCCGGCCAAACCGCAACAAGCAGCTGCAGCGCCCCAAGGTGCCCAGCCAAAACGCTCGTGGATGGGTCCGCTGGCCGGCCTCGCCGCCGGCCTCGGTTTGGCCGCGCTGGCCTCGCACTTCGGCTTTGGCGAAGAACTCGCCAACTTCATGATGATGGCTTTGCTCGCCATGGTCGTCATTGGCGTCATCGGCTACTTCATGCGCAAAAAAGCAGCCCAGTCCTCACCGGGCATGCAATACGCTGGCAGCGGCCCCAATCTGGGTGGCCAGATCCCGCCGCGCCCGGACTTCACGCCGGCCGGGGGTAGCCTGTCTGCTGCCCCGTTAGCCGCCGCAAGCAGCAGCACCGCCGCCATCCCGGCTGACTTCGACGTCGCCACCTTCATCCGCAATGCCAAGGTGAATTTCATTCGCCTGCAAGCCGCCAACGATGCCGGTAACCTTGACGACCTGCGTGAATTCACCTCGCCAGAAATGTTTGCTGAAATCAAACTGGCAATTGATGAACGGCGCGGCGCCTCGCAGGAAACCGATGTTCAGCAACTGGAGGCCGACGTGATTGAAGTGGTCGAAGAAGACCGTCGCTACATCGTTAGCGTGCGCTTCAGCGGTCTGATTCGCGAAGAGCGCAACGCCCCGGCGGCTGCCTTTGCCGAAATCTGGCACATGACCAAACCGATCGATGGCAGCAAGGGCTGGGTTATCGCCGGTATCCAGCAACTTCAGTAAGCTCCCCTCCCCCCGGCGGGCCGTCCTGTGCTTTCGGGGCGGCCCGTTTTTCGTTTACAGACGCAACACCATCAGCTTGAACAGCTAACGGCCAAACCTTGCGCCCAATCGGGCGGCAGGGCGGCGTAGGCGTCATAGGCCGGTTGTTCGGCGTACGGCTGGCGGAGGCAATCGGCCAGCCGCTGCACTTCCGAGAAATCCCCCGCCCGGGCTTGGCGAATGGCCTGTTCGGCCAGCCAGTTGCGCAAGATGTACTTCGGGTTCACCGCCCTCATCGCCGCCTGGCGCGCCTCATCCGGCCACGGCGTCTGCGCCTGCCGGGCTCGCCAATGGTCCAGCCAGGCATCACAGGCGCTGCGGTCAATGAACAAGTCACGCACCGGCGCATCGGTTTTTGCCTGTTGTTCGCGGTCGACCGTGGCTGGCAGATCAGAAAGACGGCGGAAAAACAGCGTGAAATCGGGGCGGTGTTGCTGCAGCAAACCAAAGGTTTCTCCAATGAAGGCCTCGTCATCTGGTAAGGCGGCACACAAGCCCAGCTTGCCCCGCAGCAAGTGCTCGAAATGTTGTTCGAAGGCCGGGCCATAGCGCTCATCGACTGCGGCCTTGGCCATGTCAGGCTGTTTGAGCAGCGGTAAAAAAGCATCGGCCAGGCAGTAGAGATTCCACTGCCCGATATGCGGCTGGTTACGATAGCTGTAACGACCATGATGATCGGAATGGTTGCAGATATGCCCAGCATCGAAAGCCTCCATGAAACCGAAGGGGCCGTAATCCAGGGTCAGGCCAAGAATCGACATGTTGTCGGTATTCATCACGCCATGCATGAAACCCACAGCCATCCAGTGGGCGATCAACTCGCCGGTGCGGGTGGCCACGTCGCGCAGCAAGGCATCGTAAGGCTGCGGCCTATCTCGACAAGCCGGGCGAAAGGCGTCGATGACATAGTCGGCCAGCTGGCGCACTTCAAGATCACGATCCCGGGCCGCCCAATGCTCGAAGGAGCCAAAACGGACGAAACTCGGTGCCACCCGGCTAAGCACGGCGGCGCTTTCGATTTCTTCGCGGCGCACCGGATAATCGGCCCCGACCAGACTGAGCGCCCGCGTGGTCGGCACGCCCAGCGCGGCCATCGCTTCGGAACAGAGAAATTCGCGTATTGAGGAGCGCAAGACAGCCCGACCATCGGCACCGCGCGAATACGGCGTTCGGCCAGCCCCCTTGAGTTGTATCTCCCAGTGATGACTGCCCGCATCTAGCCCGCCAAGCAGGTGCGCCCGCCCGTCGCCCAATTGCCCGGCCCACATGCCAAATTGATGACCGGAATAAACGGCAGCGAGTGGTTGCGAGCCCGGCCATGGTTGATTACCGGCCAGCAATTCAGGAAAAATCGGGCTATCCAGCAAGGCCGACGGCAAGCCCATTTCTGCCGCCAGATCACGGTTGACCGCGATCAACGAGGGGGCAGGCAGCGGATGCGGAGCCAGGCGGGTATAGAAAGACTCAGGCAGCGCCGCAAAGCGATTTTCAAGGGTGGGCAGATCGGTCAGCCAGGATTCCGGAGCATTCATCGTGTCGTCTTTATGGCAAAAAAATCGGGCATTTCGCAAACGCAGCAAGGCGCATGCCGAAATACCCGAAGTCAGAACACGAAAGAGCGGATTGGTTCGGTTGCCCGCTCAGAAAGCGGCCGCTTCCGCCTCCAGATAAGCCAAGCTGACATACTTACCAATGTTGTTGTCGAACCCCTTGGTGTCCTTGGCTCGACTGCGCACCCGCTCATCCGCCAAAACACGCACCTTGGCAGCGGCCATCGCCTCCCCCGCCTCGATGGCTTTCAGACAACTTTCGTAAATCCCTTGGAACAAGCCACGGTTCCAGGCCAGCACCCCAGCCCCTGGATGACCGTGTCCCGGCAGCCAGATCGTGGAGGCCGCATTTTTCTCCAGGGCGTCATAAGCTTTCAGCGACCCGGCGTAAGAACCGTCATCCATGTTGGCAATGCGGCGATCCATGGCCACGTCGCCTATGCAAGTCAGTTTGTCTTCGACCACTTCGACGCAAATATCCGACGGCGTATGCGCCTTGCCGTAATGATGCATGCGCAGGGTGACATCGCCGAATTTAAGCTCCTGGCCATGGTCGACCGCGATTGTCGGCGGCACCACGCGCGTGCCCATGGTGGCCTGGTTGGTCCATTGCTCCATCAAGGTACGCCACAGATTGCCCTCCATCCCCTGAATCTGCTGGATCGTCCCGGCATGGGCATAGATCGGGATGTCTTTGTAGGCATCGACAAACGCGTGATTCCCGAGAAAATGATCGCCGTGATAATGGGTATTGATGATGGCGATCACGGGTTTCTTCAGCACCTGACGAATTTGCCGGATGGCCATCTCGCCAATTTGTACCGATGCACCGGTATCGACCGCGACCAAGCCTTTGGGGGTATCGACAAAAGTCAGGTTACACATCATGCCCTGGTTTTCCGGGGTCGGAAAACCATCCGGCGAATAGATCATCCAGACATGTTTCGACAGTTGCTGCAGCGGATGATCCTTGACCGCCGGCCCCCGGACAAAATCGCCGACCTCGCTGGCCAAGGCGCTAACCGTATGCCAAGGCAAAAACTCGACCGCGCCCAAGGTCGACAAAGCCGCCGTAGAACGTAGGAATTGGCGACGATTCATTAGTGTCTCCTTAATTATTAAAATAGGGCTATCTTCGCGCCGAATCGTTCGCTCGTCTACACTCTCCAGCATGCGTAAATATCCCCTGACCTTCGTCATCCTCAGCGCCCTCGGCCTGCTCAGCGCCATTCCCGGACTGCTCAGCTTGGCCGGCTTTGGCGCGCTCATCCATCCAGTCCTTGATGATCCGATGGCCGGACTGGCCTTCATCGTTTCAGCCGTTGCCTTGCTGGGTTCAGCTGCCTTTCCCTGGGTCATCGCCAAATTGAAAGCCGGCGACCACGAGGCAAATCAGCGCACACCACGCGACTGACCACCCCTGCCACACCACCCGGCCTTCGTCAGTGCCGCTCTCAGCAGCCCTGACCCTGTGCTTCCCGTTTCATGGCGCGGGCGTGTCGCTTCGTCGCTGGTGCGTGCGTGCGCGTGCGGCTTCACCGCCCACTACGGGCACCCGCCCCGGTTTCCTCAGGGATCTGACGCACGGCTTCACGCATCGACATGGCGTAAAACACGCCTTCTCGTTTGGCCCTTCGCCCCGTGTTGGCAGCTACTACACCCGCAGGAGTGCGCCCATGCTGGGCGCACCAAAAAAAAGGCCAGCCCGTAGGCTGGCCTTTAGCGTATCAAAACGCGATCTTAGTGGCCGGAAGCCCCAGCAGCACCAACACCGGTTTCGGAACGGATTTCCTGATCCAGGAACAGTTCGCGTTCTTCGGCAGCACGGGCGCTGCGGTCCAGAACAGAGAACAACCAGATACCGACAAAGCCGATGGTCATCGAGAACAAGGCCGGCGAGGTGTAGGGGAACCAAGCGGAACCCTTCGGATTGCCCATCGTGGCTTCCCAGATCGACGGCGACACCACGGTCAGGGCGACCGAGGAAGCCAAGCCGAGGAAACCACCGATCACCGCACCCTTGGTCGTGCAATCCTTCCACAACACGGACATGAACAGCACCGGGAAGTTAGCCGAAGCCGCAATAGCGAAGGCCAGCGACACCATGAAGGCGATGTTCTGCTTTTCGAAGGCGATACCCAGAACCACCGCGACCACACCCAAAGCCAGGGTGGTGTAGCGAGACACGCGCAGTTCGGATTCGGAATCAGCATTGCCCTTCTTGAACACGGTTGCGTACAAGTCGTGCGATACCGCAGAGGCACCAGACAGGGTCAGACCAGCAACCACAGCCAGGATGGTGGCGAAAGCCACGGCAGAGATGAAGCCGAGGAAGACGTTACCGCCAACCGCATTGGCCAAGTGGATAGCCGCCATGTTACCGCCACCGAGCAGGGCACCCTTGGCGTCCAGGAACTCAGGATTGGTCAACACGAAGCAGATCGCACCGAAACCGATGATGAAGGTGAGGATGTAGAAGTAGCCAATCCAGGTGGTGGCCCAGAACACCGACTTACGTGCTTCCTTGGCATCCGGCACCGTGAAGAAGCGCATCAGGATGTGCGGCAGACCAGCCGTACCAAACATCAGGGCCATACCAAAGGAGATCGCCGAGATCGGGTCCTTGACGAAGTTACCCGGGCCCATGATCGACAGGCCCTTGGCCGCAGCAGCCACCGTCACGTCCACCGTGGCAGGGTCCGCACCCGCCTTGACCGCTTCTGCCAGCAAGCTCTTTTCCGCCAGCAGGGTCTTGATTTCAACCGCCTTGGCAAACATTGCTTCCGGGCTGAAACCGAAGTTCCACAGCACCATGAAGGCCATGAAGGACGCGCCGCACAGCAGCAGGACGGCCTTGATGATCTGCACCCAGGTGGTGGCGGTCATGCCACCGAAGAGCACGTAAACCATCATCAATGCGCCGACGATGACCACCGCCATCCAGTACTCCAGACCGAACAGCAGCTTGATCAGCTGACCGGCACCAACCATCTGCGCGATCAGGTAGAAGGCGACGACGATCAGGGTGGAGGTTGCCGCAAAAGCGCGGATCGGGGCTTGCTGGAAGCGGTAACCGGCGACGTCGGCAAAGGTGAATTTACCGAGGTTGCGCAGGCGTTCCGCCATCAGGAAGGTGATGATCGGCCAGCCGACAAGGAAGCCGATCGAGAAGATCAGACCATCGTAGCCGTTGGCCATCACGGCCGCCGAAATACCCAGGAAGGACGCGGCAGACATGTAGTCGCCGGCAATCGCCAGGCCATTCTGGAAACCAGTGATACCACCACCGGCGGTGTAGAAGTCAGCGGCCGACTTGGTCTTGGAAGCTGCCCATTTGGTGATGTACAGCGTGCCCGCCACGAAGGCAGCAAACATCATGATGGCCGTCCAGTTGGTGGCCTGCTTTTCAGCCTGCCCCAGGTCGGCACCGGCCGCCCAGGCACCACCCGCCAGGGCCAGCAGGCCGAGGAGGGCAGCGATTTGCTTGGAATACTTCGCCATTTATTTGGCCTCCTCGATGATCTGTTCCTTCAGCGCGTCAAATTCGGTATTGGCGCGACGAACGTAGATGCCGGTGATGATGATGGTGAATGCAATCACACCAACACCAATGGGAATCCCGATGGTGGTCACGCCATCCGGCCCCAGCGGCTGGGCGAGGAATGCCTTATTGAAGGCGATCAGTGCGATATAACCGTAGTACACGATCAGCATGGCGAAGGTCATGACCCAGCCATAGCTGTTGCGTGTATTTTTCAGTTGATGAAACTTGGGGTTGGCCCGGATACGGGCATAGATGTCCTTAGCCATCGACTCCTCCTGTCATTGGAAAGCTATATGTTGTTGATGTAGTACGGCGCTGGCGACTGTACGGGCCGTTGACTTACAGAGGACTTAACGGGAGTTGACCCAGAACAAGGAAATCAGGGCGCGCCCAAGACCGGCAAGGGAAAAGAGACTCGAACCGTCAACCCGCCCCCCGGCGTTTCGTCGAGTCGTATCAAGCCCTGATGGCGGGCGACGATTTCTTCGACGATGCTCAGTCCCAAGCCACTGCCGCGAGAAGCGGCCGGTGACAGACGGCAAAAACGCTCAAAAACGCGCTGGCGTGCATCCGCGGGAATACCGGGACCGTTATCACTCACCAAAACTTGCGCCATTTCACCGTCGACCGTGATCTGGAGATCAATCACAGCGCCGTGGCCGGCGTAGCGAATGGCATTATCGATCAAGTTATCGAATAGAACGCCCAAACTGTCCGGCTCACCCCAGATGACGACTTCGTCGCTATCCAGCAAGCCAAGATCAATCAATCGCGCCTCAGCCGCTGCTGAGTGATCGGCAACCCGCTTTTTAGACAAATCGAGCAGGTTGACCGCAACCGGCTCGCGTAATGGACAGGTGCGCGGATCGTAACGTGCCAAGTCAAGCAATTGATCAATCAGGTGAGCGACCCGGTCGACACCTTCAGCCACCCGATCAAAAGCCTGTTCACGCGCCTGTAGGCTGTCTCCATCGCGAGCCAACTGAGCTTGCAAACTCAGCGCAGTCAACGGCGTACGCAGTTCGTGGGCTGCATCAGCAATGAACCGTTGCTGCGCCTCCAAACTGTGCCGCAAACGCTCGAGCAGCGCATTGAGGGCCAAGACCAAAGGAAACAACTCTTCCGGGTAAACAGCATACGGCAAGGGCTGCAAGCGCTCGGCATCGCGCTGACTCACTTCGTCCCGAACCACCTGCAGCGGCTGCAGGGCACGCTGCACCGCCAGCAAGATGACGCCTCCCAACAAAAAAATCAGCACGGCGAAAGGCAACATCAGCCAGGGCGCCACGCTACCGAACATCTGGTAGCGATTGGCTGTGGTATTGGCCACCTGAACAACCGAGCCGCCATGCTCAAGCACCATCACGTGCCACTCCTCCTGTTGCCAGGTCAGGATGCTGAGTCCGGCCCGCTGCCGCGGCATAATCTGATCGGGCCGCGACGCGAAAACCACCTTTCCCTCCTCATCCCAGATCTGACTCAGAAAGAGTTCGGCTTCCAGCATTTCCGACTGCGGCACTCGGGACGGCGCGCCATGGCGCAGGACCGCCTGCGCAATCTGCCCCAGGGAATAATCGCGTAACTGGTTGAAGCCGTCCCAAGCCAGATGGTAGGTAATCAGGCTGACCAGAATGGCGGTCAGCACCAAGGCACCAATCTGCCAGACCAGCAGTTGCTTGCGGATTGAATTCACGCCGGATCGACGATCTTGAAACCCACGCCACGCACGTTACGTATCCACTCCTTGCCCAACTTGCGACGCAGCCGATGTAATTGGACCTCGATCGTATTGCTCGCCACTTCCTCGCCCCAGCCGTACAACTTGTCCTCAAGCTGACTGATACTGAGCACCGACCCCGGTTTTTCGAGCAGGGTCAGCAGCAAGCGAAATTCGCGCTCGGAAAGGCTGACCTCCTTGCCCTGCAAAGTCACCGCCCGTGTCGTCGGCTCGACCCGCAAGGCCCCCAGTCGCAATTCGCTATTGGACCGCCCCTGGTAACGGCGAATCAGGGCGTGGACGCGAGCGACCAGTTCATCAAGATTGAAGGGTTTGACCAAATAATCGTCGGCACCGCTATTCAAGCCACCGACACGATCCGCCACACCATCGCGGGCGGTCATTACCAGCACAGGAATCGGATTCTCGTTCTGGCGCAGGCGACGCAGCAGATCCATGCCATCACGCCGTGGCAAGCCAAGATCCAGCACCAGCAGGCCGTAATGCCCGAGCAACAGTGCCGTTTCGGCCTCCTGACCATCACGCACCCAATCGACGGAAAAACCGGATTTACGCAAGCCGGTGGCCACCGCATCACCAATCAGGGCGTCGTCTTCAGCAAGCAGGACTTTCATGAACGACTTTCAAGCACCATCATCGAGCCAATGATGGTGAAGCAAAAAGACTGACGGCGGACTTACGCTCAGCCCTCGCGCATCAATCGCCAGTACTGGAACTTCAAGGCTGCCGTGGCCGCCAGCACAATCGCCGTAAAAGTGACCACAGAACCCAGCGCCAAGGTCGAAAACCCAGTAATGCCCTGACCCACGGTACACCCCATCGCCGTCACGCCGCCAAAACCCATCAAGGCCGCACCGATCAGATGGCTGGCCGTATCCTCGACACTGGCAAAGCCCTCCCACCGGAAATTTCGGGTCAGAATCGACCAGGCGAAAGATCCTGCAATCACCCCCAGCACGGCGGCCACAGCCACCGTTACTGTCCGGCTGGCATCCGACCACAACATCAGCAACTCCAGGGTATAGGCCAACGGCGCAATGAAAGTCAGCGACTCCATGCGGCCACTATTCGTCGCCAGAAAAGCCTCCTCCAGCGTATCCGGGTGTTCTGCCACATAGCCCATGTGGCCGCTGACATACCATGCGGCCACCACGGCCAAGCCAGTGCCAAGCCCCCCCAGGAGATTGTCCACATTCCAGAAATCCCGACGCAGCAGGCAAAACGCGGTCAACCCGCCGCCGACCAGCAAAACTGCCAGTAGATCGGCCGTCGTCGGCGCCATGCCGCCACGCGTCAGCAAGGCCGGCAAACCTTGCCCACCTGGCAGGTCGACCGCGACTTTGTCGAGCACATTGACCCGGAAGACGCCAAAGACGCCACGCATCGTCATGTAAGCCACCACGCCGATCACCAGAAAGACGACCAGGGATTTCAGATTGCCACTACCAACCCGGATCAAAGTCTTGGAGCCACAACCAGATGCCAAAACCATGCCGACACCGAAAGCTGCCCCCCCAACCAGGTAAGACAACCACGTAAAGGCCGGGCCGCGATAAATCGATTTATCAAGGTCAATGAGTCCCGCCATATCGAGGCTGCCGGCCCCCAGAACGGCAATCCCCATCGCCAGCAGCCACATGCGCATGCGGCTCCAGTCTCCCATGTTGACGATGTCGGAAACAGCGCCCATGGTGCAAAAATGCGTTTTCTGGCCAATCACGCCAAAAACGAATGCGACGGCAAAAGTGAGCCAGACCACAGTATGCGGAGAAATGACGGATTCCATGTCAGACCAGATAAGAAGTGGGATCGGAAATACCCGCAGCGGCGAAACCTTCGGCGCGCAGGCGACACGAATCACAGACACCACAGGCGCGACCCAGTTCATCGGCTTGGTAGCAGGACACCGTCAAGCCGTAATCAACCCCTAGCACACTGCCGGTGCGGATGATGTCGGCTTTGGAGAGGGCGATTAGCGGCGCATGGATGCTGAGCTTGCAACCTTCGACCCCCGCCCGGGTTGCCAGATTGGCCATCTGTTCGAACGCCGCAATATATTCCGGACGACAATCGGGGTATCCTGAGTAGTCGACCGCATTGACCCCGACAAAAATATCGCGGCTATTCAAGACCTCGGCCCAGGCCAGCGCCAGTGACAACATGATGGTGTTACGCGCCGGCACATAGGTCACCGGAATACCCGGCTGGACACCGCCGACCGGCACGGCAATGGCGGTATCGGTCAGCGCCGAACCACCGAATTGCGCTAGCCCCAGATTGAGAATCCGATGCTCAGACGCCCCTAGCGCTTGCGCCACCTGCCGCGCAGCCAGCAATTCGGCACTATGCCGCTGACCGTAATCAAAAGACAGGCAATAACAGTCAAAACCACGGCTGCGCGCAATGGCAAGGCAGGTTGCGGAATCAAGTCCGCCCGAAAGAAGAACAACGGCGTTGGCACTCATGGGGGGCGGATTTTACCGCAAGAAGGGGAAAATTCGGCGATCCGGCGGCGCTCAAGCGTCGGCGCCAGCCAGCCACTGGAACAACGCCAACTGACCGCCAGTCATTGCGGGTATCACCTCAGCGATGGTGCAGCGCGCCTCGAAATGCTCGATCGGCAGTGGCTGTCCGAAGAGAAAGCCCTGAAAGACAACGCAGCCGTGACGATTCAGATAGGCACGCTGTTCATCGGTTTCCACCCCCTCGGCGACGACATCCAGCCGCAGGCTATTCCCCATGGCAATGATGGCGCGCACAATCGCCGCATCGTCGGGATCACTGACAATATCCCGAACAAAGGAGCGATCAACCTTGAGTTGGTTGAAGGGAAAGCGTTTCAGATAGGCCAGCGAAGCGTAACCAGTCCCGAAATCATCGAGCGAAAAACGAACACCGAGTAGACGCAGGGCCGACATTTTGAATAGCACATCATCGACCTTGTCGAGCAACACGCTTTCAGTCAGTTCAAGTTTAAGGCGGTGCGCCATCACACCGTGCCGACTCAGCGCACTGCTCACCTGCTCGACGAAATCTGGCTGACGGAACTGCCGTGCACTGACATTGACCGAGAGATAAAGCCCCTCGAGCGATGGATTATCAGCCCAGCGGCGCAAGGCGGCACAGGCCTGATCCAGCACCCACAAACCGATTGGAACAATCAGGCCACGCTCTTCGGCAATCGGAATAAATTGATCTGGCCCGATACCACCACCTTCGGGCTGCCAGCGCAACAAGGCCTCAGCACCGACTAGACCCCCCTGAGCATCGACCTGCGGCTGAATGTACAAACGAAACTCGTTCTGAGCCAACGCGCGTCGCAAACCCGTTTCAATGAACATCCGGGCATCAATCGCCACCTGCATCTCAGTGTCAAAAAACCGGATCGCGTTGCGGCCGGCATCTTTCGCCATATACAAAGCAATGTCTGCCTGCTTCAGTAGCGTTTCAACCGTCTTGTCGCGGCCATGGAACAGGCAGATTCCCTGGCTGGCCGAACAATAATGAATATAGCCACCCGCCAGTTGATACGGTTCATTGACGACCTGCATGATTTTTTTTGCCACACTTTCGGCAGTAATCGCTGCAGTTGCCGGATCACGACCCAGTTGTTCAAGCATGACAACGAATTCGTCGCCACCCAGGCGGGCCACGGTATCGCAATCACGAATCACCGCCAGCAGACGACAAGCCACCTCAATCAGCAGTCGGTCGCCCTGATCATGGCCCAGCGTGTCGTTCAGCGCCTTGAAATTATCCAGATCAATCATCACCAAGGCGGCGTACTCACCACTGCGCTTGCCCATGGCCTCCGCTTTTTCTAAACGGTCAAGCAATAGACGTCGATTCGGCAATGAAGTCAGCGGATCGTAATACGCCAGATGATGCGCCTCCGATTCAGCCTGCTTGAGCTGACTGATATCTGCAAAGGTCGCCACATAGTGCGTCAACAAGCCATCAGCATCGCGCACAGCACTGATCGTCAACCATTCCGGATAGATTTCGCCGCTTTTCCGCCGATTCCATATCTCGCCTTGCCAATGACCGAAGCGCTTGATCAATCGCCACATCGCTTCATAGAACGCCGGATCGTGCCGCCCTGAACTCAGCAGCGAAGGGCGTTGCCCCAGAACATCGATCTGCTCGTAACCAGTCAACCGGCTAAATGCGTCATTGACCCGCAGGATACGGGCATCCGGCCCAGTGACCATGATGGCTGTTTGCGACTGAAAAGCGGTTGCGGCAATTCGCAACTCATCATGACAGGCCGAACAAGAAGGTAGGGCAGCGTTCACCAGATCACCGACCCTGTCGGGCCATCCTGCTGCATTTCGTGTCACCGCTCGCCATCGTCCCCCCTTGGCTGTCTAAGCCTGTCGCAGTCACTGCCTCCCCAACCAGCGGTCAGGACAGGCGATTATGCGCTTGGGGTGCAGCGATCAGCAAGGGGGCAAATGCCATAACAGAAACCATCCGGTACGGATCAGACGTGGGCCAGGTGGCCGAGATCACGCTCCAGCAGGGATTCATCGCCAAGGTTGAGCTCAACCAGGCGCCGCAGATGGGTCATGCTGTCCAGATCCATCTCGCGCACGGCCAGACCAAAATACTCACCTTGATGATGAACGACGGTGGCCGACATTTGTATGGACAGATCACGCTCCGGACCAAGGAAAAGATCCAGTTCGACATGACTACCGACGCGGATGAAGAAATCGGCTGGCGGCCGGATCAGCGCCCCTTTGAGCGACAGATCGAGCACCGCCACCTGCAACTCCCCCTCAAGCGTGACAAGACGTCCTTCCGCTTGAAAGATGACACGTGAAAACTGCCGGCGATTACTTTCGGTCATATGGGTTCCTGGCCGCTACTTTCCTTGCATGTTACCCCAAAGCAGTTTGTGCAACTGCATCTGGAAACGCACCGGCAAACCATCCGCCAGCACCCATTCGGCGAGCTCACGCGCCGCCAGCAAGCCTTGCGCCGGCGAGAACAGAACCGGGCAACGGGCCGCCAGTTCGTGCTCGTGCAACACGCTCACCGCCCAGTCATAATCCTCGCGGGAGGCGAGGACCAGTTTCAATTCATCGCGTGCCGTCAGCAAGGGCAAATTGGCCCAGCGATTGCGCCCCACTTCGCCGGAACCCGGTGCTTTCAAATCAACAATCCGCGACACCCGCGGGTCAACAGCCGCGATATCCAGGGCACCCGACGTTTCCAGCGACACCTCGTAACCAGCATCGCACAAGGCACTTAGCAAGGGCAGACATTCCTTCTGCGCCAGCGGCTCGCCACCGGTCACGCACACCTGACGCGCAGGATAGCTTGCCACCTGAGCCAGCACCTCGTCGATGCTGGCCGCTTCTCCGCCGGTAAAGCTGTAAGTGGTATCACACCAGGTGCAGCGCAACGGGCAACCGGTCAGGCGGACAAAGGTCGTCGGCAAGCCGACCCGGGATGCCTCACCCTGCAGCGAATAGAAAATTTCGGTGATCCGTAGCGCCAATTATTTCTTCTTCAAACGCTCGCGCGCGCTTTCTGCCGCCGGCGTGCTCGGATATTTCTCGATTACCACGTCCAGCGAACGTTTTGCCCCCAGCTTGTTCCCCATTTCCTGCTGGCAAGTCGCAATGGCCAGCCAGGCATCCGCTGCCTTGGGGCTGGCCGCGTACTTGTTGGTCACTTCGCTTTGCGCCTCAATAGCCTTGGTGCAGTTACGCTGGGCATACCAGGCATTGCCCAGCCAGAACTGAGCATTGGGTGCCAGGCTGCTGTTGGGGTAAGCCTGCACAAAGGCGCCAAAACCGGCTGCCGCCTCCTTGTAGCGCGCTGCCTTGAACAAGCCGAGCGCAGCGTCGTACTCCTTGCTCTCACGCACCGGATCGGCCGTTTTTTGCCCGGCAGCCGGGTCGACCGTGGACTCGCTGCTCGCGGGGCTTTCGAAGCGGCGCAAGCGGGTATCGAGGTCCATGTAAAAATCTTGCTGGCGTTTCTGTGCCGTTTCCAGCGCGTAGTTCAGGGTTTCAACCTGACCGCGCAAACGGGCAATTTCTTCAGCCTGGCGCTGGATCTGGGCCGCCAGATCCAGTTGTGCCCGACCTTGCTGGTCAAAACGCGCCTCCGACTTGGCCCGCAGATCGACGAGCTGCCGACGGGCCTCTTCGTCGTCGAAGACGCCGGCCGTGGCCTGCGTGGCGCCCAGTGCGGCGAGCAGGAGGACAAGCGGGAGGCGACGCATGATCAGAACTCGCCGCGGCCGTCAGCAGCGCGATAGAGAATATCGGCGCGACGATTTTGCGACCAGGAGGCATCGTCATGGCCGTCGGCACGCGGTTTTTCTTCGCCCAGGCTAACCGACTCGATCTGCGCGTCCTGTGCCCCCAGCAGGACCAGCGAACGCTTGACAGCATCAGCCCGCTTCTGACCCAGCGACAGGTTGTATTCCCGGCTACCGCGCTCGTCGGTATTGCCTTGCAACAGCACCTTGAAACCACGGTTGGCAACCAGGAACTTGGCATGGTTGGCGACCACATCCTGGTATTCGCCACGCACTTCGTAGCTATCCAGATCAAAGAAGATGCTGCGCTTGGACAACGGGCTGGCCGGATCGGTCAGCGTGCGCGGCAGGCCACTGGCATCGAGATCGCCGGCCACCACGGGAGCGACCGCCGTATTGCCAGAACGGCCTTCAACCGGCGCGCCGGCATTTTCATCAATAGGGGCAGAACTACAAGCCGCCAGCAGAGCCGACAACAGGGCAGGAATCAACAGTTTCTTCATGACTTACTCCGACGAGAGAACGGGTTTTATTGTAAAAACGGGCCCCAGGCCGGCTCGCGGACATCGCCCGCAGTGACCGTGAGACGTTGTTTGATGCGTCCATCACTGGACACGGCAGACAGGATGCCCCGGCCACCCACTTCGGTGGCAATCAGGATCATTCGGCTGTTAGGGGCGAAACTGGGCGACTCATCCTTGTGTGAATCGGTCAGTATCTGGACTTGACGACTGGCCAGATCCATCACCGCCAACTGGAAACGCCCTTCGCGACGGGTGATGAAAGCCAGGCTCTTGCCATCCGGCGACGGCCGTGGCGAGACGTTGTAATTACCTTCGAAACTGACCCGCTGCGCAGCCCCCCCACCAATGTCGATGCGGTAAATTTGCGGGCTACCACCACGATCAGAGGTGAAATAGATGCTGTTACCGTCTGGCGCAAAGCGCGGCTCGGTATCGATGCCTGACGACTGCGCCAGACGCTGCACTCCACTACCATCGGCATTGACGGCATAAAGCTGCGAGTTGCCATCCTTGGATAGCACAACGGCCAAACGGCGACCATCCGGCGACCAAGCCGGTGCCGAGTTCGAGCCACGGAAATTGGCCACAATCTGCCGTTGACCGCTGGCCAACGAATGAACGTAAACCATTGGTTTCTTTTTCTCGAAAGAGACATACGCCAGCTTGCTGCCATCCGGCGACCAGGCCGGCGAGATGATCGGCTCGGTCGACGTCAGTGCCGTCGCCGCCCCCTGACCGTCGGCATCGGCAATCTGCAGCAGGTAACGGCCGCCCGATTTCAGGACATAGGCAATGCGGGTTGAAAAGACGCCGCGTTCGCCGGTCAGTTTTTCGTAAACAAAATCGGCGATTCGGTGGCCGGCAGCCCGCAACTGCGTATTGTTGGTGACATACACCGCGCCGCCCAGGGCCACGCCACGCTGCGTGTCGTAGAGTCGGAAGCGGGCCTCCAGTCGGCCATCCGGGCTGCGCGCCAGACTACCGGCAACCAAGGCATCGGCCCCACGCCCCTTCCAGTCGGCGTGGTCGATGACTGCATTTTCATCAAGCAGCGCCCCCGCCGGATCAACCATGCGGAACAAGCCACTGCGCTCCAGATCCGCCCGCACGGTGGCGGTGACAATGCGCGACACCGTCGGCTCGCCCGGAAAATCGGCAATCACCACCGGGATGCGATTGGCGCCGGCACCGGTAATTTCGATCGATAACTGAGCCTGGGCAACGCTTGCGGTCAACAGCGTCAAAAGGAGAAAAATACGGCGGGAAATTTGGGACATGGGGTTCATGATCATGGATTGGGCGCGATTTTACTCTTCAAACGGTTTGTATTTGATTTCCAGCGTGCGCTGGAACATCGACGGATCGTCCGGCTTGGGCAGCGGAGAGGACTTGCGAATCGCCCGCTCGATGGCCGCATCAAGCGCCGAGAAGCCGCTGGAACGTTTCAGACGAAGCGACATGACTTCGCCCGTCGGCAATTGCGTCACCTCGAAGATAGCCTCCGGGTTGCCGGGGATGCCCGGTGGCAAGACGATGTTGCCACGGATTTTGCCGCGAATCTTGGTTGCATAATCAGCGAGCCCGCGTTGCCCGGCCGCCGCTTTCTGCTCGGCGTCGGCCAATGCCCTCAGACGGGCTTGTGTATCCGAGGTCTTACGCTGACGCTCCTCACGCTCCAGCATCTCCTTGAACGGGTCCGGGCGAGGCTCGGCCTCGGGCTTCCTGGGCTCCGGCTTTTTAGGTTCCGGTTTTGGCTCGGGCTTTTTTGGTTCGGGCTTGGGCTCAGGTTTCGGTTCTGGCTTGGGCTTGACCGGCTCGGGCTTCTTTTTCTCTTCCTTAATGGAGATATCAGGCTTTTTCGGCGCCTCAAGCTTGGTTTCTGGCTTGGGTGGCTCGGGTGGCGGGGTCGGTTTGGGCGGTTCCGGCCGGGGCTCCGGCAACGGTGGCGGCGGCGCCGGCTGGCTGGGGCGTGCTGCCCATAACTCAACTTCCATCACCTCGGGCTGGCTGCGTTTCCACTGCACCCCAAAAAACAGCGCGGCGATCAGCGCCAGGTGCACCGTGATGGTGAACGCCAGGGCCTTTTTCTTACCGGGGTCTTCAGGACGATCGAGGATCATCGGCTTATTTAATCGCCGTTTCGAGCGCAACCCGGCCGTAGCCTTGTTTCTTGACCTCGTCGAGCACCTCGATGATGTTCTTGTACGGCGCCTCTCGGTCACCACCGATCAATACCGGCAAAACCGCATCACCAAGCCCACGGCGGGCCGCCAGCTCGGCCTTGAGTTCACGCAGGCTGCCCAGCTTGCTTTCCTGGCCGTCCACATCGAACAGCGCCAGGGCACCATCCGCCGCCACCTGCACTTTCAGATATTTATCCGGTTTTTGCGGCGCTGTGCCCGCCGACGGCAGTTCAACCGACCCGGTGGTCATCATCGGCGTGGCGACCATGAAGATCACCAACAGGACCAGCATCACGTCGATGTAGGGGACGACGTTGATTTCGTTTTTTAATCGGCGCTGGCGCATGGCTTAACGCATCTGCCGCTGCAGGATGTTGGAAAACTCTTCCATGAACGATTCGTAGCGCGTCGCCAGGCGGTCGATGTCATGCGAGAAGCGGTTATAGGCGAGCACCGCCGGGATGGCGGCAAACAGGCCGATAGCCGTCGCCACCAGCGCTTCGGCAATGCCGGGCGCCACCGAGGACAAGGTGGCTTGACCGACATTGGCCAGGGCGCGGAAGGCATGCATGATGCCCCAGACCGTGCCGAACAAGCCGATGTAAGGCGACACCGAGCCGACCGAGGCCAGGAAAGCCAAATGCGACTCCAGCGCATCCATCTCACGCTGGTAGGTGGCACGCATGGCGCGGCGCGAGCCATCGACCACATCGCTGGCCTCCAGATTCTTTTGCCCTTTGAGCTTGGTGAACTCGCGGAAACCGGCTTCGAAAATCCGCTCCATCGAACCGGCGTGGTGGCGGTCATTGACCGCGCTGTTGTAAAGCTGGTTGAGGTCGCCACCGGACCAGAAGTCGCGCTCGAAAGTCTCGGTTTTGTCGCGCGCCAGGCGAACGGCAAACCATTTCATGAAAATGTAGTACCAGGACATGAAGGACACACCGGCCAGCAAGGCCATGACGGCCTGGACGACGGCGCTCGCCTGGAGTATCAGGTGAAGGATGGAGAGATCCTGGGTAACGTTCATTTAAGCGCTTCCAGCTTGGCGTACAAAAAATCAGGGATGGGCGAGGGCGTCAGGGTCGACATGTTAACGCAGGCAATTTCGACCGTGCCGGTCACCAATTCCTCGTCGCCACGCCGCACATGCTGGCGAAAGACGACGCGGACCCGGGTCAGTTTTTCCACTTCGAGGCCAACTGTCAGCTCATCGTCCAGACGAGCCGGCCGCAGGTATTCACAACTCGCCTTGCGGGCAACGAAGCCAATGCCGGCTTCGCTGGCCAGCGCCGACTGGTCGTGCCCGGCGGCGCGCATCCATTCGGTCCGGCAACGTTCGAAAAAGCGCAGGTAGTTGGCGTAATAGACAACACCACCGGCATCGGTATCTTCGTAGTAAACGCGCACCGGGATGGTGAAGGCGTTGTCTTTGGGCTCGTATTTCATCCGGCAATTTTACCTTGCGGCGCAGCATTATTCTGTAACGACATGTCGTAAGACCAGCGATGTTTTTGCCCCGGCCAAATCACATCCCACACCGGTACCAGCGGCGCCAGGATCAGCAGGGACCACAAGGCCCCCTGCGGCTGATAGAGCAGAAACTGCCAGATGAAAGCCAGCGAGGCCACCAGCACGACATGCAGACGACGGGGACCGGCCCGGTCAGGCAGGGTCATCGGGTCGGAGATCATGAAAAAGGCAAACAGCAGGAGTGCTCCGTTCAGGGCCTGATGACTGAAAATCTCCCAGATTCGCCCGGGTTCATGCCCGAGGAAGATCAGCCGTGCTGCGGTCAACCCGAGGAAAACCAGCAAAAACAGCCAGGCCGCATCATCGCGCCGCGCCCGCTGGACGACTGCGGCCCCCAGCGCCACCAGCCACACCGCCATGCCCAGATCGTGTCCCCATTGCCCGGGCGACACCCAGGTACCGGGTAGCAACAGCAGGGCCAGTCCGACGCCGGCATTGGCCGGATTGAATACATGCTTGCCGCGCACGCGCAGCAGGAACTTGCCGCTGATCGCCAGTGCCGCCGCCAACGGATGCGCCCACCACTGATCGGCCCGTAGCAACAGCGCCAGCCCCAGACCGGTAATCAACGGGCTGAGGAAACCCACACCGGACAAACGGAACACGCGGCGCCAGAACGCCTGGGTCACAACAGCGGCCGCCAGGGCCAGCGCCATCTGCAATGGCCACAGGCTGAAATCGCGCAGCAAAACGCCGGCAGTCAGCAGGATCGCTTGAAAGCTGATCTGGAAAAACCGGGGATCGACCCCGGTCGACCGCAACATCACGACTTATTTGCCTGCATCACGGCCCCACAATCCTTCCCACCATGGCCTGGCCGGGGGCGCCGGTGGCAGCTTCATCTGCTCACGGATGCGGTTGATGTCGCCACCGGTCAGGGTAGCCAGTTGCTGTGCTGCCTGTTCTTGGCGCTGGCGCACTTCGTCCAGATAGGCCGCCGCCTCCGGGCAGGCCTGCGGTGTCACGCCGGCCGGATGGCGCAAGACATAGCGTGTCTGGAAATTCTGCCGGTCGCCGGTTTCGAAGAACATCAGGTCCTCCGGAAAGGTTTCGGG
>JAQTXC010000017.1:0-8344 GCA_028689015.1 Dechloromonas sp. | reverse complement strand
CGCCTGTGCCGACCGGGCAGGAATGCGATAGCCGCTTTGCCTGAGCCAGGTCTCCAGGCCATCCGACAGCGTCGCCGACAGAATCACGATGTCGTATTCGCCGACCGTATAGCTCGCCTCGACCGTGACCCCCAGCGCCTTTGCCCGCTCGGCATCGGCCACGGCCATCGGCATGGCGGCCGGGGCAGTGCGCATCATGGCCTCGAATTTCGGCTTTTCGCAGGGATTGGGGTCGTAATATTCGGCCAGCCGCGGCGCCGAATAAGCGTCAAGACGATCGAAGATGGCCTTGTCGCCGACGTGAATCTGGCCTTGCTGCAGCACGCTGGGCACCGGCACGACCAGGGCAAATTCCGTCAGCTCCCCTTTGTAGTCGTTCAGCATACTGACCACGGTGCGCTCGCCATCGCGCACCACGATCACCTGCGACGCCTCGTTGAATAACTGGCTGTCGGCCTTGCCGACGTAGAACCCGCAAAAGGCGAAGGCCGGGGTGATGAGTGCGGTCAACACCCCGCCGAGTAGGAATTTCAGCATCAGATGTCTCCAAAGTGAGTGGATGATCAACGCATGACTCCGCTCTGCAGCGGACAAGCTCGGCGAATCAGCGATCCGACAGCAGGTCGCGCACCACCGCACTGGCCGGTTCGGCCAACCCGAGGTGACGATAGATGGCCGGCGTGGCAATGCGCCCGCGCAGCGTGCGCTGCAGGTAGCCCTGCTGGATCAGGTAGGGTTCGAGCACGTCCTCGATGGTGTCGCGGGCCTCGCCGATGGCCGCCGCCAGATTGTCCACCCCCACCGGACCGCCGCCAAACTTGTCGATCACCGCTGACAACAACTTGCGGTCCATCAGGTCGAGGCCGGCCGGATCGACATCGAGCATGTGCAGCGCCTTGTCAGCCACGCTACGGCTGATGTTGCCATCGGCCTTAACCTCGGCGTAATCACGTACCCGGCGCAACAGGCGGTTGGCGATGCGCGGCGTGCCACGGGCCCGTTTAGCGATTTCCAGCGCGCCGTCAGAATCGATCGGGGCATTGAGCAGGCTGGCCGAACGGCTAACAATGCTCTGCAATTCCTCGGCGTTGTAAAACTCCAGCCGGGCGACGATACCGAAGCGGTCGCGCAGCGGGTTGGTCAGCATGCCGGCCCGCGTCGTTGCGCCGACCAGCGTGAAGGGCGGCAGGTCGAGCTTGACCGAACGGGCGGCCGGGCCTTCGCCGATCATGATGTCGATCTGGAAATCTTCCAGCGCTGGGTAGAGGATTTCCTCGACGACCGGGCTCAAGCGGTGGATTTCATCGATGAACAACACATCATGCGGTTCGAGATTGGTCAGGATCGCCGCCAGATCACCGGCCCGTTCGAGCACCGGACCAGACGTCGACCGCAGATTAACGCCCATTTCGGCGGCGACGATATGGGCCAGCGTCGTTTTGCCCAGCCCCGGCGGGCCGAACAGCAGCACGTGGTCGAGCGCTTCGCTGCGCTTGCGGGCCGCGTGAATGAAAATTTCGAGCTGCTCGCGAACCTTGGCCTGGCCGGTGTAATCAGCCAGCCGCTTCGGGCGCAGGGCGCGTTCCAGCGCCTCTTCCTGCGCTGATTTGGTTTGTGGGGCAATGATGCGGTCGACCGCGACCAGCTTGTCCGTTTCGATCATGGGGCCGATCCCTCGCGCGTCCAGCGCTTGAACAGCATGTCGCCCAACGCCAGCAGCACCGGCCCGAGGAAAATACCGATAAAACCGAACACGAAAACACCGCCAAGCACGCCGAGAGCGATCAGGAGAATCGAAATGCCGGAGCCGCGCGACATCAGCACCGGCTTAACGAAATTATCGATGCTGCTGATCACCACCAGGCCGTAAATCACCAGAAAAATCGCCATGCCAGTCTGCCCTTCGCTGTACAACCAGGCGGCAGCGCCCCCCCAGATCAGCGGTGGGCCAACCGGAATCATCGACAGAAAGAAGGTGGCAAAGCCCAGCAGCAAGGCACCTGGCACGCCGGCGATGAGAAAACCGAGCATCGCCACCGTCCCTTGCGCGGCCGCCGTACCGACAATGCCCAACATGACGCCGAGCACGGTCGACCGTGCTTTTTCCAGCATTTCCTGGCCCAGTTCGCCGCCCAGCTTGTGGGCCGCAACATTCAAGCCCTTGGCCAGCGCCTCGCCGTCACGATAGAGGAAGAACAACACAAAGACCGTGAGCGCCAGTTGCAACAGGCCGTTACCGGCAATGCCGCCCAGCGCCAGCAAGGCCTGTCGGGCTGGCACCAGCCCCTGTTTGAGCAGAGCGCTCAATTCGGCCCGGTTACCCGCCAGTTCGTGCCACCAGGCATCCAGATCGCCCCCAACAAAGGGCAGCGAGATCAGCCAGGCCGGCGCTGCCTGCGGCAGGCCTTGTTCGATGTACGGTTTGACGAAATCAATCAGATGATCCGCGCCGTTAGCCAGCGAACCGGCCAGGAAGCCCATGGGCAGCAGGGTCAGGATGACCAGCAACAGCGTGGTCAGGACCGCACCCAGCGTCTGCCGCCCGCCCAGGCGAGGTAGGACCCGCTCGGCGTAAAACGGCCAGGTACAGATCCACACCACCAGTGCGAACAGCAAAGCGCCAACAAACGGCAGCAAGACGGCCACACAGCCGATGATTAGCAACACCACCAGCGCAATCTGCGCTAGACGTTTGGGATTTTCTTCAGAAAACATCAGACCTTGGACAAGAGTTTGAGTGCCTGACGAATGCCGTCAGACGTACCAATATCGGATGGCAATTGCTTCATCGCCGCCGCCGCTTCCTTCTCGTTATACCCCAAGGCAATCAGGGCGTTGGAAATATCCTGTGTCGCATCGTCGACCGTAAACGGCAGGGCGACACCGCTGGTTTCAGCCAGTTTGCCTTTCAGCTCCAGCAACAGGCGCTCGGCCGTCTTCTTGCCGATGCCCGGCACTTTGATCAGCCGGCCCACTTCCTGTTGCGCGACGGCCGCCGCCAGGTCGCCGACCGACAGACCAGACAGCACCGACAAGGCCGTCCTCGCCCCAATGCCGGAAATTTTCAGTAACTGGCGGAAGGCAAACCGCTCGGCTTCGCTGAGAAAACCGTAGAGATAATGACCATCCTCACGCACGGCAAAGTGGCAGAGCAGCATGGCCCGCTCACCCACCGCGGGTAGATTGTAAAACGTGCTCATCGGCACATCGAGCTCGTAGCCGATGCCATTGACGTCAAGCACGATCTGCGGCGGGTTTTTTTCGGCGATCAGGCCGGTGAGTCTTCCGATCATGGGCAGGCGGTCCCTTTCCGGGCAAGGTACTGTGTTTTAAAACAGGTCGTCATCCTATCAGCCGGCCGCCGCGAATGCGATACCCCGCCGTCGCCAGCGCCCCCAAGCCCTGCCCGCCATGGGCATGGGCGATGGCGCAGGCCAGCGCATCGGCGGCATCACTACTCGGCGCCCCGGCCAGTTCCAGCAAACGCACTACCATGTCCTGGACTTGCGTCTTGGCCGCCTTGCCGTGCCCGACCACCGCCTGCTTGACCTGCAAAGCGGTGTACTCTGCCACCGGCAAACCGCCATGGACCAGCGCACTGATCGCCGCGCCACGGGCCTGACCCAGCAGCAAGGTCGACTGCGGATTAACGTTGACGAACACCTTCTCGACCGCCGACTGCTGCGGCTGGTACGTGGCAATCACCTCGCTGATCCCCGCAAACAGGGTAGCAATACGCTCGGGCAGCGACTGCTTGTCGTTCGACTTGATACAGCCGCTGGCCACGTACACCAGCCGATTGCCGTGCTTTTCGATGACGCCGAAGCCGGTCACTCGCAAGCCAGGATCGATACCGAGAATACGGATCTCGCTCATGCGTTTGGCCTGGCCACCAGATAAACGCCACTGACCGCCACCGCCATACCGAGCAACGCGGTCAACGTCAGCGTTTCACCAAAAATGGCCCAGGCGATGAGCGCCGTCGTCGGCGGTGTCAGATAAAACAGGCTGGCCACATTGACCGCACTACCGTTGCGGATCAACACATTGAGCAGGCTGATCGCCCCCAGCGACAGGACCAAGACCAGCCAGGTCAGGGCAAAGACAAAATCGCCAGTCCATTCGATGCGGTACTCCTCAAAACCAGCAACCGCCACCGCGGTCAACAGCGCTGTCGGCCCAAATTGGATAAGCGAACCGGTGCGCAAATCGAAGCGGGCGCAATAACGCTTCTGGTAGAGGGTACCAGCCGTGATCCCCAGCAAGGCCAGCACCGCCGGCAGCAACATCGGCCCCAGCGCCCCGTCGCCCAATTTGCCGGACACCACCAGGCCAACGCCGAGCAGGCCAAGCAACAAGCCAGCCCACTGTCGCAGGCTGACCCGCTCGCCGAGCAACAAGCCGGCGCCACAGGCCGTCAGCAGCGGCTGCATGCCGACCACCAGCGCCGTGACCCCCGCCGGCAAACCCTGCTTGATAGCCACAAAAACACCGCCCAGGTACACCCCATGCACCAGCACGCCGGAGACGGCGATATGCCCCCACTGCGCCCGTTCACGCGGCCACGGCGCCCGCATCAACAGGGCAAGCCCCCCCATCAGGGCAATGACCAGGCCATAGCGGGTCAGCAGGAAGGACAGCGGTTCAGCATACGGCAAGCCATATTTGGCACCGATGAAACCGGTACTCCACAAGAACACAAAGAGAACGGGGAAAAAGCGCTGCATCGGCTCAAGCCGACCAATCCGGGGCGCAGCGTTTGCGGGTTTCGTTCAGCGTTTCAAACAAGGTTCGCGCATCGCCACTCGCCCGGTGGCGACGCAATTGCAGGCGCAATTCAACCGCAGCCCGCGTGGCCTGCCACAAGGATTGTTCGCAATCCCCCAGCAACTGGCGCAGATCCTTCAAGGCAAAGGTCGGCACTTGGTCGACCGCATCGTACAAGGTGTGCAACCAGGGAAAATCGTGCGCCCAGGCATCGCAATACACCGTCCGCCCCCGCAGGTCCGCGTTGAGACGGCGGGCCACTTCGTCTGCCGGCCGCCCCTTGTCGAGCAGCGTTTGCCGCGAAACGCCATGCACCGCCTCTGCCGAAGCGTGCCAATGCGTCCACCCCGGCTCGGGACGAATCAGCGTGCAATACATCTGACCATCCGGCATGAAATAACCGACTTCGATCGGATAACTGCCCGCCCCGAAACCCGAGGCCTCGATGTCGATAATGACGGGCAGCTCCTTCGAGCCGGCAGGATTCACGCTTCGATAACCGCCGTCGTGTAGATTTCCTGGACGTCATCCAGACCTTCGAGGGCATCGAGCAGTTTCTGCATCTTCACCGCGTCGTCGCCAGCAAAAATGTTCTCGCCCTCCGGCTTCATCGTCACTTCGCCAAACTCCGGCGTGAAACCAGCGGCTTCCAGTGCGTCCTTGACGGCAACGTAGTCGTTGGGCGGTGTCAGCACTTCAATAGAACCGTCGTCATTCGTCGTCACATCATCGGCACCGGCTTCAATGGCGGCATCCATCAATGCCGCTTCGTCGGTCCCCGGCGCAAAAATCATCTGGCCGCAATGCTTGAACTGAAAAGCCACGCAGCCATCCGAACCCATGTTGCCGCCAAACTTGCTGAAGGCGTGACGGACTTCGGCCACCGTGCGCACCTTGTTGTCGGTCAGGCAGTCGACCATGATGGCCGCGCCGCCGATGCCGTAACCCTCGTAACGAATCTCGATGTACTCGACGCCTTCAAGCTCGCCGGTGCCCTTCTTGATCGCGGTGTCGATCTTGTCCTTGGGCATATTCACGCCCTTGGCCTTGTCGACCGCAACACGCAGGCGCGGGTTGAAACCGGCGTCGCCGCCACCCATCTTGGCCGCCACGGTGATTTCCTTGGCGATCTTGGAGAAGGCCGCACCACGCTTTTCGTCCTGACGACCCTTGCGGTGCTGGATGTTGGCCCATTTGCTATGACCTGCCATGCTCTTTTCCTGAATGCGAATAACGAAGAAGGCGCGATTTTACCCGGCCGGCGTTTTCCCGTCAGGCCGGCGTGCAATTGCCGCCTTGCGGGTCTGCTTGTTGCTTCGAAACGCATTTTCCCGCCCGAAGCGACAGCCCCGATGAGAAAACCCACCCTCTACCAAAGCCTGAAAGCCAAACGACGCAGCCAGCAACTGGTCATCGGCGTGACCTGGTACACCCCGGAAACCTGGGCCGAAGTCAAGGCCACGGCCACCGACCCGGAATGCTTCGAAGACAGCTTCGACAAGTGGAAAACCATGGCCGTGGCGGCCCGGCGCAATTTCCAGCGCTCCGGCGTGATGGCCCTGGAATGCCAGATCGACCCGACCGCCTTCGCCGCCTGGTGCGCCGCCAACAACCAGGAAAACAACGCCACCTCGCGCGGCGAGTTCGTCTCGGAAGTGCTCAGCGCCGCGCACAACAAGGCGGAGTGAACAACCCCGGTTTGTCGCAAAACAGACAAGCCGGCAGCCCCGGCAATCCCCTATCGCCACCGCTTGTGGCGGGGCTGATCTTGTCAACGCCTCCGGTTTTCCCACCCCGGCAAATGGATCGCGCTGCGTTTCGCGGATCAGCTTGTTGATCCGTTCAACCATGCGCTTGTCCTGCTTTTGCCAGTAGCGGTAGTCTTTACCGTCCTTAACACCAGCCCGCCCCCTCAGCGCTAGAATGCGGGCATCCAATTTCGCCCGGAGTCACCGCACCATGTCCGAACCGCTCTACCTCGCCAAGGCCGGCGATTCCTATCCCGCGCTGCTGCCGCAGATGACCAACCGCCACGGCCTGATCACCGGCGCCACCGGCACCGGCAAAACAGTGACGCTGCAGACGCTGGCTGAACGGCTGTCGTATATCGGCGTGCCGGTGTTCATGGCCGACGTCAAGGGCGATCTGTCCGGCGTCGGCGCTGCCGGCACCGTTTCGCCGAAACTGCAAAAGCGCATCGACGAGCTCGGCCTCGAGGGCTATACCAATTACGCCAACACCGTCGCCTTCTGGGATGTCTTCGGCCAGCGCGGCGTGCCGGTACGTGCCACCGTCTCCGACATGGGGCCGCTGCTGCTGGCCCGGCTGCTCAACCTCAACGACACCCAGTCCGGCGTGTTGCAACTGGTGTTCAAGATCGCCGACGACCAAGGGCTGCTGCTGCTCGACCTGAAGGACCTGCGGGCGATGGTCCAGCATGTTGGCGACAACGCCAAGACCTTCAAAACCGAATACGGCAACGTGTCGACCGCGTCGATCGGCGCCATTCAGCGCGGCCTGCTGACGCTGGAAGAGCAAGGCGGCGATGTCTTCTTCGGCGAGCCGATGCTCGACATCAACGACCTGATGCAGGTCGACAGTAATGGCCGTGGCGTCATCAATATCCTCGCCGCCGACAAGCTAATTCACGCCCCGGCGCTGTACTCGACCTTTCTGCTCTGGCTGCTGGCCGAGTTGTTCGAGCAGTTACCTGAGGCCGGCGACCTGGAGAAACCCAAGCTGGTTTTCTTCTTCGACGAGGCGCACCTGTTGTTCGACGGCGCGCCGGCGGCGCTGACCGACAAGGTCGAGCAAGTCGTCCGGCTGATCCGTTCGAAAGGCGTCGGCGTCTTTTTCGTCACGCAGAACCCGCTCGATGTCCCGGAAAAAATCCTCGGCCAGCTCGGCAACCGCGTCCAGCATGCGCTGCGCGCCTTCACGCCGCGCGACCAAAAGGCCGTGCAGTCAGCCGCCGAGACGATGCGCGCCAACCCGAAATTCAACGCGGCCGAGGCCATCACTGAGCTGGGCGTCGGCGAGGCCCTGGTGTCGTTTCTCGATGAAAAAGGCCGTCCAGCCATTGTCGACCGCGCTTTCATCTTCCCACCGGCGTCGCGCCTCGGGCCGCTGACCGAAGCCGAGCGCCGCGCCAACCTCGATGCTTCGCCGATGCTCGCCACCTACGGCGCCACGGTCGACCGCGAATCGGCCTACGAAATCCTGCGCGGCAAATCAGCCAGCAGCGCAGCCGGCAGCGCCCCACGCGGCGGCCCCGGCGCCATCCCCGCCCCGGCCGGGCCGGCCGGCGCAGCAAACAACACGAGTCCGGCCCGGCCGCGTCCGAGCGCCGAAGCCGCACCGGAACCGGCAGCAACAACAGCGGAAGACGACGGTGGCCTGCTCGGCAGTTTAGGCAGCTTGCTGGGCGGCAGCACCGGCCCGCGCGGTGGCCGCCGCGAAGGCGTGCTCGAAGCCGCAGCCAAGAGCGCGGTGCGCGGCGTTGCCGGCACCGTCGGCCGCGAAATCGGCCGCCAGATCCTGCGCGGCGTCCTCGGTTCGATTCTGGGAGGACGGCGCT
>JAQTXC010000062.1:6018-11643 GCA_028689015.1 Dechloromonas sp. | reverse complement strand
GCGGCCTTGGTCTGCGTTCGTTAACCCCGGGAAAATTTTCTAAAAAAAGGAGCCCGAAGGCTCCCAAAAGAACGAGACAAAGGCGTGACCACCCTTCGCGGTCTCGCTCGGAGGACGGTTTAGTGATCCGATGCGGCGGCGGCGCCTAAGCCGGTCTGGGCACGGATGTACTGTTGGGCGTCGCCTCCTCGAAACCGGGCAGACGGGCGATGCCGGGCAGATCGGCCAGCTCGTCCATGACGAAGCGCATGTCTTCAATCGGGGCGCGATAGTCGCTCATGCTCGCCCCCTCACAGCCGTTCGAAGATGCCGGCCGCACCCATGCCCGTACCGATGCACATGCTGACCATGCCGTATTTGCCGCCGGTACGCTGCAGGCCATGCACCAGCGTGGCGGTGCGGATGGCACCGGTCGCGCCGAGCGGATGGCCCAGCGCGATGGCGCCGCCGAGCGGGTTGATCTTGCTCGGGTCGAGCGGCACATCCTTCAACACGGCCAGCGCTTGCGCGGCGAAGGCTTCGTTGAGTTCGATCCAGTCCAGTTGGTGTTCAGCGATGCCGGCCAGCTTCAACGCCTTGGGGATCGCCGCGACCGGGCCGATCCCCATGATTTCAGGCGGCACACCGGCCACGGCAAAGCTGCAGAAGCGGGCCAGCGGCAGCAAATTGAACTGCTTGAGTATCTTTTCCGAGACCAGCAGCACCGCCGCCGCACCATCCGACATCTGCGAGGCGTTGCCGGGCGTCACCGAACCCTTGGCGTGGAACACCGGTTTCAGCTTGGCCAGGCTCTGCACCGTCACGTCGGCGCGCGCGCCTTCGTCATGTTCGGCCAGGCGCTGGCGATGTTTGACCTCGCCGGTTTTCAGGTCGGGCAGATACTCGTCGACCAGATACGGCGTGATCTCGGCCTTGAAGTGGCCGGCATCGATCGCCGCGCAGGCCTTCTGGTGCGAGGCGTAGGCGAAGGCGTCCTGTTCCTCGCGGCTGATGTGCCATTGCTCGGCCACCTTTTCGGCGGTCAGGCCCATGCCGAAGGCGATGGCCCGCTGCTCGTCGTGGGCGAACACGCCTGGATTGACCACCACCTTGTTGCCCATCATGTTGGTCATGACGGTCATCGACTCGGTGCCGGCCGCGATCATCACGTCGGCCTGGCCGAGGCGGATCTGGTTGGCGGCATCCGCTACTGCCTGCGAACCGGACGAGCAGAAGCGGTTGATGGTGATGCCCGGCACGTTGTTGGGCAGCCCGGCCAGCAAGACGCCGATGCGGGCGACGTTCATGCCTTGTTCGGCTTCCGGCATGGCGCAACCGACGATCACGTCGCCGATCAGTGCCGGGTCCAGCCCCGGCGCCTGTGCCATGACACTCTTGAGGACGTGGGCCAGCAGGTCATCCGGCCGCACGTTGCGATACATGCCCTTGCGCTTGGCGACCGGGGTGCGGGTCACGGCGACGATGTAGGCGTCCTGAATCTGTTTGTTCATTGTCTGTCTCCGCCGTCTCAGTTACGCAGGGGTTTGCCGGTGTCCAGCATGTGCTTGATGCGTGCCTGGGTTTCCGGGGTTTTGAGGAGTTCGAGGAATTGCTGGCGTTCGACAGCCAGCAGCCAGGCCTCATCGACCAGGCTGCCGTATTCGATCTCGCCGCCACACAGGGCAACGGCCACTGCACGGGAAACGCGGTAATCATGGGCCGAAATCATGCCGCCTTCGCGCATGTTGACCAGCGTCATCTCCATGCTCGCGATACCGGCCCGACCGGCCACCGGAACGCCACGCGCCGGAACGGGTGGCACGTAGCCTGCGTCAGCCAGTAGCCGCGCCTCCTTAAGTGCAACGAAAAGCAGTTCGCGGGCATTGAACAGGA
This sequence comes from Dechloromonas sp., assembly GCA_028689015.1. Classification (GTDB taxonomy): domain Bacteria; phylum Pseudomonadota; class Gammaproteobacteria; order Burkholderiales; family Rhodocyclaceae; genus Azonexus. The sequence continues at coordinate 9,771 of JAQTXC010000062.1, read as the reverse complement.
GCGTGTCGCCGGCCTTGCCGAAGCCGAGATCGATTGCTTCATGTGCGCTCTTGCTGGTCTTGCCCATGGCCACGGTCATGAAGGTTGGCGACAGGTTGCCGAGCACTTCGCCCGACGCGCCGGACTGTGCCGCCCAACGGGCCGCGCGCAGCGCCAGCTCCTTGCAGCCGCCGCCGGCCGGGATCAGCCCGACGCCGACTTCGACCAGACCGAGATAGCTTTCCAGCGCCATTACCCGCTTGGCCGCATGCATGGCGAACTCGCAGCCGCCACCCAGCGCCATGCCCTGCACGGCAGCCACCACGGGAAGTTGCGCGTACTTGACCGCCATCGTCGCCTGCTGGAACTTGGCGACCGTCTGTTCGAGACGATCAAAATCACCGGCCACGCAGGCATCGCTGATCTGCTTGAGATTGGCCCCGACGGCAAAGGGCGCGTCGTGCCAGATGACCAGGCCATCGAGACTGCCGGCTGCCTGCTTGAGTGCAGCCAGTATGCCGTCGAGGACTTCGTCGCCGATGGCGTGCATCTTGGACTTGAAGGAAATGATGCCAATGCCGGCGTCGACCGTCGGCAGCGTCCACAAACGGACACCGTCGTTCTCGAACAGGGTCTGGCCGCTGCTCTCCGGCTGGGCCAGGGTTTCACCCAGCAACAATTCCGGGAAGAGTTGACGGCCATAGACCGGCAGGATCGAGCGCGGCACATTGTCCTGGCGGCTGGCCGACCACGATCCGGCCGGGCCGTGCACACCTGTGCGCTCCTTGGCCATCACCCAGGCCGGCAGCGGCACGCTGCTCATGGCCTTGCCGGCGGCGATGTCGGCGGCAATCGCCTGTGCCGTTTCGGTCCAGCCAGCGGCCTGCCACAGTTCGAACGGCCCCTGCGCCCAGCCGAAGCCCCAGCGCAGCGCGAAATCGACATCGCGCGCATTGTCGGCAACATTTTCGAGTTGCACGGCGCAGTAGTGGAACAGGTCGCGGAAGATGGACCACAGGAACTGGGCCTGCGGATGGTGCGAAGTGCGCAAGGCGCTCAGGCGGCCCGCCGGGTCGCTCATCTTGAGCATGGCGTCGACTTCCGGCGCCAGGCTGTCGTCGCTGTCGCGGTAATCGCCGCTGGCCGGATCGAAGACCTGAATGGTCTTGCCCAGCTTGCGGAAGATGCCGCCCTTGGTTTTCTGACCGAGCGCTCCCTTGGCGATCAAGTCATCGAGCCAGGCCGGGACATTGAAGTAGCCATGCCAGGGATCGCCCGGCAGGGTGTCGCGCATGGTCTTGACGACATGGGCCAGGGTGTCGAGGCCGACGACATCACCGGTCCGGTAGGTGGCGCTTTTCGGACGCCCGATGCGGGGGCCGGTCAGGCCGTCGACAGTATCCAGGCCGAGGCCGAAGGCAGCCGTGTGATGCATGACCGCCAGAATCGAGAAGATGCCGATCCGGTTGGCGACGAAGTTCGGCGTATCAAGGGCGCGTACGACCCCCTTACCGAGGCGCGAGGTCAGCCAGGTTTCGAGTCCATCAAGCGTGGCCGGGTTGGTGCTGCGGGTGCCGATGATTTCGACCAGCGGCATGTAGCGCGGCGGATTGAAGAAGTGGATGCCGCAGAAGTTCGGGCGCAGCGCCTCCGGCAAGCCTTCGGCCAGCGCATTGATCGACAGGCCGGAGGTGTTGGAGGCGATGACTGCGGTCGACGGCACAAACGGGGCAATTTTGGAATACAGGTCGTTCTTCCAGTCCATCCGTTCGGCGATGGCTTCGATGATCAGATCGCAGCCGGAGAGCAGTTCCAGATGTTCCTCGTAATTGGCGGCGTCGATGTATTGCAGCTTGTCACGCGTCACCAGCGGCGACGGTTGCAGGCGCTTGAGGCCATCGATTGCCTTCTTGACGATGCCGTTCTTGTCGCCTTCCTTGGCCGGCAGGTCGAACAGCACCACCGGCACGTTGGCGTTGGCGAGGTGGGCGGCAATCTGCGCCCCCATAACGCCAGCACCGAGAACGGCCGCTTTATTGACCACTAGTTTCATTGCTGATTCTCCTGAATCACGTTATCAGGCCAGTTGCTCGCGCATGGCCTTCTTGTTGAGCTTGCCGACGCTGGTCCGGGCCAGGCTGTCGACAAAACGAACCTGCTCGGGCACGGCAAATTTGGAAATATGGCCTTCCTCGGCAAAGCGCAGGACGTGCTGCTTGATATCGTCGACCGTCGCCGTGTGCTCGGCGCGCAGGACAATCATGGCCAGCGGCCGCTCACCCCACTTGTCGTCCTTGATGCCGATGACGGCCACTTCATTGACCGCCGGATGCTGCGAAATGACGCTTTCCAGTTCGAGCGAGGACACCCATTCGCCCCCGGTCTTGATGACGTCCTTCAGGCGGTCGGTGACGGTGAGCATGCCGCGCTGATCGAGGGTGCCGATGTCACCGGTGTGCAGGTAGCTGCCGGCCCACAGCTCTTCCGAGGCTTCCGGATTGTGCAGGTAGCCTTGGGTCAGCCATGGCGCACGGACGACGATCTCGCCGGTTGCCTTGCCATCGCGCTCGACATCAAGCATTTCGGCGTCGACCGTATGCAGATCGACCAGCGGCAACGTATAACCGGTCTTGATACGTTCTGCGGCCTGCGCATCGGCATCCGGCAGATCCTCGCGAACATGGGCGATGGTCAGCAAGGGGCAGGTTTCCGACATACCATAGCCGGTGAAGACATCCATCCCTCGCACCAGCGCAGCGGCGGCCAGCCCTTTGGGAAAGGCCGCCCCGCCAATGATCATTTTGCAGCGCGACAGATCCACCGCTTCGCCGGCCTTGCTGTTCAGCAGCATATGCAAAATGGTCGGTACGCAATGCGAGAAGGTCACGCTTTCTTTTTCGATGAATTGCAGCAGGGTGTCGGGAGCATAACGGCCGGGATAAACCTGCTTCAGGCCGAGCATCGTCGCGACGTAGGGCAGGCCCCAGGCATGCACGTGGAACATCGGTGTGATCGGCATATAGACATCGTCGCGATGCAACCGCCCCTGGACCGGCGCTGTACCCAGGGCAGTTGCCGCCGCCATGGTGTGCATGACCAGTTGCCGATGACTGAAATAGACGCCCTTCGGCAAGCCGGTAGTCCCGGTGGTATAGAAAGTCGTTGCGCGCGTGTTTTCGTCGAAATCCGGAAAATCGTAGTGCGTCGGTGCGGCTGCCAGCAGCGCCTCGTACTCACCGGCGTAGGGCACCTTGAAACTGCTCATCGTCGAACCATCGTCAGTGATCAGGATGAACTGCTTCACCGTTTCAAGCTGGTCCTTGATGATCGCCAAAATTGGGATGAATTCCACGTTGACCGCAACAATGTCGGCCTTGGCGTGGTTCAGCGTGTACAGAATCTGTTCCGGTGACAGGCGCACATTCACCGTTTGCAGTACGGCACCCATCATCGGCACGGCGAAGAAGCTTTCCAGGTAGCGGTGGCTATCCCAGTCCATCACCGCCACCGTGTTGCCGGGACCGATGCCCAACCCGGACAGCGCGTTGGCCAGGCGGGAAATACGCTCGAAGAACTGGCGATATCTGTAGCGGGACTGGTCGCGATAGACGATTTCCTGCTCGCCCGCCGTGGCGCGGGCTGAATGCAGCAGTTGCTTGATCAGCAGCGGATAGGCGTAGGCCGACGGGGTCGTGGCAATAGGCTCGAACGGCATGCTTTTGTCTCCTTGTTGTTGGCTTAGAACAAAGAGCGTAGGCCGCCTGGCGATCAATT
>JAQTXC010000062.1:0-5918 GCA_028689015.1 Dechloromonas sp. | reverse complement strand
AGCAGTTGCTTGATCAGCAGCGGATAGGCGTAGGCCGACGGGGTCGTGGCAATAGGCTCGAACGGCATGCTTTTGTCTCCTTGTTGTTGGCTTAGAACAAAGAGCGTAGGCCGCCTGGCGATCAATTCCTGCCGGATATTTCCATCTTCGCTGTCAGAAAACTCTGATATTGCCGTCGGGCGGCCTGTTCATTCACTGATGCCATGTTCGAGGCAATAGCGCACCAGATCGGCATTGCTGTGCAAGCCAAGCTTTTCCAGCACCCGACCGCGATAGGTGCTGACGGTCTTGACGCTCAGGCACAGCTCTGCGCCAATATCCGTGAGCGACACGCCTTTGACGATCAGGCGCAGGATATGCCACTCCCGTTCAGTCAAACGCTTCCACGCCGGTGCGGCATCGCCGGCCGCGACTTGCAGCAGATGACTCGGCGCCAAGCCTGGCGGCAGGTAATAGCCACCGCCGGCGGCGATGCGGATGGCGGCAACCAGTTCGGCGGCGTTGCGATCCTTAGACAGATAGCCGTGCGCGCCGGCCTGCAGGGCAATCGGGGCATACTGCGCTTCCGGGTACATCGAGAGCAGGATGACCGGCTGGGCGGGCCATTCAGCATGAATACGGCGCAAGGTATCGAGGCCACTGCGACCACTCATATTGACGTCGAGCAAGACCAGACCGAATGATCGTTGACGCAGGCACGCTAGGGCATCCTGCCCGTTCGCCGCCTCGGCAACGATGCGCATGTCCGGCTCGTCCGACAACAGGCGACGAACGCCACTGCGAAAAATCGCGTGGTCATCGGCCATCAGGATTTCGATCATGCGGCATCCTCCAGCGGAATCACGACCTGCAGACATGTGCCTCCCGCGACATTTGGCAGTAGCGACAGTTGCCCGCCAAACTCCCTTGCCCTTTCGGCCATGCTGACCAGGCCAATGCTCTTGCCAGTCGGCGTCGGGCTTGGCATGCCGCGACCGTTGTCTTCGATTTCCATATGCAGACAAGCATTGGCCGCTCTGACGCGAACGACCACCCGTGTGGCCTGGGCGTGACGCGCGATATTAGTCAGCGCCTCCTGGCAAATCCGGTAGGCAGCCGTTTCGCGCGGCTGCGACAGGCGCACGGCGAACTTGTCCGCATCGAGTTCACACGCGATCTCGGTCCGTTCGGCAAACTCGCGCAGGGCGCTTTGCAAGGCGGCCACCAGGTCGAGATGATCCAGCACGCCGGGGCGCAGGTCTTCCGAAATGGTGCGCACGGTATCGATGCTCTCCTGAACCAGCTGCGACAGATCGGCGGTGATTCCCAGGAGCTCGGGATCATCGATACGCCGATTGATGCGGTGAATGTCCAGCTTCATCGAAGTCAGCATGCCGCCCACCACGTCGTGCAGTTCGCGGGCAATGCGGGCCCGTTGTTCCTCGCGAGCCGTGTTGATGTACGCCGCCAGTTCGCGCAGGCGCTCGCGCGACAGGCGTAGTGCTTCCTGTTGCTGCAACTGCTCGGTAATGTTGATGCCAACGCCAACCACCGCCGGTCGTCCGCGAAACAACACGCTCGAACCATGCACCTCGAGGTGCACCGATTCGCCAGTCCGGTACCGGCCGATGGTTGTGTAGCGGATGCTGGGTACTTCGCCACTGATCCGGCGATGAAAATTGGCGATGGTCGCTTCCTGCATTTCCGGAACGACCGCCTGGCGAAGATGCATGCCGGTCATTTCTTCCGGCGTATAGCCCAGCATGCCGGCGAAGGTCGCGTTCACATACTGGAAAACTTCATCCTGGATGACATACATGCCGGCCAGGGATTGCTCGACGATGCCGCGAAAGGGGATATCGATATCCGGATTCATGCCGCCAACTCCAAAAAAAGGGGCCCGAAGGCCCCGTAAAGAATGAGACGACGGGCGCTGTTCTCCCGATATCTCACCCGCAGAGGAGATTAAATCCCTAGTGGTCGTGGGCTCCGGAAGCGCCCAGACCGGTTTGCGCACGAATGTACTGCTCTTCGTAAGCTTCAGCTTCCTTGGCTGCACGCGGGCTCTTGTCGGTAACCGACAGCAGCCAGGTGACGAAGAAGGCGAGCGTCATCGAAACGATGGCCGGATGGTCGTACGGGAAGATGGCTGCCTTGTTGCCGAGAATCTTGACCCACACGGTCGGCGACAGGATCACCAGACCAACCGACGAGACCAGACCGGCAATACCCCCCCACAGTGCGCCGCGGGTGGTTAGGCCTTTCCAGTACATCGACAGGATCAGCACCGGGAAGTTGACCGAGGAAGCGACGCCGAATGCCAGCGCGACAAGGAACAGCACGTTCTGGTCCTTGAAGGCGATGCCAAGCAGGATGGCGGTGAGACCGAGACCAACGGATGCGTAGCGGGTGACCTTCATTTCCTGCTCGCTAGTCGCCGTACCCTTCTTGATCACGCGGGCATACAGGTCATGCGAAATGGCCGAAGCGCCAGCCAGGGCCAGACCGGAAACCACAGCCAGGATGGTGGCGAAGGCAACCGCCGACAGGAAGCCGAGGAAGATGTCGCCGCCAACGGCCTTAGCCAGGTGCATGACCGGCATGTTGCCGCCACCGATCAGCTTGCCGCCAACCACGCCACCTTCAAAGAAGGCTCCGTTGGTACCGACGATGGTGATTGCCGCCGCGCCAAGAACCATGGTGACGAGGAAGAAGAGGCCAATGAAGCCGGTGGCGTAGAACACTGACTTGCGGGCTTCCTTGGCATTCGGCACGGTGAAGAAACGCATCATGATGTGCGGCAGGCCGGCGGTACCGAAGAGCAGGCCGAGCGACAGCGAGAAGGCGGAGATCGGATCAGCCATCAGCGAACCCGGCGACATCATCTTTTCGCCCAGCTTGTGCGACTCGATGGCCTTGGTGAAAAGGTTGTCGAGCGACCAGCCGAATTGCGCCAGGGTCAGCAGCATCAGCGAAATACCACCGCCGAGCAGCAGGCAGGCCTTGATGATCTGCACCCAGGTCGTTGCGGTCATACCGCCGAAGGTGACGTACACCATCATCAGGATGCCAACGACTGCCACCGCGGTGTTGTATTCCAGCCCGAAGAGCAGCTGGATCAACTGACCGGCACCAACCATCTGGACGATGAGGTAAAAACAGACGACCGTCAGCGAACCGATGGCTGCAAAGGTGCGGATACGGTTCTGGTCGAGGCGGTAGGAAGCGATGTCGGCAAAGGTGAATTTACCGAGGTTGCGCAGACGTTCCGCCATCAGGAACAGGATGATCGGCCAGCCGATGAAGAAGCAGACGGCGTAGATGAAACCGTCGTAGCCCTTGAAATAGACCATCGAGGTCAGACCGAGCAGGGTTGCGGCTGACATGTAATCACCAGCAATGGCCAAGCCATTCTGGAAACCCGTGATGCCGCCACCAGCCGTATAGAAGTCGGCCGTCGTCTTGGTCTTGCCGGCCGCCCATTTAGTGATGCCGAGCGTGGCTAACACGAAGATCATGAACATGGCGATGGCGCTGACGTTGACCGGCTGCTTCTCGACACCTTCGATGGCGCCACCGGCCGCGAAGACGGTGAATGAGACGGCAAGCAGGCTACCGGTAATCAATGCGGAAAGGGAGCGCTTCATTTGCGTGCCTCCTTCAACACTTCTTCGGTGATGCTGTCGAACTCGCCGTTGGCGCGGCTGACGTAAACACCGGTTAGCAGCCAGCCGCCGATGATGATCAGCGTAGCAATCGGCCAGCCGATGGTAATGACACTGCCTTCGCTGATTTTCGCTGCGAAGAGCTGTGGCTGCGTGGAGATGAAGAACATGAAGGTGTAGTAAGGCACCAACACGACGAGCGACAGAATGATGGCGAAGCGGGTTCGCTTGCCGACAAGTTCGGCAAATCGCGGATTGCTCCGAATCTTCGCCTGGATATTAGGTTGTGACATAAGACCTCCTGGAAATTCCGATAAATTTGTGTTGCTGCGCTGTTCTCGGGTTTTCATGTTTTTTTCCGGTCGACCGTGGAATTTTCCCGGTCGGCTCAATGTGAACTACATGTTTGGATAGTTCGGCCCACCGCCTCCTTCCGGTACCGTCCAGTTGATGTTCTGGGTCGGATCCTTGATGTCGCAGGTCTTGCAGTGCAGGCAGTTCTGCCCGTTGATCTGCAGCCGCGGCTTGCCCTCTTCCTCGCCAAGGATTTCGTACACCCCGGCCGGGCAATAACGCGTTTCCGGCGAGCCGTATTTCACGTAATTGACGCTGATGGCGACGCTTTCATCCTTGAGGCGTAGATGCGTCTGCTGGTTTTCCTCGTGGTTGGTGGCCGAAAGGAAAACCGAGGACAGGCGGTCGAAAGTCAGCTGGCCATCCGGTTTCGGATAGGCGATCTTCGGGAATGCGTTCTTGTCGCCAAGCTGGGTGTGGTCGTCGTGGTGATGCAGGGTCCATGGTGCCTTGCCTCGAAAAAGGTAGGTATCGATGGCGCCGTAGGCCAGTGCCCCCCACAGGCCCCACTTGAAGGCCGGGCGAATGTTGCGGACCTGATAGAGCTCGTTCCACAACCACGATTTCTTGATCTTGTCGGCATACTCGGTAGCTTCCGCACCAGCATTGTCCTTGGCGAGATGTTCGAAGACTGCCTCAGCGGCGACCATGCCCGACTTCATCGCCATGTGCGTGCCCTTGATCTTGGGCACATTGAGGAAGCCTGCGGTGTCGCCGATCAGCAAACCACCGGGAAAGCTCAGCTTGGGCACCGATTGATAACCACCTTCGGACAGCGCTCGGGCACCGTAAGAAATCCGCCGCCCACCGGCAAAGGTGTCACGAATAGCCGGGTGTGTTTTATAACGTTGGAACTCTTCGTAGGGCGACAGCCAGGGGTTCTGGTAATCGAGACCGATAACCATGCCGATGGCGACCAGATTGTTTTCCAGGTGATACATGAAGGAACCGCCATAGGTGTCGCTTTGCAATGGCCAACCCACGGTATGCACGATCAGCCCTGGCTGATGCCTAGCCGGATCGACTTCCCACAGCTCCTTGATGCCGATGCCGTAGGTTTGCGGATCGACGCCGTCGCGCAGATTGAATTGGGCGAACAGTTCTTTGGTCAGCGAACCGCGGCAGCCTTCGGCGAAAATGGTCTGCCTGGCGTGCAACTCCATGCCCGGCTGGAAGTTATGGCCGGGCTGACCATCCTTGCCGATACCGAGGTCGCCGGTGGCAACCCCCTTGACCGATCCATCCTCGTGGTAGAGCACTTCGGCGGCAGCAAAGCCAGGGTAAATTTCCACCCCCAACACCTCGGCCTGCTCACCCATCCAGCGGGCCAGATTGCCTAGGCTGATGATGTAATTGCCGTGGTTGCCCATTTGCGGCGGGGTCGGCAGTTTGTACGAACCTGTTTCGGTGAGGAACAGCAGACGGTCTTCACCGGCTGGCGTATTGAGCGGCGCAGCGCGTTCTTGCCAGTCCGGAAAAAGTTCGGCCAGGGCATGCGGTTCGAGCACAGCACCAGACAGGATGTGGGCGCCGATTTCGGAGCCTTTTTCGAGCAGGCAGACGGAAACTTCCTTGCCGTTCTGCTCGGCGAGTTGCTTGATGCGGATCGCCGTCGACAGCCCCGAAGGGCCGCCGCCGACGATCACGACATCGTATTCCATTGCATCACGATCAGTACGCACGCGATTTCCTTAACGAGTTCCTCCCTCCCCTGGTCCCAAGGGATAGCGTCCCGGCGGGACAGCAAGGGGGGAGGAGAGCCTTCCGGCTAAATGGGGTTTAGAACAGGCTTTCCGGCAAGGCGAAGACCGAGTCGGCGCCACCGGTCATTTCAGCCGAGTAAGCAGCGGCGAACGGCAGCTGGTGGGCGGCAAAATAAGTCGCCGTGGCCAGCTTGGCCTTGTAGAAGTCATCGCTGCT
>JAQTXC010000016.1 GCA_028689015.1 Dechloromonas sp. | reverse complement strand
ATATACGTTTTGTCGTTATTTCGATAGGGAGTTCAAGTATGTCCGAGTCCGCCACCATCAACCGCGAGACCCTCGGCTTCCAGACGGAAGTCAAGCAGCTGTTGCATTTGATGATTCACTCCTTGTACAGCAACAAGGAAATTTTCTTGCGCGAACTGGTATCGAATGCCTCTGATGCCTGCGACAAGTTGCGTTTTGAGGCACTGAACAACAGTGCACTGTATGGTGATGACGGTGAGTTGAAGATTAGTATTGCCTTCAACAAGGCCGCTCGCACGATTACGGTCACCGACAATGGCATTGGCCTGACACGCGATGAGGCGATCGCCCACCTGGGGACGATTGCGAAATCCGGCACGAAGGAGTTTTTCTCAGCCCTGACGGGGGATCAGGCTAAGGATGCCCATCTGATCGGTCAATTCGGGGTTGGTTTTTATTCATCATTCATCGTGGCCGACAAGGTCACTGTCATCTCTCGTCGAGCCGGTGTGGATGCCAGCCAGGCTGTGCGCTGGGAGTCGGGTGGTGAGGGCGACTACACCATCGAAATGGTCGACAAGGCCAGTCGTGGCACCGAGGTCATTCTTCATTTGCGCGAGGGGGAGGATGACTTTTTGTCCGGCTGGAAGCTGAAATCGATCATTCGTAAATACTCGGATCACATCACTTTGCCGATCCTGATGAAGAAGGAAGATTGGAAGGATGGCGAACAGGTGGTGACCGACGAAGATGAGACGGTCAACCAAGCCAATGCGTTGTGGGCCCGTAGCAAGTCGGAGATTACCGAAGAGCAGTACACAGAGTTTTACAAGCACGTCGGTCACGATTTCGAAGCCCCTTTGTGCTGGACCCATGCGCGTGTCGAGGGTAAACAGGAATACACACAACTGCTTTATATTCCGGCGCGGGCGCCTTTTGATTTGTGGGACCGTAATGCCCGGCACGGTGTCAAGCTTTATGTCCGCCGCGTTTTCATCATGGATGACGCCGAAAAGCTAATGCCGCTCTACTTGCGTTTTGTCCGCGGTGTCGTTGATTCGGCTGATTTACCGCTCAATGTATCGCGCGAGATCCTGCAGGAAAGCAAGGATATCGACAATATTCGCAGTGGTTGTACGCGCAAGGTGTTGTCCCTGCTGGAGAGTCTGGCAAATAGCGACGACGCGGTCGACAAGGAAAAATACACAAAATTCTGGGAGGCCTTCGGCTCTGTACTCAAGGAAGGTGTGGGTGAAGACCATGCTAACAAGGACAAGATTGCCAGCTTGCTGCGCTTTGCGTCGACGCTTGGTGATGGTGAAAAGCAGGTTGTTTCACTAGCGGATTACCTGACGCGCATGAAGGAGGGGCAGGAGAAGATTTACTACGTCACCGCCGATACTTTCAATGCGGCTAAGAACAGTCCGCATCTCGAGATTTTCAAGAAAAAGGGGATTGAAGTCCTGCTTTTGTCAGATCGCGTTGACGAATGGGTGGTGGGCCACCTGACCGAATTTGAAGGCAAGTCCTTGCAATCGGTCGCCAAGGGGGGACTGGATCTGGGCAAGTTGGAAGATGAGGCCGAGAAGCAAGAGGCTGAAAAGGCTGCTGACGAATACAAGGCGCTGCTGGAAAAGGTTAAGGCGGCACTGGGTGACAAGGTCAAGGATGTTCGCGTCACTTATCGCCTGACGGACTCGCCTTCCTGCTTGGTTTCCGATGAGCATGATCCTTCCGGCAATCTGGCTCGCCTGCTCAAGGCGGCTGGTCAGCAGGCACCGAATGCCAAGCCGATCCTGGAAATCAATCCGCAGCACCCGGCTGTGATGCGGTTGAAGTACGAGGAAAACCGTTTTGACGATTGGTCGGCCTTGTTGTTCGAGCAGGCCCTGCTGGCCGAAGGGGGGCAACTCGATGACCCAGCGGGCTTCGTCAAGCGGATCAATGACTTGATGATGGTTTTGTCCGGGAAGTAAGTTTTGCGGTCAACCCTTGTTAATTTAGAAAAACGGAGCCCCGGGCTCCGTTTTTTGTGCTCACCGCATGACTGCTGAAGATTTGCTCAAATTGACCGAATGGCGTATGCCGTTTGGCAAATATCAGGGACGTTTCCTGGCCGATCTGCCGGGGTATTATCTGGCCTGGTTTGCTCGGGAAGGCTTTCCTGATGGAGAGTTGGGCCATCTGTTGGCCTTGATGCACGAAATTGATCACAACGGTCTGAGCGAATTGCTTAAACCCTTGCGCCGGCGCTGACGGCTCGTTCTGGCGAATGCTATATTGCCGGTCATGAATGATATGACGGTAACCGAACACCGACTGCGCCTGACCGAAGTGTTGGATCTGATGGTGGCAGATCATCTGGTCGATAAAGCGACCGCCGATGCCTTGAAATTGGAGCGACGGCTACACGGAGGAAAAATCCATCCGTTGATTGTTATCGCTGATCAAAAATGGCGTTCAGCCAAGCCACCGCAGCGTCTATTGACCCTGGAAATCCTGACTGAATGGCTGGCCGGCGCCTGCGGTTTGGACTACCTGCACATCGATCCGCTGAAAATAGACTTTACAGGCGTGGCCGAAGTGATGTCGAGTGCCTATGCGGCGCGCTTTGGCATCTTGCCGGTGCAGGTGACGACTCGGGAAGTGGTCATTGCCACGGCGGAACCCTTCATTCGCGAATGGGCTGGCGAATTGCGCCATATCTTGCGCAAGGATATTCGACGCGTCCTGGCTAACCCGGACGATATTAGTCGTTATCTGGTCGAGTTTTTCAATCTCGCCAAGTCGGTCAAGAAAGCTGCGGCCAAGGGCGAGATCAGTAGTGGCTTGTCGAGCTTCGAGCAACTGGTCGAGCTCGGCAAGGGGAACAAGCAATACGACGCCAACGATCAACACATCGTCCATATTGTCGACTGGTTGTGGCAATACGCCTTTGATCAGCGCGCTTCCGACATTCATATCGAACCGCGTCGCGATCTGGGTATCGTCCGCTTCCGGATAGATGGGGTCTTGCATCAGGTGTATCAGATCCCGATGGCGGTTATGAATGCGATGACCAGTCGCATCAAGTTGCTCGGCCGAATGGACGTGATTGAAAAGCGGCGGCCGCAGGATGGCCGGGTCAAGACGCGCACACCGGCTGGTCAGGAAGTCGAACTGCGGTTATCGACCTTGCCCACGGCCTTTGGTGAAAAATTGGTCATGCGTATTTTTGATCCGGAAGTCCTGGTGCGTGATTTCCGCTCGCTGGGTTTTGCCGATGATGATCAAACGCGCTGGAAGCAAATGACCGCGCTGCCCAACGGCATCATCCTGGTGACCGGGCCGACCGGTTCTGGCAAGACGACCACGCTTTACACCACGCTCAAGCAGTTGGCGACGCCGGAAGTGAATGTGTGCACCATTGAAGATCCGATTGAAATGGTCGAGTCGGCCTTCAATCAGATGCAGGTCCAGCCCAGTATCGACCTGGGTTTCGCCGATGGTGTGCGGGCTTTGATGCGGCAGGATCCCGATATCGTGATGATTGGCGAGATTCGCGATCTCGAAACCGCAGAAATGGCCATTCAGGCGGCGTTGACCGGACATTTGGTGCTCTCCTCCCTACATACCAATGATGCACCCGCTGCGGTGCTGCGCTTACTCGATCTTGGGGTGCCGGCCTATCTGATTCACTCCACCTTGCTAGGAATCATGGCGCAGCGTTTGGTGCGGACACTCTGTCCGCATTGCAAGAAGGCATCGCCGATGACCGACGACGAGCGGCAAACTTGGCGGGCGCTGGTCTCGCCCTGGAAGGCCAATGAGCCGGCGCAACTACACCATGCAGTCGGTTGCCTGGAATGCCGGATGACCGGTTATGTCGGCCGGGTCGGTATTTACGAAATTCTGGTTAACTCCCCGGAGATCCGCAAGCAAGTGAAAATCAACGCCGACATTCCTCGCTTGCGTGAGCAGGCGTTCCGGGAGGGGATGCGACCCTTGCGAATTTCCGGCGCACTCAAGGTCGCACAGGGTTTGACTTCCCTGGAAGAGGTGATCAAGGTGGCGCCGCCCGCCGATGATTTGTAATCAAACTGCGAATTCCGGCGGAATCGACTAGGCAAAGCTGGGCTGGTTGTAGATAATTGGACCCCTTGTCCAAAGGGGGTTTTATGGCCGTTGAATTGTTCAATGACGGTAAGCACATCGTCCACGCGTTTTATGATCTGGTCGATGACTCGCCCGGCGGTGCTGTCCAGTGCAACCAGTTTCTGGTCGTCGATCATGGCCATGGCGCCTTGATCGATCCAGGTGGCAACATGACCTACACCGGCTTGTTGATGGACATGCAGAAATATTTTTCGTCCAAGGATCTCGACTACATCCTGGCTTCGCATCCTGACCCGGACATCATTGCCTCGGTCAATAAATGGTTTGTTGCCTCGCAGTGCAAGGTCATGATCTCCAGTCTATGGACGCGTTTCGTCCCGCATTTCACGACGGGCAAGGATGTTTCGCACCGCATTCTGGGTATTCCCGATCAAGGGACGGTGATTCGCTTGGGCGAGTGTCGTCTGTTGGCCTTGCCGGCGCACTTCATGCATGCCGAAGGCAATTTCCAATTTTATGACCCGATTGCCAAAATCCTCTTTTCGGGCGACCTTGGCACGTCACTGGTGCCGCACGAACAAGCGGCTGTGCCGGTCACCGATTTCCATAGCCATGTGCGCTATATGGACGGTTTCCACAAGCGCTATATCGTGACCCGCAAGATCTGCCGTTTCTGGGCCAATATGGTCCGCCAACTCGATATCGAGCAGATCGTGCCGCAGCATGGCGCACGCTTCGTCGGTCGGCAGGCGGTGGCGCATTTCATCGACTGGGTTGAGAGCATGGATTGCGGTGTCGACCTGATGACACAAAGCAGTTACCAGATTCCCACCTAGCTTCGGCGGTCCCGCTTCAGGGCGGGCGGTCGATTTTCAGTAGCGTCGCTTGCCGCTGATCTTGCCAGCGAAGGCTGGCAATCGGCCGACCAGGTTTTCCAGCAGGTAGAGTTCGTCGTCCGTATGGTTGTAGACCGTGGCCGGCACCATCATGAGCTGGCCATCCGGATCCAGGTAAAGCGGATGGTCATGATGTAGGCTCTTGATCTCCTCGATATGCGTTGGGTCTCGGTGCATTTGGATCGTGGCGGCCCCGTAACAGAGGCAAAAATAGACCCGGTTGCTGTCGGATTCGATATAGCAGCCCGTGCCCCGAATGCCGATGGTGGCGGTTGAGGTGAGGATCTGCTTGTCACCCTTGCCGAAAACTGACAGCAATTTGCCATTCAGAATGCGTAGACCGCGACGCGTGGCTTCGCCGAGGATGGATACCACCGAGTGGTCGCGCTGCAGGTAAGCATCGTCGCCGATGACGTAAATGGCCGAACTATTGGCCCCCGTTCTGATCGTGCTGCCGGTCTGAACCAATTGCCCGATGCGTGCGGGTTGTCCATCAATGCTGACCTCTCCTTGGAGTGTTTGTATTCCCGGGGCGGCCAGGGTGCGACCGGCGGCCCAGGCGGCGTGCAATCGGGCCCAGGGATCAAGCAGTAGCAGGCCACTACCCGCTCGCAGGAATTGGCGACGCTGCATGGTCATTTTCTTTGTGTCTCAGCAAGGTGTGGATTGACGCTGTATGCGCTCGATATAGGCTTGCGCGTCCATAGCTTGGCCGTGCCGCTGGGCGTGCCAGACAGTCTCGCCGAGGCATTCGAGCAGTACGTGTTCGGCATCGTGTGCCGGCATCCGGGCCAGCAGGCGCTGGTAGGCAGCACGAACGCCCACCGGCTGGTCGATGCTCAATTGTTCGTGGATGGCCAGGTGGAGTGATAGATGCAAAAATGGATTCATCTGTCCCTTTTCTGGTGTCCAGTCGTGGTCGACCGCGGTATCGGGCTCATTAAGTAGCCCGTGATATTCCGGATGGCGGGCCACGATATCGGCGGCCGTTACTTCAGCGCCGACCAGGGGCAGGCGCTCTTGGTGTTTTTTCCAGGCATCGCAAAAAAAGTGGCGAACCTGCTCTCGGGTAGGGTTGAACATGCTTGGTGTCTGATTGAAGGTCAAAGGGTTTTGCCGCGAAAGCGGCAGAGATCGCGTATCACGCAGGCCGGGCAATCTGGTTTGCGGGCTTTGCAGACGTATCGGCCATGCAGGATCAGCCAGTGATGGGCATCCTGCTTGAAGGCGGCGGGGACGACGCGCAGCAGTTTTTCTTCGACGGCCAGGACGGTTTTTCCCGGCGCTAGTCCGGTGCGGTTGCCAAGCCGGAAAATATGCGTATCGACGGCAATGGTCGGCTGGCCAAAGGCGGTATTGAGCACCACATTGGCGGTCTTCCGACCGACGCCCGGTAGCGCTTCCAAAGCGGCGCGCTCGGCGGGTACCTTGCCGTCGTGCAGTTCGATCAATTGCTGGCAGGTGGCGATGACATTGCGGGCCTTGGTGCGGTAAAGGCCGATGGTTTTGATGTACTCGCTCAGGCCTTCTTCACCCAGGGCCAGAATGGCCTGCGGCGTGCCAGCCACCGGGAAAAGGCGCGCGGTGGCTTTGTTGACTCCGACATCGGTGGCCTGGGCGGACAGAATAACGGCGATCAGCAGTTGAAAAGGAGTCTGGTAATTCAGCTCGGTGGTCGGTGCAGGGTTGGCATCGCGCAAGCGGCTGAAAAATTGTTCGACGTCGGCCTTATTCACGGGAAGTTTGAGTAATGAGTGATTGTCTTGGGGCGCAGAATACGCGATATTGGAGCGATTAAAAGTCTACCGAGCGAACAGCGGGGGTGATTATGACCAGTGATTTGCTGTCAAGTGCCGGCTTGTTCGGTCGTGTGATCGACTGTAGCCCGGTGGCGACCATTGTGATCGATACCGCGCATCGCGTCTTGTACTGGAACCATGCCTGTGCCGTACTGACCGGCCAGTCGGCGAGCAGCATGATTGGGACAAGCGCGCAGTGGCGCGCTTTCTATGATGAGCCGCGCCCCATTCTGGCTGACCTGATTATTGATGAGGCTCAGCCGGCAGCCATTGCCGAGTATTACCCGGACAAGTTCAAAGCCTCCGTGCTGATTGAAGGAGCGGTTGAGGCCGAAGATTTTTTCCCTGCCTTTGGTGATGATGGGCGCTGGTTGTATTTCACTGCAGCGCCGTTGCGTGATGAGGCAGGGTGCCTGATCGGCGCCATCGAAACCCTGCAAGACGTCACCCAGCGGCGCCAGGCCGAAGAAGCGCTGCGCGACAAGGAGGCGTATCTGGCCCAGATTGTCGATGGTTCGTCGGTGGCCATGCTGGTCATTGACCAGGATCATCAGGTCACCCACTGGAACCGGGCTTGCGAGGTGTTGACCGGTTATGCAGCGAGCGACATGTTGCGTACGCAGCGCCAGTGGCAGGCGTTTTATCCTGCTGCACGGCCGATACTGGCCGACCTGGTTCTTAATGGGGCTCAGGAGAACGACGTGGATCGCTTGTACCACGGTCGTTTTCAGTTGTCGCGTCTGGTGGGCGGGGCGTATGAGGCGGAAGACTTCTTTCCGCATTTCGGTGATAACGGCCGTTGGCTGTATTTCACGGCAGCGCCCATTCGCGATTTACAGGGAAGGGTTATCGGGGCGATTGAAACCCTGCAGGATGTGACCGAGCGGCGACGGGCTGAGGAGGCCTTGCGCGAGAGCGAGGAACGCTACCGGCGCCTGAGTCATACCGATGCCCTGACTGGCTTGCTGAATTCGCGTGCCTTGCAGCAGCGATTGCAGCAGGAGCTGGAGCGTGCTGTCCGCTATCGCCGGCCGCTTAGCCTGCTGGTCCTCGATTGCGACCATTTCAAGCAGATCAATGATCGTTATGGTCACCCAGAGGGTGACAAAGTGTTGCAAGCCCTGGCCGAGGTGATCGGTTTGTGTCTGCGGAGTGCCGACAGTGCATTTCGTTATGGGGGCGAGGAGTTCGTTGTGTTATTGCCGGAAATCGGTCTGCCGGCGGGGCGGCGCATGGCTGAGCGTTTGCGCTTACGTTTTGCCGAGCAGTCAGTGCGTACCGAACAAGGCGATCCGATCCGTTGCACGGTTAGCATCGGCGTCGCCGAACTTAAGGTGGACGACAATGAAAGCAGCCTGCTGCGCCAGGCTGATGAAGCTTGTTACGTCGCCAAGCGGCGGGGTCGTAATTGCGTGGCCGTGGCTGGCGAGAGCGATTTGGCAGATTGAGCCCCCCCTGGTCGTCGGGCATTTTCGGCCCGTGCCCGTAGTTGACCGCAACCACCCTCCACGTCCTGTCCCGCTGAATTACGTACCGTGGTCCGGATACCCTGACTGTGTAGGTAGCGGGCCAGGGTGGTGATGTGCGCCAGCGCCGGGCGCTGGAAGTCGAGGGCGGCGGTGCTGTTGTACGGAATCAGGTTCATGATCGCGTACTTCCCATGCAGCAGGCGGACGATGCCGTCCATTTCATCCAGGCTGTCATTGAGGCCGGCGAGTAGGGTCCATTGATACTGGATGGGATAGCCGGTGCGACGGGCATAGGTTTCGGCACGGTCGACCAGCTCTTCAGGCGAAATCGCGGCGGCCTTCGGCAGGAGTTGGGCGCGGAGTTCAGCCCGCGTGCTGTGTAGCGACAAGGCCAAAGCCGGTACGACCGGGCCCTGCGGCAGGCGCTCGAATACACGATGATCGCCAACAGTCGAAAACACCAGGTTCTTGTGACCGATACCGCCAGCCGTGCCCAGTAATTCGATGGTTTCCAGGACGTTGTCCAGATTGTGTGACGGCTCACCCATGCCCATGAAAACGACACGACGAATGGGACGCTGGCGGCGGGCCAGGACGAACTGGGCGAGCATTTCGACACTGCTAACCTGACGGATCAGACCTTCGCGACCGGTCATGCAGAAAGTGCATCCCACCGCGCAGCCGATCTGCGTCGAAACGCACAAGCCTTGGCGCGGCAGCAAGACGCTTTCTACCAGTTGCTGGTCGCTTAGCTTGACCAGCAGGCGGGCTGCACCCTCGCCATCTGGATGTTCGGAAACGACCACGGCCAATTGGTCGAGTTCTCCGGCCAGGGCCGGTAAGGCCTGGCGGACGGCCAGAGGGAGAAAGCTCTCGGCGGGCTGGTGGCGCGGCCCGGCATCGAGCGGGCGCGCATTAAGCCAGGCTCGCAGGATGCGGTCGATGTGCGGCGCCTTGGCCCCCTGGGCCTGGAGGTGGTCGCGAATTTGGGCGACACGCACGCTGGGCGAGGCGAATGGTCGGGTCAATGGCAGCCGATGGCCTCGACCGGTGCTGGCGGTTGCTGGCGGGCCCGGGCAGCGGCGCGGGCATCCAGCCAGTTTTTCCAGGCAATCATGCAGCCGAGCAGGATGAAGGCACCGGGTGGCAGCAGGGCCAGCAGGAAGCCGGGGTAACTTTCCGGCAGCAGTTGAATGGGTGACAAGGCGGGGAAAACCATGTCGATACCGCCGAGCAAGGTACCGCTGCCGAGCAGTTCGCGCAGCCCGCCAAGCAAACCCAGCGTCCACAGCATGCCCAGCCCCATGAACAAGCCATCGACGGTGGATTGCAAAGGGGGGTTCTTGGCGGCGAAGGCTTCGACGCGGGCCAGTACGATGCAGTTGGTGACGATCAGCGGGATGAAAATGCCGAGTACCAGATAGAGTTCGTGCAAATTGGCGTTGAACAGCAGGTCGACCACGGTGACCAGGGCGGCAACGATGAGGATGAAGACCGGGATGCGGATTTCGTGTGGAATCAGATTGCGCAGCGAGGCGACGGCGACGTTGGCCAGGGCCATGACCAGGATGGTGGCCAGGGACAGCATGATGCCATTGACCGCATTGGTTGTGACGGCCAGCAGCGGGCAGAGGCCGAGCACCTGCACCAGCGAGGTATTCTGTTTCCACAGGCCATTGCGGGCAATGGTCAGCAATTCGTCACGCGTCATGGCTGCTTGGCCTCCTTGTTGGCAAACAGGCGATCATTGTGTTCAGTCGCCCACAGCACGGCCTTGCGCACGGCTTTGGCAATGGCGCGCGGGCTAATGGTGGCACCAGCGTAATAATCGAGGTGGCCACCATCCTTTTTGACCTTCCAGTCCTTGTCGACTGTGTTCTGTAGCGACAGGCCGGAAAACTGGTGGATCCATGGCCGCGTTTTGTTGCGGTCTTTTTTGGGCTCGATGTAATCGCCCAGGCCCGGTGTTTCCTTGTGCTGGGTGACGCGCACCCCGGCCACCGTGCCGTCGGCGCCCAGGGCGATCAACAGCTTGATGCGACCGGCGTAACCATCGGTGGCGGCGGCTTCGAAAATCAGTGCGCCCGGCTGCCCGGCACGGCGCGCCCGGTACAAGGTGCTGGGTTCCTTGAGGCCGAGTTCGGCGGTGGGCGGCAGGATGATTACGTCATCGAGCAGAACGTTGTCGTAACTTCCTGCGGGCAGAACCTCATTGAGCAGCTTCATCTTTTCTTCAAGGGCTGAGGCATCGATGGCCGGCTTGGTCCACTGATAGGCCGCAGAAAGCAGAGCAGTGAAGATGATGACGAAGATGAACAGGATGGCCGCCGTGCGGAGGGCCATGCCCGGCGCAGAAAATTCGCGCGACGTACTCATCGCCGTTCTCCCTTGCCGGCAGCCTTGAGGCCGAAGATTTTCGGCTGGGTCAGCAGGTCAATGACCGGTGCCGACAGGTTCATCAACAAGATGGCAAAGGCCACGCCATCGGGGTAGCCGCCGAACACCCGGATGATGTAGGCGAGCAGGCCGACGCCGGCGCCGAAGATCAGCTTGCCGCGCGGCGTGGTGCAGCCGGACACCGGGTCGGTGACGATGAAGAAGGCCCCCAGCATGGCGCCACCGGATAGCAGGTGGAAGAGTGGGCTGGCAAAGGTGGCCGGTTGATAAAGCCAGAGCGCGCCGGAAAGGCTGATCAGGGCGGCGAGAAAGGCAAATGGGGCGTGCCAGGTAATCAGCTTGCGTTGCCACAGCCACAGGCCGCCAAGCAGGTAGCCGGTGGCGACCCACTCCCAGCCACGACCGGCAAAATTACCGTAAATGTCCTGATTGGCCAGCAGGTGGGCGATGTCGACCTGGCCATCGCCGAGTTTGAGCGCCGTCTTCATGGCATCGAGTGGCGTGGCGCCGGAGAGGGCGTCAACCCGCGGTGCCAGGCCAAGAATGATGTTTAATTGGTCGACCAGGCTTTGTTCCAGGCCAATGTTCGGCCATTGCGACATTTGTGCCGGGAAGGCGACGATGCAGACCGCAAAGGCGACCATGGCGGGATTGAATGGGTTCTGACCCAGCCCGCCGTAAATGTGCTTGGCGAAGACAATGGCAAAGACGGTGCCGGTGGTGACCAGCCACCACGGGGCGAGTGGCGGAAAAGTCAGGGCGATCAGCCAGGCGGTGACGACAGCCGAACCATCGGACAGGAACAGGGCCAATGGTTTGTCGCGTAGGTAAAGCATCAGCGCTTCGGCCAGCAGGGCGGTGAGCGAGGCGATGGTCAGCTGGATCAGGATGGCCGGACCAACCAGCCAGCTATAGGCGGCGATGCCCGGGATGAGGGCCATACAGACTTGCGTCATCACTTGGCTGACGCTGGCATCCTTGAGCAGGAAAGGCGCGGGAGCAAACATCATTCGGCTTTCTGTGTCGCCGCGTCGGAGGGCGGGGGAACGGCTGTGCGGGCTTCGACGATACCCGCCTGTTGGCGACGGGCTTCAATGTCAGCCAGTTCACGGGCCTGGTCGGCATTCAGGGTTTCGGTGTTTTTCGGCTGGGCAGCTTCGCGCTGCGCCTTGGCGCGGGCCATGGCGGCGGCAATGGCCGCCTTTTTGGCGTCCTGGGCCGGGTCGACCGCAGGCAGCGGGGTGTTGCCAGTTGCCTCGGTAGGTGCCGGGGCGGGCGTCTCGGATGGGCTTTCAACTGCGGCGATGGCGGCCGCCTCGGCGGCTTTCTTGGCAGCCTGGGCGGCGGCGGCCTTGGCCAGTTTCTCGGCTTTCTCGGCCTTTTCGCGTTCTTCCCGGTATTGCTTGAATTCGAAACGGACCTTCGCTTCGTCCGCGGCATTCTTTTCGCGTTCGCGCGCCCAGATCTCGCTCTTGGCAAAGCGGAAGTACTGGACCAGCGGGATGCGTGACGGACAGACGAAGGAACAGCAGCCGCATTCGATACAGTCGAAGATATGGAATTCCTGGGTCTTGCCGAAATTCCTGGCGCGGGCGTTCCAGTACAGTTCGAACGGTTGCAGTTCGTGCGGGCAGGCTTCGCCACAGGCGCCGCAGCGAATGCACGGCATTTCCGGGGCCTTGGGCGGAAACAGGCGTTCCGAATGGGCAATCAGGCAGTTGGTCGCCTTGACGACGGGTACCGTGTCATTCGGCACCAGGAAGCCCATCATCGGCCCCCCCATGACGATGCCGTCGGTGTCCGGGTGGGGTTGGCCAAGTTGCAGCAGTTCGCCCATCGGGGTGCCGATCAGCACCTCGTAATTGCGGGGTGCCTGGACGTTGCCGCTGACCGTCACCAGGCGCGAGATGACGGGTTGGCCGGTGGCGATGGCGCACCAGGCGGTATAGGCCGTGGCGACGTTGAAGCACTGAACGCCGAGATCGGTCGAGCGTTTACTGGCCGGCACTTCCTTGCCGGTCAGGACGCGGATCAGCTGCTTGGCGCCACCAGCCGGATACAGCGTCGGTACCTGGACGACCAGAAATTGCTCGCCCAGCGCGTTGACCGCAGCCCGCATGGCGGCCGCGGCTTCCGGTTTGTTGTCCTCGATGCCGATCAGCACTTTCTTCGGCTTCAGCAGGTCGCGGAACACGCCGATGCCACGCACGACGTCCTCGGCCCGCTCGCGCATCAGGAGGTCGTCGCAGGTGATGAAAGGTTCGCATTCGGCACCGTTGATGATCAGTTCATCCATCGGCACCGTCTTTGATGCGGTCAACTTGCCGTGGGTCGGGAAAACCGCACCGCCCAGGCCAACGACGCCGGATTGCTGCAGGTAATGGCGAACTGCGTCGGGCGTGGCATGGGCGTAGTCGAAGGGCGCGTGTGCGATCCACTGGTCGCGGCCATCTGGTTCGATGACCACGCACTGCGCGTCCAGGCCGGAGGGGTGCGGCTGAACGTACATGCCGACATCGACCACCGTGCCCGAGGTCGGGGCGTGGACGGCGGCCGAGATCCAGCCGTCGGCTTCGCCGATCAACTGGCCCTTCAACACGGTGTCGCCGGCCTGCACGACCGGGCGCGGCGTGCCGCCGATGCTCTGGTGCAGGGGTACGACCAGGCGTGAGGGGATGGGTGCGCCGGCAATCGGCAGGGTGGTCGATTGCGTCTTGTTGGTGGGCGGCTTGACCCCACCTTTGAATTTGAACAGTTGCTTGAGCATCAGGCGGCATCCTCCAGCGGGGCGGCCTGGCGCGCTTCTGGCTTGATCTTGATGACCGGGAATTTCCATTTCCAGTTATCGATGTTCTCGGTAAGCGTGTCCATGCGGATGCACTCGACCGGGCAGGGGGGCAGGCACAGTTCGCAACCGGTGCACTGCTGGGCGATGATGGTGTGCATCTGCTTGGCCGCACCGACGATGGCATCGACCGGGCAGGCCTGGATGCATAGGGTGCAGCCGATACAGGTGTTTTCGTCGATGATGGCGACCTGCTTGGGCTTTTCCTCGGCTTCCAGCGGCTTGACCTCGCGGCCGAGCAGGTCGGCCAGGCGCTGCACGCCCTCCATGCCGCCCGGCGGGCACAGGTTGATGTCGCATTCGCCCTTGGCGATCGCTTCGGCATAGGGTTTGCAGCCGGGGTAGCCGCACTGTCCGCACTGTGTCTGCGGCAGGATGGCCTCGATCTTCTCGACCAGCGGATCACCCTCGACCTTAAATTTGATCGAGGCGTAACCGAGCGCCGCACCGAGCACGACGGCACCGAGGGCCATGATGGCGATGGCGAGCAGGATGTCCATTACTGGTATTTGTCCAGGCCGGCAAAGCCCATGAAGGCCAGGGCCATCAGGCCGGCGGTGACCATGGCGATGGCAGCACCGCGAAAATGAACCGGCACGTCGGCCCCTTCAACCCGCTCGCGGATGCCGGCGAACAGGATCAGGACCAGCGAGAAGCCCACGGCGCTGCCGGCGCCAAAGAGCAGCGACTCAATGAAGTTGTGGCCGTTGGAAATGTTCAGTAGCGGCACGCCGAGCACGGCGCAGTTGGTGGTGATCAGCGGCAGGTAGATGCCCAGCGTTTGTTGCAGCGTCGGTGAGGTCTTGGCGATGACCATTTCGGTCATCTGCACGATGGCGGCGATGGTGACGATGAAGGACAGGGCGCGCAGGTATTCCAGGCCAAAGGGCATCAACAGGTAGTGGTCGATGATGTAACTGGCCCCGGTCGCCATGGTCAGCACGAAGGTGGTGGCGGCACCCATGCCGTAGGCTGTTTCCAGCTTTTTGGAAACGCCCATGAACGGGCACAGGCCGAGCATCTTGACCAGCACGACGTTGTTGACGAGCACCGCGCCGACAAGAATGAAAAGGTAATGGCTCATGGCTGGGGGGAGAGGCAGAGGGCCGTATTATCGGGCTTTGGGGCGGGGCAAACAACCGCGCGCCCCTTATGGCCTTATACGGTTTTCTCCCGGCGGGCCTGGTTGACCGCATCAGCCACTTCGCCGATCAGTTCCGGGCCACGGTAGATGAAGCCGCTGTAAAGCTGGACGAGATCGGCACCGGCAGCGATCTTGGCGGCCCCGTCGGCACCGGACAGAATCCCGCCGACCCCAATGATCGGCACCTCGCCGGCCAGCGCGGTCGATAATTTGCCCAGAACGGCCGTTGACCGCGCGAACACGGGGGCGCCGGACAGCCCACCCGTTTCGCTGCCATTGGGTAGGTGCTCGACGCCATCGCGCGCCAGCGTGGTATTGGTCGCGATGACGCCATCAAAACGGTGGCGGCGCAGCGCATCGGCGATGGCGGTGATTTGCGCATCATCGAGATCAGGGGCGATTTTCAGCGTCATCGGCACGTACTTGCCGAATTTTTCTGTCAACTGGGCGTGTCTGGCCTTCAATTGGCAGAGCAGGTCGTCGAGTGCCTCGTCCTTCTGCAGTTCGCGCAGGTTTTTGGTGTTCGGCGACGAAATGTTGACCGTGATATAGGTCGCTTCGTTGTACACCTTGTCGAGGCAGATCAGGTAATCGTCAGCGGCCTTCTCGATCGGCGTCATTGCATTCTTGCCGATGTTGATGCCGAGGATGCCGCCTTTTTTCGGGAATTCGGCGGCCCGGACATTGGCCAGCAGGGCATCGACGCCGGCATTGTTGAAGCCCATGCGGTTAATGATGCCTTGCGCTTCTGGAATGCGGAAAATGCGCGGTTTCGGGTTGCCGTCCTGCGGGCGCGGGGTGATGGTGCCGATTTCGATGAAACCGAAACCCAGGCGGGCCAGGGCGTCGATATGCGCGCCGTTCTTGTCCAGTCCGGCGGCCAGACCGACCGGGTTGGGAAAGCGGATGCCCATCAGGTCGACTGGGCAAGCCGGGACCGGTTTGGCGAGCAAACCGAGAAAACCGGCGGAGTGCAGGAAGGACATGCCGTTCAGGCCCAGACCGTGGGCTGTTTCGGCATCCAGCGAAAAAAAGAATTTACGAATGAGCGGATAGAGCATAGTGGGCGCGATTTTACCGCAATGCAGCATGCAGGCTGCGTGCCGACCAACAATTGGTAACAGATTTTTGCTAATCCGGCAGGCTACACTGCGCGCCATGCGTATTCTTATTGCCCTTCTCAGTCTGTGGCCGCTGCTGGCGCAAGCCATCAATCTGAGCGATCCCTGGCCGCTCGACTCGCAACTGGCGGTCCAGGCGCCCTGTGTTAGCACCTTGCCAGCCGAACCCCTGACCGCGGTGGCGGCGGTTGATTTGGCTTTGTGCCGGCAGCCGCAGACCCGGGAGGTCTGGGCTCTGGCGCGTAGTCAGGCAGCGCAATGGGCGCTGGCCGAGGCCGCCTGGCTGCCTCGGCTCGACGGCAAGGTGCAGGCGACGCGCAGTGAAGGCCAGACGCAAAGCGTCAATTCGCAAACGGCAGCGCTTAGTTTGTCCTGGCTGCTGCTCGATGGTGGCCAACGGACGGCGGGCCGTGATTATGCCGGCGCCTTGCTCGAAGCGGCGCTGGGCAGTCGCGATGCGACTGTGCAGACAGTTTTTCTGGCCGCAGTGCAGAGCTTTCATGCTGCGCAAGCCGCCCAGGCGGCGGTGCAGGCAGCAGGTGAAGCTGAACGGGCGGCGCAGGCCAGTTATGCAGCGGCTGAAGCACGTTACCAAATCGGTGCGGGGACGCCAGCTGATCGTCTGCAGGCGAAGACGGCCTGGTCGCAGGCCATCCTCAACCGCCAGCGCAGTATCGGCGAGGCATCCAATGCGCGGGGTGCACTGGCCTACGCGCTCGGTTTTCCGGCATCAACCCCCCTCGTGCTGGCCGACCGGCCTGTACTGGCCGATGTGCCGGCCATGCACCAGAATGTTGATCGTCTGATCGAGCGTGCCCTGGTTCAGCGACCAGACTTGCGGGCTGCCGAGGCGCAGTTACGGGCCGCTCAAGCCAGCGTGGCCGTCGCCCAGGCGGCGGGGCGACCCACGGTGACGCTGGCGGCGGGCCCTTCCTGGCAGCGCTTGGCGGGGCAGGAGAGCCAGAGCAGCACGTTGGGGCTGACCTTGAATGTTCCCCTATTTACTGCCTACGACACCACTTATCGGGTCCAGCAGGCGGTGGCACAGGTCGATGTCCGGGGGGCCCAGCGTGATCGCTTGCACCATCAGGTGGCGCTGGAGGTCTGGCGGGCCTATCAGAACTGGCAGACCGCCGGCCATAGCTTGCGGATGACGGCTGATCTGATGGCGAGCGCCGAGCAGTCGGCCCTGGTGGCGCTGGGTCGTTACCAGGCTGGTGTTGGCTCTGTCCTTGAACTGTTGTCGGCGCAAAGTGCTTTGGCCAGTGCACGCCTGCAGCGTATTCAAGCCGAGCTGGACTGGCAGGTGTCGCGGGCGACGCTGGCCCAGGCGATGGGTATTCTGGATGGCGCGCAGTGGCCAGCCGCTTTGGAAGAGAAAAAATGAAACGAGCAAGCAAAATGACCCTAGGAGCCTTGTTCCTGGCGCTGGCCGTCGGGGGAGGGTACTGGGTTTATCAGCAGCGCACGGCGCAATCGCCGGCGGTGCGTTACAAGCTCAATACCCTGGAGAAGGCCAGTTTGACGCAGACAGTTTCGGCCAATGGCACGCTCAATCCGGTGGTGCTGGTTAATGTGGGAACCCAGGTGTCGGGTACGGTGAAAAAGCTCTACGTTGACTTCAACGACAAGGTCAAACGTGGCCAGCCGCTGCTCGAACTGGACGATGCCCTGGTTGCTGCCAGCGAGCGGCAAAGTGCGGCCAATGTGCAGAATGCGCGGGCCGGGCTGGAACTGGCGGAAGCCAACGAAGGCCGGATGCAGGCCCTGTGGGCCAAAGAGTACGTGTCGCGCCAGGAATACGAGCAAAGCCGGCAGGCCTTGAAATCAGCGCGGGCGCAGTTGGCGCTGGCCCAGGCACAGAATGAACGTGACCGCGCCAACTTGGCGTTTACCGTCATTCGTTCGCCGGTTGATGGCGTAGTCATCGATCGTGTGGTCGATCTCGGGCAGACGGTGGCGGCCAGTTTTCAGACGCCAGTGCTGATCAAGATTGCCCAGGATTTGTCTGAAATGCGCATCGACACCAGTTTTGCCGAGGCCGATATTGCCCATATCCGCGAGGGGCAGACGGCCAAATTTACGGTCGACGCCTTTCCGAACCGCAATTTCACTGGTCAGGTGCAGCAGATTCGCCTGAATCCGACCAACCAGCAGAATGTGGTGACCTATAACGTCCGTATTTCAGTGGCCAATCCCGAGCAGGTCCTGCTGCCTGGCATGACGGCGTATGTGACGATTGGTGTGCAGCAGCGCGACCAGGTTTTACTGGTGCCTAACGCCGCCTTGCGCTTTAAGCCGAGCGAGGCGGGCGATAAGCCAGCGGCGGGCGCTGACCGGAAAGCTGGCGAGTCAACTGCCGGGGGCAGCAAGGGCAAGAAGCGCGACGGACAAAATGGCACGGTCTACGTGCTGGATGGCGAAAAAATCCGTCCGGTCAGCATTCAATTGGGGATCACCGACAACCGCAGCAGCGAGGTGCTGGGTGGTGAGTTGAACGCTGGCGATCAGGTGGTGACGGGCGAAAACACGGCCAGCACGGGCAAGCCGTCCAGTGTCGGCATGCGGATGTTCTGATGGCGAGCGAGGTCATCCGGGTCTGTGGCCTGGGCAAATCCTATGTCACGGCAGCCGGGCCGTTCGCGGCGCTGCGTGAGGTCAATCTGCGGGTTGAGGCTGGCGATTACCTGGCCATCATGGGGCCTTCCGGTTCTGGAAAATCGACCTTCATGAACCTGCTCGGTTGTCTGGATACCCCGACGGTCGGCGACTACATTCTGGTCGGTGACAACGTGGCGCATCTTGATCCGGATGCGCTGGCCAGACTGCGCAACCGGGTGCTTGGTTTCGTTTTTCAGGGTTTCAACCTGTTGCCGCGGATGAGTTTGCGCGACAACGTCGCGCTGCCGCTGGTGTATGCCGGTGTCGATCAGGACGAACGGCGGCAGCGGGCGCTGCAATTGCTCGACAAGGTTGGCTTGGCGCGCTTTGCCGATTCGCTACCCAGCCGCATTTCCGGCGGTCAGCAACAACGGGTGGCGATTGCCCGGGCGCTGATCAACCGACCGCAACTGATCCTCGCCGACGAGCCGACCGGTAATCTGGATAGCCAGACCAGCGAGGAGATCATGCGCCTCTTTGGCGAGTTGAACGCCGAGGGCATCACCATTGTTCTGGTCACGCATGAAGCGGATATTGCTGCCCATGCCCGACGCCAGGTGCGTTTTCTCGATGGTCATCTGATCAGTGATCAATTGACGGCGGCGCGGGCATGACGCGACATTTTTTATCCAGATGTGGCGGTCGACCGCGGGGCGGCCAGAAAAATCAGCAGGTGGGGCGATGATCCGTCCCATGCTCGGTGAAGCCTGGCTGGCCATGGGGGCCAACCGGCTGCGTACGGCGCTGACCATGCTTGGCATGGTGATCGGTGTGGCGGCGGTGGTCATCATGCTGGCCATCGGCCAAGGGGCGCAGTATGCGGTGCAGCAGACTATCGCCACCATGGGCTCCAACCTCTACATCGTGCTCTCGGGTTCCTTTACCACCTCCGGCGTGCGCAGCGGCGCGGCCGGTGGGCCAACGCTGAGTGTCGCTGATGCCGAGGCGATGGCTGAACTCGATGGGGTGGCCCACACGGCACCCGTGCATTTCGGTACGCGGCAACTGGTTTATGGCGCGCAAAACTGGAATGCCTCGGTGATCGGTACAACGCCGGCCTATCTCGATGCCCGAGCCTGGACCGTGGCGCGTGGGGGGGCTTTCGGTGATTCCGATGTGCGTTCGGCAACGCGCGTGGCCTTGCTCGGTCAGACCACTGCGCAGAATCTGTTCGGTGAAGAGGACCCAGTCGGCAAGACCTTGCGCATCCAGCAAAGCCCCTTCATCGTGGTCGGCGTGCTGGCCCCCAAGGGGCAGAATCTCGATGGCCGCGATCAGGACGACACGGTGATCGTCCCCTTGTCGACGGCCCAGCGTCAGGTTTTCGGCACGCCCTTTGTCGGCTCGGTGCGCATGATCATGGTGCAGGCTGATTCAGCCGAGGCCATGCCGCGGGTGGCTGATCGTGTCGAATCCTTGCTGCGCCAGCGTCATCGGCTGCGCGAAGGACAGCCCAATGATTTCTTTATGCGCAACCTGTCGGCCGCTGCCGAGTCGGAAGCGGCGACCACCCGCACCATGTCCATTCTGCTTGGCGCCATTGCCTCGATTTCCTTGCTGGTCGGTGGCATCGGTATCATGAACATCATGCTGGTTTCGGTGACCGAACGGACCCGTGAAATCGGTATCCGGATGGCCATCGGCGCCCGCCAGAAGGACATCCTCAGCCAGTTTCTGCTCGAATCGGTGATGATTTCCTTTGCCGGTTGCCTGCTGGGGCTGCTGATTGGCCTGGCCGTGGCCTTGGGGATCAATGCCATCACGGGCATGGTGATTGTCATTTCCGGCAGTGCGGCCTTGATTGCCTTTGGTGTGGCAGCGACGGTGGGTATCTTTTTTGGCTGGTATCCGGCCCGCAAGGCGGCACGCCTGGATCCGATCGAGGCTTTGCGCTACCAGTAAATTTGTCATTTTTTTGCCGGGCAGGCGGTCGACCGCAGGCGCTCTTGGTTAGAATGTTCAGCTTCCCTATTTAATCGGTAGACGTGGTGAGGCAGCTTCATTCAAGGGCGATAGCCGCTGAGGTGCAAGACGACGACGGCGAGGATGCACCGGACAGTATGTGGACCGAGTCGGCCATTTTTGGCATCGGTACGCTTTACGACGGTGGCTTGGGTGACATGCCCAGCCTGAACATGGCGGCTGCTCGCATGGATGAAAGTCAGTTGCGACTGGCGGCCAGCGTCTTTGCCAATGCCCACGACGGCATCATGATTACCGATGCCAGCGGCGTCGTGCTTGATATCAACCGGGCATTTACCCGGGCCACTGGCTTTACGCCGGATGAAATGATCGGCAAGACGCCGCGTCGCCTACGCTCCGGCCGGCAGGGGGCAGAGTTTTATGCCGCCTTCTGGGACAGCTTGCGCCAGCGCGGCTTCTGGCGTGGCGAAATCTGGAATTGCCACAAAGATGGCCATCATTTTGTCGTGTTGATGTCGATCAGCGCGGTCTACGACGCTTTTGGCAGTCTGACCCACTATGTCGCCATTTATAGCGACATCACACCCCTTAAGGAAAGTCAGCAACGCCTGGAGCACTTGGCCTATCACGACGACCTGACGGGTTTGCCCAATCGCGTCATGCTCGGCCAGCGGATCGAAGAAGCCAAGGCGCAGGCCTTGCGTGGTGGCCAGGCGCTGGCCATCTGTTTTCTCGATCTCGACAACTTCAAGCCGGTCAACGACCTGCATGGACACCAGCAAGGCGACCGCCTGCTGGTGGAAGTGGCCAGTCGCCTGAAAAGTTGCCTGCGGCGGGGCGATACCGTGGCCCGCTTTGGGGGTGATGAATTTGCGCTGCTGCTGGTTGACCTGGACAACGAATCTCAGGTTGAGGAGTTGCTTGGCGAAGTGCTGGAAAGGGTTGCTCAGCCTTACCGCATCAATGACGTGTTGTCGCAAATATCCGCCAGCATCGGTTACACCTTGTTTCCGGACGATAACGGGGATACCGACAGCCTGTTCCGGCATGCCGATCAGGCGATGTATCAGGCCAAGCAGGAGGGACGCAATCGCTTCCAGCGCTTTGATACTGAACAGGCTTTGCGCATCCGCTCGCAGTTCGAGAACGTATCGCGCATCCGCCAGGGCTTGGCGCGGGATGAGTTTGAACTGTATTACCAGCCCAAGGTCGATTTGCGGGCTGGCCGAGTGGTCGGTGCCGAAGCGCTGATGCGCTGGCAACATCCGCAGCGCGGCTTGCTGACGCCGGCCAGTTTTTTGGCGCCGCTGGGCGACGATGCGCCCCTGCTCGAAATTGGCGATTGGGCCATCGGTTGTGCCTTGCGCCAGATTGCCTATTGGCAGAAGGCCGGGCAGGCGATGTCGGTCAGTGTCAATATTTCCGGCAACCATTTGCTGCATCCGGAGTTCGTCAGTCGTCTGGCTGCGCACTTGGCGCGCTATCCCGAGGTTGATCCGCACAAGCTGGAACTGGAGATTCTCGAAACTGTGGCGCTTGATGATATCGAGCGGGTGATCCAGGTCATGGGCGAATGTCGTGCCCTCGGGGTCGAGTTCGCACTCGATGATTTTGGTACGGGCTATTCGTCCCTGCTCTATTTGAAACGACTGCCGGCCCGAACGTTGAAAATCGACCAATCCTTTGTCCGTGACATGCTGGACACGCCGGAGGGGACCGATGCCATCACCGCCATCATGCACCTGGTTACCGCATTTAAGCGGCGGGCGCTGGCTGAGGGGGTCGAGCAGGTCGAGCAGGGCATTGTTCTGTTGCGCTGTGGCTGTGATCTGGCTCAGGGTTACGGTTTGTCGCGGCCGATGGCGGCATCTGCATTCATGCCCTGGGCGCAATCCTTCGTTCCTGATGCGGCCTGGCAGGACAGCCTGCATATTCCTTGGCGCAACAGCGATTTTGCCTTGCTGGCAGCCGAGGTCGAGCAGCGCAACTGGTTGGCGGCGGTGCAGGCAGCGGTGCAGGATGAAAACGTTCCCTTTCCCGCCGAGGCGCCAAATCGCCTGAGTGGTAGCCGTTTTGGCGACTGGCTGAAAGGCCCGGCGGCCAATCGTTATGGTCATTTACCGGCCTGGCAGGCGATTCCAGATCTCCATCGGGCATTGCATCGTCTGGGGGCAGAAATTGGCGTGCGGTGGGCACGAGGCGATCAGGCCAAGCTGGCGATTTTGTTGCCGCAACTGGCGGTTCGTGGTCAGGATTTGCTGAGCGGTTTGCGTGCCTTGCGGCTGGCTATCGTCCCTTTGCTGGCGCAGCGAGCGATCGACTGACCCGGGGTCAGTGTTCGCCGGGCGGCGGGAGGCGTTGCCATTGCCCGTCGATACGTCCTTCGAGCGGCTGAAAGCGGGCTTTGTAGGCCATTTTCCGGCTGTCGGCAATCCAGTAGCCAAGATACAGATAGGGGCGGTCGAGCGCGATGCACTGCGCGGCTTGCCACAGGATGTTGTAGGCGCCAAAGCTGGCGCCGGGGACATCGGGATCAAAAAAGGTGTAGACCGAGGACAGACCGTCGTCCAGGACATCAATCAGGCTGACCATGCGCAGGTTCGGCCCGTCACGAAATTCGATTAGTCGCGTATCGACCCGGCTTTGTAATAAGAACTGGGCGTATTGCTCATGGTTGTCCTCGTCCATGCCACCACCGGGATGGCGGCTTTCTTGATAGCGGACGTAGAGGGCGTAGTGCTCATCCACAAACGCCAGCGGTCGTTCACGGACGGCGAGCGTGCCGTGGCGTTTCAGTGCCCGCCGCTGGCTGCGGTTGGGTTGCAGCGCATTGACCGGGATGCGAACCGGGATGCACGCCTGGCAGCTGTCGCAGTGCGGCCGGTAGGTGAACACGCCACTGCGCCGGAAGCCTTGCCGGATCAGGCGGCTGTAGATTTCGTTGTCGATCAGGTGGGTCGGCGTGGCGACTTGCGAGCGGGCCTGGCGGTCAGGCAGGTAGCTGCAGGGATATTGCGAGGTGGCATAAAACTGCAGCAGCGAGAAGGGGAGGTCAGCGTCATCTGGTTGGGCCATGTGGTCACCACCTGCCGGGATTGGCGTCGACCGACCACGGTTGGCGCGACGTGTCGCATGCGGTCAACGTCTGTAAATGTGCCAAAAAGTCGGCGCGGGGAATTTGCCGTCCGCCGAGTGAGGCCAGGTGTTCGGTGTACATCTGACAGTCGATCATGGCGATTTGCGCTTGCAGCAGATAACGGATCAGGTGGGCGAAGGCGACCTTGGAGGCATCCCGCTGCCGGGCAAACATCGATTCGCCGTAAAACATGCGACCGATGGCCAAGCCGTACAGTCCGCCGACCAGTTCGCCTTCTTGGTAGGTTTCGACCGAATGCGCCCAGCCAAGTTCATGCAATCGGCAGTAGGCGGTCATCATGTCGTCGGTGATCCAGGTGCCGTCCTGTCCAGGTCGAGGGGTGGCGGCACAGCCGGCGATGACGTCGGCGAAATGGCTGTCCATTTTTACGGTCAACTGGCCGTGGCGCAATGTTTTGCGCAGGCTGCGAGTCAGTCGGAATTCGTTCGGGAAAAGCACCATGCGGGGGTCGGGGCTGTACCACAGCGGCAGACGGTCGAGCGTTCCCCAGGGGAAAATGCCTTGCTGATAGGCGTGCAGCAGACGGTCCGGTTCCAGTCCGCCGCCGACGGCCAGCAAACCACCCAGATCGTCGCGGGCCGCGTTGAGTGGCGGGAAGGGGTCGTGGGGGCCGAGCAGGGGCACCATCGCTGGTGGTTTAGCGCAGTGCGCCGTGGTTGTGCCAGGTCACCGGCTTGGTCGCCTGTTGTTCGAGGCGGATTTCGCAGGCCGGGTCGGTGCATTCGTCGTGCTTTTTGAAGGCAATGACATGGTCGGCATCGAGTCGGATGCCGATTTTTTCGCCCAGCGCGTGGTTGTGGTGTGAGGGGACCAGCGACAGCACTTCGCTGCCGCTGGCCAGACGCAAGGTGTAGAGGATTTCGGCACCGCGAAAGGCCTTGTGCAGCACTTCAGCCTGCACCGGGCTGCTGTCGTCGTGCACGATGTCGTCCGGACGCAGCAGGATGTCGACCCGGCAGCCTTGGTCGCAACTGGTACAGCTTTCGTTGCATTCGACCGGCGTGTCGGAAATTAGCGTGCCCAACTCCATGCGAACGCTGTTGTGGTCACCCACCGTGCCGGCCAGTAGCACGCCCTGGCCGATGAAGTCGGCGACAAAGCGGTTGGCAGGACGGTGATAGAGGTTGTATGGAATATCCCATTGTTGAATCCGGCCGTCGTACATGACCCCAATCTCGTCGGCCATGGCAAAGGCTTCGTGTTGATCATGGGTGACCATGATTGCGGTCGACCCCTCGCGTTTGAGGATTTCCCGGACTTCGATCGACAGTCGTTCCCGCAGGCCGACATCAAGATTGGAAAAGGGCTCATCGAGCAGAATCAATTCCGGTCGCGGGGCCAGGGCCCGAGCCAGGGCGACCCGCTGCTGCTGCCCGCCGGAGAGTTCGTGCGGATATTTATCGCCCAGACCAGCCAGGCCCACGGTGGCCAGCAGTTCGTTGACCCGCTGTTCGGCGGCCTGTCCGGCGCGCCGGTCGAGACCGAAGGCGACGTTGCTGCCGACCGTCAGGTGTGGAAAGAGGGCGTAATCCTGAAACACCATGCCGATCCGTCGTTTTTCCGGTGCCAGGCGGTTCCCGGGGCGGCTGACCGGGCTGCCACGCAGACGAATTTCACCGCCGGTGATTTCTTCAAAACCGGCAATACAGCGCAGCAGGGTGGTTTTGCCGCAACCAGACGGGCCGAGCAGGCAGGCAATGCGTCCCGCCGCCAGCGAGAAGCTGACGCCGTCGACCACGGTTTGTCGGCCATAACGCTGGACGATGTCAGTGAGTTCAAGTTGTGCCATGGTCGTCGATTATAATTCGCATTCAAAATTATGCATGTAATCCATCGCTCCCCCCTCTTGCTGATCGGTTTGTTCGTGGCGGCGCTGGCGGCCTTGCCGGTTGCCAGTGTTGGGCTCAATTTGTTTGCCGGCGGAACCAGTGCCACCTGGACGCATCTGGTCAGCACGGTGTTGCCGGAATATATCGCTAATTCGTTCTACCTGTGCCTGGGCGTGGCGCTGGGCGTTGCGCTGGTTGGGGTTGCTACTGCCTGGTTAACAGCGATGCACGATTTCCCCGGGCGGCGCATCTTTGAGTGGGCACTGGTCTTGCCGCTGGCCATGCCGGCTTATGTGCTGGCCTATGTTTATACCGATTTTCTACAATTTGTCGGTCCGGTGCAGTCGATGCTGCGTGAGTCTTTTGGCTGGGCGTATGGCGATTACTGGTTTCCCGATATTCGTACTTTGCCGGGCGCCATGCTGATGTTCGTTTGCGTCCTTTATCCTTATGTCTATTTGCTGGCGCGGGCGGCCTTTCTCGAGCGGGCGGGCGGCATGCTGGAGGCAGCGCGGACCTTGGGCCTGGGGCCGTGGCGGGCCTTTTTTACCGTTTCCTTGCCGCTGGCGCGGCCGGCCCTGGTGGCCGGGGTGGCGCTGGCCCTGATGGAAACCCTGGCCGATTACGGCACCGTAGCTTATTTTGCGGTCAACACCTTTACCACCGGTATTTATCGCGCGTGGTTCTCGCTGGGTGACCGGGTGGCCGCCGCGCAACTGGCTGCCATGTTACTGACCTTTGTACTGTGTTTGTTACTGGCCGAGCGCCTGTCGCGTGGTCGTGCCCGTTATCACAACACGACCGGCCGCAATCGGCCGCTGCCCGGTATGTGCTTGCACGGTTTGGCAGCCTGGCTGGCTAGTCTGGCCTGTCTGCTGCCACTCGTCCTTGGCTTCTTGTTGCCAGCGTTTCTGCTGGTGCGCATGGCCCTGGCCGATGGCGACGCTCAGTTTGGTAGTCGCTTTCTGATTTTGTCCCGTAACAGTTTTGTGCTGGCTGGGGCCACGGCGCTTCTGGCGGTCCTGCTGGCGGTCCTGCTGGCGTACGGTGCCCGCTTGTCGCGCGGTGCCTTGGCGCCTGCGCTCAATCGGCTGGTTGGTCTGGGCTATGCGGTGCCGGGGGCGGTGATCGCAGTGGGTGTCCTGATACCGGTCACCCGGCTCGATAATTGGTTGGCTGGGCAGTGGACCGTGTGGTTTGGCGAGAATCCGGGTCTGCTGCTGACCGGCGGTATCGCTGCCCTGGTGTATGCCTATCTGGTGCGCTTTCTGGCCGTGGCCTTGCACACGGTTGAATCCAGCCTAGCCAAAATTACGCCAAGCATGGATGATGCGGCGCGCAGTCTGGGGCTGGGGCAGGGTGAAACCCTGCGCCGGGTCCACGTACCGATTTTGCGGGGTAGTTTGCTGACCGCTGGCTTGCTGGTTTTCGTTGATGTGATGAAGGAATTACCGGCCACGCTGGTCATGCGTCCGTTCAATTTTGACACCCTGGCGACTCAGGCCTATACGCTAGCCTCCGATGAGCGCCTGGCCGAAGCTTCGACCGCTTCGCTGGCGATTGTGGCTGTTGGCTTGCTGCCTTTGATTGCGCTGTCGCGGCAGATTTCCGCCGCCCGCCGTGGCTGAGCCAGACGGCTTTTTACCGGTTTGACTTGTTGTCTTTTGCGCGCGGCTCGCTATCCGCGGCAACAGGGGCAGACGAGCGCTCGAATTCGATGGTCAGGATATTGGTATCGACGCCACGGCAGGCCAGGATGTCGACTTCTTCTATCGTTGCCGGCGCGAAATTGGGGGCGAAGTCCAGCGCATTGTCGTCGGATTGGCTGGACTTCTCGGACGTGTTGCGGACATTGACCGTCGGCACGAAAGCGTCGTCGGGTGGCAGCATCTGGTCCGGCGGCAGATCAATGCCCAGTGGCAGGGAGAGGCCGAGCGGCACATCAATGCCACGTTCGATCAGCAAGCGGATGATGCCTGTGTGGCCGGCACGGATGGCGGCACGTAGCGGCGCCGCCGGGCCGTCGCTGGCTTGAGCGTTGAGGTTGGCACCATGTTCAAGCAAGGCCTTGACGATCGCCTGCTCACCGGCAAAGCAGGCGGTGCGTAATGGCAGCCCCTTGAAGCCGTGAACATCGGCTTCTTCGATGTCGGCACCAGCCGCCAGACACTGGCGGACCTGTGACTCGTCATGCTCGCGGATGGCCGCGATAAGGGGACTGCTTCGGGGTGTTCTGGACATGTATGGATCCTCGCCAAGTGCCCGGATTTTAGCCCTGCAGCAGGGCACTTGGCGAGGTGTGGGTTATTTGAAGCCGGCGCGGTCAAAAATCATCTGTGCTTTGGTCTGGTACATGGCGAGCTGCTTGACCGGTAATTGATCGGCTTTGAATTTGCCCATGGCGCTGAGTGCCGGGTTGTCGACCTGTACCGAGTCGACCGCGGGCCATTCGTTATTGCCATCAGCAAAATAACGCTGTGCCTGGTCGGATGCTAGGTAGTCCAGGAACAGTTGTGCATTGTTCTTGTGCGGTGCTGTTTTCAAAATGCCGCCGCCGGAGATGTTGATGTGTGTGCCCGTACTGCTCTGGTTGGGCCAGACGATGCCAATATTGGCCATGGCTTTCTGGTCGGCAGGTTTATCGGAACGCAGCAGGCGGGCGAGATAATAGGTGTTGGAAATAGCCACCCCGCACTCGCCCGCGGCTACGGCGCGAATCTGGTCGGTATCGCCCCCCTTGGGGCTGCGGGCAAAGTTGGCCACCATCCCTTTGGCCAGTGTTTCAGCGGCGGCTTCGCCCTGATGAGCGATGACCGAGGCCATCAGGGAGAGGTTGTAAGGGTGGGATCCTGAGCGTGAGCAGAGTCTGCCCTTGAATTGCGGGGCAGCCAGATCAGCGTAGTTTTTTAGTGAGCTGGCATCAATGCTAGTCTTGTTATAAACGATCACTCGGGCGCGCGTCGAGAAGGCTACCCAATCTTCGCTGCGCAGATGGGCGGGAATGCGTTTTTCGAGCAGGGCTGATTTCCATGGCGCAAAAATTCCCAGTTCGTGCGCTTTGGCCAGTCGAGCGGCGTCGACCGTGAGAAAGACGTCGGCCGGGCTGTTGCTGCCTTCGTTCTTGATCCGCTCCAGCAATTCATCTTCCTTGCCTTCAATGCGATTGATCACAATACCCGTCTGCCGTGTGAAATCGCTGTAAAGCTGTTCGTCCGTCTGGTAATGGCGGGCCGAGTAAAGATTCAGTACCTTCTCTTCGACAGAAAAGGCCGGAGAAGCGGCCAGCAATGCCAGGCCGAGAAGAGCGGGTTTCAAATTCATCGCAAGCTCCATCGCAGTGTTATTGAGAATGGTTCTAGTCTAGCGATTAAAATTTGCCTTGTAAATGAGAAACGTTCTTGATTTGTGGCGCAAAAAATGCAGCCCGCAGGCTGCATTGTTCTGAACGTTCGGGGGCTTAGTTGTTGTCGATGATGCGCCGGGCACCATTGAACCGGCTGGTCCAATAACTGTTGGCCATGTTTTCGACGCGAACTTCGGCGCCGGCGCGCGGGGCGTGCAGGAAGTGGTTGTCACCCAAATAGATGCCGACATGCGAGAACGTGCGGCGCATGGTATTGAAGAAGACGAGGTCACCGGGTTTCAACTGGCTGGGATCGATCTGTTCGCCGACCTGACTCATTTCGCGTGCGGTGCGAGGCAGTAAGGCGCCAATGCTGTCCTTAAAAACGACTTGTACGAAACCGCTGCAATCGAGGCCCCGGTCAGCGTCAACGCCTCCCATCTTGTAGCGCACGCCGACCAGTTTCAGACCTTCGAGGATGACATCCTGGGCGGCATTGGTGTAACGCTCGATAAAAGACAGCGGCTGGCGTTCGTCGGCCCGGCCGAACAACTCGGTGGCTTGGGTCAGCGGGCTGAAGCTCGCGGTCAACAAGCCGAAAGCCAGCAAAAATGATTTAGCGTCTAAAAGCATAGCGCTGGAATTTATTGCAATTTCAACTTTCTGTAAAGCGTGTTCGCCTTGCGGAATGATCCAGACGGGCCTATGTTCATAATCCGTAATTATGAATACAATTTGAAATCTGACCCGCAGGGAACCGATTTGAAATGAATTGCTTCAAGGCATTGTTGATTGAGGAAACAGACGGCCAGGTCAGTCATCGGACCGTCGATATGACGGTCGATGCGCTGGATCCGGGTGAGGTGCTGATCCGGGTGGCTTATTCGAGCATCAATTACAAGGACGCGCTGGCAGCGACAGGGAAAGGCAGGATCATTCGCCGTTTTCCTTGCGTTGGCGGCATTGACTTGTCCGGCGTGGTGCAGGAAAGCAGTGATCCGCGTTTTCAGCCCGGTGATCAGGTCATTGCCACCAGTTTCGATATTGGCGTGGCGCACCATGGCGGTTATGCCGACTATGCTCGCGTGCCGGCTGACTGGGTCGTACCACTGCCGGCTGGCCTGTCCCTGTACGACGCGATGGTGCTCGGCACGGCCGGATTTACGGCGGCGCTCGGCATTGTCCGGATGGAAGAAAATCGTCTCAGCCCTGATAAGGGGGCGGTGATCGTCACTGGGGCGACGGGGGGCGTTGGCTCGCTGGCCATCGACATGCTGGCTCAGCGGGGTTACCACGTGGTCGCTTTGACCGGCAAGGAGAGTGAGGTTGAGTTTCTCCGTCACTTGGGCGCGGCAGAAGTGCTGCTGCGGCAAAGCCTTGATTTGAGCAAAATCCGGCCGCTTGACCGGGCCCGCTGGGCTGGCGCGGTCGACAACCTGGGTGGCGACATTCTGGCCTGGATTGCCAGCACGATGGAGCAGGGCGGCACCATTGCCAGCATTGGCCTGGCGGCAAGCATGACTTTGCACACCTCGGTGGCGCCTTTCATCCTGCGGGGTGTCTCGCTGCTCGGCATTGATTCCGGCTATATCCGCGAGCCGTACCGGATGGGGGTCTGGCAGCGTCTGGCAACCGATCTCAAGCCACCCCATCTGGCTGAGATGGGGCGTTGTATCGAGTTTGACGATTTGTCGGCGACTTTCGATGAGTTCATTGCGGGTCGTGCCAAGGGGCGTGTCGTCGTGCGCCTGGCCGGAGGCTGACATGCCCGTTTTGCCGCGCATTTTGATCGTTGATGATTCCCGCGTGGTGCGGGCGTCACTGGTTCAGCATTTGCAGGGGCAATACGAAATTCGCGAAGCCAGTGACGGCGAGGCGGCCTGGCAGGCGCTGGTGCTTGACCCCGCTTTGCAGGCGGTGATTTCCGACCTGCAGATGCCGAAAATGAATGGTGATGCCTTGTTGGAGCGCTTGCGTGCCTCCAAGTTGCGGCGTTTGCAACAAATGCCCTTCCTGATGATTTCTGGCGAAGAAAGCGACGACGAACGAGCCCGCTTGCTGACGCGGGGTGATGCAGATTTCATCAGCAAGTCGGCCGGTGCGGCCGAGGTTCGGGTGCGCCTGGGACGCATGCTAGCCCTGGTGTCGGCGCGCGACGGCTTGGCGCAGGCCCAGCAGGAACGGGTGCAAGACCCGGAAACCGGTCTTTACAGCCGGCGCTATCTGGAATTACAGGCGGCACAAGCCTTGTCACATGCGGCACGCCATGGCGGTGAATTGAGCGTATTGCTGATCGGTTTTGACCATTTTTCCAGTTTGGTTGAGCGTCTCGGCCAGGGGGCGGCCGATGCGGTGACGCAACGTTTTGCCCGCATGCTGGCTGGTCGGATGCGGCACGAAGACAGCCTGGGGCAATTTACGGCTGGCCAGTACGCCATTGTCTCTTCGGGGACCGCCGCTGGCCTGGGGGCGCGTTTTGCTGAGCGGGTGCGGCAGGCTGTGGAAACGGCACGCCTGAGCCACCAGGGACAGGCCGTTGCGCTGACGGTCAGTATTGGTCTAGCCAGCGTTGCCAATGACCACGTTACGTCGGCGGGGGCTTTGTTGCAATTGGCTGAGCAGCGCATGCAACAGGCCATGCAGGCTGGGGGTAATCGGGTCAATACGGCCGGTGTTGAGGCTGTGGCGCGGGCCTTGCGTCCGGAGCAGGCGCTGGCTTTGTTGGTGGCAGGGCAGGAGGCTGCAGTGCGGCCGCATGCTCAGGCTTTGCTTGGTCAGTTGCTGCCTTTGTTGGCGCTACTTGATCAGGAACTCAACCTGGCTTTGCCGTCGGCATGCCTGGAAAACGATTTTGGCGAACGGAACAGCAAATAAATAATTAGTCCGTTCTTTTGTAGGAAGTGCAGGAACACTATTAGCTAGAGGGAGTCTTATGGCGACTTACAAGGAGTTTCACCAGTATTCGATCGAGCAACCGGACGCGTTCTGGACCGAACAGGCCCAACTCGTTGACTGGCAAGCACCGTTCACCCAGGTTTGCGATTTTTCGCGGCCGCCGTTTGCCAAGTGGTTTGTCGGCGGCAAGACAAATCTGTGCCACAACGCGGTTGACCGTCACGCCGCCAAGCGGCCAGATGATGCGGCGCTGATTTTCGTGTCGACCGAAACCAACGAGGAGAAGATTTACAGCTTCGCCGAGTTGCAGGCTGAAGTCGAGCGCATGGCTGCGATTTACCAGAGTCTCGGTGTCAAACGCGGCGACCGGGTGTTGATTTACATGCCGATGATCCCGCAAGCGGCCTTTGCCATGCTGGCGGCAACCCGTATCGGGGCGATTCACTCGGTCGTTTTCGGTGGTTTTGCTTCCGGTTCGCTGGCAACCCGCATCGACGATGCCAAGCCGGTGCTGATTGTTTCCTCTGACGCCGGCATGCGCGGTGGCAAGGCGGTGCCGTACAAGCACCTGCTCGACGAGGCGATCAATCTGGCTGAAAACAAGCCCGCCAAAGTGTTGATGATCGACCGGGGTCTGGACAAGGCATTCAACAAGGTCGACGGGCGTGATGTCGACTACGCTACATTGCGCGAAACGCACTTGAATGCCCGCGTGGCCTGCGAGTGGCTGGAGTCATCCGAGCCATCCTACATTCTGTATACCTCGGGTACCACGGGCAAGCCGAAAGGTGTCCAGCGTGATACCGGCGGCTATGCGGTGGCGCTGGCCTCGTCGATGCAGCACATTTATTGCGGCGGTGAAGGTGAGACTTTCTTCTCGACCTCCGATATCGGCTGGGTGGTGGGGCACTCCTACATCATCTACGGCCCGCTGATTGCCGGCATGGCGACGATCATGTACGAAGGCACGCCGCTGCGTCCCGATCCGGGCATCTGGTGGCAGATCGTCGAAAAGTACAAGGTCACGGTCATGTTCTCGGCACCGACGGCTGCCCGCGTTCTGAAGAAGCAGGACCCGGCGTACATGCACAAGTACGACTTGTCGACGCTCAAGCACATTTTCATGGCGGGTGAGCCGCTTGATCAACCGACGCACGAGTGGTTCCAGAGCGAGCTTGGTCGGCCGGTTATTGACAACTACTGGCAGACGGAAACTGGCTGGCCGATGTTGGCGGCTTTGCACGGCGTCGAAAAAACGCCGATCAAATTCGGTTCGCCATCCTTCCCGGTCTACGGCTACAACCTCAAGATTTATCGTGAAGACGGTTCCGAGTGCGAGGCCAATGAAAAGGGTATCGCCGCCGTCGTGCCACCGCTGCCGCCTGGCTGCCTGTCCACCGTCTGGGGCCAGGATGATCGCTTCGTCTCCACCTACTTCACGCTGTTCAAGGAGCCGCTGGTTTATTCCTCCTACGACTGGGCGATCAAGGATGACGAAGGTTACTTCACCATCCTCGGTCGGACCGACGACGTGATTAACGTGGCTGGCCATCGCCTGGGGACGCGTGAAATCGAAGAGGCGATCCAGAACCACTCGGCGATTGCTGAAGTCGCGGTGGTCGGTGTTGAGGATAAGCTCAAGGGGCAGGTACCGATGGCTTTTGCCGTGGTCAAGGATGCCGCCAGGGTGGCAACGCCCGAGTTGGTCAAGGCGCTGGAAAAAGAGGTGTTTTCTGCGGTCGACGGCATTCTTGGTGCGATTGGCCGGCCAGCCCGTGTCCATTTTGTGACCGGTTTGCCAAAAACCCGCTCTGGCAAGATGCTCCGTCGCTCTCTGCAGGCTCTGGCCGAGGGGCGTGATCCGGGCGATCTGACCACCATCGAAGATCCCTCCACGCTGGAACAGATCCGGAACGCGCTGGCCAACTAAGTTTTTCTGTTTGTGACCGAAACCCGCCGCGCAAGCTGGCGGGTTTTTTATGAGTCGTCGTATACGGAACCATTGGTCCGCTGCTCTGAGAGGATGGCAAGGGCGACGTCCTACACTCGATCCGGTTTTGTAAGAATTTGCCGGGGGGCGGGGTGTTAAAATCGCCAGCTGCCTGATCTTAGCGATGATGCCAAGCAATGATTTATGAAACCGTAGCTGCGGTCGACCTCGGCTCAAACAGTTTTCGTCTGCAGGTCGGTCGTGTCGTTGATGACCAGATATACCCGCTCGACTCGATGAAGGAGCCGGTACGCTTGGCTTCCAGCCTGACACCGGACAAACGAATCGATGAAGCCGGGCAACTGCGGGCAATCAACGCCTTGCGCCGATTTGGCGAACGACTGCGCGGCCTCGATACCGGGGCAGTGCGTGCAGTGGCGACCAATACTCTGCGGGTGGCCAAGAATGCGGTTGATTTCCTGCCGCTGGCCGAAGAAGCCTTGGGTTTTCCGATCGAAATCATTGCCGGTCGCGAAGAGGCTCGGCTGATTTATCTCGGTGCTTCCCACTCGTTGCCGACGGCCAATCACAAACGTTTGGTGATCGATATCGGCGGCGGATCGACGGAATTCATCATCGGCAAGCGGCATGAGCCACAGTTGATGGAATCCCTCTATATGGGCTGTGTCAGTTATACCTTGCGTTTTTTCCACGACCGGAAAATCGATCGCAAGCGTCTGCGTGATGCGCAAGTGGCTGCAGCCAAGGAAATTGAACTGATCGCCCATGATTATCAGCAGTTGGGCTGGAAAGAGGCTGTGGGCTCTTCCGGGACAGCACGGGCGATTGCCGATGTACTCGAACTGAACAAGCTGAATCCTGGGGGGGAGAGCGGTATCACTCGGGTTGGACTGGAACGCTTGTGCACCTTGCTGGTCAAGGCGGGATCGGCTGAGGCGCTTGACCTGCCTGGCGTCAAGGGCGATCGTCTGCCGGTCTTGCCGGGAGGGGTGGCGATCATGTCGGCCATTTTTGAAGAGCTTAACATCGAGAAAATGATTTATGCCGATGGCGCCTTGCGTCTCGGGGTGCTCTATGACCTGCTCGGGCGTTTTCATCACCACGATTTGCGGGATGCGACGGTGGCGCAGTTCCGCCGGCGTTATCAGGTTGAAGCGGATCAAGTGGAGCGGGTTGAGTCGACGGCCCTGTCGGCGCTGGCCCAACTGACGGAAGGTGCGCCGAGTGAAGTGGATGTGCAGTTCCTCTCTTGGGCCTGTCGCTTGCACGAAATCGGTATTTCAGTGGCGCATAACGCGTATCACAAGCATGGTGCCTATATTCTGACTTATGCGGACATGCCGGGTTTCTCCAAAAAGGATCAGTCACGCTTGGCCACGCTGGTCCTCGGACACCGCGGCAAACTCGAAAAGCTGGGGCCGATTCCCGCGGTCGACAGTGTCTGGCGGCTGGTTTTCTGTTTACGGCTGGCGGTCTTGCTGCATCGGACACGGGATGACCGTGCTTTGCCGCTGTGGCGGGTCAGGTCGCAGGACACTGGTTTTCAGCTCGAATTGCCGAGCGAGTGGCTGGCTGATAATCCGTGGACGGCGGCCGCACTGGGCGAGGAGAGTGCTATTTGGCGCCTTGGTGGGCGCACTTTTGTTTTGCGCGCCAAGGCCCTGCGCAAATAAGTCGATCGCTGGCTTTAGCCGGCTACGATGTGTTCGGCGATGCGCTGCTTGAGATCAGGCAGGTTGCTGTCGAAGGTGTTGTAATGCATCAGTGACAAGCCGAAGACGCAGGCGTAGAGCAGCAG
Organism: Dechloromonas sp.; assembly: GCA_028689015.1. Taxonomy (GTDB): domain Bacteria; phylum Pseudomonadota; class Gammaproteobacteria; order Burkholderiales; family Rhodocyclaceae; genus Azonexus. The sequence goes on along the minus strand of JAQTXC010000016.1, from coordinate 17,710 downwards.
GCTGCGACTCTTGGCTTCGGCGTCCGACATGCCCGCAGCGACGAACAGGCGGCGGGTGCATTCCAGGCGATAGATATCCACGGCTTCGACGACGGCTGCAGCTTGGTTGTCGTGGCGCGCCCAGTCCCGAATGGCCAGTTCGATCGACATCCCTTTGCGATTGCGACTGGCGCCATAAACCTCAATTGCGTAGTGCAATTGTTCGCGTTCCTGGCCCGGGCTGACCGCGGTAGTTTTCTCGATGTCGCGAATGCGCCCTTGCCGCCAGCGCTCAAGAACGGCGTCGAGCAAGGCACGCCGGTCCTTGAAGTGCCAGTAAAAACTCCCTTTGGTGACCCCGCAGCGTTTGGCCAAGACTTCGACCCGCAAGCCAGCAATCCCTTCCTTGGCCAGAACGTCGATGGCTGCGTCCACCCAGCTATCTGGGGCGAGTTGGGTCCGCGCCACCAGCGGTTTTCTGGGGCGGCTTGGTTTATTGCTCAAAGCGGGGGAGTTGACAGAGTTGTTTTCCATACGCTACCGTATGCTTTTCCATACGACACAGTATGGACATTGTGCGGACTGCGCGGTCGTCTGTCAAACAGGCGGCGTCAGGACAAGAAAGACAGAGCGAATAAAAGGAGAAGCTTGTGAAGATTCTGGTTCCCGTCAAGCGGGTAGTGGATTACAACGTCAAGATTCGGGTCAAGGCGGATGGTAGTGGTGTTGACCTGGCCAACGTCAAGATGAGCATGAACCCCTTCGATGAAATCGCAATTGAAGAAGCGGTTCGTCTGAAGGAAGCCGGCGTGGCTAGCGAAGTTATCGCTGTGTCGTGCGGCGTGACCGCTTGCCAGGAAACCCTGCGCACGGCTATGGCCATCGGCGCGGATCGGGGCATCCTGGTTGAGACCGATGTCGAATTGCAGCCGCTGGCAGTTGCCAAGCTGCTCAAGGCGCTGTGCGATCGTGAGCAGCCGCAGCTGGTTATTTGTGGCAAGCAGGCGATTGACGATGATGCCAATCAGACGGGCCAGATGCTGGCCGCGCTGGCTAATTGGCCGCAGGCCACCTTTGCTTCCAAAGTGCTGGTGGCCAATGGGCAAGCGACGGTAACGCGCGAAATTGATGGTGGCCTGGAAACCTTGCAGATGCCCTTGCCGGCCGTGGTTAGTACTGACCTGCGTTTGAACGAGCCGCGTTATGCGACCTTGCCCAACATTATGAAAGCCAAGAAGAAGCCGCTCGAAACGGTCAAACCGGCTGATCTCGCGGTCGACGTGGCGCCCCGCCTGAAAATGCTGAAAGTCGCCGAGCCGGCCAAGCGTTCGGCGGGCATCAAGGTGGCCGATGTGGCCGAATTGGTCAATAAATTGAAAAACGAAGCCAAGGTGATCTAAATGACGGTACTGGTGATTGCTGAACACGACCATGCATCGCTGAAAGCAGCGACCCTCAACACGGTGGCAGCGGCCCGTCGCATCGGCGGTGATATTCATGTGCTGGTGGCTGGCAGCGATTGCGCTGCTGCTGCACAGCAGGCGGCGAGCTTACAGGGTGTCGCCCAGGTTTTGCTGGCCGAGGCGTCACACCTGGCGGCGCAGACTGCTGAAAATCTGACCGCCTTGTTGCAGTCGGTGGTGGCGCCTTATAGCCATGTGCTGGCCCCGGCAACGACTTTTGGCAAGAACGTTTTGCCGCGCCTGGCGGCCTTGCTCGATGTGGCGCAGATTTCCGATATCGTCGCTGTCGAGGCGCCCGATACCTTTGTCCGTCCAATCTATGCTGGCAATGCACTGGCGACGGTGCAAAGTACCGATGCCGTGAAGGTCATTACTGTACGGACGACGGCTTTCGACGCGGTCGACAGCGGAAATCAGGCAGAAATCGCAACGGTAGTGGTGCCGTCTGATCTGGCGCAATCCGCGCTGCTTGGTCGCGAATTGACCCGTTCAGCGCGTCCGGAACTGGGGGCTGCCAAGATCATCGTTTCCGGTGGTCGCGGTCTGGGAAGTGGTGAGAACTATCACCTGCAACTCGAACCGCTGGCCGACAAACTGGGGGCTGCGCTGGGAGCCTCGCGGGCGGCTGTAGATGCTGGCTTCGTGCCGAATGACTATCAAGTGGGTCAGACGGGCAAGATTGTTGCGCCGCAGGTTTATTTTGCGATTGGTATCTCCGGAGCCATTCAGCATCTGGCGGGGATGAAGGATTCCAAGCTGATCGTGGCGATCAACAAGGACCCGGATGCGCCGATTTTCCAGGTGGCTGATTACGGTTTGGTGGCCGATTTGTTTGAGGCGGTGCCGCAACTATGTGATGCGCTCGGCTAAAATGTCTGGGTGAATCTCACCGATACCTTGCTGGGCGAAACGTGGTACTGGGCGGCGTGGCTGATCTGGTTGCCATTTTTCGCCCGCAGTTTGTGGCGGGCGCCTTGGCGGCGTTTGCGTGATAGTGAGCAGTTGAATGTCTGGCTGGGTATGGTGGTCTTGCTGACGCTGGTCTGGAGTCTAAAGGCCGGTGTCAAGCCGGGGCTGGCCATGCATCTGCTGGGCGTCAATCTTTTTGTGCTGGCTTTTGGGCCACACCTGGCTTTCATCGGTTTGTCGCTGGTCACCTTGGGGATCACCTTGAATGGTGCGGCGGGGCCGCTGGCCTATGCACTCAATGCGCTGTTGCTGGGTGGTGTCGGGGTGGTCGCCAGTGATCGGATGGGTCAGTGGGTCATGCGGTTATTGCCACGACATTTTTTCATCTTCATCTTCATCAACGGTTTTTTGGTGTCGGCGCTCAGCATTTTGGCTGTCGGTGGTGTCTCCTGCTTTTTTCTGGCATGGAGCGGCGCTTATGCTTGGGATTACCTGTTTGCTGAGTATTTCCCCTACTTCCTGCTCTTGGCGTTTTCAGAGGCCTGGTTGTCGGGCATGTTGGTCACCTTGTTTGTCATCTACCGTCCGCAATGGATGGGATCTTTCGATGACGCCCGCTATCTCTCGGGCAAATGAAGACTACAATCCGCTCGTTTTCCTTATTTGCCGAGGGTTGACCGTTGGGTCCCATTTTTCGACTATTACCCATGGCCTTCGGCCTTGTTCTAAGTGGCCATTCGCTGGCGCTTGGGCTGGGTGAGTTGCGCACGCAAGCCGTGCTCGGCGAGCCGTTGCGGCTGCAGCTCGAATTGTTGGGAGACGACAAGACTTTGCCGGATGAGCGCTGTTTTCGTCTGGTTCGGCCGGCCAATGCCGACGACTTGCCGTGGCTACGCCAGGGCAGTTTTCGTGTTCGTCCGGGTAAGCCGGCCTGGCTGGAGATTACTGCGGCGCAGTATGTCCATGAGCCGGTGATGCAACTGGCTATCCAGGTGGTTTGTGGTCACGAAGTGACGCGCAGTTATCTGGTGTTGGCTTCGCCACCGGTTCGTTCATCGATTGTCGTCGAGGCGCCTGTCGTTAAATCGGCGCCTGCCGCGGCGGCCAAACCCGCACCTTCGCCGGCCAAGCCAGAGCGTACAGAGTCGACCGTGTCAATGGCGACCAAGCCCCCGCCACCGCGCTCTAAAAAATCGCGCCCGCTTCCGGCAGCCAAGGGCTTGCCGGACCGCCTGAGTCTGTCGATGCCCGATGACGACGGACTCCCCCTACATTTTTCCGGGCAGTTAAGCCCGGTCCTGGGGGGGGCGCCAGATGTGGCAGAAGCGCAACGCGAAATCCTGCGTCTTGAATTCCGGATGTTGATGGCCTTGCACGAGCAGGCGACCAGCCAACTCGCCGTGGCCGAGAAATTGCGCGAGATGGAAAGCACGCTGGCGGCCTTGCAGCAGCGCTCCGATCGGGCGACGCAAACCTTGGCTGGTACGCCGGTTGCACCGGCTGCGGTGACACCTGTGACCGCCGTGCCGTCACCGACCAAGGCTGGGCCACGGGTCGAACTTGAATCGGCCCCAATGCTGGGTGAGTGGGGGTTGTATGGCGGCTTGGCAGGGGCGCTGCTGGGCGTCCTTGGCTGGTTGTTCTGGCGTCGTCGCCATGCCGGGTGGATGACTGAAGTGCATTTTGACGATGAGCCGGATGTTGCGGTCAACGTCCCATCCACGCCTGTTTCTGCTGCACGCGCCAAATCTGATCAAGACCTGTCGCAAGATTTGTCAACCGGCGCTCTGGATCTGCATTTTGAGGCAGCAGAACACAATGTGTCGCTTGAGGTCGATTTCCCACTGGATGGCGGGGAGTTGTCCTCGGACTTGCTGTCGCCTGTTGGGACGCTGTCTGAATCGCCCGCGGTGGCTATCGAGTTTCAGGCGCCTGACAACGTCCTGCCTGACCGTCCCGAGGCCAATCCGGTGATGGAATTGGCTGACATCATGCTTTCGTTCGGGCGGGTCAAGGGGGCGGCGCAGGCCTTGCAGGAGTACATCGACAATAATCCGCAGGAAGCCTTGCAGCCTTGGATTCGCCTGATGGACGTTTATCGGATGGCAGGGATGCGGGAAGAGTTTGAGGCGGTGGCGCGCAATTTGAACCAGCATTTCAATGTCGCCATTCAGGCTTGGGACGATGCGCCGCCGACCACGCCAGATTTGTCGTTGCCACTGGCGCCGGAGGCGGAAAGTGGCACGTTTGGTCGTATTGCTCTGCCACAATCGCTTGAAGAAATGCCACGCATTATGAATGTCGTTGTCGAGATGTGGCCGCATGACGACGTGGTGGGCTATCTCTACGAATTGTTGCGTGACAACCGGGGCGGGCAGCGGGCTGGATTTACCTTGCCGGTGGTTGAAGAAATTCTGTTTTTGGTCGAACTCAAAGAAACAGCCAATCGGCTGGGTAGCGAGGAGGAGGAAAAGGTATGAGCGAATATCTGGCGCCCCTGAAGGAAATGCGCTTTGTCATGAAGGAATTGGCGGGCCTGGCCCAGGTGGCGTCCTTGCCCGGCTGCGAAGAAGCCAGCGAGGATCTGGTCGACGCTGTGCTCGACGAGGCAGGGAAATTTGCCCATGAAGTCTTGTCGCCGCTCAACCGGGTGGGTGACCGCGAGGGCGCCCGCTGGGCTGACCGTCAGGTAACGACGGCGCCGGGCTTCAAGGACGCATATCGGCAATTTGTCGATAATGGCTGGAATGGTCTGGGGGGTGATCCCGAATTTGGTGGGCAGGGCTTGCCGAAATTGTTATCGACCGCGGTCAGCGAAATGTGGAAATCGGCCAATCATGCTTTTTCGCTCTGCCCGATGTTGACTCAGGGTGCGATCGAAGCCTTGATGATTGCGGGCACCGCTGAACAGCAGGCCGCTTATCTGCCCAAGCTGGTATCTGGCGAGTGGACGGGGACGATGAACCTGACCGAACCGTCAGCCGGTTCCGATCTGGCGGCCGTGCGTAGCCGCGCTGAGCCTGTCGGTGACGGCAGCTACAAGTTGTTCGGTCAGAAAATATTCATTACTTACGGTGAACACGACATGACGGACAATATTGTCCATCTGGTGTTGGCCCGTACGCCCAATGCCCCGGCGGGAGTCAAGGGGATTTCCCTGTTTGTGGTGCCGAAGTTCTTGTTGCAGGCCGATGGCACGCCGGGCGAGCGTAACGACGTTTATTGTGTGTCGATTGAACACAAGCTGGGCATTCATGGTAGTCCGACAGCGGTGCTGGCCTTTGGTGACCATGGTGGGGCGATCGGTACGCTGGTTGGCGAAGAAAATCGTGGCCTTGAGTACATGTTCATTATGATGAATGCGGCCCGTTTCAATGTCGGACTGGAGGGGCTGGGTGATGCCGAGCGCGCCTATCAGCGGGCGGTGGCCTATGCCCGCGACCGTGTTCAGGGGACGGAGGTCGGTGTCCGTGGCGGGCCGAAGGTGCCAATCCTCAAACATCCGGATGTGCGCCGCATGTTGTTATCGATGCGCTCGCGGACCGAGGCCATGCGGGCCATCGCCTACGTAACGGCGGCTGCGCAGGATAACGCCCATTGCAATCCGGATGAGAACGCCCGGAGCAAGGCGCAGGCTTTTGTGGATTTGATGATTCCGGTCGTCAAGGGTTGGAGTACCGAAAGTGCCATCGATATTGCCTCGCTGGGGGTGCAGGTCCATGGCGGCATGGGCTATATCGAAGAAACTGGTGCTGCACAGCATCTGCGCGATGCCCGGATTACGACCATCTACGAAGGAACGACCGCCATTCAGGCCAATGACCTGATTGGTCGCAAGATTGCCCGTGAACAAGGGCTGACCATCAAAGCGCTGATTGCCGACATGCGGGATGCCGCCGCCGCTTTAGAGGGTGACTTGGCGGCGCTCGGTCAGCGCCAGTTGCTCGCGGTCGACGCCCTGGATGTGGCAGTTTCCTGGATCGTCGATCACTTTTCGGCGCAGACCAAGGCCGTGCATGCTGGCTCGGTTCCTTTTTTGCATCTGTTCGGCATCGTGGCGGGTGGTTGGCTGCTTGGCAAGTCGGCAGCCATTGCCCACGACAAGATGGCAGCGGGCGATCAGGATCCGTTCTGGCCGGCCAAGTTGACCACCGCCCGTTTTTATGCTGACCATTTCCTGACCCAGGCGAGGGGTCTGGCCGAGTCGGTGATTGCCGGTGCTTCGGCGGTCGAGGCAATGGCCGACGAGAGTTTCTGATCATGTCCCGAAGTTTCACCACCGGCCGGCGATTCAGGTTATAATCGTCGGCTTTTCCACCTTGCCCTACCGCGAACGCATGACGGAGGGTTTATCCCAAAAGGAGTATGCATGCGCCATTACGAAATCTGCTTTATCGTCCATCCGGACCAAAGCGAACAAGTGCCCGGCATGGTCGAGCGCTACCGTTCCATCGTGACCACCAAGGGTGGCTCGATCCATCGTCTGGAAGACTGGGGCCGCCGCCAGCTGGCCTACCCGATCCAGAAGATTCACAAGGCTCACTACGTGCTGATGAATATCGAGTGCGACGGTGAAACGCTCAATGAACTCGAACATTCCTTCAAGTTCAACGATGCCGTCCTGCGCCACCTGACCGTCAAGATGAAGTCTGCCGTGACTGCTCCTTCCCCGATGATGAAGGAAGAGAAGTCCAAGTCCCTGCTGGGCGGCGGCGAAACCGAGACGGCCGAACAGGCTGCCTGATTCTTGTTTCACGGAGACTGACGACTGAACTGCATTTCGCTTTCTGGTTGCCTCGTCGAGCGCAAAATGTTGCGCTATACCCCGGCAGGCATCCCGGTCAGCGAAGCAAGGCTACAGCATCGTTCTGCACTAACCGAAAATGGCAGTGTGCGACAGGTTGAAGTCGAAGTTGCGGTAGTGGCACTGGGTGATGCGGCCCGCTGGCTTGAAGCAGCTGGCGTCGGTACATTCATTCAGGTCAGCGGCTTTCTCGCCGCCCGCAGCCAACGCAGCAAAAGTCCCGTGATTCACATCAATACGATCGAATATCTGGAAGGAAACGAAAATGGCTCGATTCTTCAAAAAGAAGACTGACGACAAGAAAAAGCGTCGCGGCAGCAATCTGTTCAAGCGCCGCAAATTCTGCCGCTTCACGGCAGAAAAGATTGAACAAATCGATTACAAGGATGTAGATGTCCTCAAGGAATACATCCAGGAAAACGCCAAGATCATGCCGGCTCGTCTGACCGGCACCAAGGCCGGCTATCAGCGCCAGTTGGGCACCGCCATCAAGCGTGCCCGCTTCATGGCTCTGCTGCCTTACACCGACAACCATCAATAATTTCCGAGGAGACGAAACATGCAAATTATTCTGCTCGAAAAGGTGGTTAACCTCGGTAACCTCGGTGATGTGGTCAAGGTCAAGGACGGCTATGCCCGTAACTTCCTGATTCCGCAAAAAATGGCCAAGCGTGCAACGCCGGCTGCCATGGCTGAATTCGAAGCGCGTCGTGCCGAACTGGAACAACTGGCTGCTGAAAAGCTGGCTGCCGCTCAGGGCGTTGCCGAAAAGATGAACGGCGTGGCCGTCACCGTCGCTCGCAAGGCCGGTATGGACGGTCGTCTGTTCGGTTCGGTCGGCAATGTCGACATTGCCGATGCACTGAAGGCTGTTGGCTTTGATGTGGACAAGTCCTCCATCCGTATGCCGGACGGCTTGCTCAAGGCGATTGGCGAATTCCAGCTGGATGTCGCCCTGCACACCGATGTGCTGGCCAATATCACGGTGAATGTGGTCGCTGAATAAGCGGACAACGCGCTAACCCAGAGGGCCTCGCAATTTGCGAGGCCTTTTTAATTTAAACTCCCGCTCCATGAATACGCGTCCGCAAAAGTCAAAATCCTTCGATCCCAGTCTCGATCAGTTGCGGGTTCCGCCGCATTCGATAGAGGCTGAACAGTCCGTCTTGGGCGGTTTGTTGCTCGACAACCAGGCCTGGGACCGAATTGGTGATCAGGTTGCCGAAACCGATTTTTATCGTGATGAGCACCGACGCATTTTTCGCCAGATCCGCAACCTGCTCGACAAAGCAAAACCTGCCGATGTCGTGACTGTTGCCGAAGCGCTGGATGCTGCCGGGGAGGGGGAACAGACCGGTGGTCTGGCCTACTTGGGTGAGCTGGCGGCTAATACGCCATCCGCGGCCAATATTCGACGCTATGCGGAAATTGTCCGCGAGCGGGCAGTCTTGCGCCAACTGGTGGCAACGGCAGATGAGATCGCCTCAGATGCACTGAATCCGCTGGGTCGTGATGCCGCCAGCTTGCTGGATGAGGCCGAGTCGAAAATCTTCAAGATTGCCGAGGCAGGGGCTGGACATGCCGAAGGTTTCATTCATATCAATCCCTTGTTGACCCAGGTAGTCGAGCGTATCCAGGAATTGCATGACCGGGATAATCCGTCTGATATCACCGGGGTGCCGACGGGTTTTGTCGATCTCGACCAGAAAACATCCGGTTTCCAGCCGGGTGATTTGATCATTGTGGCCGGTCGACCGTCGATGGGTAAGACGGCTTTTGCTCTCAATATTGCCGAGAATGTTGCGGTCGACACGGGTTTGCCGGTCGGTGTCTTTTCAATGGAAATGGGCGGCGCGCAATTGGCGATGCGGATGCTGGCCTCGATCGGTCGTCTGAATTCACAAAGTCTGCGGACTGGCCGGATGTCCGATGACGAATGGTCACGCTTGTCGTTTGCCTTGGGAAAACTCCACGAAGCCCCGATTTATATTGATGAAACTGGCGGTTTGAGTCCAGCTAATCTGCGTGCCCGGGCACGTCGCTTGGCGCGGCAATATGGGGGCAAGCTCGGTTTGCTGGTCATCGACTACATTCAGTTGATGAGTGGTAACCGTCAAGGCGAAAACCGGGCGACCGAAGTGTCCGAAATCTCGCGTTCGATCAAATCGCTGGCCAAGGAATTGCAAGTCCCCATCGTCGCCTTGTCGCAACTTTCGCGTAAGGTTGAGGAGCGGACCGACAAGCGGCCGATGATGTCCGACTTGCGTGAATCAGGCGCCATCGAGCAGGATGCTGACGTGATCTTGATGATGTACCGTGAGGAGTATTACAAGCCGGATACGCCCGACAAGGGCATTGCCGAGGTCATTATCGGCAAGCAGCGTAACGGCCCGACCGGTACGGTACGCATGGCCTTCATCGGGGAGTACACGCGCTTTGAAAATCTGGCCAGCGGCGGCTTTGTCAATTCAGAAAACTAAGCCGGGCCGACTGCCGCTGACTTAACCCAGGACCGGGCGGGCAGTAATTCGATACGGGGGCGTGCCGTTGCTGATCGTCGGCTGGCCATCGAATTGCGGAAAGAGGAAAAAAGGCTGGCGCTTGTTCTGCTCCGGCAGGCTGATATCGCTACCGACATTGAAAGCAATCCAGTTCATTTCCCAGACGCCAAACAAAACACGCTTCAAGGCGTTGAGACGGCTGTCCTGGTCCGACAGTCCTTCTCGTCCGATGGCGCGCCGTACGTCGCTGGGGTCGACCGGAATCCAGCCGTAGCCAGGTATGTAGAACTCGGCGCGGACATGTTGTGCGCTTGTCGCATCATCGCTGCTCAGCCCCAGGCTGCGGAACAGGCGCGATGGCCCGACTCGCAGGCCATAGACACAGCGGGCCGGAATGCCGATGGCCCGGCAGATGGCGACGAACAGACCGTTGATGTCGGCCGATTTGCCGCCGTATTGGCCAGTAATTAATTGGTGATGAACATCGCCAGTGCCGCAACCGGGCAGGCTGGGGTCATAAATTGCGGTTTCAGTCACCCAGTCGTAAACCTCCTTGGCTTGGGCGACCGGATCTTTCACTCGGCCGACAATACGCTGGCCGAGCTGATGGGCCAGTCCATCATTGGGAATGAGTTGCGACGATTGCAGGTTGCGGCGCAGGATATCTTCACGTTCCGGGGCAACGGTGCGTTTGGTGACGTCAAAATGCCGGTCAGCGGTGGTGATGTAGGTCGTCAGGGTGAGTTCAGCAGCCATTCCTGCCACCCATTCGGCCTGAAAAACTTCCAGTTCGGCATCGGGCAGACGGTGCATGCCAGCACGTTGGCTATTGCCTTCCCAGCGATGACCCAGGGTGCGCTGATAGAGCGTGTCCTGGCTGAATGGCAGTGGTGTCCATAGGCGTCGCGGCTGGTCGCTGGCTGGAATGGCCAGGCGGGTGACGACCTCGTAGGTGCGCCACTCATTGGGTAACTCTGGGGGTTTGACCGGTGGCAGGCGCGACGCTGAGGTGCCTTCGGGTGGTCGCTCGGTGACGGGCATGTCGGCTGAGCGGACTTGGCTGGCTGGTGCGGCGCTGACCGCTGGCTTTTTGTTGCGGGTTGTGGTTTTTTTCTTGCTGGTCGCGGCCTTGGCTTTTTTACTGCTACTGGCAGTGGATGTTTTTTTGGCGGCAAAGACTTCGGTAACGAAGAGCGAGAGGGCTGCAGCAGACGTCAGAAAAGCGCGACGTTTCAAGGGGGTTCTCCGGGCTGACCGTGACGGAAACAAGAGGGCCGTGTCCATGACACGGCCCTCTTGTTGATGCCCTCTACTATAGCACGTCGGCTGCGTGGTCCGCGAGGCGCGAGCGCTCACCGCGCTGCAAGGTGATGTGGCCCGAATGTGGCCAACCCTTGAAGCGGTCGACCACATAAGTCAGGCCAGAACTGCCTTCGGTTAGGTAAGGGGTGTCGATCTGTGAAATATTGCCCAGACAGACTACCTTGGTGCCAGGCCCGGCTCGAGTGATCAGCGTTTTCATCTGCTTGGGCGTCAGATTCTGCGCTTCGTCGATGATCAGGTATTTTTTCATGAAAGTGCGGCCACGCATGAAGTTCAGCGATTTAACCTTGATGCGTGAGCGGATGATGTCATGCGTCGCTGCCTTGCCCCAGTCGCCGCTATAGGCTCCACCGGCCTCGTCGGTATGGGTCAGTACCTCGAGGTTGTCCTCCAGGGCACCCATCCAAGGCGCCATTTTTTCCTCCTCGGTCCCGGGCAAAAAACCGATGTCCTCACCGACCGGGACGGTGACCCGGGTCATGATGATTTCAGCAAATTGTTTGCTTTCCAGGACTTGGTTCAAGCCGGCGGCCAGGGTGAGCAAGGTCTTGCCGGTGCCAGCCTGGCCGAGCAGGGTGACGAAATCGATGTCCGGATTCATTAGCAGATTGAGGGCGAAATTCTGTTCCCGATTACGGGCAGTGATACCCCAGACGGCATTTTTCGGATGGGTGTAGTCGATCAGCGTCTCTAGTGTCGCGGTCTTGCCGACGGCTTCTTTGACGATGGCTGAAAAACCATCTTTTTCCAGCCAGACAAACTCGTTGATCAACATGTCCGGGCAAAGGGGGCCGCTGACCTTGTAGTAGGTCTTGCTTTCCTTTTTCCAGGACTCCATGCCCTTGGCGTGCTTGTCCCAGAAATTTTCAGGCAGGGCGCGGGTACCGGTGTACAGCAGATCGCTGTCTTCGAGCACCTTGTCGTTGAAATAGTCTTCTGCCAGCAGGTTGAGTGCGCGCGACTTGATGCGCATGTTGATGTCTTTTGACACCAGGATGACCGGCCGTTTGGGGAATTTTTTCTGCAGATGGATGACCACCGACAGGATCTGGTTGTCGACCTTGGAGGTTGGCAGGCCTTGTGGCAATTCGGCGCTGATGGCTTCGGTCTGCAGGAACAGACGGCCGCTGGCCAGTTTGCTGGAGGGGCCGTTCAGGTCGATGCCTTCGTCGATATCAACATCATCACCGACCAGCATTTCGTCGAGCATGCGCGATGCTTGACGGGCATTACGGGCAATTTCGGTCATGCCCTTCTTGTGGTTGTCCAGCTCCTCCAGGGTCATGATCGGGATAAAAATATCATGTTCCTCGAAGCGGTACAGGCAACTCGGGTCATGCATCAGGACATTGGTGTCGAGCACGAAAATCTTGGTGATGGCGGGCTTTTTTGGAGCGGCAGGTTTACGTGGCATGGGCTGAGACCTTGGGTCGGGAGGTGGAAATCAGAGCGTCTGGACAAAGTCGAGGACTTGCTGGGCGTGGCCAGGTACTTTCAGGCCGCGCCATTCGCGACGCAGGATGCGGTTGCGGTCAATGACGAAGGTGCTGCGTTCGATGCCGCGCACCTGCTTGCCGTACATGTTTTTCATCTTGATGACGCCGAACAGGTGGCAAACTGTTTCGTCGGCATCCGACCCCAGTTCGAACGGAAAGGCCTGTTTGGCCTTGAAGTTTTCGTGTGCCTTGAGGCTGTCGCGGGAAATGCCGAGAATCACCGCGTCGACCGCAAGAAACTGCGCAAACAGGTCACGGAAATTTTGACCTTCGGTGGTACAACCCGGCGTGCTGTCCTTGGGGTAAAAATAAATCACCACCAGTTTGCCGGCCTGCTCGCTGAGCGTGAATGTCTGGCCGCTGGTGGTGGGGAGGGAAAAGTCGGGACATTGCTGATCGATCATGTTGACTCTGCTGAAGTGGCTGCTGACGAGCCCATTGTGGTCAATCCACAGGCGGTGGGTCAAGAGATCTTGTTAAACTTCGTGGCATGCAAAAGCTCTGTATCAGCCTCTTTTTCATCCTGCTGCTGGCCGCCTGTGGCGAGGCCTGGAATGATCCTTATCCGCCCCACAATAGTGGTCAGAATATCCTCTACACGGCTTTCACCGACCGGCCCAAGCATCTTGATCCGGCCCAGTCATATACCGAGGACGAAATCACGTTCACGGCACAGATTTACGAGCCGCCCCTGCAGTATCACTACCTGAAGCGACCCTATGAACTGATTCCGGCAACCCTGCAGTCGATGCCGGAACTGCGTTATTACGACGCTCAGGGCCGTGCCTTGCCCGCGACGGCGCCGGCCGAGCAGATTGCCGAAAGCGTCTACGAACTCAAGCTGCGCCCGGGGATACGTTTTCAGCCGCACCCGGCTTTTGCGGTCGACGAACACGGTCGACCGCGATATTTGGGAGAAAATGTTGCTGCCAGCCGCCAAACGCTCGCCGATTTTCCAGAGCATGGCAGCCGCGAATTGCGGGCCGACGACTACATTTACCAGATCAAGCGACTGGCGCATCCGCGTCTGCATTCCCCCATTTTTGGCATGATGGCCGACAAGATTGTGGGTCTGGGGGGGCTGGGTGACACCTTGAGTCAGTCGGCACGCGGCATGCCCGCATCCGCTTGGCTGGATCTTGATGCCTATGCACTCACCGGTGTCCAGAAGGTGGATGGGCTGACCTGGCGTATCCGCATCAAGGGCAAGTACCCTCAGTTTCTGTATTGGCTGGCCATGCCTTTTTTTGCGCCGGTACCGCGTGAAGTTGATCGTTTTTATGCCCAGCCGGGCATGGCGGAAAAGAATCTGACGCTCGACTGGTGGCCGGTCGGGACAGGGCCGTTCATGTTGACCGAGAACGATCCCAATCGTCGCATGGTGTTGACGCGCAACCCCCATTTTTACGGCGAAACCTATCCCTGTATGGGGGAGGTGGAGGATGAGGCAGCCGGCTTGTTGGACGATTGTGGCAAGCCGTTGCCCTTGCTCGATCGGGCCATTTTTTCCCGAGAAAAAGAAGCGATTCCCTACTGGAACAAGTTTTTGCAGGGCTATTACGATGCCTCGGGAATTTCTTCAGATAGCTTCGATCAAGCGGTTCGCGTCAATGTGGGCGGCGATGTCGGACTGACCGATGAGATGCGTGACAAAGGCATTCGCTTGCTGACCTCGGTCAAGACCTCGACTTTTTACATGGGTTTCAATTTGCTCGATCCCGTGGTGGGGGGGCTGGATCCGCGGTCGACCAAGTTGCGACAGGCCATTTCCATTGCCGTTGATCAGGAAGAGTTCATCTCGATTTTCCAAAATGGGCGAGGTATTGCGGCGCAAGGGCCTTTGCCACCGGGAATCTTTGGTCACGAAAGTGGCGAGGCGGGCCTCAATCACACAGTCTACGACTGGGTGGATGGCAAGCCACGTCGCAAGCCGGTGACGGTGGCCAGGCAATTAATGCTTGAAGCGGGCTACCCGAATGGGCGTGATGAAAAGACCGGCGAACCGCTGGTTCTCAATCTCGATACGACCAGCGGCGGTATGGGCGAAAAATCACGCCTGGACTGGCTGACCCGTCAGTTTGCCAAGATCGACATTCAACTGGTGGTGCGCTCGACCGATTTCAATCGTTTTCAGGACAAAATTCGCAAGGGGGCTGTGCAGTTGTACTACCTGGGCTGGAATGCCGATTATCCTGACCCGGAGAATTTCTTTTTCTTGCTGGATGGCAAGGAAAGCAAAGTAGGGCGCGGCGGTGAAAATGCCTCAAATTATGCCCGTACAGAATTCGATCGCCTGTTCGCTCGCATGAAGTACATGGAAAACACACCGGAGCGCCTGGGCATCATCCGGCAAATGAATCACCGTTTGCAGCAGGATGCCCCCTGGGTGTTCGGCCTGCATCCCAAGAGTTACACCCTCGGACATCGCTGGTTGAAAAACCGCAAGCCCAATGATGTCGGGAACAACACGCTCAAATATCAGCGTATTGACGCGGTCGACCGCGAAATTGCACGAAAAACCTGGAATCAGCCGGTGATCTGGCCGCTAGTGGCGGGCCTTCTACTGGTGCTGGTGGCCTTGTGGCCGGCGCTGATCGCCTACCGTCGACGCGAGCGGCGGCGGGGATTGCGGTGAATTGGCCGGCGCGTCAGCAGCAACTCGATCAAGGCTTGCTGGCTGTTCGTGAATTGTGGCATCCACAGCCCTTCCGTGAACTGCAGCCGGCCTGGTGCAAACGCTGGCCGGCGTTGGACCGGCATCTGCTCAGCTTGTCTGAGGACGAATCGAGTTGGTTTAACGACAACAGCGAAGCGGCACTCGGTTTGCTGAGCGACTTCCTGCCGTCACTGGCCGATATCGCTTGCATGGCCCGTTTGCCACAACGGGCAAGCCAACCGCTGGCCCGGCGGCGCAGTTTTTGGGATTGGGAAATTCCCGGCCGTAAACGTGAGCAGATCGAAGCTTTTGCCGCAGTGGCGCGCGGTGGTGCCTATCCAGTGCTCGATTGGTGTGGCGGCAAAGGCCATCTCGGTCGCTTGCTGGCATTGGACTGGCAGGTGCCGGTACATAGTCTTGATGTCGATGCCGGGCTGTGCGCCGCTGGGGCGGTCTTGGCCCGGCGGGCGGTGGTCGATCAGCAGTTCATTCACGCCGATGCGCTGCGGGTTGAGGGTTGGCCGCAGTTCGGTCAGCAGGTGGTGGCACTGCATGCCTGCGGTGAATTGCATCGTCATCTGGTTCGCCAGGGGGTGGCGCGCGGGGTGGCTGCCCTAGATCTGGCTCCCTGTTGTTATCACCGTGGGGTTGAGACTAATTACCAGCCGCTCAGCGGCCCGCTGGAGCTTACCCTGACGCGCGACGATACGCGATTGGCGGTGACTGAAACGGTGACTGCGAATGGCCGCGAAACCCGCTTGCGTGATCAGGCGCTGGCCTGGAAGCTGGGTTTCGATGCCTATCGGCGGCAATCGGGCGATGGTGATTACCGCAATTTCAAATCAGTGCCGGATCGCTGGCTACGCGCTTCGTTTGCTGAATTCATGCAGGCGATGACCTGCCGCGAAAACCTGCCGCCGGCATCGGCCCGGGTTTGCGTCGAGTTCGAGGCGGCGGGCTGGCAGCGTCGGCATGCCGTCATGCGCTATTCGATTGTTCGTCATGCCTTTCGTCGGGCCATCGAAGTCTGGCTGGCGCTTGACTTGGCGGTCTACCTGGGCAATGCCGGCTATGCCGTGGATTTGGGCAGCTTTTGCCCACGCCAATTAACACCACGTAATTTACTGCTCTCGGCGCACCTGTCCTGACGCAGCCCGTGCTCGTGACCCCGTTGAAAAACCGGGAAAAGGGCAGTCGACCGTGACTGTCAGTTTTGCCGCCGGGTCCGCATCAAATAATTGACGCTGCTGTCCTTGCCCAGTGAATATTCCTTGAATAGCGGGTTGTATTGCATGCCGATCAGTTCATCGGGCTCTAGCCCGGCGTGTTTTGCCCAGCGCGCCAGTTCAGAGGGTTTGATGAATTTGGCGTAATCGTGAGTCCCCTTGGGGAGCAGATTGAGCAGGTATTCAGCACCGATGACGGCGAACAGGTAAGCCTTGGGGTTGCGGTTCAGGGTCGAAAAAAAGACCTGACCACCTGGTTTGACCAGGCGCGCACAGGCGCTGACCACGCTGGCTGGATTGGGAACATGTTCCAGCATTTCCAGGCAGGTCACGGCATCGAAACTGGCAGGCATGTCGTCGGCCAATTGTTCGACAGCGATCAGGCGGTAATCGACTTGCTGGCCGCTTTCGAGCAAGTGCAGTTTGGCAACGCCCAGCGGCTTTTCCGACAGATCGATTCCCGTGACATGGGCGCCGCGTGCGGCCATGCCCTCGGAGAGCAGCCCGCCACCACAACCGACATCCAGAATGCGCTTGCCGCGTAGCGACAGCGATTGGTCGATCCAGTCGATGCGCAAGGGGTTGATATCGTGTAAGGGCTTGAATTCACTATTCGGATCCCACCAGCGATGCGCGAGTTCGCCAAATTTATCGAGTTCTGCCGGGTCAGCGTTCAGCATGGTTGTTCCGCAAAATGGAAAAGTGGACAAAGAAAAAGCCCTGCCGAGGCAGGGCTTCCCATTCTAGCGCAGCGGCGTATTACTTGGTGCCGATGACTTCGATGTCGACGCGACGGTCGGCTTGCAGGCATTCGATCAGGGCCTTGGTCTTGGCATTGCCCTTGCACTTGCCGCCGGTCACCGGCTGGGTTTCACCCTTGCCTTCGGTGTAAACGCGGTTGGCTTCGACGCCCTTGGCCACCAGATATTCCTTGACCGCGGCAGCGCGCTTCTCGGACAGCTTCTGGTTGTAGGCATTGCCGCCGATACGGTCGGTATGACCGACAGCGAGGATCACTTCGAGCTTGATGGCGGCTGCCTTGGCGACCAGCTCGTCGAGCTTGGCCTTGCCTTCCGGACGCAGCACAGCCTTGTTGAAGTCGAACAGCGCATCGGCAGCAACGGTAATCTTTTCACCGGTCGGCTTCGGCGCAGCAGCAGCCGGCTTGGCCGCGGCAGCAGCGGCCTTCGGCTCGCAGGTTTCCTTCGGCAGCAAGTCCTTGTCGCACTCGCAACCGGCCTTGTCAGCTGCGGCAGCGGCCGGGGTCCAGTAACCGGTGCGCCAGCACAGGCCGAAACCGCTCTTGGTGACGACGTCGCGCTGGTCGATGACGTAAACACGCTCTTGGGCAGT
>JAQTXC010000015.1 GCA_028689015.1 Dechloromonas sp. | reverse complement strand
AGATTCGGGGCATGCGAAACCACTTCGATTTCCTGCGGCAGCGCCGGTGCCTGAACCCCACCTTCGTCCAGACGATTACGCGCGCCACTGATGGTAAAACCCTGATTGTAAAGAAGCTCGCGAATTCGCCGCACCAGCAGCACTTCGTGATGCTGGTAATAACGCCGGTTGCCCCGCCGCTTGACCGGTTTCAACTGGTTGAATTCCTGTTCCCAGTAGCGCAAAACATGCGGCTTAACGCCGCATAATTCGCTGACTTCACCAATGGTGAAATAGCGCTTGGCCGGGATCGGGGGCAGTTCTTCACTGCCCTGTGCTTTAGGCCGTGCGTCCATCGAATGCGAGTTCGACATCTGTCTTCAGCTTCTGACTGGCGTGAAAAGTCACCACACGCCGGGCCGTGATCGGAATCTCTTCACCTGTTTTGGGGTTTCTTCCAGGACGTTGCGGCTTGTCACGCAACTGAAAATTACCAAAACCGGACAGCTTGACGCCATCACCGGTTTCCAGCGAGTTGCGGATTTCCTCGAAGAAGGCTTCGACCATGTCCTTGGCTTCTCTTTTGTTCAAACCAACCTTTTCAAACAGCAGGTCAGCGAGTTCGGCTTTGGTCAGCGTCATTGTGATTTTTCTTTCCTCAGGCTCGCAATTGAGCACTGAACTGCTGCTCAAGATTGGCGATCAATTGCTGCACGGCAGCATCGACTTCCGAATCTAGCAAAGTGCGTTGAGTATCTTGCATAACTATCCGTAGCGCAAGACTTTTTTTGTTTTCAGGAACGCCTTTTCCGGCGTAAACATCGAACAATTGCAAGTCCTTGACCAAGGGGGGCAAGCCCTCTTTCAGGCCGTCGAAAAGGGCTTGCAGCGTCAGGTCACGGTCGACCACAACGGCCAGATCGCGCACGACAGCCGGAAACCTCGAAACTTCAATATAAGCGGGCACGACCGCTGCCTTCAGGGCCTCTAATTCAAGTTCAAACAACAAGGGTGCCGCGGTCAACTCGTATTTTTGCATCCATTCCGGATGCAATTCGCCCAGGCAACCAATCTCCCGCCCGTCCAGCAGGATGCAGGCCGCACGCCCCGGGTGCAGCGCTGGATGCGAACAGGCTTCAAAACGCAAGATGGCGGGCGCCAAGAGTGCTTCGATCTCGCCCTTGAGGTCGTAAAAATCGACCTTGCGCGCGCCACTGCCCCAGCTTTCGGGCAAGGCACCACCAAAAGCCAGCCCAGCCAGGCGCCACGGCTGACGGAAGCCAGCCAAGGCTTGATCCCCCGTATCACGATGGAAAGTGCGGCCTACTTCAAAGAGTCGGACACGATTCTGCTTGCGCTTCAAGTTGGTGACTAGATTGGCAATCAGCCCACCAAACAAGGTCGACCGCATGACAGCCATCTGGCTGGCAATGGGATTAGCCAGTCGAATGAGGTCATTTTCGGTCGTTTTACCGGCAAAGTCGGCTTCCCAATCGGTTTCGACAAAAGCGAAATTAACAACCTCTTGATAGCCGCGATCCGCCAGCATCTGACGAATGCGGTACACCGGGCGCTGTGCCTCCGGCTGGCGCATCATGGCCAGACGACCTTGCGGTGCCTGCGAAGGAATATTGTCGTAACCGTACAGACGGGCGATTTCCTCGATCAGGTCCTCTTCGATTTCCATATCGAAACGCCAGCTGGGCGGCGTCACCAGGAAATCGTCGCCCTGCTGCTCGAAGGCCAAGTCCAGGCCAGTGAACAACTCGGCAATGCGCTTTGAGCCAAGCGTCAGACCGAGCACTTTTTCAGCGCGCGCCGTGCGCAAACGAACAGCGGGGCGGCTCGGTAAATCAGCCTGTGCTTGAACCACAGGGCCGACCTGACCACCGCACAGATCGACGATCAGTTGCGTCGCCCGCTCAATCGCGCGGCGGGTGCTGCCAAAATCAACACCGCGTTCGAAGCGATGCGAGGCGTCCGATGAAAACCCATGACGACGGGCTCGGCCAGCAATGGCTTTCGGTGCGAAGAAGGCCGACTCCAGGAAGAGCTCTGTCGTTTCCAGCGTCACGGCACTCTCCTCGCCGCCCATGATGCCGGCCATGGCCAGCGCCTTGACGTCGTCGGAAATCAGCAAAATATCGCGGTCGACCGCAACCGTCTGCGCATTCAGCAACAGCAGTTGCTCATCTGGCCGCGCCAGGCGCGCATGCACCGCACCGTCCAATTTGGCGTTGTCAAAAACATGCAGCGGCTGACCCAGCTCGAGCATCACATAATTCGTAATGTCGACCAGTGCCGAAATCGAACGAATGCCGCTGCGCTCAAGACGCCGCCTCAGCCATTCCGGCGTTACGGCCTTGGCATCGACGCCCTGAATGACGCGACCACAATACAAGGGGCAAGCCTCAGGAGCGTCCAGCAGCACCGTCCGACGCTCGGTCGTCGTTGGCAACACCTCGCCAATCAGCGGCAAACAGGTCGAACTGCCGGTAATGGCACCGACTTCGCGGGCAATTCCCTGCAATGACAGGCAGTCGGCACGATTCGGCGTCAGCTTGATTTCGAACACATGGTCGTCGAGTTCGAGGTAGTGTCGAATCGACTGCCCCACCGGCGCATCAGCCGGCAGAACCAGAAGGCCGGCCGCCTCCTCGGCAATGCCGAGCTCCTTGGCGGAACACAACATGCCAGAGGACTCAATCCCCCGCACCTTGGCAATCTTGATCTTGAAATCGCCCGGTAATTCAGCACCAGGCAAGGCACACGGCACTTTAAGGCCGGCAGCCACATTCGGCGCCCCGCAAACGATCTGTTGCACCACCCCATGGCCGATGTCGACCTGGCAGACATTGAGGCGGTCGGCATCCGGATGCTTGACGACTTCGAGCACCTGCGCAACAACGACCTGATTGAACGGGGGAGCAACCGGCGACAAATCCTCGACTTCGAGGCCGGCCATGGTCAGCAAATGAGAGAGTTCCTCGCTCGTCAGCTTGGGATCGACGAGGGTACGCAACCAGGATTCAGAAAATTTCATGGGCTTGTCTCGAAAAGGGGATCAGGCGAACTGACGCAGGAAACGTAAATCGCCTTCGAAGAACAGGCGCAGGTCATTAACGCCATAGCGCAGCATGGTCAGACGATCCGGACCAAAACCGAAGGCAAAACCGACGTATTTCTCAGGATCGATACCCGCAATTTTCAACACATTCGGATGGACCATGCCGCAACCGGCAATCTCCAGCCAGCGGCCCTTCAGCGAGCCACTCATGAAGGCGACGTCAATTTCTGCCGAGGGCTCGGTAAACGGGAAGAAGGATGGCCGAAAGCGCACGGTCAACGCATCTGTTTCGAAAAAACTCTTCAGAAAATCGGCAATAACACCCTTCAAATCAGCAAACGAGACATTCTCACCCACCCACAGGCCTTCGACCTGATGAAACATGGGCGAATGCGTCGCATCCGAGTCGACGCGATAAACGCGACCCGGCGCAATGATGCGGATTTCGGGCATTTTTTCCAGTTGACCGTATTTGGCGACATGCGCCTGCATGTAACGGGCCTGAATCGGGCTGGTATGGGTGCGCAGCAGCACCTTGTCGGCCAGCGTGCCGTTCGGATTCTGCAGGTAGAAGGTGTCATGCATCGAACGTGCCGGGTGATCCTCGGGTGTGTTCAAGGCCGTGAAATTGTGGAAATCCTCTTCGATTTCCGGGCCGTCGGCGACTTCGAAGCCGATCGAGGCAAACAGCGATTCGATCCGCTCCAGCGTCCGCGTCACCGGGTGCAGGCCGCCGCGCGCTTCGGCGCGACCGGGCAGCGTGACATCCAGCGCCTCTTCCGCCAGACGAGCCGCCAGCGCGGCCTGTCGGATGGCTTCGCGACGCCCATTCAGCGCCGCTTCAACCGCATTTTTGGCGACGTTGATCGCTGCCCCTGCAGTTTTTTTCTCCTCGGGAGGCAACTTGCCCAAACCCTTCAGGAGTTCGGTAATCTGGCCGCTCTTGCCAAGAAAGCGGGCCTTGGCCTGCTCCAGCGCGTCCGGGTCGGAAAGGGCAGCGAATGCGGCTTGCGCCTCGCTAACGATCTGATCGAGATTGTCCATGGACTTGTACCAACAAAACTACCGACAAAACATCAAAAAACCACCAACAAAAAAGGAGGCTTACGCCTCCTTTTTAGTCAAGAGCTTAAGCTCAGGCGTCGAGCTGTGCCTTGGCCTGGGCGGCCAGCGCGGCAAATGCCGGCTGATCGAAGACGGCCAGATCGGCCAGAACCTTACGGTCAACTTCGATGTTGGCCTTTTTCAGACCGTTCATGAAGGTGCTGTACTTCATACCCAGCTCACGAGCTGCCGCATTGATACGAGCGATCCACAGGGAACGGAACTGACGCTTCCGCTGACGACGGTCACGATACTGGTATTGACCAGCCTTCATCACCGCCTGCTTGGCGATCCGATAAACGTTCTTGCGGCGACCGCGATAACCCTTGGCCTGGGCAAGAACCTTTTTGTGACGCGCGCGCGCTGTTACACCACGTTTAACTCGGGACATATTCTATCTCTCCTTACGCGTAGGGCATCATGGCGCGAACGGATGCGACATCACGCTCGTTCACCGAAACAGCACCGCGCAGGTGACGCTTCACTTTGGTGGTCTTCTTGGTCAGGATGTGACGTTTGAAGGCTTGGCCGCGCTTGATGGAACCACCCGCGCGAACGGAGAAGCGCTTCTTGGCGCTGCTCTTGGTCTTCATTTTGGGCATTGACTGCTCCTAATGACTGCCGTCAGGTGGCTCCCGGCGGGAACGCTTCTACTACCTGAAAGCACTTCTTTTCGCTGCCCGCAGCGAGTTATTCGCCACGAGCAGTACTGCTGACTAGATCCTGACACCAGGACCCAAACGACTATTTCTTTTTGGCTGGCGCGATGATCATGATCATCTGACGCCCTTCCATTTTCGGCATCTGCTCGACTGCACCAATGGCGTCGACATCGGCCTTGATTCGTTCCAGCTGACGCATCCCGAATTCCTGGTGCGCCATTTCGCGGCCCCGGAAGCGCAGGGTCACTTTGACCTTGTCACCTTCTTCCAGGAAGCGCGTCATATTTCTAAGCTTGATCTGGTAATCGTTTTCGTCGGTACCGGGGCGCAGCTTGATTTCCTTGACCTGCACCTGCTTCTGCTTCAGCTTAGCCTCGTGAGCGCGCTTCTGCTCCTGGTACTTGAACTTACCGTAATCCATGATGCGGCAAACAGGCGGCTTGGCGGTTGGCGCGATCTCAACCAGATCGACGCCTGCTTCCTCAGCCATTTGCAGTGCAGCGCGAATATTGACAATACCCAGCTGCTCGCCTTCTACACCCTGGAGACGAATCTCCGAAACCGTGATTTCATCGTTTAAACGATGCGCCTTATTCTGAGCGATGGTAAAACCCCCGAAATATCAATAATTAAGCCGTGCCACTACGCGCTTCGACTTCCCCTTGGAGTCGATCAATCAGTGCCTCGACCGTCATTTGTCCGAGATCCTGACCACCGCGTGTACGCACGGCTACCAATCCGTCTGCCTTTTCTTTGTCGCCAACAACGAGCTGGTAAGGCAGCCGGTTCAAGCTATGTTCGCGGATTTTATAGGTAATTTTCTCATTACGCAAATCCGACTCGGCCCTAAAGCCAGCCTGGTGAAGCTTTTGCGTCACTTGGGCAGCATAATCAGCCTGCTTCTCCGAAATATTCAAAACAACCAGCTGAACTGGTGCCAACCATAGCGGCAAGGCACCGGCAAAGTTCTCGATCAGAATGCCAATGAAGCGCTCCAACGAACCCAGGATGGCACGATGCAACATCACCGGGGTCTTGCGCGTATCGTCAGCGGCCACGTATTCAGCACCCAGGCGGCCCGGCATCGAAAAATCAACCTGCATCGTGCCGCACTGCCAGGACCGGCCAATGGCATCCTTGATGTGAAATTCGATTTTCGGGCCGTAGAATGCCCCTTCGCCCGGCAACTCGGTCCACTCCAGGCCAGAAGCGCGCAAGCCACAGCGCAAAGCATCCTCAGCCTTGTCCCACACTTCGTCTGACCCAACCCGACCTTCCGGGCGCAAGGCCAGCTTAACAGCCACATCATTGAAGCCAAAGTCGGCGTAGACCTTCTTGACCAAAGCATTGAAGGCGGTAACTTCCGCTTCGATCTGATCTTCAGTGCAGAAAATATGACCATCATCTTGCACAAAGCCGCGGACGCGCATCAAACCATGCAAAGCGCCAGCCGGCTCATTCCTGTGACACGAGCCGAACTCACCATAACGCAGCGGCAATTCGCGATAAGAACGCAGGCCGGCATTAAACACCTGGACATGACCCGGACAATTCATCGGCTTAACCGCGTAATCACGGTTTTCCGATGCTGTTGTGAACATATTGTCTTTGTAATGATCCCAGTGACCGGATTTTTCCCACAGGCTCTTGTCGAGGATCTGCGGGCAGCGCACTTCCTGATAGCCATTGTCACGATAAACAGCGCGCATGTATTGCTCGATTTCCTGCCACACCGCCCAGCCCTTGGGGTGCCAAAACACGAGACCTGGCGCTTCGTCCTGCATGTGAAACAGGTCGAACTGCTTGCCAAGACGACGGTGATCGCGCTTCTCTGCCTCTTCCAGCATATGCAAGTAGGCATCCAGATCTTCCTTCTTGGCCCATGCCGTACCGTAGATGCGTTGCAACTGCTCGTTGCGGTGATCACCACGCCAGTAGGCACCGGCCACCTTCATCAGTTTAAAGACCTTGAGTTTGGCTGTGGTCGGCACGTGCGGTCCACGGCACAAATCGATAAAATCACCTTCGCGATAGAGCGAGACCTGCTGGTCGGACGGAATGGCCTCAATCAACTCGGCCTTATATTTCTCGCCTTGAGCGAGGAAGAACTTGACAGCTTCATCACGATTCCAGACTTCGCGACTGACCGGAATATCTTTTTTGGCCAACTCGGCCATGCGCTTCTCGATAGCCAGCAAATCTTCCGGGGTAAACGGCCGTTTGTAGGCAAAATCGTAGTAAAAGCCGTTTTCGATGACAGGACCAATAGTGACCTGCGCCTCCGGAAACAGCGACTTGACGGCAAATGCCAGCAAATGCGCCGTTGAGTGACGAATGACCTCCAGACCATCAGCATCCTTGTCGGTCACAATAGCCAGATCGACATCCTTCTCGATCAGATACGAGGTATCAACCAAATTGCCATTCACTTTACCAGCCAGCGCGGCACGCGCCAGACCGGCACCAATGCTGGCGGCGATCTCTGTAATGGTCACTGGCTGCGCAAATGAGCGAATGGAACCATCAGGCAGTTTGATATCAGGCATGGCAAACTCTCACGACAAAAATCTGGACGAAAAAAAAGTGCGGGGCGAGCCGCACTTTTTTCAACAACAAGGCTGACTCGCTTAGTGTCTCTGAACTCCGGTGCAAGTTCGGAACAACATGATCAGCCTTATCAGGTATTTGGTAGGCGGTATTGGAATCGAACCAACGACCTCCACGATGTCAACGTGGCGCTCTAACCAACTGAGCTAACCGCCTGAAGAAGGCCGCATTATAGACCACTCGGTGAAATCGTCAAGCTTTTTGTGAAAAATTTTGTATTCATTCATTATCGCCATCCGCTGCAGCCGCTGGCGGTAAGATCAACACCCTCTTATTTGAAAGCTTCACACGATGCGCCTGGAAGAACGCCTCACCGAACTCGAGATCAAGATCAGCTATAGCGAGGACCTGCTGGATGATCTCAACCGGACGGTTTATCGCCAACAGCAGCAAATTGACCTGCTGACCAAAGAAATCTGCGCTCTGCGCGAGCAGGCTCGCAACGCCGAACCTGGCGAAGTACGCAGTCTGCGTGATGACATTCCGCCGCACTACTGATGTCCAGCCCCTCGCCTATCACGGTGATCTACCACGCCGATTGCCTTGATGGCTTCGGCGCCGCTTTTGCTGCTTGGAAGCGATTTGGCGACAACGCAAGCTACCTGCCACTTCATCATGGCGAGTACTGGGACACCACCCGACTTCGCGGCCACCAAGTCTTCATCCTCGATTTCTCTTTTCCACCGCCCATCCTGCTGGCACTGAGTGCGATTGCCCGGCAAATCATCCTGATCGACCACCACGTCACCGCCCGCGCGCCGTGGGCTGATCGTTTGCAATGTGATGGCAACGGCCTTGAGCAACTGGTTGACCACGAACAGCGGCTGACCCTGATTTTCAACCTACAGAAATCCGGCGCTCGCCTGGCTTGGGAATATTTTCATCCACTCCTCCCGCTGCCTTTGCTGCTGGCACATATTGAAGATCAGGATCTGTGGCACTTCTCCCGGGCAGACACTCGGCCCTTTTGCCGGGCATTGCGCCTGCAGGCATTCGATTTTGCCCGCTGGGATCTTTTACTCACCGAGACAGCCGACCCCGCCTTGCCCAGCTACCGCCAGATGATCCTCGGTGGCCAGGCGATTGAAAATTTCCTGCAATGCGAGGTTGACCGTATGGTCGACGGCGCCTTGCCGATGTTGGCCCGTCTGCGCGGCGAGCCGCTGGATATGCTGCAAGCCCGCCGCCACGGTCAGGACTACATCGTCCAGGAAGCATTGCAATGGCACGCAATCCACGGCCTGGCCGTCAACGCCAATGCCTTATTTGCGTCTGAGCTCGGTCATCAACTAGCACAGCGCTCGGCGACTTTTGGCCTGATTTGGCAGTTGACCGCAGATGGCGACATCAAAGTCTCGCTCCGTTCGAACGGCCCTTTCGATGTGGCCGCCATCGCCCAGCGCTACGGCGGCGGCGGTCACCGCAACGCCGCAGGATTTCGGCTGCCACAAGCGCAATTCATGCGCGAAGTGCTGGGCTTGCGTTAAACACGCTGCCGGGCGCCCAAAAGAAAAGCCGCCCAGTCCCAAAGACTGCGGTAGCCAGACCATACTTGCATCACCTTGCGGTGGTGCCCAGGAAGGGACTCGAACCCCCACACCTTGCGGCGGCAGGACCTAAACCTGCTGCGTCTACCAATTTCGCCACCTGGGCAAGCGGCGTGAATTCTACCACTCTCCTTGCTTCCCCCCTATACTTGCCGCCCCATGCCTGTCGATCATTACGAAAATTTTCCGGTCGCTTCGCTGCTTTTGCCAGCCCGACTACGCCACCCCATCGAGGTGATTTACCGCTTTGCGCGGAGCGCTGACGATATCGCCGATGAGGGCGATGCCGATCCGGCGATGCGCCTGGCCGAGCTGGCCGCCTATCAGGCTGAACTTGAGCGCATTGCCGCTGGCATGCCGCCACAAACGGCGCTGTTCGTTGATCTGGCAGCCGTCATCGCCGAACATCATTTACCGCTCGCGCTGTTTCACGATCTGCTCGATGCCTTTGCCCAGGATGTAGTGCAGACCCGCTATGCTGATTATCCTCAGCTACTCGACTACTGCCGGCGTTCGGCCAACCCGGTCGGTCGCCTCGTTTTGCACCTGTGCGGGCAAACCAGCGCAAGCCAGCTGGCACAATCCGATGCCATCTGCAGCGCCTTGCAATTGATCAATTTTTGGCAGGATGTTGCGGTCGACTGGCAAAAAGCCCGAATTTATCTGCCGCAAACTGACCTGGCCCGCTTTCGCATCGGCGAGGATGACATCGCTAGCAGCCGCTCGTCGGCCCAATGGGCGGCGCTGATGGATTTTCAGACCGATCGGGCACGCTCACTGATCCAGCTGGGCAGCCCGCTGGTGCATACCCTGCCCGGCCGTATTGGCTGGGAAATTCGCCTGACCGTACAAGGCGGGCTGCGCATTCTCGAACGTATCCGCCTCGCCCGCGGCGATGTTTTCCGGCATCGCCCGACCTTGGGCACGTGGGACTGGCTGCGGCTGGCCGGTCGCTCGCTTACAATGTGACCCCATGAATCCAGACCAATACTGCCAGGAGAAGTGCGCCGCCAGCGGCTCCTCGTTCTATTACAGCTTCCTTTTCCTGCCACCGGAACGCCGGCAGGCCATCATGGCCCTGTATGCCTTCTGCCGCGAAGTCGATGACGTGGTCGACGAATGTGAGGATATCGCCCTCGCCTCGACCAAACTGGCCTGGTGGCGCCAGGAAGTGGACCGTGTAGCGCAAGGGGAAGCGCAGCACCCGGTTGGCCAGGCCCTGATGCGGGTTACCCGTAACATCAGCTTGCCACGCGAACAGTTACTCGAGATCATCGACGGCATGGAGATGGACCTGCAACAGTCGCGCTACCTCGACTTCAAGGGACTCTCGCTGTATTGCTACCGGGTCGCCAGCGTCGTCGGCCTGCTCGCCGCCGAAATTTTTGGTACCCAAGACCGGCAAACCCAGAAATACGCGCACGACCTCGGCATGGCTTTCCAACTCACCAACATCATCCGTGATGTCGGTGAGGATGCCCGGCGCGGCCGAATCTATATTCCGATGGACGAACTGAAGCAATTCAACGTTCCAGCGGTCGACATCCTCAACGCCAGGTATTCGGACAATTTCACGGCGCTGATGCAATTCCAGTACGAACGTGCACAGCGTTACTACGAACAGGCATTTGCCCAGCTGCCGGCCGTCGACCGCAAGAGCCAGCGCCCCGGCCTGATCATGGCAGCGATTTATCGCACCCTGCTTGAAGAAATCAAGGCCGAGAATTTCCAGGTTCTACATCAACGCATTTCGCTCACCCCGGTCCGCAAGCTCTGGCTCGCCGCCAAAACCTGGATCAAGGGCTGAGCGATGCAGATCGCGGTGGTTGGCGCCGGCTGGGCCGGACTGGCCGCGGCCGTTGAACTCATTCGGCGCGGCTCAAGCGTCACGCTATTCGAGGCCGGGCGCGTTGCCGGTGGTCGGGCGCGGGCGGTAGAGATCGATGGCCGGCGGCTTGATAACGGCCAGCACATCCTGCTTGGCGCTTACCACAATACACTGGCCCTGATGCGCCAAGTCGGTGCCGACCCGGACCAGTTGCTCATTCGCCACCCCTTGCAGATCAGCGACAGCACCGGATTTAAACTGACCCTGCCACAGTGGCCGGCCCCTTGGCATGTCGCCTGGGGCTTGCTGCGCGCCCACCCGGTTAAGGCACGGGAAAAAATCAAGACAGCCCGCTGGATGCAGGGGCTGAAATGGCGGCGTTTCAAGGTAGATCCGCAATTGACGGTCAGTGCCTGGCTGGATGCCGCAGGCCAGACCGGCCAACTGCGTCATCACCTGTGGGAGCCGCTCTGCCTCGCGGCGCTGAACACCCCGGCCGAACACGCCTCGGCGCAACTTTTTGCCCATGTCCTGCGTGACAGCCTGGGCAGCACACGCGCCAGCGACACGGATCTGTTGCTACCGCGTGACACGCTCAGCGAACTACTCCCTGATCCCGCCTGTCGTTGGCTGCTAGCCCATGGCGCGACATTGCATTTTAGCCACCGCGTCCAGCATCTGAGCAGCGATTCCAGCGGCGTGCAGATTGATGGACAGGCCTTCGATGGTGCCATTCTGGCCGTCGCACCACAGCACCTGGCACGCCTATGGCCCGACACCGAGTTGCCCACGGCTTACGAACCGATTGCCACGGTCTACCTGCAGTTTTCGGCCAAAACCACCTTGCCTTACCCGCTCTACAACGCCTCAGGAAAAGTCGGCCAGTGGGTCGTCGACCGTGGTAACGGTCTACTGGCCTGTGTCCTCAGCGGTCACGGCGACTGGGAAAAGCTCACCGATGACCAACTCGCCACCACTCTGCAGGCTGAAATGGGTCTGACCGGCCCCGTGCACTGGCAGCGCTGCATTCGGGAAAAAAGGGCCACCTTTTCCTGTCGACCGCAAACGCCTCGCCCACGCTGGCAAACCACCTCACCCGCCATCCGCCTGGCAGGTGATGCAAGCTGGCACGATTATCCAGCAACGCTCGAAGGCGCCGTCCGCAGTGGCCAGCGAGCAGCACAATCCTTTTAGCGCAGCCGACCCTGCCCCCACCAACCCAGGGCGCCCCTCAGGGGAAATGCTGACTGATTCATCAACGCGAAGCGACCCGACGACCCAGGAATCTTTTCTTGATCAATGCGCTGGATTGCCGCGCTGCGCTCGCAATGATCACGCTATCGAATGAATCAGCGTCTCCCTGGCATGCAGCGCGACCTTGCGGCATGGGTGTCGCGTTTTAAAGCCGGGCAGCAGCGCCGCGAATCAGGCCGACAGCGATGCCTTCGATGGCAAACTCGACCTCACCGGAATTGATCACAATGGGCTTGAAATCCGGATTCTCGGCAATCAGCCGGATTTGGCCGTTGGCCCGTTCCAAGCGCTTGACCGTGACCTCGTCGTCCAGACGGGCGACGACAATCTGACCATCCCGCGCCTGTTCTGTTTTATGCACGGCGAGCAGGTCGCCATCGAGAATACCGGCGTCGATCATCGACAAGCCGCGGACCTTGAGCAAAAAATCAGCGCGTGGACTGAACAAGCCTGCGTCGAGCGCGTAACGGCCTTGCACGTTTTCCACCGCCAGAATTGGCGAACCAGCCGCCACGCTGCCAATGAGCGGCAGCCCCAGTTGTTCGACCAGGCGAATACCGCGTGCCGAGCCCGGCTCGAGATTGATCGCCCCTTTTTTCGCCAGCGCCTTGAGGTGATCCTCCGCCGCATTCGGCGAGGCAAATCCAAAAGCCGTGGCAATTTCGGCCCGCGTCGGCGGCGCCCCCAGCACTTCAACCGTGTTTTTGATGAAGTCGAGAATTTCCTGCTGACGAGGGGTGAGTTTCATGAGTGGACTCCGCTAAAAACCAATGACTGTATTTTTGTACAGTCATTGGTTTTTTACAAGGGAATTTTGCCGAGCAGGCTTTCCTGGGACCATCAGAACAGTTCAACCCGCTTTTCCTGCGATGGCACCGCCAACCGTTTCGCATAATCACGTTCTTCGCGAGCCCGTCGTTCAAGCACCTCCTGAACAACCGGTGAGCGACGACAAAAGACATCGGCCAAATCATCAACCAGCAATACGCTTTTCATTTTTCCTACGCTTCCTTTCGAAACTTCATGAGCAGAAATCAGCACAAAAATAAATCAAACATCTTTGTTATATTTTGATTGTATTTGACACTTTTGTTTTTTAAAATAGCAATCATGATAGATTCGATAAATAATTTCACGATGCTTAGTCAAAGCGCCCTCCCCTCTCACTGCGGGACAACACGACAAGTCGCTCAACAACTCGGCGTCTCAATTGGCACCATCCAGAACTGGGTGGATGCGGGATTACTCCGCGCATGGCGAACGGCAGGCGGACATCGCCGCATCAGTTGGGAGTCGGTAGACTTTCTGATCAGAGATAGAACACGCACAGCGCTGACCGACAAACGATCAGCAAACACATTGATCGACGCCTGCCCCCCCCTGAATGGCCTACCTCGCCTGCGGCGCGTGGTCGACCCAGCGGCGGTTTGCCTGGGCGTTTATTTTTCGTTGCACTCGGTCGAAGCCACCCCGGAGGACTCAGGAATCCCCCTAGCGGCCGCTGATCTGCAGTCCTACCTCACCGCATCCTGTATCCATCAGCTACTGACTGAAGATCAACGGCTGTTTATTGAAATCACCCACGATGTCGCACATCATCAACCCGAGCAATTTCTCCTGCCCGAGCGCTGCGTGCTAATTCTCACTGAAGGCGCTGTCGAGTTCGGCAGCGAACCCGCGGATTTGGCCCACCTGACTAACCAGGGCTTTCGAATCGCCTTGCGCAGTCGTTATCCGTGGCCGATCCCGCCCGAGAAACTTCAGTATGTTGATTTTGTAATCAGCGAAGCGGCCGATGGTCAGTTGCTTTTCTCATCGCCGGAGAAAAACAGCAAAGCTGTTGAAAAAAACGATCGCGGCCAGGGTCACCCCGGCAAGTTTTATCGCTTGGGCCCACTGCATCCTGACCCCTACACAGACATGCGCCCAGTGACGGCCGTCATGCAAAATCAGGCTCTGGCAGCACTCTGCCAGTTAGCTGCCGAACCAGCGCGTCTGCTGGATCTGGTCAGAATGCTGGATAAAACGCCTGATTTAAAACAGGTGGTTTTAGCGCTAGGACAACAGTTGACCGTGACCCGACACGCCGAGCAGTGTTCGCTGGAAACCCTGGCCCGGTTGGCCGGGTCCTGTGAATTACGACGTTGGCTGATACTGTCTCTCTATTGCGCTGATCAGAACATTGCTGCAAACCCGGTGGTCTGGGCGGCGCTCCGACGGGCCTACATGGTCCACCATCTTCTTTGGCAAACGGGGCAGGCTGCCCTACTCGAACAAGGCTACTTGGCCGGGCTGTTGGCGCCCATCGCCCATTTCCCCAAATTGCAGCAGGCCGACCTGCCGCTTGCCGAGCACATCCAGCAGGCCTATACCGACCCGGCAAACCCGTTATGGCCTATTTTGCAATCGGTCATTGCTTATGAGGACGACGACTTTCCCCGCTTACTCGAACTCTCGCGGCGCCTTAAAATAAGGCCTGCCCAATACTTCGAAGCACATCTCAAGGCAATGGGTGACCTTAAGGCGACAAGTCGATAACGCGCCTGACAGGCCCACCTCCCCCAAGGATATTGAAGATGAATGAAATAATAGGCTTCGAAAACAATGCTATCGCCCGTCAATGGAAGCCCATCCATGAGATCGAACCTGGGATGGTTCTTGCCAGAACACTGACCTGCGCCAGTCATAATCGGGTTGCCCTGAAAATCGCCGCCGGTTCCGAACTAACCTCACCCCTCCTCACACAAATTCACATTCATCACGTTGAATGTTTGGCCGTTCAGGTCAGCGACGAGTTATATCAAGCCGAACACAGCGGCTACGAGCAGCAGTTGAACCTTCGCCAGTCACGACTCACAGACGCTCTCCCTTTGCCTCGTTCCCTGCCGGAGGATGCGCGCCAACGAGCCTTGCATCTGACGCGCAGCGTTCCAGAACTGGCCCGAAAATTACCCGCTTTCCCAGGGGTCATCACCCCCTTGCTGGCCTTGATTGATGACGAGGAAGCATCGCTCGACCTGCTCGGAGCCATGATGAAAAATGACCCGGTATTAACGGGATCGGTGTTATCAACAGCCAATATCATTCGCCGGCAACATGGGCTCGATGACTCGTCGAATGTTTTTCAAGCCATTTCGTTTGTCGGATTCAACCGCATCAGGAACATCATCATCACGGTCGGCTTGAACGAATTTCTCAAGGGAACTCGGCTGAGTGGCCTGCTGGAACATTTGCTGGCGGTTGCCCTGCTCTCCCAGGAAATCGCTGCGCTTGCCAATTTGTCACCGATCGAGGCTTACGTGGCCGGAATTCTCCACGACATCGGCAAATTGATGCTATGGGCCGAAGCACACGATGAGCATGGGGATCTGCCGATTTCATCTGACTGCGACCTCTGCCCGCTTGCTCAGGAAAGACAATACTTCGGCATGGATCATTGTGTCGCCGGCCACTTGTTGGCCAAGCAGTGGCATTTGCCTGATGCCATTGTGCATGCGATCGGTGAACACCATGCCCAGCTGAAGACGCTCAGCCCGCTGGCCGCCGTGGTCAACCTGGCTGAGTCACTGTCGGACACGCTTTCCCCGCAAGCTTCCGATGGGAAACACAAGCATCGGGTCAATATGCAAGTCCTCAGTCAGCTCAATCTGGACCTGCACAGTCCCGCCATGTATGACTGCTATGGCCGTAGCAAAGCTCGGCTGCAATATGCACTCAAGCAATTTCCCGACCCAGATTTCACCACTGAACCAAGCTGATCAGGCCGCCGCAGAGGGTCGCGTGATGGCCGCCTCGCGGATTGGCAAATTGGCGATGGCCGCCAGTGCAGCCAGGGCAATATCGGCGTACCACATCCAACTAAAATCACCGAAACGGGTGATGGCCAGCCCCCCCAACCAGGCCCCAAGGAATCCCCCAATCTGATGTGACAGCAAGGTCAGGCCAAACAGGGTAGCCAGATAGCGGATACCGAACAACTTGCCGACAATGGCCGCCGTGGGCGGCACCGTGGCCAGCCAGGTAAAGCCGAGACCGGCGGCAAAAAGATAGAATGTCCATTCCGTACGCGGCGCCAGTAAATAGGCCGCGACCAGCACCGCGCGCGAAGCGTACATGGCCGCCAGAACGTACTTGCTGCGGTAGCGTGCGATGCAGGAACCGGCGTACAGACTGCCAAAAATATTGGCCAGGCCAATGATGGCCAGCGACCAACTCGCCACCGCCGGTGGCAACCCACACAGATTGACCTCGCCCGGCAGATGGGTGACCAAAAAAGCAATGTGAAAACCACAGGTGAAAAACCCGGCATGCAGCAGGAGGTAGCTGCGGTCCTGCATGGCTGAACCGATCGTTTTCAATAAGCCTGCCTCATCCGCACTGCCAGCCTGGGCGTGCGGCGAAGCGTCTTTGGACGTCAACTTGCCAACCAACGGCAAGGCAGCCAGCGTGGCAATGGCCATCGCC
This sequence comes from Dechloromonas sp., assembly GCA_028689015.1. GTDB lineage: Bacteria > Pseudomonadota > Gammaproteobacteria > Burkholderiales > Rhodocyclaceae > Azonexus. The sequence continues at coordinate 37,827 of JAQTXC010000015.1, read as the reverse complement.
CACAAAGCCCCCATCCAGCCAACACTCTGGATCAGTTTTTGTAAGATAGGGGCGAAGACAAACTGGCCGAATGAGCCACCGGCGTTAATCACACCTGAGGCCGTGGCACGGGACTCAATCGGCAAGCGCTGGGCAGCCGCACCGATCAGCACCGAGAAACTCCCGGCACCCGAACCGATGGCGGCCAGCAGACCCAACGAAACGACCAAACCAAAGCCGGAGTCCATGAAGGGCGTTACAGCACTGCCCAGTGCCAGCAGAATCAGGCCAGCCACCAGCACCGGCTTGGGGCCATAACGGTCAGCAAAAGCCCCAGCCAGCGGCTGGATCGCACCCCAAGCAAACTGGCCGATAGCCAATGCAAAACTGATCGTGGCAATGCTCAAACCAGTCGACAGATGCATGGGGCTGACAAACAGGCCCAAGGACTGGCGAGTTCCCATCGTCACCATCAGGATGCCGGCAGCGGCCAGCGTGACAAGCAGCACATCGGGACGATTCAGCGTTCGGAACATGGGCGGCAATCAGCAAAGCGAGAAGGGAGATCAGTTGGGCAGCGCAAAACCCTTAAGCTTGCGGTACATGTCAACAGCGTAGGAATCGGTCATCCCGGCAACAAAATCGGCCACCTGCAGCAAGCGTACATAAGGGTCGGCATCCGGTTCCCGGCCATGCCCCAGAAACTGCGCCGGCAACAGTTCCAGCAACATGCGTTCGCGGGTCGAAAAACGCGTGCCCGGTACACCGGCTGCCGCTTCGACCGCATGGGCAAACAGACTCAACAACGCCCCCAAGACCTCAAAGCCGGCCGTTTCAATTTCCAGCGCCGGCCGGGCGGTGTAAATCGTTTCCTTGGCGAGCTTGAGGATGGCTTGCAAGGGATGAGCAATCGGCGAACGATCAAGCAAGGCATCGTCGAAATCCCCCGCCAGGATCGCCGTCTCGTTCTCGAGAAACACCGCGGCTGCACTTTCCAGCAGCCGACCAATGGCCTTGGCACGCAGATACTCCAGGCGCTCCTTGGGGTCATGCAACCGCTCCAGTCGGTGACCACTGACCGTATTACCGGCCAGATCGGCGAGCAAGCATTCGGCATCGCGATACGGAACAAACCCCAGGCGGGCAGCATCTTCCAGATCAACAATGAGGTAACAGGTATCGTCGGCCACTTCAACCAGGAAAGCCAGCGGATGCCGCCGCCAGGCCTGACCAGGAATTCGCTCGACCAGGCCGGTCGACCGCGCAACGCGGGCAAAATTGTCGGCATCCTGCTGGAAAAAGCCAAATTTCTTGCCGCTTTTTCCATCCAGATCACCGTCGACCGCGGAAGGACGTGGATATTTGGTAAAGGTGGCCAGCACGGCACTACTCAATTGCAGGCCACCCGGATTGGCCGGACTTTGCAGGCGCGACACGATGCGAAAGCCTTGGGCATTGCCCTCATAGCGGGCAAAATCAGCGCGCTGGGCGGGCGTAAAGGGATGCCGCTCTAGTAGGCCGGACGTTAGAAACCATTCGCGGATGGCATCCTCACCGGCGTGGCCGAAAGGTGGGTTACCAATATCGTGTGCCAAGCAGGCGGCGGCAACAATAGCGCCGAAATCGCCGGACTCAACCTGTTGCAGACCATGGCGGGCGATGATCTCACGACCAACCACCGCCCCCAGCGAGCGGCCGACACAACTGGCTTCCAGGCTGTGCGTCAGACGGGTGCGAACGTAATCACTTTTTGACAGCGGAAAAACCTGCGTCTTGTCCTTCATGCGGCGAAACGCCGAGGTGAACACGATACGGTCGTAATCCTGCTGAAAAGCGGTACGTTCCGGCGAGCCCGGGGCCTTGCCGGCGCCCAGGCGTTCAGCCGATAGCAGTTTCGCCCAGGTGTGCTTGCCCATGCGGGTGTCCAATCAATTCTCCAAGGGTTGCGAGTTTACTCTGCTTCCAGCAAGGCTCGCACCTGATCGGGCAAGGGCACCGATTTTCCGCTCCGTGTATTCATCCAGACCACCTTGGCGGCCCCTTCTGCATAGACGGTGCCATCAATGCACATCTCGACGTAGGTCTGGCAACTCGAACGACCGATGGCACCCACATAGGTCCGCACCTCGACGTCACCCGGATAGGTCATCGGGATCAGGAAGGTGCAGCTGGCGTTAATGATCACCGGCCCATCGCCGCCCAAACGCACCGGCACCTGCATGGCCTCGATCCACTCGACCCGGGCCTGCTCCATGTAGCGAAAATAAACCGTATTGTTAACATGCCCATAGGCATCCATATCGCCCCAGCGAATGGGCATGCGGGTGACGTGAATCAGTTTCTTGCGATGTTCCATGATCTTGAATTCAAAGGGGGTTGATCTAGCTTGGTCCATACTGTACCGTATTGTGAATCGCGCCACAAATTACACCGATAATCGAGGAGACACCATGGAACGCGAAGCAATGGAATTCGACGTCGTCATCGTCGGCGGCGGTCCGGCTGGACTGGCCGCCGCCATTCGCCTGAAACAACTGGCGACGGAACAAGGTAACGACGTTTCTGTCTGCCTGATTGAAAAAGGCGCCGAAATCGGCGCCCATATTTTGTCCGGCGCGGTCATGGACCCGCGTGCCCTGACCGAATTGCTACCCCACTGGCAGGCTGACGGGGCACCGCTCAACGCACCGGTTTCGGAAGACCGTTTTTTCATTTTTTCTGAAACCGGCGCCACCCGCATTCCGAATGGTCTGCTGCCCACCTGCTTTCATAACGAAGGCAACTACGTCATTTCGCTAGGCAACGTCTGTCGCTGGCTGGGCGAACAGGCCGAAGCGCTGGGGGTCGAACTTTACCCGGGGTTTGCCGGTGCTGAAGTGCTGTTTGACGACACCGGGGCGGTTAAAGGCGTCGCCACGGGTGACATGGGGCGCCTGCGCGATGGCAGCGAAGGCCCCAACTTCCAACTCGGCATGGCCTTGCACGGTAAATACACCTTTTTTGCCGAAGGTTGCCGCGGTCATCTGGGCAAAACCTTGATGGCACATTTCGACCTGAACCGTGACGCCGATCCGCAAACCTATGGCATTGGCCTCAAGGAACTGTGGGAAATCCAGGCTGAACAACACCAACTTGGTTTGGTCGTTCACAGCGCGGGTTGGCCGATGACCGCCGATACCTACGGCGGCGGATTTCTCTATCACCTGGAAAACAATCAGGTCGCCATCGGCTTCGTCGTTGGCCTCGGTTATGAAAACCCGCACCTGTCACCCTACGAAGAATTCCAGCGTTTCAAGACGCATCCGGAAATCCGCAAATTCCTGACGGGCGGCAAACGCATCGCCTACGGCGCCCGTGCACTGACTGCCGGCGGCCTGCAATCATTACCACAATTCGTTTTCCCGGGCGGCGCCCTGCTCGGCGACGACGCTGGTTTCCTCAACGCCGCCCGCATCAAGGGCTCGCATTGCGCCATCAAGTCCGGCGCGCTAGCAGCCGAAGCCTGCTTTGCGGCGCTCGCGGCAGAACGGCAGCGCGATGAACTGAGCGCCTATCCCGAAGCATTCCGGAATAGCTGGTTATACGACGAGTTGTACACCGCACGCAATTTCAAACCATGGATGGCCAAGGGCTTGAAGCTGGGCTCACTGATGTTCGGTATCGACCAGATGATTTTTGGCGGCAAGGCGCCGTGGACCCTGCACCACACAACGCCTGACCACGCCAAGCTCAAGCCCGCCGCCGACTGCCCGAAAATTGTCTACCCCAAACCGGATGGCGTATTCAGCTTCGACCGCCTGTCGTCGGTTTTTCTGTCGTCAACCAATCACGAGGAAGAACAGCCCTGTCATCTGCAACTCAAGGATGCCAGCGTCCCGGTTCAGATCAATCTGGCGATCTACGATGCCCCGGAACAGCGCTTCTGCCCGGCCGGGGTGTACGAAATGATCGACAATGACCAAGGCCAGCCCCGCTTGCAGATCAACGCCCAGAATTGCGTGCATTGCAAGACCTGCGACATCAAGGATCCGACCCAGAACATCCACTGGGTCAGCCCGCAAGGTGGCGAAGGACCAACCTATCCGAACATGTGATGCTTTATAATCCGGCGGCTTAACCCCTTAGGGAGAAAAAAACATGGGCTTTCTCGCCGACAAAAAGATTCTGATTACTGGTCTGCTGTCCAAACACTCCATCGCCTATGGCATTGCCAAGGCCTGCCACCGTGAAGGTGCCGAACTGGCCTTCACCTACCAGAACGAGCGCTTTGAAGACCGGATCAAGAAATTCGCTACTGAATTCGGCAGCGACATCACCATCCCGCTGGACGTCGCTAGCGACGAACAAATCACCCAACTGTTTGCCGAACTCGGCAAGCGCTGGGATGGTCTGGATGGTCTGGTCCACTCGATTGCCTACGCACCAACCGAATCCATCGAAGGCGATTTTCTCGACGGCATTACCCGCGATGCCTTCCGTATTGCCCACGAAATTTCGTCCTACAGCTATCCGGCGCTGGTCAAAGGCGCCCGACCGATGATGAAGGGCCGCAAGAGTGCCGCACTGGCGCTGTCCTACCTCGGTGCCGAACGCACCATGCCCAACTACAACACCATGGGCCTGGCCAAGGCCAGCCTGGAAGCGGCCACGCGCTACCTGGCTTTCTGCCTCGGCCCTGAAGGCATCCGCGCCAACGCCATTTCGGCCGGCCCGATCAAGACCCTGGCCGCCTCCGGCATTGGCAACTTCGGTAAGCTGCTCGCCTACAACTCGCACAATGCCCCGCTGCGTCGCAATGTGACCATCGACGAAGTCGGCAATGCCGCAGCCTTCATGCTGTCTGATCTGGCCAGCGGCATCACCGGTGAAATCATGTATGTCGACGGCGGCATGAATACCGTCGCTCTGGGTAACGCCGATCCGTTACCGGTTTAAGCGCTATCACGCTTAGCGAAAAACGCCGGTGCTGTCTCTGACAGGCCGGCGTTTGGTCGTTAACCGACCCGCGTTCGCGGTCGACCGCGAGTGGGTGGCAATTTCGGCTAAGATGCCAGCGCTACATCAGCACATGTTTCTATGCCCATGATCCGGATGTCTTCTTTCTCCCGTTTTTTCCCCGCCTGGCTAACCGACTACCCGCGCCAGCATCTGACGGCAGACTTGGCGGCTGGCCTCATCGTCTGCATTCTGGTCATTCCACAAAGCTTGGCCTATGCCTTGCTGGCCGGCTTGCCGCCCCAGGCCGGGCTGTATGTCAGCATTTTCCCGGTCATAGCCTACGCGCTGCTCGGCAGCAGCCGCGTTCAGGCGCTGGGGCCAGTGGCGATTACCTCGATCATGACCTTTGCCGTGCTCAGCCCACTGGCCACCCCGGGCAGTGCCTCTTATCTCTTGCTAGCAGCCAGCCTGGCCCTGTTGTCAGGCTTGTTGCTGCTGGCCTGCGGCATGCTGCGTCTGGGCTTTTTGGCCCAGTTGCTGAGTCGACCGGTGATCAGTGGTTTCATTTCCGGTGCCGCCATCCTGATCATTTTCAGCCAGTTGAAATATCTGCTCGGCCTGCAGCCCAGCAGCAACGACCTCGCGACAATCATCCGGGCCCTGCTGACGCAATGGCCGGACATTGCCATCGCGACCGCCAGCATCGGCGGCCTGGCCCTGCTGATCCTCAGCAGCAACCGCAGTTTGCTGCCGGCACTACTCGGCCGTCTGGGGCTCTCCAGCAGCGCGACCGCCTTCATTGGCCGCCTGATGCCATTGCTGGTCGTCCTGCTGGCAACCGCAACGGTCATCGCACTTGATCTTGACCGACAGCACGGCGTGGCGGTCGTCGGTCCAATCACCGAAGGGCTTCCCGATTTTGTCGTCTTTCTGCCCACGGTCGACACCGTGCGCCAACTGTGGCTGCCCGCCGTATTGATGACCTTGATCGGCATGGTGCAAGGCATTTCCATCGCCCAGGCCCTGGCCATCAAACGTCAGGAGCGCATCGACGCCAATGCCGAATTGCGCGGTCTGGGGGCCGCCAATATCGTCGCTGCTTTCTATGGCGGCATGCCGGTCGGTGCCGGTTTATCGCGTTCTGCGGTCAACGTCACCGCCGGCGCACAAACGCCGCTGGCCAGCGTGGTCGCCGCACTGCTGATGATCGGCATCATCAGCGGGGCCGCCGAATGGTTCGCCCGTCTGCCCTTAACCGTATTAGCCGCCAGCATCATCATCGCAGCAGCCAGCATGGTGGACCTCAACAGCCTGCGCCAAGCCTGGCATTACGACCGGGCTGATGCCCTTGCCTGGTTAGGCACAGCAGGCGGCGTCATGCTGCTCGGCCTGGAGCAAGGCATTGCCCTGGGCATCCTGCTATCGCTCGCCACCTTGCTCTTTCGCGCCAGCACGCCGCACATTGCGGTGATTGGCCGCATCCCGGATAGCGAGCATTTCCGCAATGTCGATCGCCATGAGGTCGACACCATTCCCGGTGTTCTGCTGCTGCGCATTGATGAGAACCTGTTTTTTGGCAACCTGAGCGCGGTCGAAAGTCGACTCGACATCGAACTGCAGCGCCAGCCAGCAATCCGCGACGTGGTCCTGATCATGAGTGCGGTCAACCGGGTGGATACCACCGCCATGGCCGTGCTCACCGACCTCAACCGGGAACTGGCAAACCGCCAAATCCACCTGCACCTGGCCGAGGTCAAAGGCCCAGTCCAGGACCGACTGAGCCGCTCGCCACTTTGGCCGGCGTTAAGCGGCCAGGTCTTTCTTGCGGTCAACGACGCCTACGAGGCCTTTTTGCCGAACCGGGAAAACAGCGACACTTGCCAGTAGCGCACGCTGCGGGGGGATGCATTGAGTGGAGGACTTGCCCGGGAGTATCAGAATTTCTGTGTGTGAGGCGTGAATAGACTTTTCCACGGTGACGGTACGCCCCGCAGCTACTACGGGGCCGCTGCTGACTTCTCGCTCCGCTTCACAGCGTCGGCCTTTCAGCCATGAGGCGAGATCTCCCCAGGTAAGAACGCACTCCTTCTCTGCACAACCGCCGGATTTACGCCACTTCGCCTTGATCACAAGAGCTTCGCGGTCATTGGCCCGCTCGCCCTGCTCGGCAGCGCCTTCTATCCAGTTCTTGTTCATCGGCTCACAGATTACGATCCACGCTTCCTTCCCACACTCGGTCACCCTCATGCAGTTGCGCTTCACTTCGTTCGTCGTGATCAACTTACGACGGGATTTGCACCCGCAGGCGTGCGCCCATGCTGGGCGCACCCATAAAAAACCCCGCGACCAGCGCGGGGTTTTTAGCTTGGCGTGACGCCGGAGAATGCTTACTTCTTTTTGGTGACAGCCGTCATGTTGGCTTGTGCAGCGTCAGAAAACTGCTTGGCGACAGCGTTCATGTTGCCGAAAGCCGAGTTGGCAGCGGCGATGGCGTTCTGGATGGCGGCGACAGCACCTTCGGAACCAGCCGGTGCCGACTTGGCAGCCATGGCCATCATGTTGCTGACCGACTTCTGGAATTCGCCGAACTGGGCTTCAACCATCTTGGCCATTTCCTGCTGGGCTTCGGAGGTGATTTCGTAAACCGAACGGCTGTAAGCAACTGCCTTTTCGACAGCCGGCTGGGTCAGCGCGGTCTGGGCGGCCAGCGCTTCTTGCGGGCCCTTGGCTTCGAGGACAGACTTGACGCCAGAGGCGGTGTCTTCCAGGGCAGCACGGGCGGTATTCAGGTTGAGGGCAGCGATGCGCTCGGCAGAAGCCAGGGCGGTGTTGGCGACGGACAGCAGGGAATCAACCGTGGCTTTGTTGGCGGCGGCGAATTGTTCGGTATTGATCGTCATGGTGTGGCTCCTGATTTATGTTGGTGAAGAAGAAGTGTACGAAGCGGAGTATAACCTAAACTTTTAGCAAATTGTGCACTGCAGCAATTTTATTTGCATCCGATGGGCTAGTGCTGAAAAAACCTTGGTTCAGGCGGTCGACCGTAAAGTCGTGCGAAAATCCGCCACATGCAACTCGCTTTTGTCGACCTTGAAACCACAGGCGCCACCGCTGGCGCGGACCGCATTACTGAAATCGGCATTGTCGAAGTCGATGCTGACGGCAGCGTGCGGGAATGGCAGCAACTGGTCAATCCGGGCGTGACGATTTCGCCATTCATCGCCCAGCTGACCGGGATCAGCAATGCCATGGTAGCCCAGGCCCCGCCCTTTGCCGCCGTCGCCGCCGAAGTTCGCGCCCGCTTGGCCGGGCGAATTTTCCTGGCCCACAATGCACGCTTCGACTATGGCTTTCTCAAAGCCGAATTCGCCCGCGTCGCTGAACACGCGGCCCCACCCTTCCGGGCCACCACCATCTGCACCGTCAAGTTGTCGCGTGAGCTCTACCCGGAGCACAAACGGCACAGTCTCGATGCCCTGATCGAACGCCATCAATTACGTGCCGCAGCGCGCCACCGCGCCTTGGCCGATGCCCAACTGATTCATCAATTTTGGCAAAAAATTCAGGTCGACCGCAGCGCCGAGGCGATTGCCGCAGCGCTCGATCAGCAACACGCCACACCCTGCCTGCCCCCCGAAATCGACGCGCGCGTACTTGATCAATTGCCGGAGGCCGCCGGGGTCTACCTGTTCTACGGCGAACATCTTGGCCAGGTCGATCAGCCGCTGTATGTCGGTCGCTGCCGCGATATCCGGCAGCACGTGCTCAGCCATTTCGTTGCCCAGCCCGGTAGCGAGCGCAAGGCCCGTCTGGCCCGCGCCGTGCGCCGCATCGAATGGCAGGAAATTACCGACAATAGCCAGGCGCAGTGGCAGGAAAACACCCTGCTCCGCCAGTTGCGCCCAGCCTACAACCGCCCACCCCGTTCAAATTGAGCCTCGTCATGCCGACCTTTGCCCGCCCTTTCGCCATCCTTGCTCTGCTGCTGAGCAGCGGCCTGCCTGTCGCCCAGGCCGAAGAAGTCGGCTGCCTGACCACCGCATGGAAGTTGATCGGCGCCAACCATCGCGTGTGCATCTCCGCCTTCGACGATCCCAAGGTTAGCGGTGTCACCTGTCACGTCAGCCAGGCGCGTACCGGCGGGATCAAAGGCAGCTTCGGCCTGGCCGAAGACCCATCGCAATTTTCCATCGCCTGCCGGCAAATCGGCCCGATCAGCCTGCCGGCCAATTTGCCGGACGACGAGGTGGTGTTCACCGACAACACCTCGCTGATTTTCAAGGAAACCAAGATCAGCCGTTTCGTCGACCGCAAGCGCAATGTGCTGATCTATCTGGCGATCAGCCGCAAGCTGATCGAGGGTGCGCCGAGCAATGCCATTTCCAGCGTGCCCATCCAGCCCTGGGGCAAACACTGAGTCAGCCTGCCGGCTTGCGGCCAACAAAGAGATAGTACGGAGCCTGGACCCCGGGCAAATAAGGCAAGCGAGCGCGCCGCTCGGCGCAGTAGATTTCAACAAAATGAGCCCGCAAAGCCGGCAGTTGTTCAGCCGACAAATGAACCCCATCGTGCGCAAACCATCGGCGCCACAGGGCGTTGGCCCACGGCGAGCCGCTACCCGGCAAATAAAAATCCACCAGCCCGATCCGCCCCCCCGGCCGCAACATGGCGTAGGCGTTAGCCAGCACCAAGGGCCAGTCCGGCATCATGCTCAGGGCGTAGGACAAGAAAACAGCATCGACCGGCTTTGCCGGCTGCCAATGCCGGGCATCCGCTTCGCTAACCCGTGCGACCGGACAGCCGGTGGCACGCTGCCGGGCAAGCACCAGCAAAGCCGGGCACAGATCGACCAAATCAAAACAGGCCAGTTGATTGACCATCGGACCCAGCCGCTCCAGGCTACTCCCTGTACCACAACCGAGTTCGACCAGATGTTCACCTGGCGCCGGGGCCAGGTGCACCAGCAGGTCTTCGCGCCCTTGCAACAAACGGGCGCGAAAACGATCGTAGCGACTGGCCTGCGGGGCATAAAAAGCCTGCAAACGCTCGGCGTGCGTTCCCTGTCGGGGCTGGCCCAGCAGCAGTCGCCACAAAATGCGTGCCTCAGACACCCGTTCAGTCATCCGCCGTCACCTCCCCGATCACAAAGCCGGGGTAGGTATGCACCCGATCCTGCTGTTGCAGGTGTGCCGCCAGCGCCGTGTGGTAATGCAGGCGCGCCGTCAAAGGCTGCCGTTCCGGGCCAACCGTCAGCCACTCAAGAAAAGGCGGCTGGGCATGCGCACTCCGTAGCAGGATTCTGGCCCCGGGCGCAGCACGCTTAAAAATCGCCGCCCACTCTTCATGCAAGGCGGCCGGGTAGTAACTGCTCATCCAATCCATGTGATCAAGCAAGACAAATCGACTGATTGGCGATTCCCCTGCCAGCAGAAAATCAGTCACGGTCGCGTCATGACAGACAATGCGATCGACCAAGCCCGCCTTCAACGCCAGAAAATTGTCTTCCTGCAAATACGATGGGCAGCAATCGCGGCTGTAGCGCCCCGTCAGATAGACCCGCCAGAAATAATTGTCACGCACGGGCAATTCGCGAAAGACATACTCAATCGCTTCGCGGATGAACCCGGCGATGCCATCCGGATGTTGCTTCTGCACCAGACGACGCTGCGGGTGCGGCACGCCCAGCAGGCTCATCGTCAATTGCCGGCCCAGCACCCATTTGATGCTCGGCGTCCACAGCGCCGGGGCGATACGCTGGTCGTAGATAGTCCGTTGCGTGGCGAGATCAGGAGCGGCAAACAATTGCTCGATATCAGCCGCCAAGGCCGGCCGCAAACGGAAATAGCTGCGAAAACCCCGGGCGACAAAACCGGCCAGACCATGGAAATAAAAACTGCCATGCCGACTGGCAAACCATTTGTAGTGCTGATCCCAGTAATGACGGGCAAAGGGCGACAACTGCTCGCGCAGGCGGTGGCGATAAATGGTCTTGATCTGGGGCTGCCAGCCTTCGCCAAACATGGCAAAAAATTCGTCGAACTCCAAGCCGCGAATCGCTGCCATCTTTAATTCAAGCAAGGCATTTTGCCGTGGATTGGCGTCGACCGCGTCCACCCGGGCGGGCCCCTGCAAAGCGTAGTCGAGCGCATTGCAGCCAGCACTGGTAATCACCAGCACATGATCGTCCGCCCCCAGTTGCAAGGCCTGTCGGTCCACTGCCGGGTCTTCCCAGCACGTGTTGTACACCAGCGAACGAGCGTACAAGGCGTTAAAAAGCTTCTGATCAAGCCGGTCCTTCAGGGTCAGACTGACAGCGGGAATGGCCAGATTGGCAGGTGCTGGAGCGTTCATTCGAAAAGAACCTTGCGTTGGGCGAATTTTTCAAAAGTAAGCGCTACGCGTTACGCGGCCGTGACAAGATCATCGCCGCCTCCTGTCAATAACCCTACCGGCGACAGCGTTGATATTTTTTTTCATTTCGTGAATAGTTCGGGTTCAAATTTTTAGCTCGGATTCCAGGCCGCCATGAACCGCCAGCCGCACGATGACCTGACACACCGCACCGCCCAGCGTGTCGCGGTATCGGTCGTCGTACGTGTCGTCAGCGTCGTTATGCACGCGCCGTCGCGGACCGGGTAAGCAACAAACAGCAAACACTTTTCCCAACCCCCGCCGGCGCAAACCGGCGGGGGTTTTATTTTGTGGCCCTGCCGGATTCGCCAGAACCTCAGAAGGAGCTTTTGATGACAGAAACCCTCTCCGGCGCGCAGATCACCGTGCGCCTTCTCGAACGCCAGGGCATTCGCCTAGTCACCGGTTACCCGGGCGGCGCCATCCTGCCGATTTATGATGCGCTGAGTCAGTCGACCGCAATCCGCCACGTCCTCGCCCGTCACGAACAAGGCGCCGGCTTCATCGCCCAGGGCATGGCCCGGGCGACCGGCGAGGTGGCCGTCTGCATGGCGTCCTCCGGTCCGGGCGCCACCAACCTGCTGACTGCCATTGCCGACGCCAAGCTCGATTCCATCCCGCTGGTCGCCATCACTGGCCAGGTGCCGAAATCGATGATCGGCACCGATGCCTTCCAGGAAGTTGACACCTACGGTCTGTCGATCCCGATCACCAAGCACAACTTTCTGGTCTCCTCAACCGAGGAATTGCTCGAGGTCATCCCGCGCGCCTTCGAGATTGCCGCCTCCGGCCGCCCCGGCCCAGTGCTGATCGACATCCCGAAAGACGTGCAGAGCCGCGCCATCGACGTCGACACCTGGCCCGCCCCCGGGCACGCCCTGCCCGCGCCGGCAGCGGCTGCCGGGCAGATTGCCCAGGCTGCGGCGATGATCGCTGACGCGCAACGTCCCATTCTCTACCTCGGGGGGGGCGTCATCCACTCGGGAGCCTCCCGCCTCGCGGTCGACCTAGCTGAAAAGGCGCATTTGCCGACCGTCAGCACACTGATGGCCCTGGGCGCACTGCCGGTCGACCACCCCTTGTCGATCGGCATGCTGGGCATGCATGGCGCCCCCTATACCAACCTGGCGCTGGACGAGTGCGACCTGCTGATCGCCGTCGGCGCCCGCTTCGATGACCGCGCCACCGGCAAGGTCGCCGCCTTCTGCCCGCAAGCGAAGATCATCCACATCGACATCGATCCGGCCGAACTCGACAAGATCAAGACCGCCCACGTCGGCATCGTCGCCGATGTCGGCGATGCGCTGGCACAACTGCTGCCCCGGGTGCCGGAAAATGCCCGAGAAACCTGGGTCGACCGCATCCAGGCCCTGAAAACCGCGCACCCGCAACCGCTGCCGGGGCTGGATAACCCGCGCTCGCATTTCGGCCTGATCGCAGCCATTGCCGCCTGCCTGGATGACGAAGCGGCCATCGCCACCGATGTCGGCCAGCACCAGATGTGGGCCGCGCAAGCCTACCCGCTGCGCCGGCCACGCCAGTGGCTGACTTCCGGCGGCCTCGGCACCATGGGCTTCGGCGTGCCGGCGGCCATCGGTGCCGCACTGGCCGAACCGCAGCGTACGGTCGTCTGCTTCACTGGCGACGGCTCCATCCTGATGAACATCCAGGAACTGGTCACCGCTGCCGAACAACAGGTCAATATCAAGATCGTGTTGATGAACAATGCCGTCCTGGGCCTGGTACATCAGCAGCAGACGCTGTTTTACGGTCAACGCCTGTTTGCCTCGGAATTCCAGGCCATGCCGGATTTTGTCGGCGTCGCCAGGGCGCTGGGCATTGGCGCCGTCGACCTCGACCAGGCCAGCGACCCGCTGGCTGCCCTCAAGGATGCCCTGACCCGGCCCGGTCCCTGCCTGATCCATGCCGGCATCAAGGCCGAGGAAAAGGTCTATCCCATGGTGCCACCGGGCGCCGCCAACCGTGACATGATCGGAGCCTGAAATGAACGCCATTCATCGTGAAGAACAACAGGCGCTGGCCCGTGCCGTACTGGAAATCGACGTCGCCAATCACCCCGGGGTGATGTCGCACGTCGTCGGCCTGTTCTCACGCCGCGCCTACAACGTCGAAGGCATTCTCTGCCTGCCGGTCGGTGATGGCCGGCAAAGCCGCATCTGGTTGCTGGTCAATGAAGACACCCGCCTGGCCCAGATGATCCGCCAAGTCGAAAAGCTGGAAGACGTTATCGCCGTCCGTCGCCATCATGCCGAACACGCGGTCTTTACCGAGCTGGAAGATTTCTTCCGTCCTTGACCCAAAACGAAGAACCCGGCCTCGGCCGGGTTCCTTGATGGGCGCTTCCACCCTGTTTCAGTGTGACATACACAGCGCCGAAGGATTGGAGATGGCCCCCGCCGACATGCGCTGCAGGTTGTCGAGCACCTGCATGCTGGCTTTTTCCATTGCCTCAACGCTGCGCAGCATCGCCGTGCTGTCGCCGCTCTGGCTCGCCCGTAATGCGTCGATGCCATGCCGATGGACATCGATGTGCGGCGCTTCAATCTCGCGATAGCCATTGAGACGGCTGAAACATTCGCGCCCTTCACCTTCGTAATACCATTTGCCCAGGCGGCAACTGGTGTGCGATGCCACCTGATCCGACGACATCTGCTCAAGACCAAACAGCCCTAGATAAATGCGGAACTTGAATACCAAATGGTCGACCTTGGCCACTTCGACAAAGCTGGTCAATGCGCTGCCGGCAATCACCTGCTCCATCTTGTGTGATAAACCGATCAGGCGCTTCATGTCCTCGGTCGCCCCACGGCCACGTGCGCTGTAATCATCGGCGGTTTGGGCCAGCGATTCCATGGCCTGTTTGGCCTGCGCCGAATCATGGCGGATGCCGGTGACCAGGCCATCGATATCCTGAGTCGCCTTGGCGGTGCGCTCAGCCAGTTTACGGACCTCATCGGCCACCACTGCAAACCCCCGCCCGGCTTCACCTGCCCGTGCTGCCTCAATGGCTGCATTGAGCGCCAGCAGGTTGGTCTGGTCGGCAATTTCATGGATCAACTGAACAATGGCGCCAATCTGAGTGGCCTGCTGGGCCAATTGATCGACTTCGCGTGCCGCCTGCCCCGAATCCTCGGCCAGACGATGCAGGTTTGAAGCAATCTCGGTCGTGGTCTGACCACTGGACGTCGACACCTCGGCCGCCTCGACGGCTTGCTGCTTTTCTTCTTTGAGCAGATTGGCCATCTGCCCCAGGCTGGCTTGCGAACTACCCAGTGACTGGCCAAACAGCGCCAGGTTGGCCAACACCTGCCGCAACATATCGCACTCTGCCGATTTTTCGTGATCAGCCTGGCGCTGCGCACTCAAAGCGTGTCGAACACGATCAAGTTCGCTGTTCAGTTCGGATTCACGCTGGTGCGCCTGCTGTAAGTCACGCTCAAGCGCCGCTATACGGGCACTATTTCCCCAGAACATGTCATCTCTCCAGATTTTTGATTATTTTTAACAAGCCAAAGGATGGCGCGGGCGGTGAGTTTAACAAACGCACCGCAGCAACAGAGCCACAATCGCCTCGCCGTGACCCCGTCAATTAGAGCGAAGCGGCAACCAAGCCAACAGGATGGCAAACAATTTCTCAGGATCAACCGGTTTGTCGATATGTGCATTCATACCCGCCGCCAAACAAGCAGCACGGTCTTCGGCAAAGGCGTTCGCGGTCAACGCCAGAATCGGCAACTTTTCCCCGGCTGGCAGCGCACGAATTTGCCGGCTGGCCTCCAGGCCATTCATCCCTGGCATCTGAATATCCATCAAGATCAGGTCGTAGTGATTTCTGCTCACCAGTTCAAGCGCCTGCAGGCCATCCTCCGCCAAATCAACCCGCAAGCCTACCTCAAGCAGCAAAGCCTGCGCCACTTCGCGATTGATCGGTTCATCCTCGACCAGGAGCACGCGTTGCCCGGCATGGGCGGCCCGCAAGCGTGCCTCGACCGTCGACACAAGCGCCGCAGCCTGCATCGAGACATCGCCGGTACATGGCAAGGTCACGGTAAACCAGAACGTACTCCCCAACCCCACCGTGCTGCTCACGCCAATTTGCCCACCCATCAGCCGCACCAGATGCTTACTGATCGCCAGACCCAGTCCGGTGCCACCATACGCCCGGGTCATTGAGTCATCCCCTTGCGAGAAGGGTTCAAACAGCCGGGGCAGCACATCAGCAGGAATGCCAATCCCGGAATCCTGCACTTCGCAACGTAGCTCAAGTTGCTGCGGGGTGAGTGACACGGCACTGAAACGAACGTCGATGCTGCCTTCGGACGTAAATTTGATCGCATTACCCAGCAAGTTGATCAAGACCTGCTGCAGGCGAAGACGATCACCCAGAAAGTGCAAATCACACAGTTCCTCGGGTAGCGTGACATGCAGCTGGATACCTTTGTCGACCGCCCGCGTCTCAAGCAGGTCGCTTAATTCCTGGCGTATTTCAGGCAAGGTAAAGCTGCCCTGTTGCAATACGAGTTTTTCGGCTTCGATGCGCGAAATGTCCAGAATATCGTTGATCACGCCCAGCAAATGACGGGAGGCCTGACGAACCTTCTGCAACTGCGACTGCTGATCCGGATCACTGGCCCGGCGCAAGGCCAGATCGGTCATGCCCATGATGGCATTCATCGGCGTGCGCAATTCGTGGCTCATGTTTGCCAGAAAGGTGCTCTTGGCCTTGTTGGCTGCTTCGGCGGCATCCCTGGCCGTGATCAGATCCTGCGTACGGGCCGCCACCAAGTCTTCCAGATGGTCACGATGGTTCTGCAACTCGACTTCAGCCAACTTGCGGGCCGTCACATCGCTGTGCGTACCGATCATCCGTAGCGGTTGCCCGGCGGTATCGCGTTCAACGACGATGCCACGATCCAGAATCCACTTGTACCGACCATCCTTGCAACGCACCCGATGTTCGTCGATGTAATGTGAGTTTTGGTCAGCCAGACAGCGCATGATGGCCGCACGGGTTTTCGGCATATCGTCGGGATGAACCCGGCTTTCCCATTCACCCACTCCGCAGCCGACCTCATCGTCGGCATAACCCAGCATCCGTTTCCAAAGCGTGGAATAGAACACCGTTCCATCGGCCATATTCCAGTCCCACAGGCCATCACCCGCCCCCTCGATGGCGAATTTCCAGCGAAATTCGCTGGCTTTCAGGGCTTGCTCACGTTCGGCCAGACTATCCAGCATGGTGTTGACCCGCCGCGCCAGTCGTGCCGCCTCGTCATCTCCTTGCAAGTCGATCCGTTCGCTGGCTTGTCCGTTATCAACGGCATCGACAACTTGCTCGATTCGGTTCAAACGGCGAGTCAGATAGCGTCCCGCAAACACCGCCAGACCAATGCCAACCAGTAACCCACCCACACCAAACAAGGCGCCACGCCATACAATCTGGCGCAAGCGATCATCGTGCAAACCATCAAGGGACAACCCCAAACGCACCCAGCCGACGTGCTCGCCGGCCAGCAGCACCGGACTGATCACATCAACACTCCCGGGCAAGGTATCGACCCGCAACTGCGGCTCAGCCGGCAGATCCGGCAGGTAACTCCCCAGGCGAACCGGCTCACTGTGCGCCAAGACCTGGCCACGGGTATCGAGCAGCATGGCGTAGGCCAGGTGCGGGTATTCGATCAGCCCACTCACGATGTCCTGCAAACCACTGTAATCACGAGCAACCAACCAGACAGCGGATGAGCCCGAGAGAGTGCGCGCCAGCGCATTCGCCTCTTCAACTTGCTGGCGAGCGATCAGCTGCGTCTGCCGATGAATCATGTCCCAAACCAGGCCAATCGTCATCAAGGCAATCAACACGGTCAGTCCGACCACCAATTGACGCTGCAAAGAGCCCAGCAAGAGATGCCTGAAGCCTTTCATCACTTGTCCTCCACCGGTCGAACCTCACGTTCGAAGCGGGCTACATAATCGGCAACGATGGCATAGGTCGAATCATCCGCCGCAGCAAAACCTGCGGTCTGCATCGGCGCCAGCACCTGCGACCCCGCAGGGTGGTGAGTTAGATCGATCAGCAACTGCTGCACCTTGCTGAAAATTTTGGCCGGCACATCATCACGCACCATCACCGAATTATTGATTAAGGGTGGCGTTTCCCAGATCACTTTCAACTGTGCCGCTTTCTCGGGATGGTCCAGTTGAAACTGGCGCCACGGTGGCGGCCAAGTGGCGCCGGCATCGGCCTGGCCCAAGAAAACATTCATGATTGCCGACTCTTGTGAGCCGACATAAATATTGCGCACATCCCGGGTCACCGACAGCCCGTGCTGATGGAGAAAAAACTGCGGCATGATGGCGGCGGCCAGTGCCGTCGGGGAAGGATAAGCAATGGTTCGATCGTCCAGATCACCCGGCTGACGCACCTGACT
Source organism: Dechloromonas sp. (assembly GCA_028689015.1). Lineage (GTDB taxonomy): Bacteria > Pseudomonadota > Gammaproteobacteria > Burkholderiales > Rhodocyclaceae > Azonexus. The sequence goes on along the minus strand of JAQTXC010000015.1, from coordinate 20,047 downwards.
ATCACGCCGGACAATGAAAATACCGCGAAAATCAGCTCGATCTCCCGCTTCGGCCAGAACGTGATAACCAAATTTCTGAGCCAGCAAAGTCTGCCAAGGGTTCGGTAGCAGGAAAGCCGGCCGGCGATCACGAATTTTCTGCTCGTACGCAGCATAATCTCGTGAGGCCTCAAGGCGAAACTCGATGTCGGGTAGCTGCTGGTTGAGATGCGCAATGAGCGGCTGATACGCCTCGATCAACTTTCCCGGGTTGTGCAGCGGGTGGACTGCGAACTCAAAAACCGGCCGCTGGTCTTGCTCGGGCGTGGCTTGATAGGACAGGACGTGTCTGGGCGGCGCATCACACCCGGCGCCCAGCAACAGCAGTCCGCATTTCAGAAGCTGACGACGTTCAAGAGACACCATGTCAAACCGGCGACGTTTGGCGATGCTGCAAATCGAGAATCAGCGCCAACTGCTCGTCGGCAATGGACTCAAAACGTAGCCCCACCAGATATTGCTGCCCGACACGACGGATGCGCATAACGCTCACATAGGCCTCAATGGTTTGACCCAGGGCTGGCGATTCAATGGTGCACAAGCCCACTTCGCCACTGGGCTTGGCACCGAGCACGGCCATGTCCAGCATCACCCCGATCCCGGTCACCGAAATATCGGCCACCGGCACGGTCAACGCCTGTCCGCCGAGATAAACACTGACCTTGCCGGTCAGGTGCAAGCGATTGGCACGACGACGTTCTTTCACTGAAATAGCCCATCGAACAGAGACTTTGATTCTCCCATAGTCATCGCTTAACAACCAAGGGCTGCCCGTGCCTTGCCGCTATACTTTGCCCTCCCTGCATGCACAATCTTTTCATGTCTACCTCATCCATCGACTGGCAAAGCGCCCACCCCTACCACGACATCCTTTACGACACGGCCGAAGGGATTGCCCGCATTACCATCAACCGACCGGCGCGGCGCAACGCCTTTCGCCCGGAAACAATCAGCGAGCTGATTGACGCCTTTCACCGCGCCCAGCATGACCGCACAATCGGTGCCATCATCCTGACCGGGGCCGGCGACGCCGCCTTTTGCGCCGGCGGCGACCAGAAAGTCCGCGGCGATGCCGGTTATATCGCTGAAGACGGCACGCCGCATCTGAATGTCCTCGATTTGCAAATGCAGATTCGCCGGCTGCCCAAACCGGTGGTGGCGATGATCGCCGGTTTTGCCATCGGTGGCGGCCACGTCCTGCACCTGGTCTGCGACCTGAGCATTGCCGCCGATAACGCCCGTTTCGGGCAAACCGGGCCGCGCGTCGGCAGCTTTGACGCCGGCCTCGGCGCCGGCTTGATGGCGCGCACCATCGGCCTCAAGCGGGCCAAGGAGATCTGGCTGCTCTGTCGCCAGTACGATGCAGCGACGGCACTCGACTGGGGCCTGGTCAATGCCGTCGTGCCACTCGACCGGCTGGAGGAAGAAACGGTCGCCTGGTGCCGCCAGATGCTGCAGTTATCACCGATGGCGCTGCGGATGATCAAGGCTGGCTTCAATGCCGACACCGACGGCCTGGCCGGCATCCAGGAACTGGCCGGCAATGCCACCGGCCTGTTCTACATGACCGAGGAAGGCCAGGAAGGGCGCAACGCCTGGCTGGAACGCCGCCCCCCCGATTTCAAAAAATATCGTCAGCGGCCGTGAGCGACTGGCGGCCCTACACCCTCAACCTTCGCCAGCCATGGCAAACGGCACGCGGCCGCTGCACCCAGCGCGACGGCCAATGGTTCTGCCAGCACGGCGCCGATGGCCTGACCGGCTGGGGCGACTATGCGCCGTTACCCGAATTCGGTATCGATCCGGCTGCCGCCCAGGCCTTTGCCGAAGAATGCGCCCGCCTCGACCTGGCTGCCCAACGTGCTGGCGTGCCGCTCAACAGCTTTTTGAGCGGTGCGCCACCGTGCCCGAGCATCGCGGTCAACGATGTTTTAGGGGCTATTTCCACGGTTGACCGCGACCAGCTAAGCCGCAGCAGCGCAGCCGGCTTTCACATCATCAAACTCAAAGTGGGCCTGCAGGACGTAGACCGCGAACTGCGCCAACTCGACGACCTGGCCCGCCACCTGGCACCCGGCCAACGCTTTCGCCTGGATGCCAACGGCGCCTGGTCGATAGCCGAGGCGCGACGATTCATCGCCGGCAGCAAGGGCTTGCCGATCGACGGCCTGGAAGAGCCGCTGGCCACGCCCACGCAGGCAAAACTGGCGGAATTGCAGGCAGAAGCAGCCTTTGCGCTGGCCATTGATGAATCGATCGATTTGCTGGACGCGCATTTTTTTGCCCAGAGAGCGGTCGACCGTGTGATTCTCAAACCCGCCCGCCACGGCCTGCTGGCCAGCCTGGCGCTGGCCTGGCAGAGCCGGGCCGCTGGTTGCGAGGTGATCGTCACCTCGGCACTGGAAAGCGCCTGCGGCTTGTTGGCTGCCGCCCATTTGGCCGCTGCGGTCGCCCCGCAGGCCGTACATGGTCTGGCCAGCGGCGCGTTATTTGTCGAAAACGCCGACTTTCCACTGATCACGGCCGGTCAATTGTCCTTACCCAGCCCACCCGGCCTCGGTTGGCAAGGCCCGATTGTCGGACAAACGACAAAACAACAAAACACAAGCAATTGAATTAAAAGAAATTTTTATTTGGCTCGCTCCTTGCTAATGGAAAGACGTCACCCTTTCCAAGCCGAGCAAAATGGCCGAAATCATTCAATCCAAGAAGGCCCTGGCGGTCAATCCGCTGAAGGTCAGTCAGCCGATCGGCGCCTCGCTCGCCTTTCTCGGCCTGGCACGCAGCCTGCCGCTGATGCATGGTTCGCAAGGTTGCACTGCGTTCGGCAAGGTCTTTTTCGTCCGTCACTTCCGCGAGCCGATTCCGCTGCAGACGACAGCGATGGACCAAGTGTCGACCATCATGGGCGCCGACGACAATATCGTTGAAGCTCTGCGTACCCTATCGGACAAAAGCACACCGGACATCATCGGCCTGGTCACCACCGGACTCTCTGAAACCCAGGGCACCGACATCCAGCGGGCGGTCAAGAATTTTCGCACCGCCCATCCCGAATTCGCCCATGTTGCCGTTGTGCCGGTCAACACCCCGGACTACGTCGGCTGTCTGGAAAGCGGCTACGCGCTGGCCATCGAAGCGCTGATCGAAACGCTGGTGCCGGAGAGTCAGAGCGTCGGAAAACGGCCCAAGCAGGTCAATATACTGGCCTCGGCCATGCTGACGCCGGGCGATATCGAAACGATCAAGGACTGGGTTGAAGCCTTCGGCCTGCGCCCCATCGTCGTCCCGGACATCGGCGATTCGCTCGATGGCCATCTGGTCGAGGCTGAAACCTCGTCACTGACCCTCGGCGGCACGCCGCGCTCGGAAATCGAGATCATGGGCGAGTCGACCGCGACCCTGGTCATCGGCCCCTCGCTTTACAAGGCAGCCGACCTGCTGCGCCGGCGCAGCGCGGTGCCCGACTACCGCTTTGCCGGGCTGATGGGGCTGGACGATTGCGATGCCTTCACCCAGGCCCTGGCTGACATTTCCGGCAAACCGGTGCCGGAGAAAATCGAACGCCAGCGCGCCCAGTTGCAGGATGCGATGGTCGACTGCCATTTCATGATTGGCTTTGCCCGCCTCGCGCTGGCTGCCGACCCCGACCTGCTCGGCATGCAAGTTCGCTTCCTGACCGGCATGGGCGCCGAGATCGCCGCCGCCGTCAGTCCGCACAAGCATGACAGTCTGACGACCCTGCCGATCCCGACCGTCATCGTCGGCGACCTGGAAGACATGGAAAAACAGGCCCGGGCCCAGGGAGCGCAACTGGTCATGGCCAATTCGCACGCGGTCGACACCGCCCGCCGCCTCGAATTGCCCCTGCTCCGGGCCGGTTTTCCGCAATACGACCACGTCGGCGGCTATGCCCGCCCCTGGGTGGGCTACCGCGGCTCGCGGCAAGCCCTATTCGATCTCGCCAATCTGATGTTGGGACAACACCATGAACTCGCACCCTATCGATCCCTGTACTGGTCCGACGACCGCGACCCCCAGCAGCACCCCCATGTCATCACGTCGCCTGCAACTGGTCTGGTCCATTAAGCAGGCGCCGGCCGCCATGATCAAGGTCGCTTTCGCCTCCACCGACCGCAGCCGGGTCAACCAGCACTTTGGCGCCGCCGAAGGCTTCTCGATTTACGAAGTGACGCCGGACAAGGCGACGCTGGTCGGCGTGGCCGAGTTTGCCGAAGAAGCGATGGATGGCAACGAAGACAAGCTAAGCGCCAAAGTTGAGTTCCTGGCCGGCTGTGCCGCAGTCTATGTCATGGCCATCGGCGCCTCGGCAATCAAGAAACTGCTCGCCCAGGGCATCCAGCCGATCCGTGTCGACACGGTGGATGAAATCGACGCCTTGCTGGGAGAAGTGTCACGCGCCATGCGCGAAGGCGGCGTGACCTGGATCGACCGCGCCCTGGCCGCCCAGGAAAAGGCACAGGCTGCCGACCGTTTTTCAAACATGGAAGCCGAAGGCTGGGAGGGATGATGATGAACGGCATGATCGAACATCGCGGCATCGTGCATCAGGTGATGAATGGCCGGGCGACCATTGCCATGGAAACCAGCAGCTGCGGCAGCTGCGGCCACGGCAGTCATTGCAGCATCGGTCAGTTGGCCGAAGGGCGTGCAGCCACCCTGATCACCGTGCCCGCCCCAGCAGGACTACAAGCCGGCGATGCGGTCCGCATTGGCTTGCCGGCCAGCAAGCTGACCCTCTCTGCCCTGTTGGGCTACCTGTTTCCAGCCCTGGCCATGCTGCTCGGCGCGGCTCTGGGTTCTTCGCTGCAAGGCAGCGATGGCGGTACGGCCCTGGGCGCCATCATTGGTTTTCTGGCGGCCCTGGTCATCGCCCGACTGGCCATCAGCCACCTGCCCGGTTTGATGCCCGCCCCGCAATTGCTGACCACAGCCCCACTGGCCCCGACTTCCCAACTTTCCCATCAGGAGTAAGACCATGACCGACGCCGTCGCCACCGATCCGATTCTCGGCACCGATTTCATCAAGGAAATGTCGCGCCAGATGCGCGCCCTCGACACCTATGGCACCTACGCCGGCTGGACCACCGAACAGGTGCTCGATCCCTTCATCATGACCAAGGAGCGCAAGGCCGAGATTCCGCTGATCGGCGACCCGGACGACATCACCATCGCCCGCGTCAAGGCGTTCTATAACGCCATTGCCGTGCTGATCGAGAAGGAGTGCAAGTTGCTCGCCGTGCCACTCATCCACCTGACGCATGAAGGCTTTGGCCGCGCCCTGATTACCGTCGGCAAATTGGTCGTTGTCGACAAAACGCTGCGCGATGTCCACCGTTTCGGCTTTCCCAGCCTGTCAAAAATGAAGGATGAGGCCGACAAGTTGCTCGGTGTGGCTCTCGAACGCATCGGCCAGCACCCGGCTGTCGCCGGTCTTTAAGCCCCCGGGAGGCAACATGTCTGACGAAGAAATCGCCGCCCTCGACAAGGAAGTGAAAAAACTCAAACGCATCGCTTCCGAATGGGCCTCCCAGATGCACGACCTCGTGGAAGACCGCCTGCCAGCGGCTTACCAGGAGATTCCGGGCATCGCCCAATCCACCTATGATGCCTGCCAGACTTGGGCCGTAGCCCACGCCCGCCTGCAGGCTGCTCAGAAAGGACAACCCGCATGATTACCGGACTGACCAAGGGCGGCACCGAATGGACGCCCCAATTCGCGGTCGAACTCGACCAAGCCAAATGCATTGGCTGTGGCCGTTGCTACAAGGTCTGCCCACGCAACGTACTCGACCTGGTCGAACGCGAACTGGACGATGACAATGACGATGAGGACGACAACATGATGGTCATGTCGCTGGCCAATCCGCTCGACTGCATCGGCTGCGGCTCCTGCGGACGCGTCTGCCCCAAAGACTGCTACACCTACGCCCCGGCCTGAGCATGCAACGTCCCCCCGACCCCGCGCACGGCGAAGCAGTCTGTGCCGCCCTGCGCGGCCAGGTGGAAAAACTGGGTCTGTCGATCGGCCTGGAGCCGATCTGGAGCGAGGCAAGCTTCGAGGAAGCGACCGATCCCTTTTCACAGGAAATCAGTATCGTCGCCTATTGGCGCGGCCAGGCGCGCTTTGGCAAGGCCACCTTTTTTCCCGATGGTCGAATTTTTGCCGAATACCAGGTGCTGCTGCCCCATCCCGACCTGACCAACAAGTATGTCGATTCGGTACAAATCTGGGGTCGACCGCAAAAATTGCGTGGCGAGGCCGTGCTGGCCGAATTCATGAGCTAAGTCATGCCCCCTGCCCCGCGCCTTATTCTGTTGCACAAACAGAAGTCCAGCGGTCGCCTCCGCTTTCTCTGCTTCGCCGACGGCATCCTGGCCTTCTCGCCGCTGCCGGCGATGGCAGCCCTGCGCGACGAAGACTACTCGCCAACCGTGCACATCCACCCGACCGCCCTGGTGCGCGAGGCAGAAACGCGGCTGGGCTTGCCTGAAGCGGCGATCGAAGCCCTAGTAGATTTCGCGGCCTGGGTCGACACCCCGGCCGGGGATATTCCTGTCCTACTCGCCGCCTTCACCGATATCGACCCGCCCTTCGTCGTCGCCGAGCGTCAGCAGGCCCGCTTCATCGCGCTGACCGAAGCCCGCTCGCTCAGCGACGTCGAACGCAACCTGTTACGTCGGGCCTATGAGCACGTTCTGGGTTGATTGTTAGAAACACGACAAGGCCGCTCCGTACAACAACCCAATAAATTCAGTTATTTAAAGCAAGACAACCGCATGGCACGCGGCTTGCAATGGTTCCACCATCCAAACTGGGAGAACCGCCATGATCAATCTGACCCCCGCCGCCGTCAAAGCCGTTCAACGCTTTATCCGTGGTTCCGAAACGCCGGTTGCCGGCCTGCGCCTGATGATCTCGGGCGGTGGCTGCTCCGGCCTGCAATACGGCATGAAACTGGAAGCCGACAAGGCTGAAGATGATTGGGAAATCGAAGTCGACGGCGTCAAGTTGCTGGTCGACCCGATGACCATGCCGATGATCGACAACGTCACCGTCGATTTCATCGACACCCTGACCCACACCGGTTTCAAATTCGACAACCCGAACGCCAGCGCCCAGTGCTCCTGCGGCTCGTCGTTTTCGGTCTGAGGGAATCAATCATGTGGGAATATTCTGACAAGGTTCGCGAACACTTCTTCAACCCGCGTAATTCCGGCCCGCTGGAAGAAGCCAACGGCATTGGCGACGTCGGCTCGATCCAGTGCGGCGATGCGCTGCGCCTGATGCTCAAGGTCGAGCCAGACACGGAAGTAATCCTCGATGCGCACTTCCAGACCTTTGGCTGCGGCTCGGCCATTGCCTCGTCGTCGGCGCTGACCGAAATGGTCAAGGGCATGACGCTGGATGAAGCACTGAAAGTCTCCAACCAGGACATCGCCGATTTCCTCGATGGCCTGCCACCGGAAAAAATGCACTGCTCGGTCATGGGTCGCGAAGCCCTGCAAGCCGCCATTGCCAACTACCGCGGCGAAGAGTGGTCCGATGACCACGAAGAAGGCGCCCTGATCTGCAAGTGTTTCGCCATCGACGCCGTGATGATCGAGGATGTGGTCAAGGCCAACAACCTGAACACGGTTGAACAAGTCACCTTCTACACCAAGGCCGGCGGTGGCTGCGCCGCGTGTCACGAAGGCATCGAGGAAATCCTGGCCAAGGTCATGGCCGAACGTGCCGGCCCCGGCGAAGTCTCGCCGCCGCCCGCTTGCCCGGCCACGCCGGAAGCGCCCAAGCCGCCGAGCAAGAAGCTGTCGATCGTCGAAAAGATCGCCAAGATCCAGGAAGTGCTGGAATCGGTTCGCCCGATGCTGCAGCGCGACCACGGCGATGTCGAACTGGCCGACGTCCAGGGCAAGAAAATCTACGTGCACCTGAAGGGTGCCTGCTCCGGCTGCATGATGGAAGCGGCCACCCTCGGTGGTATCCAGCAAAAGATGATCGAAGCGCTGGGCGAGCTGGTGCAGGTCCTGCCATCGTCGCACATGCCCCTCGAAGCCTGAGTTCAGGATCAAGTTATCAGGATCGAGGATCCAGTAGGCCGGGGTTACTCGATCCTCGATCCTACTGGCTAACAGCTAAAGGAATCCCCATGGAACCGATCTATCTAGACAATAACGCCACCACGCGCTGCGACGCTGCCGTGGTCGAGGCCATGCTGCCCTTCTTTACCGAACATTTTGGCAATGCGTCATCGATCCATGCGTTTGGCAGTGAAGTCGGCAAAGCGCTGAAAAAGGCGCGCAGTCAGGTGCAGGCGTTGATTGGTGCCGAGCATGATTCGGAAATCATCTTCACCTCCTGCGGCACCGAATCCGACTCGACCGCCATCTTGTCGGCACTCAAGGCGCAACCCGATCGCAACACGGTCATCACCACCAACGTCGAGCACCCGGCCATCCTGACGCTCTGCGAATGGCTGGAAAAGGAAGGCTACATCGTCCACAAATTGAAGGTGGACAAGAAGGGGCGCATCGACCTGGACGAATACAAGTCCCTGTTGCACGACCGGGTCGCCATCGTCTCGGTGATGTGGGCCAACAACGAGACCGGAACGATTTTCCCGGTCGAGGAAATGGCAGCCCTCGCTTCGGCCAAGGGCATCATGTTCCATACCGATGCGGTGCAGGCTGTCGGCAAGATTCCCATCGACCTGAAGAACACCAAGATCGACATGCTGTCGCTGTCCGGCCACAAACTGCATGCCCCCAAGGGGATCGGCGTGCTCTACCTGCGTCGCGGTTGCCGCTTCCGGCCACTGCTGCGCGGTGGTCACCAGGAACGCGGTCGACGGGCTGGGACGGAGAATTCTGCGTCCATCGTCGGCCTCGGCATGGCCTGCGAATTGGCCATGAACAAGATGGCGATCGAGAATACCGAGGTTAAGCGCCTGCGCGACAAGTTGGAGCGCGGCATCCTGGCGCAGATCAGTCACTGCTTCCCGACTGGCGATGTCAGCAACCGCCTGCCTAACACCAGCAATATCGCCTTCGAATACATTGAAGGTGAAGCGATTTTGTTGCTGCTCAACAAGATGGGCATTGCCGCCAGCTCTGGTTCGGCCTGCACCTCTGGCTCGCTCGAACCGTCGCACGTCATGCGCGCCATGGGCATTCCCTACACCGCAGCGCACGGCACCATCCGTTTCTCGCTGTCGGTCTACAACACCGAAGCCGAGGTCGACCGGGTGATCGAAGCAGTACCGCCCATCGTCGCCCAGCTGCGCAAATTGTCGCCCTACTGGAAAGACGGCGCCCCGGTCAGCAACCCGGAGGCTGCTTTCGCCCCGACCTACGCCTGAGTTTTTGCATCAATCTCTCTCTGCAGCATGCTGCATTCGGCCCCGGAATTCGTTCCGGGGCCTATTTTTTGCTGCAAACCAGCTTTATTTCAGATCAGTACGCAGCTTAGAATCAAACGCACCTGTCCCTGCCTGCGAGGTCTACCATGTCCCAGAAACTTTTTCCGCGACACTTCATCCCCCTGTGCGGCCTGCTGCCGCTGGTCAGCGCCTGGGCCACATCACCTGTCAAAGCGGGTGATGAAACGCTCAATTGCACCGCCATCACCGAGCAGCGCCAGCAACTGGCCACCACCATCGCCGCGGGTGACCCCAACACCCCCAGCATGGGCAAAGCCGCCGCCGGCACCGCGGCCAATGTCGGCAGTTCAGTCGTCACTCAGGCCTCCGGGCTATTTGGTGCGCTGGGGGGGCTGGCCGGTAAACTGGCCGGCTCTACCGCCCAGCAGCAAGTGGAAGAACGCATGGCACCGGATGCCGCAGCGCAAGCGGCGGCCGGTGAAGCGCGTGATCGTGATCAGTTTCTCGACCGACTGGCCAACGCCAAGGGCTGCCTGGCCGACAATCCGGCACATGCCGGCAAGGCCTTGTCCGCTGAAGAATTCAAGACCCTGACCACAGGCCCGGCTGCCGGCGAAATTCAACCGATGACCGTGGCCACTGTCAACGCGGCCCTGCAGCAGCCCCTTGTGCCGTTGGTCAGCCGACCGATGTTCGACGGTGACCTGCAGCTAGCCGACAAGCGCTTCTACATCAGTGAGTTCCGGGTGTTGTTCGAGGTCGGCGGCGAAGTGTCTGCCCGTACCCGCGCCGGTTACATGCCCGGCGGCACCAGCTATGGCGCCACCAATTCGCGGATCAAATACAAGGTCGCTCAACCGGATATCGCCGCTCTGCAACGGCTGACTGATCAGGCCTGGGCGAATCTCAAGGAACAATTGGCCGCCCGCGGCATTAGCGTTGAAGATGCCGCCAGTTTCACAGCGGCCAATGGCGCAGTTTATCCGGCCACCGAAGCCGCATCGACGCCACAAGCCCCGGTCTATATCGATGAAAATCTTGGCCACACCGAACGAAAATACCTCGTCCTGGCACCGACCGGCATGAAACTGCATTCGCGCGGCATCGCCGGTCTGGGCGCCGGCAACATCGGCACCCGAATCAGTTGGGTCAAGAACAAATACGAGGGACTGGCCCTCAGCGTCGCCATCCATATTGCCGCCTTGGAAACGACCGGCTCGGGCTCATCGATCCTCAATCCCGATGGGGCCAACACGGGCGCCAGCCCCGGCATGACGCTGTCGACGCCGCCCGGCGGCATTGTGGCCAATACCCATGCCGACACACGCATGGTCCGCCTGAGTAAACCCATCGCCATCCCCGGCAACTTTGCCCGTTTCCGCACCGTTGGTGGCTTTAATACCCAAGACAACGCCGCCGTTCGTGCCTTGCAAATCGCCGGCAACCTGGCCGGTGTCGCCGCCAACAAATCGCGAACCGTCGAGATGGAAGTCGATCTCGACGGCCCGAATACCAGCCGGATGGCAATGCAAGGTTTGCAAGCCTTTAACCAAAGCGTCGTCGAAGCGATCAAGCCCTAAGTCCACCCGGCACCCCATAATCAAAAGGCCGCCAGGCAAGGTCGCCGGCGGCCTTTTGACTTAAAACCCACCGCGTTTTACTTACTGGGCGGATGGAATTCCTTAGGCGCTGCACCGTCCTGGTTAACCGCACCAATCGACTGATCCACTTCCGGCAACTTGTGGGCAATGCCCTTGTGGCAATCGATACACGTCTTGCCTTCGGCAAAACCGGCCTGGTGCATGCTGGACGAACGACGACCCTGCACACCGTAATCAAAGGACTCGTAATTGTGGCAATTACGACACTCGCGGGAATCGGTCTTCTTCATCCGCTCCCATTCATGCTCGGCCAGGATCAAGCGTTTGGCGTTGAACTTTTCCGGCGTATCGATACTGCCCAGCACTTTGTGCAGCACCTCGTTCGAGGCTTGAATCTTGCGCCAGATCTTCGGCCCCCACTCTTTCGGCACATGACAGTCCGGACAGGTTGCCCGCACGCCTGAGCGATTCGAGTAATGCACCGTGTTGCGATACTCCTCGTACACGTTGTCCTTCATTTCGTGACACGAAATACAGAAGGCCTCGCGGTTGGTCCATTCCATGGCCGTATTGAAACCGCCCCAGAAGACGATGCCGGCGACAAACAGGCCAACCACCGTCAATGGACCGACGGTTTTCACCCAGCCGATCAATTTTGCGGTCAACCCGCCGCCCTGCGTGTTTTTGTTATCCATGGTTTTTCTCCGTCATCGCCGAATCAACGCATTCCTTGCGCTGGGGCAAACTGATTGGCCACCAGTGGCTTAGCATCGGCTTGCGACACGTGACATTGCTGACAGAAATAACGACGCGGTGAAATATTCGACAATTCCTGGCCGTCACGCGTCTTGAAATGGGTCAGCGAAACCTTGGTCGCCCCGGTTTCCTTGTAGCGATTCCAGGCGTGGCAATCCATGCACTTGTTGAAGTTTTTGGTCACCGTGTAGCCATCGCTCTTGTGCGGGATCAGCGGCGGTTGCTGCACATAATTCCGCTCGATCGGCGCGCTGTCCTTCGCATTTTTGAAGGGATCGGCCGACTCCGTATCCGGGGCTTGAATTTCAGCACCCCGCAAGGATTTCAGGCCACCATCGGCAGCATGGCCAACGGGCGTCAGCACCAGCGACAATCCCAGAAAAACCGCTGCCAAGGCGGTAGAAAACAGGCGGCTCGTATTTTTCATAGATCGCTCCTTTGGTCGAACCGATGGGTAAAGTGGAAAACATCCCGGCCGCAAATATCAATGCAGCGGCCGCAATTGGTACAGTCACGGTCCAGGATGAGCGGGCTCTCCTGACCTACTTTTTTCAGGGCCGGCCGGATCACCTGCGGCTCCGGGCAAATGGCAAAACAATCCATGCAGTCATCGCAGGCCGAGCGCTGACGAGCCGTCACCCGTAGCAAGGACTTCTGCCCCAGCAGGCCATAAAAAGCCCCCATCGGGCACAGGTGACCGCACCAGCCCCGGCTGGCCACCAGCAAGTCGTAGAAAAAAACGGCGCCGACCACCAGCACACTGCCGGACAAACCAAAAATCAGGCTGCGCTGCAAAATAGACACCGGATTAACCCACTCCCAAACCAAGGTGCCGGTTGCAGCAGCGGTCAGCAAGGAACCCGCCAGCACCCAGTAACGCGTCGCCGAATCCGGCACACGCCCCGATTTGAGCCCCCAGCGACGGCGTAACCAGGCGGCCAGATCAGTCAGCGGATTGACTGGGCACACCCAAGCGCAATACAAGCGGCCACCGAGCAAGGCGTAAAAACCAAGCACCACGGCGGCCCCAATCAGGGCGGCCGAGGCAGGCATGAAACCGGCGGCCAGCGTCTGGACAAACAGATAGGGATCCGTCAGCGGCAAGACGCCGAAAGTCAACGACGACGCCAGGTTGCCCTTGACCCACCACAGGCCAAACCACGGCCCGATCAAAAAGGCGAGCAACACGGTCGACTGGCTCAAGCGACGTAAAACGAGAAAACGATGCGCGCCCAACCACCCCTTGGTACGGATAGCGTCCTGACCGATCGTCATGGCTTCCACCCCGAGTTCAGACTGTTCGGCGCCGCCTCGCCATTCAAGCGGACATCGCCATAGGCTTTGTCCTCCAGACCGCGCACCGGCATCTCGATCTGATCACCGATCAGCGAGCCGCCGTGCCGCGCTTTTTCTTCCCAACCCTTGCGGTAATGCTCCGGCAAACGACCCTGCGCCAGTTTCAACGGCATGACCTTGATCGCAGCCTCAGGCAACACGCAAGCCTTCTCGCATTTACCACAGCCAGTGCAATGATCCGAATGCACGGTCGGCAACAACATGGCATGCCGATCCGAGCGAGGGTTGTGGATATTTTCCAAAGTGATCGCCTGGTCAATGACCGGGCAAACGCGATAGCAGACGTCGCAGCGCAAGCCAAGGAAATTGAGGCAGGTTTCGTGGTCGGACAAGACGGCCAGCCCCATCCGGGCCTCGTGGATGTCAGTCAACTGCGGGTCGAGCGCACCGGTCGGACAGGCCTTGACACAGGGAATGTCGTCGCACATTTCGCAAGGCACCGCACGGGCATTGAAAAATGGCGTCCCCCCGGCCACTGCGCTACCGGCAGGTGCCAGTTGCAAGGTGTCGTAGGGACAATCGCGCACACACAACCCGCAACGAATACAGGCGCCGAGAAAATCCTGCTCAGCCATCGCCCCCGGGGGCCGCAAAGCCTGGGCTGGCTGCGCAGCGGCGGGCCGGGCCACCAGGAGCGACGCCAGCGTCAGCAGGGCGCCGCCACCGGCCGCGGCGGCAATCCCGTTCAGGAATTTCCGGCGCGCCGTTGATGCGGGCAACGCGCCGGTTTTTCCTTGCGGCTTGGCGGTGGGGTTGGTGGTCACGGTCGACGCTCGTTTCTTGGCAAAAATCAGGCCTTGACGATCTTCACAGCGCACTTCTTGTAGTCAGTCTCTTTCGAGATCGGGCAGGTGGCATCCAGCGTCAGTTTGTTGACCAACTTGCCCTCATCGAAAAAGGGAATGAAAACCAGGCCCATCGGCGGCTTGTTACGGCCCTTGGTTTCGACCCGCAACTGGATCTCGCCACGCCGTGAGGCGACCTTGACCTTCATGCCGCGCTGCAGGTTGCGTTTCTTGGCATCGTCAGGATGCATAAAGACCACGGCTTCCGGTACGGCACGATGCAATTCCGGTACGCGCCGGGTCATCGAGCCGGTATGCCAATGCTCAAGCACGCGGCCGGTACACAACCAGAGGTCAAATTCGTTATCCGGCTTTTCCGGAGGATCCTGGTAAGGCAGGGCGAAGATGACGGCCTTGCCATCCTTGTGGCCGTAGAAGCGGATGTCCTCGCCCTTCGGCACATACGGGTCATACCCCTCGCGGAACCGCCACAAGGTTTCCTTGCCATCGACCACCGGCCAGCGCAGGCCGCGTGCCTTGTGGTAAGTCTCGAACGAGGCCAGGTCATGACCATGCCCCCGACCGAAAGCCGCGTACTCCTCGAACAAGCCCTTTTGCAGATAAAAACCCAGTTCCTTGGATTCATCATTCATGTAGCTCTTGATGGCGTGGCTATTGACCTTCTCGACCTCGGCCAGCGGGAACTTGTTCACCTGACCATTTTTGTACAGCACATCAAACAAGGTCTTGCCCTTGAATTGCGGTGCCTTGGCGATCAAATCAGCCGGCCAGACATCCTCGACCTTAAAGCGCTTGGAAAACTCGATGTATTGCCACAGATCGGACTTGGCCTCGCCCGGTGCTGCGACTTGCTGACGCCAGAACTGGGTGCGGCGCTCGGCGTTACCGAAAGCCCCCTCCTTCTCAGTCCACATCGCGGACGGCAGCACCAAGTCAGCCGCCATCGCCGACACCGTCGGATAGCAATCAGAGACCACGACAAAGGCCGCCGGATTACGCCAGCCCGGGTAGATTTCTTCATTGACGTTCGGCCCGGCCTGCATGTTGTTGGTGGTCGAAGTCCAGTAACAGGACATCTTGCCGTCCTTCAACATGCGGCTTTGCAGCACGGCGTGAAAACCGATCTTGCCGTTCAGCGTTCCTTCCGGCAGTTTCCAGATTTCTTCCGTGTGCTTGCGATGATCGGCATTGGTCACCACCATGTCGGCTGGCAGGCGGTGGGCAAACGTCCCCACTTCGCGTGCCGTACCGCAAGCCGACGGCTGACCCGTCAGCGAGAACGGACCGCTACCCGGCGTCGAAATCTTGCCGACCAGCAGGTGGACGTTGTAGATCATGTTGTTCACCCAGGTGCCGCGGGTGTGCTGGTTGAAGCCCATGGTCCAGAAACTGACCACTTTTTTCTTCGGATCGGCATACAACTCAGCCATCTTCTTCAAGCGCTCGGCCGGAACACCCGACAGCTTGGCGACTTTCTCCAGGGTGTATTCGGCAACGAACTTCTTGAATTCATCAAAAGTAATCGGCTTGGCCGCACCACTATTGCCCTTGGGCTTGCCATCGGCGCCGCTATAACCGTTGTTGGTTGCATCCTTTTCCAGGGCATGCGCCGGGCGCAGGCCAAAACCGATGTCGGTCTCACCCATCTTGAAATTGACATGCTTGTCGACAAAGGCCTTGTTCACCTTGCCGGACTGGATGATGTAGTTGCAGATGTAATTGAGAATGGCCAGATCGGTCTGCGGCACGAAGATCATGCCGTTGTCGGCCAGTTCAAAACTGCGATGCTCGAAAGTCGACAACACATGGACTTCCGATTCCGGATGGCTCAAGCGGCGGTCGGTAATACGCGACCACAGAATGGGGTGCATCTCGGCCATGTTCGACCCCCACAGCACGAAGGCATCAGCATTCTCGATGTCGTCGTAGCAGCCCATCGGCTCATCAATACCGAAGGTGCGCATGAAACCAGCCACCGCCGATGCCATGCAATGGCGGGCGTTGGGATCCAGATTATTGGAACGGAAACCGGCCTTCCATAATTTGGTCGCCGCGTAACCTTCCCAGATCGTCCATTGGCCGGAACCGAACATGCCGATCGACGAGCCCATCTGATCCACCGGCTTACCGGCATTGGCCTTCATATCGGCCTTGAGCGCGGCTTTCCACTTCTCTTCCATGATGTCGAAGGCTTCCTTCCAGGAAATCGGCTGGAAATCACCATTCTTGTCAAACTTGCCGTTTTTCATGCGCAACAGCGGCTTGGTCAGGCGGTCGGCACCGTACTGGATCTTCGACAAGAAATAGCCCTTGATGCAGTTCAGACCGCGGTTGACCGGCGCATCCGGGTCGCCCTGGGTGGCGACGATACGGCCATTCTGGACACCGACCAGCACCGAACAGCCGGTGCCGCAGAAACGACAGGCCGCCTTGTCCCAGCGGATTTCAGTCGTGCCGTGCGCAGGGGCCTTGGCGGCTTCAGCGGCCAACGGAATGCCAGCCGTCGCGGCGGCAGCAGCCACGGCCTGGGTTTTCAGGAAATCACGTCGATTCATGGTCATGGTCAAACCTCCTCAATAGCAAGCGCGTCGTCGCTGTATTCGTAAGCCAGGGTGACCGACATGATGTGGGGCACCTGATGGACCTGGATGATGGAATCGGAAACGGCGTAACCTTCGCCGTCCTCGATCAAAACAAGCATTCGCCCGTCGCCCTGATCATGAGCAACCGAGGCCCCGGCCACCTGTTCGACGGCCTGCTGGATGAAGGCCGAATGTTCGGGGAGATATTTCAGGACAAGACTGACGATTTTCATGCGGCACCTCGCAAGGCAGATGGCGTGGACAGGGTGGGCGCCATCTGGATGGCGGCCGTCGGACAATCAGCAAGGCAGGCACCGCAACCGGTACACGCTGCCTCATCAAGGACAGGCCGGGCGACACCGCCCAGGCGCGGGGGAAAACGGATAGCGCTGGCCGGGCAGGATTCGCCGCAGGTCCGGCATACCACATCGCGCTGGGCAAGGCAGGCCTCGGCAAAGACCGCCTGGACCGACCAGGGGCGAGACTCGGCCAGATAGTGCAAGGCTGGTTCCGGGCAGCGCTGCGCGCAATCACCACACAAGATACAGATCTGGCTGGCACGGGCCGGATTGAAAGCAGCCTCGGGATATCCGCCATCCCCATTGACCAGCAAACCCGTCGGGCAAACCTCGACACACGCCGAACACCGCGTACACGCCTCGACAAAGGCCGCCTCGGGCAAAGCCCAGGGCGGACGGATCAGCGCCCCCTGCCGGGTATGACGGATACCGAAAAAAGCGCGGCGTGAAGCGAGCACAAAAGCCTCTCATGGATTGATTTGCCGCTGATCTTAGGCCCCCTCGGGCAGGCTCAACAGAGGGGGCTAACGACCCCCAAGGATCGCCACTACCTCCAAATAGGTAGGCCAAAGCCAGCAACGGACAAAAGTTTTTGCCGTAAAATCAATCGGATGGAAAAGACACTGCCGCTCACCCTGTTAACCTGGCCTACGCCAAATGCCCCGACGGCTTACCCGGATGACTCGCGATGACCCCCTTCCTGCAAGCCGCATCCCGTGCCCTGCGCGCATCCGTCCTGGTCCGTCTCGGCCTCGCCATGGGCACCCTGGCCCTGCTGGCTTTTTTGTCCATCGTCATTTCAACGGTCATCGCTGAAAACATCAGCGGCAAGGCAGCCGCCATTAATGTCTCTGGCTCGCTGCGCATGATGAGCTTTCGCACCCTGAGCGAAGTTCAGCAAATCAACCGCCGCACCCAAGCCCAGGAAACCATTGAGCAATTTGAACGGCGTCTGCTGGGTCTGGAACGCTTCATCGTGGCCAAATCGGACGCTACGAGCCCATCGGCCGATGCCATCCGTGTCGTCACCGAACGCTGGACAGCACATATTCGCCCGCTGGCGCGGGCGGCGATTGATGGCAATAGCGATGCGCTGATTCAAATGGCTGACGACATTCCCGGCTTTGTCGACCAGATCGACCACGTCGTCCGCCTGATCGAAGAGGACCTCGAACGCAAGGTGCGCTGGTTGCGTATTACCCAATTCATCCTGCTTGGCCTCATCATCCTGCTCAGCCTGATCACCAGCTGGATGCTGCGGCGGCAACTGGTTCAGCCGCTGGCCCACTTGCTCAAGGCCGCGCACAGCGTCTCGCAAGGCAGTTTCACCGTTCGCGTCCGCCATGTGAGCGACGACGAACTGGGCCAACTCGGCCAGGCTTTCAACACCATGGTGGCCGAAATCGCCAACATGTATGCCCATCTGGAAGACAAGGTCGATGAAAAAACCCGCGAACTAACGCGCACCAACCAATCACTGGAACTGCTGTACCGGACCAGCCAGCAACTTTCAGCCAACGACCTGACGCTGGACAATGTGCAGGCCGTGCTCAAAGACATCGAAGACGCGCTGGAACTCGGCCACAGCATGGTCTGCATCAGCGAAAACGGCCAGTTACCCGCCCACCCGGTCGTCAGCAGCCTCGATAGCGACGAAACACAAGCCCTTTGCGGTCAACATGATTGCGGACAATGTTTTGAAAACTCGCAGCAAGCGCTCCACCAGCAAGCCCTGACATCGCCTGTCGTCTGCGTCCCGATCGGTGACGGCAAGGGCCTGCGCGGCAGCATGCCCATTTTCCTCAAATCCCCGGCCGGCCTGCCCCGTGACAAAGCACGCATTATCGAAACGGTTGGTCACCACGTTTCCAATGCCTTGAGCAACATGCGGCGCGCCGAAGAAAAACATCGTCTGGCCGTGCTTGAAGAACGCTCGGTCATCGCCCGCGAACTGCACGACTCAATCGCCCAATCGCTCAGTTACCTGAAAATCCAGGTTACCCGCCTGGAAAAATGCATCGACCAAGGCTGTGACGCGCGGACCATTGCCGAAGAATTGAAGAACGGGCTGAATACCGCCTACCGTGAATTGCGCGAACTGATTACCACCTTCCGGCTGCGCATCGATGAACGGGGCTTCAATGCCGCCTTGCAGGAAACCATCACCGAGTTTTCAGAAAAACTGGATTTCCCGGTTGCACTGCACAACACCCTGGCCGGCATCGTCCTCTCGGCCAACGAGGAAATGCACGTCATCCGCATCATCCGTGAGGCGCTCAGCAATATCGAGCGCCATGCCAGCGCCACGGCCGCCGAAATCGCCATTGCGGTCGACGACGACCACAGCGTCAAAATCGAAATTAGCGACAACGGCTGCGGCTTTGACCCCAACCAAATTCCCGCCAATCACTTTGGCACCAGCATCATGCGCGACCGGGCTCATATTCTGGACGGCCAACTGACAATCGACAGCCGGGTCGGCCACGGCACGCGCATCCGGCTGCGCTTCCAACCCCTGAAAACCCGCCAGATCGCCCCCGAAAGCCCTGCATGACCAACCTGACCCGCACCCTGATCATTGATGACCACCCCCTGTTCCGCCGCGGCGTCGGCCAGTTGCTGGCCTTGTCGCCGGACTTCACGGTCATTGGCGAAGCAGCCGGCGGCGAAGAAGGCATCGCGCTGGCCCGCCAACTGGAACCCGACCTGATCCTGCTCGACCTGAACATGAAAGGAATGAACGGCCTCGAAACCCTGCGCCAGATGCGCGACCAGGAAATCGACAGCCGCATCATCATCCTCACTGTCTCCAACGCACCGGACGACCTGATTGCCGCCATCCGCGCCGGCGCCGACGGCTACATCCTGAAAGACAATGACCCGGACGACATGCTGTCGCTAATCAGCAATGCCATGCACGGCCAGACCGCCATCAGCCCTGAATTAACCAGCCTGCTCGCCCATGCCCTGCGCCAGGAAAGCGTGGTGGAAAATCGCTCTCATGCCGCGTTGACCGAGCGCGAAACCAGCATCCTCAAATGCCTAGCCGCCGGCATGTCCAACAAACTGATCGCCCGCGAACTCGACATCATGGAAAGCACCGTCAAGGTACACATCCGCAACCTGCTCAAAAAACTGAAATTCCGCTCGCGCGTTGAAGCAGCCGTGTGGGCGGTGGCGAATCAGGTCGGGTAGTTGGAGAAAGCT
>JAQTXC010000061.1 GCA_028689015.1 Dechloromonas sp. | reverse complement strand
CGGCGTTGCAAGCCGTTCTATGCTTTTTTCTCGGTCGACCGTAACAGCGCCCCAAATTCAGGTTCCCATGGGGGGTGACTGCCGATAAAGCTCAGAGAAATCATCCGGTGGCGGGGGCGGGGGAAGAGGTGGGAACCAGGCCTGAAAAGGAACCCGAGCGACGGCGCCCTGCCCCCGGGGATTGGGACGCAAGGTGGCACGCGTCTGATGCTGGGTGGCGATTTCCTGGACGATTGCCAGCCCCAGGCCACTGCCCTCCGTGCCGGCATCATCAACGCGATAGAAACGCTCGAAAACCAACTCGGCCTGTTCTTCGGTGAGACCGACGCCATCGTCCTCAACCTCAAAGATCACCAGCGCACTGGCCTCAATGAGGCGACAGGTTACATGGCCGCCGCGCGGGGTATAGCGAATGGCGTTATCGATCAGATTTTTGACCAGTTCACGCAGCAAGAACGCATTGCCGCGGATGACGGCTTTCCCGGTCGACTCATAGCCCAGGTCGATTTCTTTGTCGATCGCGAGCATGACGCACTCCTCGACCACCTCGCGAAGCAGATGCGCCAGGTCAAGCGGCGCCTGGGTGTGCTCGGTGGGCGCGCCGCCCTCGGTGCGAGCTAGGGTCAACAATTGATTCACCAGACGCCCGGCACGGTCGACCCCCGTCGCAATCTGGCGAAGGGCGTGGCGCAAGGCGGCAGGATCGGTCTCCCGGGCGGCGAACTGAGCCTGCGTTTTTAGCCCGGTCAGCGGCGTTCGCATCTGATGCGCGGCATCAGCGACAAAACGCTGCTGTGCCTCAACGTTGCGCTTCATGCGTTCCAGCATTTCGTTGAAAGCCTCGACCAGCGGTTCCAGTTCTTCCGGCACACGCCGGGTAGCAATCGGCGACAGGTCGGCGGGAGCCCGCGCTTCGATGGTCTGCCGCAAACGGGTCAGTGGGCGCAGGCCGCGCGACAAGCCAAACCAGACCAGCATAACGGCCAGCGGGATGATGATGAACTGCGGCAGGATGACGCTGGCGACGATTTTATTGGCCAGTTGTGTCCTTTTCTCGGTTGTTTCAGCCACCTCGACCAGAACCCAGTCCTTGCTTTGCATGGTCGAGTCCGCCAGATAACTAAAGGCCACCCGCACATCCTGCCCTTTGTACTCCAGATCGCGAAAATAAACGTCCCCGGGCACCACCGCTTCGGTGGCCGAGATCGGCCATTCCGGAATCGGTAGGTCACGATCCCCGACCAGCAACTTGCGATCCCGGGTCACGACATGGAAATACACACTGTCGAGTTCATCAGCCCGCAACATGGCACGGGTAGAAGCATGCAGGGCAACCACCGGTTTGCCATTGATCAGCTTGACCTGCCGGCCAATGGCCGCCACATGTTCGCGCAGCGACTGGTCGTAAGGAAAATTCGCCACATTGTTGGCGAAATAGTGGGTAAAGGCGATGCTCAGCGGCCAGACAAACAACAAGGGGGCCAGCATCCAGTCAAGAATTTCGCCGAACAGCGAACGCTCGGTCTCCGTGCCGGGTGGCCCGGCGTTACTCTCCCGCGGGTCGCTCAAGGCAGTAACCCAGACCACGCACAGTCGCAATCTTCACACCGCCAGCCTCCAGTTTTTTGCGCAGGCGGTGCACATACACCTCGATCGCATTGTGACTAACCTCCTCCCCCCAGCCGCAGAGATGATCAACCAGTTGGTCCTTACTGACCAGGCGCCCCATGCGATTCAACAAAACCTCCAGCAAGCCGATTTCACGGGCTGACAAATCAAGCTGCACCCCTTGAATCTGCGCAATACGCCCCACTTGGTCATAACTCAGGGCACCACACTGGATCGTCGGTGAGGTGCCGGCCGAACGCCGGGTCAAGGCCCGCACCCGAGCTTCCAGTTCGGCCAGTTCGAAAGGTTTGGCCATGTAATCGTCCGCCCCCAGATCCAGGCCCTTAACCCGGTCGCCCGTACCATCAAGCGCCGTCAGGATTAAAACCGGCAGTTGCGAGTTACGCGCCCGCAAGCGCTTGAGCACTTCCAGACCGGGCAGCTTGGGCAGCCCGAGGTCGAGAATAAGCAGATCATAGGAAACGGTCATCAAGGCCGACTCGGCCTCTTCCCCATTAGGCGCCCAGTCGACGGCATAGCCCGCCTGACGGAGCGAGCGCGTCAGGCCATCGGCAATGATGGCGTCGTCCTCGGCAATCAAGATTCGCATGTTCAGATAACCCTAGCTGACGTAAGCAATTTGTAAGGCTCCCGCATTAATCTGAGCGGGCTGTTCTCCTTTTATGGTCTCAGGAGCGTGCGGCCATGGCTGCAGCTCAGGGGGTGGTCCGATCCTGCACTGGACGACCCCCTACCGTTTTTTTCGACGCCGAGCGCGGCGCTTCGGAAAACCACCCAAGTCTAACAAATAAAAATCCCGGCGCGGCCCAAAAACCAGCCTTTGTGATTGTCGACCGCGAACAGCTCAGCGTCGCCCGGCGTTCACCATCCCGAAGCCTGTTTCCGAGCGGATCAACTGCTCATCGAACAAGGCCCGTTCGTGCACTGCTTGTGGTGACTGATCGAAGCGGGAAATCAGCCAGATGCTCAAGAAAGCGGCCGGCATGGAAAAAATGGCTGGCGAGGCATACGGAAACGGGGCTGAGCCGACGGGCTGACCAAAAACATTCTCCCAAACCGGCGCCGACAGCAAGGTCAATCCCAAAGCCAGCAACAAGCCAATAAATCCACCCACACTGGCGCCACGCGTCGTGCAATTGCGCCACAGCACCGACATAAAAAGCACGGGGAAGTTTGCCGAACAGGCCAGCGAAAAAGCCAGCATGACAATATAGGCAACATTCTGTTGCTCAAACAGGATACCCAGTGCGACGGCCACCATACCCAGCCCCAGGGTGGTCATCTTGGAGACTTGGCGCTCCTCATCCATCGAAACCCGCCCTCGCCGCCACAGCGTGGCATACAGATCATGGGCAACCGCCGTCGCACCGGACAGGGTCAACCCGGCCACCACCGCCAAAATGGTCGCCAACGCGACCGCAGAAATAAATCCCAGGAAAAGATCGCCCCCCAGGGCCTTGGCCAGATGGACGGCCGCCATGTTGGCGCCGCCCAGCAACCCCTGGCTGACCTGACCATCGACATAAAATTGCGCGGGCTGCGGTAGCAGATTGACGATGGCACCAAAGCCGATAATGAAGGTCAGGATGTAGAAATAAGCAATCCAGCCCGTTGCCCAAGCCACCGACTTGCGGGCCTCGCGAGCATTGGGCACCGTAAAAAAACGCATCAGGACATGTGGCAGCCCAGCGGTGCCAAACATCAGGGCCAGGCCGACCGAAATGGCCGACAACGGATCTCGAATCAGCCCGCCCGGGGCCATGATCGCCCCCCCATCGGCATGCACGGCCACCGCCCGGGCAAACAGCGCTTCGGGGTTGAAGTCAAATTGGAGCAAGACACCTAGCGCCATCAGGGTCGTGCCGACCAGTAAGAGTACCGCTTTGACAATCTGCACCCAGGTGGTCGACGTCATCCCTCCGAGCAGCACATACGCCATCATGACAATGCCGACAATCAACACGGCGTAGGCATACTCGATGCCGAACAGCACCTGGACCAACTGACCCGCGCCGACCATCTGCGCCACCAGATAGAAAATGACCACAGCCAGCGAACCGCTGGCCGCAAACGCCCGAACCGGCATTTGCGCGAAACGATAGGCCGCCACGTCGGCAAAAGTAAATTTACCCAGATTACGCAGCCGCTCGGCCATCAGAAAGGTGACTACCGGCCAGCCAACCAGCCAGCCGATGGAGAAAATCAGCCCATCGAAGCCATTGACGAAAACCAGGCCAGAAATACCCAGAAAAGAAGCCGCCGACATATAGTCGCCCGCAATGGCCAAGCCGTTCTCAAACCCGCTGATGCCACGACTGCCGGTATAAAAATCCGCCGCCGCCCGCGCCCTGGCCGCCGCCCAGCGACTAAGCCAAACCGTTGCCCCTACAAAAAAAGCGAACATGCTGATGGCAGGCCAGTTGGTTTCCCGGCGATGCAACGGAATGAAGTCCAAGCCGGTCGCCCAGCCCAGGACCGGCCAAAGAAAGGCGCACAGCAGCAGGAAGTACAAGCGAGGCGACATCAACGCAATGAGTCCTTGCGGATTTCGCCCGCTTCGCGATCAAACTCGTGATTGGCTCGCCAGACATAAAAGCTGGTCACGCCCACTGTCAGGACGATAATCGCCAGCCCGAGCACGATGCCCCACGGCGTCACCATGCCATTAGCCAACGGCATGGCCAGCCATTGGGGGCGGAACGCAATCAGCAGGATATAGGTGAAATAAACGGCAATCATCAGAGCAGTCAGACCATACGCATGGCGGTTACGCCGGGAAACCAAGGCCTGAAAGCGCGGATTGTCGCGAATATGGTCATAGCTCGTGGCGAGCTTGGACATGGCGACACCTCCTCGAAAACACGAGTCCCAAGAACAGGAGGGCGGAGCATACACCATTTCTTGCAGTGCACAAAAAAGCCCCGCACAACGCGGGGCTCGGTACAGCCAGACTGAACGGGCGAATTACATGCCCATGCCGCCCATACCACCCATACCGCCCATGCCACCCATGTCGGGCATGCCACCGGCCGGCTTGTCTTCAGCCAGTTCAGCGACCATGCATTCGGTGGTGAGCATCAGGCCAGCGACGGACGCAGCATTTTGCAATGCGGTGCGCGTGACCTTGGTCGGATCGAGAACGCCCATTTCGACCATGTCACCGTACTCACCGGTAGCGGCGTTGTAACCATAGTTACCCTTACCACGCACCACTTTGTCGGCCACCACAGACGGCTCATCGCCAGCATTCGAGACGATTTCGCGCAGCGGGGCTTCCATGGCCTTGAGGATCAGCTTGATGCCGGCATCCTGGTCATGGTTGTCGCCCTTGAGCTTGGACAGATTGGCACGGGCACGCAGCAGGGCCACGCCGCCGCCGGCGACGATGCCTTCTTCAACCGCAGCACGGGTGGCGTGCAGGGCGTCTTCGACACGGGCCTTCTTTTCCTTCATTTCGACTTCGGTCGCAGCGCCAACCTTGATGACGGCCACGCCGCCGGCCAACTTGGCGACACGCTCCTGCAGCTTTTCCTTGTCGTAATCGGAGGTTGCTTCCTCGATCTGGACACGAATCTGCTTGACGCGAGCCTGAATGGTGGCTTCGTCGCCGGCACCGTCAATGATGATGGTGTTTTCCTTGGCAATTTCGATACGCTTGGCCTGGCCCAAATCCTTCAGGGTCGCCTTTTCCAGCGACAAGCCGGTTTCTTCGGCAATCACGGTCCCGCCAGTCAGAATGGCGATATCTTCGAGCATGGCTTTGCGACGATCACCAAAGCCCGGTGCCTTAACGGCCACAGTCTTCAGGATGCCACGGATGTTGTTAACCACCAGGGTGGCCAGCGCTTCACCATCAACATCTTCGGCAATGATCAGCAGCGGACGGGACGCCTTGGCGACTTGCTCCAGCACCGGCAGCAGATCACGGATATTGGAGATCTTCTTGTCGAAGAGCAAGACGAAGGGGTTGTCGAGCAGAGCGACCTGCTTGTCCGGATTGTTGATGAAATACGGCGACAGGTAGCCGCGGTCGAACTGCATCCCTTCGACGACATCGAGTTCGTTGTTCAAGGACTTGCCATCTTCAACAGTGATGACGCCTTCCTTGCCCACTTTTTCCATCGCATTGGCGATGATTTCACCGATATCGGCGTCAGAGTTGGCAGAAATGGAGCCGACCTGAGCGATTTCCTTGGTCGTGGTGCACGGCTTGGAAATGGCTTGCAACTCGGCCAGCGTAGCGGCAACGGCCTTGTCGATACCGCGCTTGAGGTCCATCGGGTTCATGCCGGCGGCGACGTACTTCATGCCTTCGCGGACGATGGCCTGAGCCAGCACCGTGGCGGTGGTGGTGCCGTCACCAGCGATGTCGGAGGTCTTGGAAGCAACTTCCTTGACCATCTGGGCACCCATGTTGGCGAACTTGTCCTTCAGTTCGATTTCCTTGGCGACGGAAACGCCGTCCTTGGTGACGGTCGGGCCGCCGAACGAACGCTCGAGCACGACATTGCGGCCCTTCGGGCCGAGGGTCACCTTGACCGCGTCGGCCAGGATGTTGATGCCTTCGACCATACGGGCGCGGGCGGAATCACCGAATTTGACTTCTTTAGCTGCCATTTAAATAGCTCCTGAAAATTGATCTATTGAGAACGTCGACCGCGAGGCTCAGGCCTGCACGACACCCATGATGTCTTCTTCACGCATGACCAGGACTTCCTGACCATCAACCTTGACGGTCTGGCCGGCGTACTTGCCAAACAGGACGCGATCGCCGACCTTGACGTCGAGCGCAATATATTTGCCAGCGTCGTCACGCTTGCCCGGGCCAACGGCCAGGATTTCACCCTGATCCGGCTTCTCGCCGGCGGAATCGGGAATGACGATACCGGACGCGGTGGTGCGCTCGGCTTCAACACGCTTGACGATCACGCGGTCGTGCAAAGGACGGATATTCATAAACTTCACTCCTGAAAAATGAGTTACCAAACACTGGAAATTGGCCGGTTGCGCCATGGCGCATTGCCGGGAACGGGATCAGCGACTTATTAGCACTCAACCCCGGCGAGTGCTAATAATAGGTTCACCCTCCCGCTATTTCAAGTCCTGGCCGGGAAAATTTAGTCGGCAAAATGCGTGGAAGAGCACAGCACCATTCAAGCGGCCCTAGCTTTCATCCTGGTCGCACAGGACAGATCCCTCCCGATCACCCGGTCACGACACGACCTCCGCTCCTCCACTCCTCCGCTCGTAACAAAATACCGCCAGTCCGTCAGATGTCATTTATTGCAAACGAATAAACCATCAAGAAACCAGGCAATTCAAATGACATGATCACCTAAACCCCTCGTTCAGCGCGCCCAAATTTACGAACGAAAAGAAAATATTCACCTTTAAAATAGCCCGCGCAAGGCGATGGTCTTTGTCGCTGGCGCTGCCTGCGCGCTGTTCGCTCAACCCATTTTCTCTGGTCAATAATGAAGAACAATCAACCTGTCACGCAGCGCGAAATCGCGTTTCCGCCCAACACCTACCTGGTCTCGCGCACCGATCTCCAAGGGGTGATCACCTATGCTAACGACGCCTTCGTCAAAATCAGCGGCTTCAGCCGGGAAGAGTTGATCGGCAAGAATCACCACTTGGTTCGCCACCCGGACATGCCTGAGGCAGCATTCCGCGATTTGTGGACCACAGTCAAAGCCGGCCTGCCCTGGCGTGGGCTGGTCAAGAACCGTTGCAAGAATGGTGACTTTTACTGGGTTGAAGCCTTTGTCGTGCCCCTCATGAAAAATGGTCAGCCGACTGGCTACATGTCAGTGCGCACGCCAGCCACCAGCGCCAAGCGTTCAGCGGCCGAAGCGGCCTACAGCGCAGCCGGACAAAAAGGCAAGTTGCCCACCTCGGGCCGCACCTCGATTTCGCTGCGCGCCCGAATCTGGGCCGCCATGGCAGCACTGGTCGCGACCATGATGGTGATTGGATTCACAGGGCTCAATGGCTTAAAGAGTACCGATGACCAATTGCAGGCCATGTATGCCGATAACCTGCTGCCTTCGAATGCCATCAACCGCATGATGTTCCTGCTCTCGGACAATCGCTCACAAATCATGCTCGCCCTGCAGCACAACTCGAGCAACCCTAATGCACAGTTACATGACCATCCGCTGAGCGTCCATATCGAAGCCACACTGGCCAACCGCAAGGCAATCAATGATCAGCTGGAGCAATTAAAAAAATCGCCCCTGAATGACAAGCAGCAGGCACTGCTCAGCAAATTCGGCGAAACCCGCGAGCGTTTTTCGCGCGAGGGGGTCAATCTGGCACGGGAGCAATTGAGTGCCGGCAATTTCAGCGCCGCCAACCAAACCTTATTGGGCGCCATCAACCCGCTTTATGCTGAAATGCAGCAGGATGGCCTGAACCTGATTCAAGCGCTGGCAGATAGCGCCAATGGCCGTTATGCGGCAGCCGAAGCCGACTACGCCAACTTTCGCAATCTCACCATAGGTCTGATGCTGGTCGCGCTGCTGCTCAGCGCTATTGGCGGCAGCCTGCTGGTGTCCGCCATTGTGACCCCGCTGCGTCGTGCCATCGGGTACTTCAACCAGATCTCGGAAGGCAAGCTGACCGAAGAAATTGACATCCAGGGGCGTGATGAAACCGGCCTCCTGCTGTGCAACCTGGCAACCATGCAGGGCACGTTGAAAGCCATGCTGGACGAGATCAACGCAGCTTCGGTGGCCATTGACAACCGCTCCAAGCAGCTTGAAACACAAATGAATCAGGTCACCCAGCAATCCGAGCAGCAGCAGGCCAGCGTTGAGGGCGTCGCCGCCGCCACCGAGGAGTTCAGCCAGTCGGTCCAGGAGGTGGCGGCCAATGCCCAGGACACCGCCGTCGCTGCCCGTAATTCGCAAGATCAAGTGAAACAGAGCAATACCAACATTGCACAGAGCATGGCGGCGACCACCCGTGTCGTCGAAGCGGTCACCGCCTCCAACAGCACCATCGGCCAGTTGAACCAGTCGATTGCCAAGATTGGCGACATCACCCGCGTCATTGCCGACATCGCCAGCCAGACCAATTTGCTCGCTCTCAATGCCGCCATCGAAGCCGCCCGGGCCGGCGAACAGGGCCGCGGCTTTGCGGTGGTGGCCGACGAAGTGCGCAAACTAGCCGAACGGACCACCTCATCAACTGCCGACATCAACAACACGGTCAACGAAATCCAGTCGGTGACCGCCCAGGCAGTCAGCAGCATGGATCTGGCGGCACAGGAAGTGGATACCGGTATCGGCAAGTTGCGCGAGAGCGTCGCCGGCCTGGAAGGCATCACCCAATCGTCGAGCGAAGTGTCGCTGATGGCCGGCCAGATCTCCGACGCAGCGCGCCAGCAAGGTATCGCCAGCGAGGAAGTGGCCAGCAGCATGCAGCAGATTACCGACCTGATCGAGCAGAACACGCGGGCCGCCCGCTCGGCCCAGCAGGCGGCAGCAGACCTGTTGTTCACGTCGCGCCAGCTCGACAGCCTGATTTCCGGCTTCCAGCTCTATCGAAACTGAGCCTCAGCCGCTTAAAATCCCCCGGGGGCTGCGGCCCCCTTTTTCTTCGCCTGGAGATCCCTCAGCCGATGCTCAGCCCGCTTCGCCTGGCCCTCAGCCTGCTGCTCACCGTACTCGCCACCCCGTGTCTGGCCAGCGATTTGCCCGAAGCGGTGCGTGAGGCCCTGCGCACCGCACGCATTGCGGAAAGCGCCGTGGCGATCATCGTTCAGCCGGTCGATGCCAGCCCGGCGCTAATCGCCCACAATGCCGAACACGCGATGAACCCCGCCTCGGTAATGAAATTGCTGACGACCTACGCCGCGCTCGACCTGCTTGGCCCAGCCTGGACCTGGCAAACGACGGCCTGGAGTGATGCACTTGCGGTCGACGGTCGCCTCGGCGGCAATTTGTATCTGAAAGGCAGTGGCGACCCGCGCTTTGCCATCGAACACCTGAACGCCCTGCTGCGCCAGTTGCGGGTACGCGGCATTCGCCACATTGCCGGCGACATCATCATCGACCGCAGCGCCTTTGCTGTCCCCGAGATTGACCCCGGCGCCTTCGACGACCAGCCGATGCGCCCCTATAACGTCAGCCCCAATGCCTTCCTGCTCAATTTCCACTCCTTGCAATTCAGCCTGCAGGCCAATGCGGGCACCGTTCAGCTCTGGCAAGAAACCCCCAGCGAGGGCCTGCGCCTGGATAACCGCCTGCGCGCCACCGCCGGACCCTGCACGAGCGATTGGAAAGACCAACTCAACATCCGGCTGATCAACGAAACGGCCGGTCCGCATCTGCTGTTCGAAGGCAGCCTGGCAAGTAGTTGCGGTGAGAAAACCCTCGCCCTGGCGC
Organism: Dechloromonas sp.; assembly: GCA_028689015.1. Classification (GTDB taxonomy): domain Bacteria; phylum Pseudomonadota; class Gammaproteobacteria; order Burkholderiales; family Rhodocyclaceae; genus Azonexus. The sequence goes on along the minus strand of JAQTXC010000061.1, from coordinate 2,223 downwards.
CGTTGACCGCGAGCGCGTATGTCGACGGCCTGATCCGCGCCCAGTGGCGCGAACTGGGCGGCACACTCGATGGCCGAATTGATGATGGCTCACTTCCCCCCGGCGCCCGCCAACTGGCGCGCCACGAATCGCCCCCACTAGCTGATGCCATCCGCGATATCAACAAATTCAGCAACAACGTCATGGCCCGCCAGCTCTTTCTCTGCCTTGGCAACGACAGCGCCCCGGCCACCACCGAGCGGGCCCGCCAGCGCATTGCCGACTGGCTGAGCCGCCGGGGAATCGCCGCGCCCGAACTGGTCATCGACAACGGGGCGGGCCTGTCGCGCACGGCACGGATCAGCGCCGGCAGCCTCAACCGCTTGCTGCTGGATGCCTGGCGCCACCCGGCAATGCCGGAATTGATCGCCAGCCTGCCCATTGTCGGCATCGATGGCACGATGAAAAAACGCCTCAAGGGCAGCCCGCTGGCTGGCCGCGCCCATATCAAGAGCGGCACGCTCGAGGGCGTCAAAAGTGCCGCCGGTTATGGCCAAGATGCGGCTGGGCGGCGCTATACGGTGATCTTCCTGATCAACGACCCACGCGCTGCGGCAGGGAGCCCGGCGCTCGACGCCTTGTTGCGCTGGCTGGGCGAACAGGGGCATTCGCGGTCGACGGCGCGCAATGGATGATTTTCACCCCCTGGCCGCCGCACTGGATGCTGCCGGCCTCAATCGCCAGCACATCTTTAACGGCCACGACTTGCCGGCGGATTGTCTGGCGACCTTGCCACCCCGCGCCCCCGAGCAACAACTCATCCTCATCGGCCACGCCGGTCGCCGCCTGTGGGACTGCGTGCAAGCGGCCACCCTGCCCGGCCCGGACCCGATCGACACTTACAGCCAGCGCACGGTCGACCGCGTGTTTGCGCAATTTTTACCCGGTCGACCGTATCAGTTGCTCTACCCCGGCCCACGCTTGATCGGCCTGCAGGCACTCGGTCACCAAGCCGGCTGGCATCAGCCTTCGCCGTTCATGGTTGGCATCGACCCACACTGGGGCAGTTGGTTTGCCTATCGACTGGTCCTGCTGGTCGACAGCCATTTTTTGCCCACACCGCGCGTCGACCGTGCGCACCCCTGCCTCACTTGCCAGAGCACCCCCTGTCTCAGCGCCTGCCCACCCGGCGCCCTCAAAGATGGCCGCTTCGACCTCGCCCGCTGCAGCGACTGGCGACTACAAGCGGACTCGCCCTGCGCCGAAGCCTGCCTGGCCCGTAACGCCTGCCCGGTCGGCAGCGAACATCAGTACGACCCGGCACAGATTGCCCACAGCTACCGGCGCTCACTGGCCATGCTGCGCGACTGGCGCATGCGTAAGTAGGCCGTAAGTAGGCCACCCCGATAATGGCCGGCTATGCCAAATTCGTATTTTTCACGCTTGGCGCACGCTGGCCGTCGCCTGTTTCTGGTCTTGTGCCTGAGCCTGGGCAGCGCCCACGCCGCCTGCCCGCCCCCCCGCTTCACCGCCCCTGCAGACATCCGCCTGCAACAAGAGGCCGTACTGCTGGTGGTCCATGCCAGCGCCGCCTTTGACGCCCGGGTGGCCAGCAAGCGAGGGGTTGATGAAGCCATCCGTTTTGCCAAACATCGCGGCCTGCCGATCATTCATCTGCATGACGATGGACCGCCGGCCGACTATTTTGCCGCCGATTGTGCGGCCGATTACAGCGTCCGCTCACAAGGGGGTGAACTCGGCTTCGACCTCAACGCCACCCAGGTGTACGTGGTCGGCGGCCATCTCGAGCTCTGTCTATCGACCGCCGTTAACGAATTGATCTACCGCTGGGCCAAACAGCCGGTACGCAGCCGGACCCTCACTTTCCTGATGGACGGCATTTACTCCAACGGCAAGAGCATTGATCCAGCCGCGCCCTATTACGGCGACTTCAATCGCTTCATGGACATCGTGACCTGGGGGCGGCCGGGGGGCGAGCACTGGCCCAAGCTGACCCTGCTCGAAACCATGGGCATCATTCGCAGCGAAGTCCACGAACTGGACTACATCAAGGACATCCTGCCGCGCTGGGACACCACTTTCCCCGACCACTACCGAATCGAAGTACGCATGAACCAGTCGTCGCCCAAGGTTCTGCGCGCCGCACCCGGCTGGCAACCGCCAACCATTCGTTTCGATTTCATCGACTCAGCCGCAGTCCTCGACGCACCGCCCGGCTACACC
>JAQTXC010000060.1 GCA_028689015.1 Dechloromonas sp. | reverse complement strand
TTCATTTGGCTGAAACTTGGCCGAACACAGGACTCGTTATTGATGACGTTTTTTACGTGTTTTCAACCGGCTCGTTAGTTTTTTTGCGTAGGGTCGATTCTTCTGGGCTTTCTTGAGATGGAGATTTAGAAGCCAGAAGCCAATGAACACAACAAGGATCATCGACCAAACCAGAAGCAAGTCGGTCAGCGTGTATGGCCCGGATGGCAAGTGTTTGAGTTGGGGCATGGCAGCATTTAAGAGTTATGACTCAGCAACTGGCAGGCAGTGCATTGTAGACGAATGGCCTGACTGTGTTGTCATCACGATGGACGGGTGCCTCGGCCATCCAGATGAAATCCCGATGGCCGAGGTGTCGCTGTTGCTTTACTTTAGAACGAATCGCGCCGTTACCGCAGATCCGTCCAGGCTCACTTGCGCTACGGCCTTGGTGCCCGGTGTGATGGCAAATGTTCCCTTGGCGAGGAAGCGATCTCCGTCGGGAAGCAAACTGATCTCTTGCTTCTGGTTACCCGACAATACGGTGAGTTTTGCTGACCCCTTCGAGATGTTGACAGGCTTGTCGTGGTCTCGTACAAACAACTGGATCTGTTCCGGTTTGGCGACCAGTTCGTAGTCCATGTCCCTGACCTCGGTAACGATGCCGCCATGCAGTGGCTTGTGCTCGTGACCTCCTGCCGCAAAAGCAAGTCCGGAGAGTCCCAGGGTCATGGCGAGAATCAAATGAATCGATTTCATGGTTTTTCCTTTCGTTGAGAAATAATCAAAGCGCACCGGCATCGCGGTCGGCCATCAGGCGTTCCACATCCTTACGACCAAATAGCCAGAACATGGCGGGCGTCAGGAAGGTGTCGAGCAGGGTTGAGCTGATCAGGCCCGAGAAAATGACCACAGCCACCGGATGCAGGATTTCCGTACCCGGCCGTTCGGCCTCGAACAATAACGGAGCCAGCGCGAAGGCGGTGACCAGCGCCGTCATCAAGACGGGCGCAAGACGTTCCAGCGAGCCACGCAGGATCATCTTGTGGTCGAAGTTCTCGCCTTCCATGCGCATCAGGTTGATGTAGTGGCTGACTTTGAGAATCCCGTTGCGCACCGAAATACCGGCCAACGTGATGAAACCGACCAGCGCGGCAACCGACAGCGGCTGCCCGGAAATCCACAAGCCGAGCACTGCGCCAACCAGCGCCAGCGGAATGTTGGCCATGATCAGCGCCGACAGCACGACCGACTTGTAGCGACTGAAAAGCACCACAAACATCAGCACCAGCGAGACAATGGAGAGCAGACCCACCAGCCGCGAAGCCTCTTCCTGCGCCTGGAACTGGCCGCCCAGCGTGATGAAATAGCCTTCCGGCAGTTTACTGTCGCCGACCACCTTGCGGATGTCCTCGACAATTTCGGACAGCGCCCGCCCTTGCGCGTTAGCCGAAAGCACGATGCGCCGCTTGCCGTCGTCGCGGCTAACCTGGTTCGGTCCGTCGCCATCCTCGATGGTGGCGATTTTTGACAAGGGAATCGGGCCGCCCGGCGTCTCCAGCAAAATCTGCCCCAGTCCTTGCAACGAGCGGGATGATTCGGGCAAGCGCACGACCAGCGCGAAGCGCCGGCCACCCTCGACGACCTGCGTTACCTTCTCACCTTCGACCAGGCTTTGCAGCGTCGCCAGAATCTGTGGTGTCGGGATGCCATATTGCGCCGCCGTCGCATAGTTGACGCTGACCTTGATCTGCGGCGCCAGCACCTGCTTCTCGATTTCCAGATCGGCGATACCGGGAATACCGGCCAGCCTGCCGCGCAGCGCATCGGCCTGACCGCGTAGCGTGTCGAGGTCGTCGCCAAAAATCTTGATGGCGATCTGCGAGCGCACGCCGGACAGCATGTGGTCGATCCGGTGCGAGATAGGCTGGCCGATGGCAATCGCCGCCGGCAGGTTAATCAGGCGGGCGCGAATGTCGGCCGAAATCTCATCCATTGTGCGCGTCATTTCGGACGCTGGCTTCAGGCCGACATCCAGTTCGCTGACGTGAACGCCTTCGGCATGCTCGTCGAGTTCCGCCCGGCCGCTGCGTCGCCCGACGTGCACGACTTCCGGCACCGCCTTGACCAGCACCTCGGCTTGTTGCGCCAGAGCCGACGACTCGGCCAGCGTGACGCCGGGGTTGAGGCGCATGCCAATCAGCAGCGTTCCCTCATTGAAGGGCGGCAGAAAGGTCTTGGGGAAAAAAGGTACCGCGACCGCTGCCACCAGAACGGCAACGGCACCGGCCGCCAACGCTGCTTTAGGCCGCTTGAGCACCGCCTGTAAACTGCGGCCATAGCTGGCTTTCAGCCAGGCCAGCAGTTTCGTGTCGCCATGGTCGAGCGACTTCATGCTTGGCAGCAGGTAGAAGGAAAGCACCGGCGTCACCGTCACCGAGACCACCAGCGAGGCCAGCGTCGAAACGATGAAAGCGATGCCGAGCGGCACGAACAAGCGCCCTTCCATGCCGGGCAGTGCGAAGAGCGGCAGGAAAACCAGCACGATGATGATCGTTGCGTAGAGGATGGCTGACCGCACTTCCATCGTCGCATGGGCAACCAGTTCAATCGGGTGCATCCGGTGATCGTGGTGCTTGGCCCGTTCCTCCTTAAGGCGCCGCAACACGTTCTCGACGCCGACCACGGCGTCATCGACCAGTCCGCCGATGGCGATGGCCAGGCCACCCAGCGTCATGGTGTTGATCGACAGGCCGTAATAATCGAAGACCAGCGCCGTCATGAAAATCGACACCGGGATCGCGGTCAGCGCGATCACCGTCGGGCGCAGGGTACCCAGGAAGAAGAACAGGATGACCGCGACGAAGACCGATGCCCCGATCAGCTTGCCTTGCAGCGTGCTGATCGAGGACTCGATGAAACTCGCCTGGCGGAAGGTCACCTTGGGCGCCTCCATGCCGGCCGGCAGCGATTTCTTCAGGTCTTCCAGCGCGGCCTCGATGCTCCGGGTCAGATGGATGGTGTCCGCCGTCGGCTGCTTCTGGATGCCGAGGATGACCGCCGGTTTGCCCGCGAAACCCGCATCGCCGCGCTTGATGGCCGGCGCGAAGGTCACGTCGGCAATTTGCCGCAACAAAACGGGTTGACCGTGGCGAGCCGTCAGCGCCAGGTTCTTCAGGTCGTCCAGACGCGACGTGCGGCCGAGATGGCGAATCAGGTATTCGCGGCCGTTGAGTTCGAGGAAGCCGCCGGAGGTGTTGGCCGAGTAGCCCTTGAGCGCCCCGGTCAACTGCTCGTGTGTGATACCCAGTTCGGCCATCCGGGTCGTGTTCGGCTGCACCTGGAACTGGCGCACTTCGCCGCCAATGGGGATCACCTGCGCCACACCGGCGATTGCCATCAAACGCGGCCGCAGCACCCAGTCCGCGTATTCGCGCACCTGCATCGGCGAAATCTTCGCCGTGTCGATGGGAATGGCGATCTGCATGATTTCGCCCATGATCGAACTGATCGGCCCCATGCGCGGCGTGACGCCTGCTGGCAGCCCTTCCTCCATCGAGGACAGTCGTTCGGACACCATCTGCCGCGCCCGGAAAATCTCCGTTTTCCAGTTGAAGGTCACATAAATGAAAGAGAGGCCGGCACTGGAAACTGAGCGCACGCTTTCCACACCGGGCAGACCGTTCATGGTCGTTTCCAGCGGGAAGGTGATCAGTTGTTCCACTTCCTCGGCGGCCATGCCGCCGGACTCGGTCATGATGGTGACCGTCGGTTTGTTGAGGTCCGGAAATACATCGACCGGTGTACGCGAGAGCGTGAATGCCCCATAAGCCATTAGCACCAGGCTGGCGATGATGACCAGCAGGCGGTTGGCAAGGCTGTTATCGAGAAGCCACTTAAACATGATTGGCTCCGCTCAGCGTATCTGGTTGATCAGAGTGGCCGCGCGGACAGCGACCCGATCCCCGGCTTTCAGACCGCTGGTCACCGCCACGTGGGTGCCGTCCAGCGGCTCGGCGGTGACCGTGCGCGGCTCAAAGCGTTCCGGCGCGGTCTTGACCCAGACGATGGACTGGTTGGCCGGGTTCTTCATCAGCGCCGCCATCGGTACGCGGATGCCCGGCACCGTGCTGCGCGTCTGCACGAAGACCCGAACCGGCTGGCCGACGGCCAACGCCGCCAAAGCGCCGCCTTCACCCCGGAAGGTCAGCGGCAGTGCTTGCTCACGCAGGCTGCGAGCGACGCCAACCAGGCGGAGCGGCAGCTTCTGCTCACCAACGGCGACAAAGGCCCCGGCCACATCGCTGGCGACGGCCATATCGAAAGCCAGCGCCTCGATCAGCATGCGTTCCGGATTGACGATCTCGAACAGCGTTTCGCGGGCTTCGAGCACCTGACCGGAGACGACGTTGGCCGAGGCGATAACGCCGCTGACCGGCGCCACCAGTTGTTCGTTGGCAACGGCGGCTTCCGCTTCCTCGATGACCTTGCGCGGCACGGTGTCGGCCAGTTCGCGCAGGCGGCGCAGGCGACTTTCCGCCAGGGAGCGGCTGTTGCCACCGACTTCCGGTGTCACGTAAGCCAGCACCTCGCCTTTCTTGACCTGCTGGCCGGGCAGCGGCAGACCGCGTGGCCCAGGCGTAACCCGGCCGGCAACGATGGCCTGCACTTTGCCACCAGCATTCGGGTCCATGACCACCTTGCCGGCCAGTTCATGGGTACGGGGCAGTTCGCCGGGTTCAACCAGCAGGGTGCGAACGCCGATCTGGCGTTGCGCCGGTTTGGGCAGGAAGACGCTGCCGTCCGGCTGGCGTTTGGGGCCGTTGCCGCTGGCAGCCGGCTGGGCGTCGCCGTGGTCATGGCCGTCACCAGCCAGCACCAGCGTTGAGGAGAACAAGAAGGAAAGACAAAGGGCGCTCAATAACAGACGGGGCTTCATGCGGCACCTCCGAAATGCGGTTTACGGGAAGCGCGCAGGCGGCGCAATAGAGCGGCAAGGATCAACAGCCCCCCGCCGGCGGCACCACCCCACAGGGCGTATTCCTTCCAGCCATGGGTGTGGGCGGTCGTTTCGGCATGCGTCTCTTCGTGCATGTCGAGTTCACCAGCCAGCAAGTCGGTTTCCTCGCCGGAGATGACGGTCGCCGCGACCGACACGACCCCCGGCTTGAGTTCCTGCGTCAGCGTTGCCTCGAACTCGCCCTCGGCATGCGGTTTGACGGGGACTTTGATGCCACCGAGTTCCAGTTCGAGCTTGGCATCCTTGACCGGACTGCCGTCGGTATAGCGGTCGAGATAGAGCGTCAGTTGCTTGCCATTGACGACGCCGACCAGTTCAAAGGTTTCGGACGTTGCTACAAAACGCGGCGAGGCGGGACCAGCGGATGATGCAGACGCCTCACCATGATCGTGCCCGTCACCGGCCCAAGCCAATGGCGCTGCCAGGGCGATCCAGGCGGCCCATCCCAAAGTGGCCAGCGTATTTGTTGTTCTCATGTTCGGGTTCCTCATTTTTGTTCGGGGAGCAGGCCCAGGGCCTGGCGCAGGGCGGAGATGGCGGCGGCGAGGTCAATCCGGGCGCGAGCGTTTTGCCGTTCGGCTTCGACGGCTTCGAGTTCGATGCGCAGGCGGGTCGGCAGGTCGCTTTCGCCCAAGCGGAAGGACTTGTCGAAGAAACCCCGCGACTCACGCGCCAGTTGGGCGCGCCGCTCGGCGGCCGCCAGTTGCGCGCGGCTGGATTCGACACGAACCCGCGCTGCTTCCAGATCGGCCGCCAGGCGCTCGCGTTCAAGGCGAAGTTGCCCCTCGGTTTCGAGGGCTTCGGCGCGGGCCAGGCCGAGTTTGGCGCGATTGCGGCTCGCTGAACCAAACGGGATGCGCACGCCGAGCGTGACGGTCTGCTGATAGTCGTCGCCGAAAGCGCCCCGCTCGCGGGTGGTGGCCAACAACAGTTCGGGATTGTTCCTTGTCTGCACGCTGGCCAGATCGGCGCTGCGGCGGGCGACTTCGGCCCGGTCGAACAGTTCGACGACCGCCGGGTGGGTCGCATCCAGGGCGGTGAAGTCGGCAGGCACCGCCGGCGGGGCTTCCGGTCCGTCGGCTGCTTTCTCGTCCGGTAGCTTGCCAATCAAGGCACGCAGTTGCTGAGTGCTGGCGGCCAGAACGCTGGCGCTTTCCGCCAGCGTTACCTCGGCGCTTGCCGCCGCGCCATCGGCCTGATGCTGGTCCGAGCGGGCCAGGTCGCCGGCCTTGGTTCGGCGGCGGACATCTTCTGCCAGTTTTTGCGCGCTGACCAGGCGCTCGCGAGCCAGCGACTGTTCGCCACGAGCCCGCTGCCAGTTCCACCAAGCATCACGCACGGCGGCGGCAGTACGCAGTTGGGCGGCCGTCACCCGGCTATCCACGGCTTTGGATTCAGCATCGGCCAGGGCGCCCTGACGGGAGCGTTCACCAGGCAGCCACAGGGGCAAGGCGACGCCGGCCGCGTATTCGCGGCTACCTTGATTCTTGCTCAGTTGGTCAGTTTTGCCAGCCAAATCCAACGTAGGTGGTTGGGCCATCCAACTGCCGGCAACTTGCCGACGCGCCTCGGCGGCATCACGCCGCAGATCAAGGGATTGCGCTTCCGGTTGTCGCTCCCAAGCGGCCGCAAAGGCTTGCGGCAGGGTAATCGCGGCACCAGCGGGGGCTGACGTCGATTGCGCCCAGAGGTCGCCGGTCGCTAGCGCAGCGAGCGAGCACAGCCTGGCAACGACTAGGCGGGCCGGTAAAAAGGTGGTTCGTGAAACCGATTTGCTTCGAGACATCCGATTCTCCAGTGATTAAAAGACACACAGGGAATCGGCGAGGTGCGACGCGGGAAGCGTCGCAATGCGTCATGGGTGGATCAGTCCACCACAGCCGCAAGGGAGAAGCGCAGAAAAGTGCTATCCACCCCGCCGATCAGGCGAGGACGGACCAGTTGGGGCGTTCGGGATAAGCCAGCGGCGGCGCGGTCAGCCTGCTTGGCAACCAAGGAATCGCAAAGGACGCGCTGCTTGAAGCCGGCAAGGAAGCCATGCTGAAAATCGCCGCAGCACAACTCGCATGACAGGCGACGCAATCGCCGTCGATGCCACCACCCAAGGTTTTGGCATCCGGTGCGCCCTCCTGATCGGCGGCGGCCTGATGCTGGTGGTCATGATGACCGAAGTGCTGTGCGGCCACCCCGGTCTCGTGCTGGCAATAGCCGGCCACCGCCGCCCAAGTGAACTGGAATGGCAGAAAAACGAGGATGAGGATGGAGAGCCAGCGACGCATGGATGGGATTGTATCAGCGATAGTCTTTATCGGAAGTCCACCGCAGGATGCGCATGCCGTTACCCACCACCAGCAGACTCGCGCCCATGTCGGCGAAAACCGCCATCCACATGGTTGCATTACCAAAACTCCCCCTATTCGACCGAGTAGAGGCGCGACGATTCACCCGCTGTGGGCAAGGTATATACCTTGAGCGTTCCCGCGATGTGCGCCCCCATACCAGGAGCATTGGCCGGCATGCCTGGAATGGTCAGGCCCCGTACCGTCGGCTTTTCGGCCAGCATTTTCTTGACTGCGGAGGCTGGCACATGGCCTTCCACGGTGTAGCCGCCAACTTTCGCCGTATGGCAGCTAGCCAAATGCGGGGGTACCCCAAACCGTTGTCGTTCCACGTCCATGGCTCGGGTATTGACCTGCTTGACCTTGAAGCCGGACTCTTCCATGTGCTTGGCCCACTCGGTGCAGCAGCCGCAATCGGGATCCTTATAGACGGTCACTTCGGGCAGTTGTGCCGCAAGGGCACCCTGTAGTGCGGTGGTCGCCAGCAGACTGGCAATGAGTTTTCGCAACATGGCAATGAAACCTTTGAAGAGACGGCAGGTGGGCTAAACGCTAATAATTGAAATGTGATAACCGGCGTCAATCGAACTTCATGTCAACGGTTTTCTCGATCGGCGGATAACAGATGCCGAGTTTCTCATTGCACCCCTGATAAGACGCATAAAGGTTGAACGCTTTGGCCTTGGGAGCGCGTTCCAGAACGATTTCTGCGACGACGGGCGATTTATAGACTTCAATCAGCCCAAAATAGGGATCGTTCTTCATCTCGCCTGAAGGTAGCTTGACCTCCTTGATCCGGACGCCGCTGGCGTTCTTCAAGGCGAAGCGGACCTTGTTCTTGTAGAGGTAGTGTTTCTTGGCAGGAATGATTTCAGCCACCACCGTATCGCTACCCTTCAGAGACGCCTTGAACCGAAAGGCCTGATCAGGAGGCAAGGGTTCCTCGGCTGCCGAAGTGCAATGAACCACGCTCAAGAGCATCAAGGCAGACAACGTGCGACGGTTAAACAGGGAGAAAGATCGTTGAGTCAATTTGTGTTCCTCTTTTCGGTTTGTGGCCAGGGGTTGCATCGAGATTTCCTGCGCTCTTGCTAAGGGATCGCCTTGCTTTGGGCTGACGACAGCAAGGCTCCCCAAACAAGAATCAAGGCGCTCAGGCAAATCGCCGTATCGGCGAGATTGAAGGCTGGCCAGTGCCAGCCGCTGGCATGGAAGTCCAGATAATCCACGACCGCTCCTTGGACCAGGCGATCTACCAGGTTGCCGACAGCTCCGCCGAGGAGCAGGCTATACCCCCACCCTTCCCACCGGTTCGCCACACCGTTGAGTAACATGACGGTCAGCCCCCCCGAGACGGCCAAAGCGAGGGCAATGAAGACATAGCGTTGCCAACCGCCGGCATTCGCGAGAAAACTGAAGGCTGCGCCGCTATTCAGGATGTGGACGAGATTGAAAAACGGTAACACCGTTTCGCCTGCGCCCAAGGGGAAGGTCCCCGCGATCCAATGCTTGGCCCCTTGGTCCGCCAAGGCCACACCGATGGCCAACCCCAGCCAGCGGTACCGGTCCCTCATGGGCTTATCCGTGATCATTTGCGCAACAGCCGCACGCCGTTACCCACCACCAGCAGACTCGCGCCCATGTCGGCGAACACTGCCATCCACATGGTGGCATTACCGAAAATGGCGAGTCCGAGAAAGATCGCCTTGATGCCAAGGGCCAGCCCGATGTTTTGCCAGAGCACCGCATGGGTGCGCCGTGAGAGGCGAATGGTCTCGGGAATGCGCCGCAGGTCGTCGTTCATGATCACCACGTCGGCCGCTTCCATCGCTGTGTCTGTTCCGGCCGCGCCCATGGCCACGCCGATGTCGGCACGGGCCAGCGCTGGTGCGTCGTTGATGCCGTCGCCGGTCATTGCTGTCGGGCCATAGCGACGCTGCAAATCCTCGATGGCCGCCAGTTTGTCTTCCGGGAGAAGATTGCCTCGGGCGTCATCAATGCCAGCTTCCTTGGCAATACTTGCGGCAGTCGCCACATTGTCGCCGGTCAGCATGACCGAGACGACACCGAGACGGTGCAGATCGGCCACCGCCTCCCGCGAACTTTCCTTGATGGTGTCCGCCACCGCAAAAATCGCCAGCACCTGCTGTGCAGACGCCAGCATGGTCACCGTCCTGCCTTGCGTCTCGTGCACTTGAAGGCGAGCCTCGATTTCGGCACTACACAGAGCACGTTCCTCAATCAGTCGATGGTTGCCGAGGATCAGCAGTTGGCCGTCGGCCCGTGCTTCAACACCTCGTCCCGCGAGTGCGACAAAATCGGTCAAGCCGTTTTCTGGAAGCTTGAGACCGGTCGCAATCGCTTTTGAGACAGGATGGTCCGAGTGTCCGGCCAGGCTGGCCGCCCAGGCAAGCACTTGCGATTCGGGGACCGCCGAGGGAAGTATTTCCGTGGCGACCAGACGGGGTTTGCCTTCGGTAATGGTACCGGTCTTGTCGAGGGCAATGACCCGCAGTTTTCGGGCCTCTTCGAGATAGACGCCGCCCTTGATCAGGATGCCGCGTCGAGCCGCTGCCGCCAGCCCGCTGACCACCGTCACCGGCGTGGCGAGCACCAACGCGCAGGGGCAAGCGATGACCAGCAGCACCAGGGCTTTGTAGAGCGCCTGCGTCCAGGTCCATCCGAGGAGCCAGGGGGTCAGAACGGCCACGGCAACCGCGATGACGAACACGGCTGGGGTGTAGATTGCGGCAAACCGGTCAACAAAGCGTTGGGTTGGCGCTTGCGTCCCCTGAGCCTGTTCGACCGCATGGATGATGCGGGCCAGCGTGGTGTTGTCGGCAGCGGCCGTCACGCGGAACTCCAGAATGCCGGTTTCGTTGATCGTGCCGGCGAATACCGGGTCGCCCACCACCTTGTCAATCGGGATACTTTCGCCGGTGACCGGCGCCTGATTGACCGCACTGCTTCCTGCTGTCACCTGACCATCGAGCGGTATTCTGGCGCCGGGTTTGACCCGCACGCAGGACGCCAGCGTTACCGCTGCGGCCGGTACTTCCGGCCACGTCCCATCAGCCTGCCGAACTTCGGCCGTCTGCGGCGTCAGGTCGAGCAGGCCCTTGATGGCGTTACGCGCCCGATCCACCGAGCGGGCTTCGATCAGTTCGGCAATGGCATACAAGGCCATGACCATCGCCGCCTCGGGCCACTGGCCGATCAGGAAGGCACCGGTCACGGCCACACCCATCAGCGCGTTCATGTTCAACTGCCCGCGTCGCAATGCCGCCACGCCTTTGCTATAGGTAGAAATGCCGGACAGCCAGATGGCGGCGACGGCTAATGCCATACCGAAACCCTTGAAAGGCAATGTGTCGGGAGCGAAGAAATCGAGGGCTTCAGCGCCGACGGCCAGGCCCAGCGCCACAATGCTTCGCCATAGCTCACTGGCGCCGGCATTTTTATTCGCTGCCTGCCCTGCCGACACCGGCTTGGGGTCAAACCCCGCCTTGCGGATAGCGGCCAAGGCTGCATCGAGGGCATCCGTCGTCGCATCTATTGAAACGGTGCGTGCCGACAGTTGGAAACGTAGGGAACGGAGGCCCTCGATACCGGCCACCGCCCGACGGATGTCATTCTCCTCGTTCGGGCAGTCCATGGTTGGAATCAAGAAAACGGGCACACCATCGCTTTGAGCGAGATTGTAGGCTGACGGGATTTCTGCGGCTGCGGTCGCAACTGCGGAACAGCCGCCTGCACATCCGCAATGGGCGGCTTTCTGAAGAGGCTTCAGGTTGGGATCAGGACTCATGGCGTTCTCCTTGTTTCCAGCATTAGAAACCCTTGAGTGACTACAGAGTCAAGCGATTACAATAAAGAAAAAAAGTCGGAGCCGAAGCCATGCTTGAGTTCGTCAAAGTTCTGGGATTGTTCGCCATAACGGCGCTGGCCGAGATTCTCGGCTGCTATCTGCCGTGGCTGGTGCTGACCCAGCAGCGTTCAGTTTGGCTGTTGATCCCCGCCGCCGTTTCCTTGGGGCTGTTTGCCTGGCTGCTGACCCTGCACCCCGGTGCTGCCGGGCGAGTCTACGCCGCCTACGGAGGTGTCTACGTGGCGATTGCCCTGATCTGGCTATGGCGGATCGATGGCGTTGTGCCAACTCGATGGGATCTTGTCGGCAGTGCAGTCGCGCTGGCCGGTATGGCGATCATCATGCTCCAACCGGCTCGGTCCGTTTGAACGTCAGGAGGCGAAGATGAAAATCGGCGAACTGGCCCGCCTTGCCGGGACGAATGTGGAAACGATCCGCTATTACGAGCGTGATGGGCTGCTGCCAATACCTAGCCGCAGCGAAGGCAACTACCGCATCTACGGGGAAACCCATGTCCAGCGACTGTCTTTTATTCGGCGTTGTCGCAGTTTGGACATGACGCTGGATGAGATCCGGGTCTTGCTGCACTTCAAGGAGTCACCCCAAGAAAACTGCGCGGATGTGAATCGCCTGCTCGACCGACACATTGGGCACGTCGCCCAACGGATGCAGGAACTCCAGGAATTGGAGAGGCAACTAAACGACCTGCGTGAGCGGTGTGGCGAAGCGCGTGATGCTGCCCACTGCGGCATTCTTGACAGCTTGTCTCAGGCGATTGCGCCTAGCGGCAAGACGGCATCTCACGTTCTAGGAGCGCATGGGCATGCTGCAAACCGCAGGTTGGCAAAGGGCTATCAAGGCAACCAAGGTTGATGTATTGAGTTGACGTACGATTTATTCCTTTTTCTTTCACCTCCCCAAAAAACAACGTCTCAGCGACGTACGGCAACAAGCTGACGAAACAGTGACCGGGTTGTAATGCGCCCGTTATGGGCGTGACAGCTACCCACAGGCAAACTCTCCCTACGAGGCAATGGGCCTTGATCGTGC
>JAQTXC010000086.1 GCA_028689015.1 Dechloromonas sp. | reverse complement strand
GGCCTCAATAATCACTGATGTACCACTATTCAACATAACCATAGAGCTTATTTGTATTCCAAGAATAGGATCGGTCCTAATTATACTTGGGTAAGAGTATAAATCCTCTTGTGCTTGCACATTACCTAATACATAACCTGCGGTATCAGGTGGATTTTCATTCACCAGATTATAGTGTGTTATCCCAGTGCTTGGTGTCCACTGGTTTGTTTCTGTGTCAGCATCCGGAAATAAACCGATAATTGAGCATATACCCTGAAAATCGTTGCATGCAGTTCCAGAGCCATCACAGATGTAAAAGTCGTCTGTCCACGAATGTGGTGTCATGTCGAATCTAACTATATTGTGGAAAGCATCTATACCTGCTTGTGTATTGATATCAGCAATAGACACGATTGTTGTGCCATTTAGACGAACTTCAATGCTACCGTTTGTTGGATGGCATACCACTTTCATTTCGATATAGTACCATACATTCATTAAAAATGTGAAATCGGTGAAAGTGTCGACAACAGATCCTCCTACTTTTACAACGATAGTTGAGGGGCTACTTGCACTTAGTCTAATATTGACGCCTTGCTGTGAATTATCATAAAACGAAATAATCTGAGTATAAGTTGTGGCGTCCCACATGAATGCGGCACCGAAAATAAGCGTGGGATCTTCTGTTAATGGTGGCGTCCAAAATCCAGTAACAGTACTATTTGCTGTGTTATGGTATGAAAATCCAGATAACCGTCCGACACCCACACCGGCATATGCTCCGCCATAGACGCCATAGCCACGCTGCGAGAGCTTGGTGTCGAGAGCACCAGTCGTCCCGTATCCTTCAAATCCGTCTATCCAAAGTAAAGCCATTACATCACCCTCACGCCTATTTGTGCTGCGTTCAGTCCATCTACCGTCCAGACAGAACCGGTGTGCGGATTTGTCGTACTGATATGTTTAAAGTCCGTATAGGTGCCGCTCGTCAGCGTATAGTCAGGACCTAAATCGGTAGTCCCATCCGATACTACCGGTGTTTGTAGAACAATCGAAGTACCATCCGATAGCATCGCTTGTGTGTTCAATTGGAATCCAATGATCGTACCAGTACCGATTAGATCTGGATATGTGTAAAGATCGGTATTGGTTTGAGTACTGCTAAAAATATAATCACTGGTATTTGGTGGGTTGCTATCAACGAGGTTGTAGTGTGTGCTCCCAGAACTTGGTGTCCATTCGATAGTGTCTGTATCGGCGTTCGGTAGTAGGCCGACCACTTTACAAACGCCCTGTAAGTTGTTGACTGTCGTACCAGAACCATCACAAACATAAAAATCGTCAAGATAATTAAATTGGGCACCAGTTAAGCTCACTTTATCGTGATATGCATGAGCACCAGTCTGTGTGTTAATGCCTGTTAGTGATATGACCGTAACTCCATCTATCCGTACCTCTACTGTACCACTCGTAGGATGGCAGAACACTTTCATTTCTAGGTGATACCACTCACTATATCGCATAGTAAAAGAAGAATATGTAGTGATTGTACTTGCGCCAAGATTTAATGTGAGTGTCGACGGTGCAGTCGGTCTCAATATAGCATTTATCCCAAGTGTCGCTCCATCATAGAAATTAATCGATGATGTGTTATTGCCAAAAAACATAAAAGCACAACCTGCTATCAATGTCGAATCTGTTGTTAGTGCTGGAGTAGTGAATATCACCTTATTTAGGCTGTCATGTGCGACGTTATTACGTATGCTATAACCAAACATTTTCCCTGCTGCGATATAAGTGTAGCTAGAAACGTCTGAGTAACCACGTGCGGCTAAAATAGAAGAGCTGACATAGCTACCAGTAACCACTCCGTATCCTTCGAATCCATCTATCCAAAGTAATGCCATTTACATTGCCTTTATTCCAATTTGGGCTGCTGCCAAGTCCGCAACCGTCCATGCTGTTCCCGTATCTGGATTTGTCATACTGATATGGCGAGCGTCGTAATAAGATGAGCTTAAAATTTGGGTATCTGGTCCAAAATCGATTATCCCGTTTGACACTATTGGTGACTCGATAATAACGGATGTACCTGATGGCAGACTCGCTTGTGTGTTTACTTGGATGCCAATGATTGTAGTATCGCCAGTCAGGGAAGGATACGAATATAGATCTGTATCCGATTGTGTGCCAGTCGAGACGTAATCTGATGTATTTCGCGGATTTTCATTTACCAAATTGTAGTGAGTCGTTCCGGTACTCGGTGCCCATTGTATTGTGGCTGTATCAGCATTTGGAAAGATACCAATAACCTTACAGACTCCCTGGAAATCGTTACAGGTCGCACCAGTGCCATCGCAGACGTAAAAATCGTCACATTGACTGTGATAACTCCCTCCCAAGCTGACCATATTATAATAGGGCTCAGCTCCCGTTTGTGTATTTATACCACTTAGTGAAATGATTGTCGTGCCGTTTAGGCGTACTTCAATTGTACCGTCAGTTGGATGACAAAGTACTTTAACTTCTAGATAATACCAGATATTTGTATTAATTAAGACTTGGAAACCAGAAAAGGATTCAAGCGCAGTATCGCCCAAGTTCGCCGTAATACTTGATGAAGAGGCTGGATTAAATACGACATTCACACCCAATGTGCCGTTATAATAAAAACTGATACCAGCGTAGCGATCACTAAAGGGAAAATAAAAAGCACAGCCAGCTATCAGCGTAGAATCAGTGGTCAGTGCTGGAGTTGTAAGCAAACTCCCAAAGTTGGATATATTTGGCTTCGCGCCATATCCAAACATTCTTCCAGTAGTTAAGTAAGTAGAGCTATTAACATATGAATAGCCTCTTGCTGGTATGTAGGCATTGCTACCGATCGTTGTGCCGTATCCTTCGAAGCCTTCGATCCAAAGTAGTGCCATTACATCACCCTCATTCCGATATGTGCTGCTGTGAGATCGGCTATTGTCCACGGTTGGTTTGTATTGGGGTCTATTTCGCTTATGTGTCTTATCTCTACATAGCTTGCACTAGACAACAGATAATCCGGGCCAAGATCGGTTA
>JAQTXC010000014.1 GCA_028689015.1 Dechloromonas sp. | reverse complement strand
GTACTTCGACAAGAACGTGCCCGGCCTCAACGACATGGGCATGCAGTACATGGCGCTGGGCTCGACCGACGAGTTGAAGCGGCAGATCGTCGAACTGACTTTCGAACGCGCCTGCCTGACCGAGCCGCTGCCGACCACGCCGGAAGCCTTCAAGGCGCGCTGTGCCGAGGCCAAGGCGCGGCTGGGGCTAATCATGCAGGAAGTCTGCCGGCTGGTCGGCACGGTGCTGAGCGAGTGGCAGGCAGTGGTGAAAAAACTGCCAGCGTACAAGGCGCAGGGGGCGGTTGTCGCCGATATTGAGGCGCAGTTGAAGCGACTGCTCGGCAAGACCTTCGTCGTCGATACGCCCTTCGAGCGTCTGCAGCATTACCCGCGCTATCTCAAGGCCGTCGGCGTCCGCCTCGACAAGTTGAAAGCCAACCCGGCTCGCGATGCGCAACTGATGGCCGATTTTGTGTCGTTGTGGACTCATTACGAGCGTCGCGCTATCCAGTTGGCTAAGCTGGGGGCGGTCGATCCGCAGGTTGAGCAATTCCGTTGGCTGCTGGAGGAGTTGCGTGTCGGCCTCTACGCGCAGGAATTGCGCACGCCGGTGCCGGTATCGGTGAAACGGCTGGAAAAACAATGGGAAGGGATCAAGCATGGGTGATGTCATGTTGGCGCTGGGGCGCACGCTGGCCAGCCTGAAACAGGGCAAGGTCTGGGTTTACGTGCTGATCCCAGCAGTTTTTTCCTTGCTGCTCAGCATCGCGCTGGCGATTTGGGCGCTCGGCTGGGTGGTGCAACAGATGATGGATTACCCACCGATGACCCTGCTGGTTGGCTGGGGTTTGGTCTGGTTGGCCCATATCCTGGCCTACCTCGGCGGCTGGATGGCGATTTTTGCCGTCGCCTACCTGGCGGCCTCGTTGATCGCCGCCATCGTCATCATGCCGCTGATGTTGAAGCACCTGTCAGAGAACGAATATCGCGACGTGGCAGCGATGGGCAAGGACAGCTTCGTCGCGGCTGCGGTCAACAGCGTGCTGGCCTCGGTTTTGTTCATTGCTGGCTGGTTGCTGACCATTCCGTTGTGGCTGATTCCTGGCATGTCGCTACTGATTCCGCTACTGCTGATGGCCTGGCTGAACCGCCGGACCTTCGCCTATGACGCGCTGTCAATGCATGCAAGCACGGCGGAATGGCAAAGCTTGCGCGCTCAGCAAAAAGTGCCATTGTTCATGCTGGGTCTGAGTATGGCGCTGCTGGCCCATGTGCCGGTGCTGGGCTTGCTGGTGCCGGCCTTGGCGGCCCTGTCTTTTGTCCATTACGGGCTGGAGGCCTTGCGTCGTTCGCGCGGCGGGGCTCTGGTTACCCTTGAAGGAGAACGTCTATGAGTCGTACCTTTGGCGCCGTCATCATCGGCGATGAAATCCTGTCAGGTAAACGGCAGGACAAACATTTCGCAAAAATTGCCGAATTGCTGGCTGCTCGCGGTCTACGCCTGAGTTGGGTCAATTATCTGGGGGATGACCGGGCGCGCCTGGCCGCTACCTTCAAGCGCACCATGGCGGCCGGCGACGTGGTTTTTTCTTGTGGCGGGATCGGCAACACGCCCGACGACCATACGCGGCAAGCGGTGGCAGCGGCGCTGGCGGTGGATCTTGAAATGCATCCCGAGGGCTATAAAGAATTGCAGGCGCGCTTTGCCAACGAAGAAATGACCGATAAACGCAAGTTGCTGGTCACCTTTCCGGCCGGGGTCGACATCATTCCCAACCCCTTCAACCGTATCCCCGGCTTTATGGTCAACGACCACTACTTCGTTCCCGGCTTCCCGCAGATGGCTCATCCGATGATCGAATGGGCGCTTGATACTTTTTACCGCGACGAATTTCAGGCGGTGGGCGAGATGGTCGAACGCGCTTTTCTGCTGACCGGACCAAATGCCTACGAAAGTGCCTTGCTTGATCTGATGGAACGCATCGTTGTCGCCTATCCCCGCTTGCGCCTGTTTTCCCTGCCGTCCCTGGTCGGTCAGGAGCGTAAACATCTCGAACTGGGGGTTGAAGGGGCGCCGGCGCTGGTTGATCAGGCGATGGCGGAAATTCGTCAGGAGATTGAGCAACGGGGTATTACCTGGTGCTGGCGGCCCTGAGTCCGCTTTTTGCCCCTTGCTTACGGTCGACCGCTGTACGGACGTAAAAAAGCCCGCAGTGACGCGGGCTTTTCGCTGGGGGCAGGGGCATCGCTTACTTGGCAGCGGCCTTGCGTGCGGCGGCGGTGGCGCTCTTGGCCGGCGCGGTCGGCTTGGTCGTTGCCTGGATGTTGGCTTCAGCGATATCCGACAGTTGCTTGGCCATCGAGGTCATCTGGTCAAAAGCCTTGGTCGAGGCACCGAGCATGGACTGCATGGTGGCGGCAAACACATCACCACCGACCGGGGCAGCGGCCTTGGCCTTTTCAACGGCGGTGGTCGCGTTCTGGGCGAAGGTGCTGTACTGAGCTTCCATGACCGAAGTCACTTCCTTCTGCATTTCAGACACTAGGTCATAAACGCTGCGCGAGTAATTAACCAGCTTGTCGACATTCGGCTTGGCCAGTTCGCCGTTCAGCTTGGCTACTTCGTTGGCATCCTTGGCCGCCATCAGCTGCTGGGCGTTGGCCACGGTGTTGTTGAAGAAGTCACGCGAGGCGGCCATATTCAGGGCGGTCAGGCGTTCGACGCCGTTGAAGGCGGTACGCAGCAGGGCCATCATGACTTCTGCATTGGCCTTCTGGGCAGCGGTCAGTTGTTCGATATTCGGGTTGCTCATCATCATCTCCTGTCTCGTTTGATCGGGTAAAAGTTAAAAAAACCCCGCCGCAGCGGGGTTTGATGACGTTGATTATTTCTTCTTGGCAGCGGCCGCCGTGGCGCTGACGGCTTTGACCGTGGCGTTGGTGGCAGCTGCCACGTTGGCTTCGGCGATTTCGGCGACTTGCTTGGCGGCCTTGTTCATGTTGTCGAAGGCCGAGTTGGCTGCAGCAACGGCACTCTTGACGGCTGCGACGGCGACATCGGAGCCGGCCGGGGCCGACTTGGCGGCTTTGTCGAGCAGGTCAGCAACGGTTTTCTGGAAGTCACCAAACTGGGCTTCGACCATCTTGGACAGTTCTTCCTGGGTCTGGGCAGAAATTTCGTAGACCGAGCGCGAATAGGCAACGGCTTTTTCGACATTCGGTTGAGCCAGCGATGCCTGGATAGCCAAGGCTTCCTGGACATCCTTGGCACCCATCAGGGCCTTGGCGCCGGATACGGAGTCTTCGACGACCGAGCGGGCGGTGTTCAGGTTGAGGGCGGCGATGCGCTCAGCGGAGGCCAGGGCGGAGTTGGCCAGCGACAGCAGGGAATCAACGGTGGCCTTGTTGGCGGCGGCGAATTGCTCGGGGGTATTGAACATGGGAGGGCTCCTGATAATTAAAGTCTGACAAACAGTGATTGACTGCGGCAGTGCCTGTATCGATGTTGATGCTGCACTGCACCATGTCTCTAATTATAGAAGCCCTTGTCGTATTGTCAACACATATTTTGTGCGCTGCACAATTATTTTTGTCGATATAAATCAGTCTCTTGGAGGTGTTGGTTGTTTGGTGGCACTAACGTGGTGCGCTGCTGTGTTCGTCTCGTTTGAGTTCCAGCGTTTCTCTTTGGGGGGCGCTGCTTGGGGTGCCATTGTCCTTATTGCGCGGCTGGATGATGGCCCGAACGCGGCCGGGGGGCGATTTGGGGTCACTGGTCTTGCCGCCAGCGGTGACCAAGTATTTTTCGCTGACTGCGTCATACCAGATGTAGTCGCCGCGAACTTCATCCTGGCCACTGCGTACCCAGGCGCGCTGGAAAAGTTCGGCGATTTCTCGCTGGGTGTCGTATTCGATGCGTTCGGCTTCGCCGTCGATGTATTCCGGCTTGCCTTCCAGTTTTTGTCGAAAACGGGCTAAGCCGCCTTTGCCGGCGAAGGCGACCCCCTTCTGGTAGCCCTTGTCGTCCTCGCTTACCACGATACGCTCGGCCTTGAGGGTCATGGTGCCCTTGGTGACGACGACGTCGCCCTCCAGAATCTGAACTTTCTTGGCGTCGTCGATTGAAATCTTGTTGGCCTCAAGCAGCATGGGCTTGTCGCGATCTGCCCGTTCAGCATGGGCGGGCAGGCTGCACAGCAGACAAAGGGCAAGGGAGGTGAGGCGTAGGGTCATGGTGAGCTGGGAGCGCGGAGGTAGGCGCCCTGCACGTCTGAGAGCAGGACAAAAGAGGAGGCTTTCTGGTCTACCTGCATGCCGACCCCCTTGAGCCAGGAGGCGCCTTGCGTGATATGGACCGGACTGCGGGTATGGGCCAGACCCTGTTCGGGGTAGAGGGTCAATTCTGGCATGCGAGCGATGAGCGGCGGGCCGCCGGCTTGGCCGGCGCGGGTCAGTAGCACATTCCGATGTAACTGGACTGTTTCGCCTTTGCCGCTGACGTCGGCTTCATCAGCTTGCAGGGTCAGGGTTGGGGCCCCGGGGCGAAAGGCTTGCAGACGGGGCTGGCGAATCGTTGAGCTATCGTTGTCCGGGAAATGGGCCATATAGGGCGCGGTCAAGCGATAGCGCAGTAGCCCTTGCTCGTCAAAGCGCCGGACGACGAAATTTTCGGCAATCGCATCCGGGTCGTGGCGGGCCTTGCTGTCTGATGGGGGCAAATCGGGATCGATAGTGGATTGCAGCCAGAACGTCAGCCCGGCCAGCAGGGCCAGCAGGGTGAGTGGGAAGACTTGGCTGGGCCAGTGTTTCATCGGTTGGCGGTGCGATGTTGGAGCATCAAATGACTTTAGCCGTGAACAGATCGTGCATGTTGAGGGCGCCAATCAATTGCTGGTGTTCGTTGGTGACCAGCAGGGCATTGATGCGCAGGCGTTCCATCATTTCGACGGCTTCGACGGCCAGGCGATCGGGGCCGATGCTTTGTGGTGCGTGGTGCATGGCTTGGTCAATGCGGGCATCGCGCAAATCAAGACGATTTTCAAAAGCGCGCCGCAGGTCGCCATCAGTAAAGATGCCGATCGGTCGCTGGGTGTCATCAGTAATGGCAACCAGGCCCAGGCCGCCGCGTGACATGGCGACAATGGCGTCGCCGATGACCGTGCCAGGCACAACGGTCGGGACGCGTTCGGCCGGACGCATGACGTCGCGGACATGGGTCAGCAGGCGCCTTCCCAGTGAGCCGCCCGGATGGGAGCGGGCGAAATCTTCGGGGCCGAAGCCACGGGCGTCGAGCAGGGCGACGGCCAGCGCATCGCCCAAAGCCAGGGCGGCGGTGGTGCTGGCCGTCGGGGCGAGGTTGTGCGGGCAGGCTTCTTGTGCCACGCCGGCATCAAGGTGAACGTCAGCTTCGCGGGCCAGGGTTGAGGTCGGGACCCCGGTCATGGAAATCAGGCGAGCCCCTTGGCGTTTGATGGCCGGGACAATGCGCAGCAGTTCTTCGGATTCTCCGGAGTTGGACAAAGCAAGCAGGATGTCGTCGCGGGTAATCATGCCGAGGTCGCCGTGGCTGGCTTCGGCCGGATGAACAAAATAAGCCGGCGTGCCGGTACTGGCCATGGTGGCGGCAATCTTGCGCGCAATATGGCCGGATTTCCCCATGCCGCTGACGATCAGCCGCCCTTGGCTATCCAGGATCAACGCAACGGCGCGTGCGAAATCGCCGTTAATCCGATGTTGCAGGGCGTCGACCGCGGCCGCTTCGATGCCGAGCGTCTGCCGCCCCAGGGCCAGGGCGCGTTCTGCAGAATAGCGGCGGGAGGGTGGGCTTGGGATCATGACGGTCCAGAGGTTATGATGGCCGCAGTATACCTGACTTCAAATTGATGCTTTGAGCGCACTTTCTCTCGTCCTTCTTCTCTTGGGGGCCTCGGTCTTGGCCGTGGTTCTCTTCCGTCGCTTCAATCTGCCACCGGTACTGGGTTACCTGGCGGTGGGCAGCGTGATTGGTCCGCACGCCCTCAATTTGATGTCGGATATCCATACGGCGGAGTACCTGGCCGAATTCGGTGTGGTCTTCCTGATGTTCTCGATCGGTCTGGAGTTTTCATTGCCCAAGTTGCATGCAATGAAACGTATTGTGTTCGGGCTGGGGTTGCTGCAGGTTTTGCTGACCATGCTGTTCGTGCTCTTGCTGGTCATGGCGCTGGGGATCGGCTGGCAGTTGGGGATTGCCCTGGGGGCCGTGTTTGCCATGTCGTCGACCGCGGTGTTGACCAAGTTGCTGAGCGAGCGGATGGAACTGGATTCCAATCATGGCCGCGAAGTGATCGGTGTGCTGTTGTTCCAGGATCTGGCCGTGGTGCCGCTCCTGGTGCTGTTGCCGGCGTTGACCCAGTCACCGGAAAAGCTGGCTATGCTGATGGCGGTGGCCATGCTCAAGGCGGTGGCCGTGCTGGCGTTGATTCTGGTTTTTGGCCAGAAGTTGATGCGCAAATGGTTCTATTTTGTGGCTCGAGCCAAGTCTTCAGAGGTTTTTGTTCTCAACGTATTGCTGATCACGCTCAGTCTGGCGACAGTGACTGAACTGGCGGGTTTGTCGTTGGCCTTGGGGGCTTTCGTCGCCGGCATGCTGATTTCGGAGACCGAGTATCGTCTGCAGGTGGAGGAGGACATCAAGCCTTTTCGTGATGTCTTGATGGGGCTTTTTTTCGTCACCATCGGTGTCAAACTCGATCTGCACATTCTGGTTGGCCTGTGGTGGCAGGTGCTGCTGGTTTTGCTGGCCTTGTTCGTGGTCAAGGCGTTGATTGTCGGCTTGTTGTCCTGGAAGTTGGGGGGGACACCGGGTAATGCCATCCGTTCTGCCTTGTGGTTGTGTGCCGGTGGCGAATTTGGTTTTGTGCTCCTGGGCGAGGTCTCGCACATGCCGAAGGAAATTGAGCAGGTTGCTCTGACCGCGCTGGTTTTGTCGATGCTCATTGCGCCGTTTATTGTCCAGTTTAGCGAGCGGCTGGTGATGCGCTTTGTGGCCAGTGAGTGGCTGGTGCGTTCGATGCAATTGACACAGATTGCCGCGCATTCGATGACTTCGGAAAAGCACGCCATTTTGTGTGGTTTTGGCCGTAACGGTCAGTACTTGGCCCGCTTTCTGGCTCAGGAAGGGGTGCAGTCGATTGCCCTGGACCTGGACCCGGACCGGGTGCGTGAAGCGGCGGCGGGTGGCGAGAGCGTGGTTTTCGGTGATGCCGGTCGCAAGGAGGCGCTGATGGCGGCGGGCCTGATGCGGGCCAGCGTCGTTATCGTGACGATGAGTGATACCGCATTGGCCGAAAAAGTCTTGCACCATGTGCAGGAGTTGCGTCCGGACTTGCCCGTGGTGGTACGCACGGCCGATGAGCGTGACATGAGCCGCTTGAGCGATGCCGGTGCAGCCGAAGTGGTGCCGGAAACGCTGGAAGCGTCGCTGATGCTGGCATCGCACGCCTTGGTCTTGCTTGGTATTCCAATCAACCGCGTGCTCAAACGCATCCGTCAGACGCGTTCGCAGCGCTATCGTCTGTTACGTGGGTTTTATCGCGGGGTGACTGACCGGGATGAGGATGAGGATCGCCAGCCACGGCTGCATTCCGTCTGGCTGACGCCGGGTGCGGCCTCGATTGGTGAGACGCTGGCTGATTTAAATCTGGAGTCGCTGGGTTGTGAGGTTAGCGCGATTCGCCGGCGTGGTATCCGGGCGGTGGAGCCGGCACCGGAAACGCGCCTTAACGAAGGTGATGTGGTGGTGGTGCTGGGCGAACCGGCGGCAGTGACCGCCGCCGAAGAGCGCTTGTTGCACCGCTGATTGCGTTCAGACCTTGCGACAGACGGTGTAAAGATTGTTTGCTTCGTCGACGTAGGCGCTGGCCGAAGCACTGTCGGTCGGGCTGCTGGCGCCGAGGGTCAGACTGCTGCTCTGCTTGAAGCCGTGAATGCTGCCTTTGCCGGGTAGGCCATCGTCACTCTGCTGATCGATCGCTTCGGCGATTTTTGCCGGCAGGTTGGAGGCGCAGACGACCAGGCCAGGCAGATCAATGCTGCTGGTGCTGCCACTACCGGAGACGCCGGCATCCATTTCCACGCCGATGATGCCGCCGGCAGCGTTGGCCGGTTGGACCAGGGAGGCTGTGTCACCACCGATGAAGCCGGCGTGCCGGACATGGCTCCACAGCAAGCGGCTTTCGTCGGTATCGGTGAGCGAGTTGAAGTTACCGCTCAAATTGCCATCCAGATTGCCGTTGACCGCAGACCATCGTCCGGCGGCGCGATTATCGTCACCCGGTAGGGCTTGGTACCGACTTTGGTAATTGAGCAGGGAAGCCGCCACGCTCTCGAGTTCCTGTGCGACCGCACGAATCTTGCCCTGGGTCACCAGCGCTTGTCCTTTGAGTACGCCGCCAAGTAGCAGACCGATGACTACCAGGACGATAGCAATTTCGATCAGGGTGAAGCCGTGTTGCTGTTTCATGGTGCTTCCTTTCAGTGGTGGTAAAAATTCAGGGCAGTCGGGCGGCCGCCAGCAGGCGGCTTTTCAGGATGTCGCTGCTGAGCCAGCGGACTTGGTCGTCGAAGCTGGGGCTGGGGCGCTGGCTGACAAAGGCCAGGTCGGCATCGGCGTTTTCCTGCTCGTCGCTGTTGTTGGTCGGGCTGCGCCGGCCATCGTGGCGGTAGCCGCCCAGGCCATTGCGACCGTGGCTGACCAGCACGGCGGGCAGACTGTCGGCGTCCTTGCTGTTGGCGCTGGCACTGGGACGCACGTAGGCATTGCCCTGGCTGTCGAGGGTGAAGGCGGCTCGGGCACCATTGTTCAACGGGGCGGTAAAGGTGGCATGAGCGAAGTAGCTCAGGCGCTGGCCCCAGGGATCGGTTTCTGGCAACCCCAGGCTGCGCCACGGCAGGACGCCGTGTTCCAGGGTGCAGTTTTCCAGGCCGGCGCCGATCTGGTCGTGGCTCAAGCTGCCGTCGGCTGGGCAAGGCAGGCGGCCGTGGCTGATGGCATGGCCGTAGAGAGCTTCCTGTGCGTTATCCAACTGGCTGCTGGCGCGAGTGTCGGCCAACTGGTTCTGCCAGCCATAAAGGGTGCTCAGGCTGCCACCGGCCAGAAGGCCGAACAAGAGCAGGACCAGACTCATCTCGATCAGGGTGAAGCCGGCGGCTGGCCGGGGATCAAAAGGCCAGCAGGTCATTGCAGTGGGTGTTGTGCGCAGCTTCGGGGCAGGCGTTCAGTGTGGTTTCCGGGGTGGTGGCCGGACCTTGCCGAGATGGGTTGGCCAACGCACCTTCCAGGTAGTCATGTAAGGCGCTGGAAGGTCGTTGCTGGCCGAGCAGCGGAGGTCCGGCAGCGATGACGACCAACGCCAGGTCGCGGTGATGGTCGCTGTGTAACGAGCCTGTCAAGGCGCTATCCGGGTGGCTAATCTGGTAAAAAATGTCGTCGTGCCATTGATTGGCCTGCCACCACGACACCGTATTCGGGAACAGGAAGCGGCAATGTGTCGTGGCCCAACTCATGGGCCAGGCTTGAGCCGCGCTGCCGTGTGCCAGCAGCAATTGCTGACGGTTGGCGACTTGCAGGGCATCCAGATCGCTGTTCAGGCCAGTCCAGGCCTGCTGGGCTGCGGTGTTGGTGCCTGATTTTGGGGGTGGCTGCGGGACGATTTTCTGTGCGTTGCTCAGGGACAGCCTCGCGGTGCCAACGCGCTGTTGTCCCTCGATGGCCTGACTGTTCGCGCTCAACGCATGCTGGATGATGATTTCCAGGTTGTGGGGCAGGTCGACCGTGGTCGTCTGCAGGGCCATGGCGTAGGGAACCAGTGCTTGCTGCAGCGGGCGGGGATTGGCGCCATCCTGTTGTTCAAAGGACTGGAGGGCCGCGGAGAAGCTGGAGTGAATGGCTTGTAACTGCTGTCCGCTGCGGTTTTCGGTTGTGTTGGCCGGCCCTTCGCCAGCACTTGCTGACCAGGACTGAGCATCGAAACCCAGGCGGTCAATGGCGTCGAGCAGGCTGCTCAGGGCAGCCAGGGTGTTGTGCCCTTGACTGCGCAGGTTGCTTCCTTCGCTGCGGGCAATGCGGTTGTTGGCAATGGCCTGTTCGATGCCCAGCCACAGGCTGGCTAGGTTGCTTTCGGCGAACCTGGCCGCATCGCTCATCGCCTGGGTGCTTTGCCGGATGTTGTAAAACAGTTGGTCGTGCCAGCTCAGTGCATCGTCGATGCCATCGAGTGCGGCCAGTTGGTCGTTGGTGCCCAGCTTGCTTGGGTCGGGCGGACGAGTAGTGGTGAGTCGCTGGTGTGCACGACTGATTTCGTCAGCGAGCCCGGGGCTGGGTTGGGTGAGTGGTAGTCGGCCGAAAAGGCGATGGCTTTCCCCGCGCGCTGTGGCATCCCCAAGGGCCGCTGGCCAGGGGTATGCGCCCCGATTGTGGCCATGTGCTTGCAGGCAGCGCCGGACTTGCTGTGTTACCCGCTGACCCACTGCGTGCTGCAGTCTTTGACGGGAGATCGCCAGAATGCGGTCGTTGCTGCCGGTTTGTTGCTGGTAATGGTGGATATTGCTAGTGCTGGACAGTTGCCCTTCAAGATAATGCGCGGGGTCGAAAGTCGGGCGTCGTTGTCCGGATTGCGGTGGCCCTGGGGCGATGAGCAGGGCGGCGACCTCGGGATCTGCATCGAATTGCAGTCGGGTCGTGGTATTGCCATGCAGCGGCTGGCTACTGTCATCGTCGGTCAGGCCGGGGGCGAGCATGTACCACAGCGTATTGCCTTGCGGATCATGGGGGATCGGCAGGGCCAGCGTGGCCCAGGGCAGCAGGCCCAGCGGGGTGGGGCACTGGTTGCGGGTGAGCAAGTCGGCCTTGCCGTCACCCGGGAGATTGCCCATGGCGCTGTTATTGGTAAGCAAGTCGGGGCAGGGCAAGCTGCCGGGGCGGTTGTCGTCATTGGCCGCCCGGGCCAGCAGAGCTTCCGCCGCTTGCTGTAGGCGATGAGCGGCTTGGGTTTCGGCGTTGAGCCCGCCGGCCAGCACGTGGCGGTAGTTGCCGTACGCCAGGCTGAGCAGGCTGAGTAGTAGCAGGGCGGGAAGTAGCGAGCCGCCGGACTGGCAGGAACGAAGCATCATGGTTGCGGGCCGCCTGGCTGATAAAGAATTTTGCCGTCGCCGAGCAAAGGCTGGCGGGTGTGGCTGGCGGGCTGCAGGCGGTCACCGACTGCCAGGTGGTGAGAGGCGGGGCGGGAGGTCGGCTGGCCGTTCAACCAGTATTCAAGACGGCCATTGGGGTAGCGGATGCGGCCGTTCAGTTCGAGTGATGCGCTGTCGCGCGCTGGCTGTTGTTGTTCGATCACCCGTCGTTCTTCGGCCGTGAAAAAAAGCCGGCCCAGCGGAGCGGCCAGGGCTGGCTGCATCAGGCAGCAGAACAGTACCAGCCAGCGGCGCGGACGCTTCATGGTGCGGGCTCCACTTCAAAGCTTAACCAAGCGATGTGGCAGCGGGCGTGCAAGGGGGTGCCCGGGCCGTCTGGGCGGCGAATGTCGCAGTGATTGAGGCGTCCGAAACCACCTGCCAGGCTGGCCAGACCGTCGGCGAAATGCAGGAGTTGTTCGGCATGCCAGGGTTGTAAGGTCAGTGCCAGGTGCTGTTGTCGCCAGCCGTCGGGCAAGTCGAGCAGTTGGGTGCGGGCGTCTAACTGTTCCATTGCCTGGCGGGGGGCATTGGCGCCGGGCCAGGCTGATTGGAGATGCTCGGCCAGTGCGGAGGGGGTTCGATCGATTGTTGGCGTCTCGATAAAGCGGGCTATCAGCGGCCCTGCTTCCTTGAGGCGTGCCAAGCGCGTCCGTTGCTCGGCGAGTTTGGCGGCTAGGTGTTGTTGCTGTCGTGTTTCAGTAGCAAGCGCGTCAGCGACGTGTTGCTTGGCCTGCTGGCAGGTCAGAACCGCAGCGCTGCCGAGCAGGAGGCTGAGTAACAGGTGACGGAGCGGGCGTTGCAAGTCCTGTGTCCAGGCCGCCAGTTGTCGGAAAATTCTGCGGTTCATGCGGTCGACCGTAAAACCAGGCGAAGAATGAAGTGCCCGGGTGCCGTGGTTTGCCAAGGATTGCTGACGATTTCGAGTTCACCATGGCTGGCGAGTTGCCGGGTCAGGCGCTGGAAATGGGCCGCTATCTCGGTCATCTGCCGGTCTGAAAAGTGGGCCTCGATATGTAGTCGGATGGTTTGGGGGGTGGCGGGCAGGTAGTCCCAGCCAAGGGCATTCAAGGTGATGGCGGGGTTGTCGTCGAGTGCCAGGCTCAGTGTTTGCAATCCTTCCCGCAGGCGTGGCTGTGCCGAGCGCAGGTGGGTATAGCCGTCGATCAGACGTTGCAGAGGGGCCGGTGCGAGCGGCAAAGTCGAGATTTCGGCGTCTAGTGCCGCAAGTTGTTGTCTACTTTCCTGTTGCTGGGCGAGGGTCTGGATCAGTTTTTCGTGCTGCGCCTGGCGATCGGTCAGCAGTCCACCGCAGGCCAGCAGGGCAAGGAGGGCTGCGGCCCAGCAGCCTTGTTCGAGTCGCTGGCCGCGTCGATAGCGTTGGCCGTGTTGGCGCTCGCTCAGGGGGGCAAATTGTTCGCGTGGCGGGTGCCGGCGCAGGGCGTTCAGGCTGGAAAGGGTGGCATCGTCAGCTGTCTCAATGGGCTGCCAGGCACCCCAGGTACCGTCCTCTGGCGGGTCAATGGCCAGCGCCAGAACGTAGGGCGGTGGCCACGGTGCGTCGCCGGATAATTGCTGCAGGAAGTGTCGGCAATGTGCGGCTAGATCGGTGCTGGCGGGGAGTGTTTGCAGGCTGGAGGCGATGAGCTCACCGTTAGCCAGCCAGCTGAGGCGCAGGGTGTCGCCGTAGCGCGCCAGCAGCAAGACAGCATCTTCGTGCGGGGCGTGCTGGTGCACCAGGGGCGGCCCGCATTGCGCCAGACTATGAATGGCCAGCAGGGCGCTGCGTCGGCGCTGCAATAACTGGAGCCAGAGGCTGATGGCCGGCGACTCGTCCAGACTCATCAGCAATAATTGTGCGCTGTCGGTGCGACCGTGGCTAAGTAGATGGGCGCAGCGCCAGCGGCTGTCCGGAAAGTGACGCTGCAGGCGGTCGCTTTGCAGGCGTTGTCGCTCCTGGCCGCGCAGATGGGGGATGCTTTCGCTCAGATAGCGCTCGCCGGGCAGGTTGATGACTAACGTGTAGGCTGCGTGGGGGTTTTTCCCGAGAAATGCGCGGAAAGCTTGTTGTCCGTTCGCGTCGGTTCGGAAGTGGCTGTGGGCCAGCGGCGGCCGGTCTTCCGGTCGCCAAACATGCAAACCTTCGGTATCAATGAGCAGAATGACGGCGGAACTCATCGCGGACTCATGGCTGAAATTGGCCGATCAGGCTATAAATCGGCTGCAGCAGGGCGAGCATGATCCAGCCCAACAGCAAGCCGAGGCTGACGGTCATCGCTGGTTCGATCAGGGTTTGCAGTCGCTCCAGCGCCAGGTCGAGTTCGCGGCGCTGTAGTTCGGCTAGATTGGCAAGGGAGCGGTCCAGTTGCCCGGTTTGCTCGCCAATTTGCAGCATGCGGACCAGCAGTGGTGGAAACAGTCGGCTATGGGCGAAGGCCCGCGACAAGGGCTGGCCGCTTTCGACGGCCTGGCGGATACCATCCAGGGCAAGCGCAACTTGCTGGCTGCCGGCCAGGTCGCGCAAGCGCTGTAGCACATCGATGACCGGGATGCCCGCACCGTACAGCAAGGCGAATGTGTCGGCCAGGCGGGCGCTGATTGCTTTCATGCGCAGGGGGCCAATGCCGGGTAGGCGCATGCTCCAGTAATCGAGGTGGGCGCGGCTCCAGGGGTGGCGTTGCCCGGCGGTGACGGCCAGGCTGACGATGAGCAGTTCGCCTAGCCAGGCTTGGGGCATGGCCAGGGTGTCAGCGACCAGAAAGAGCGCGTGCGTCATCCAGGGCAGGGGTTGGCCACTGTCGTTGAGGAAGGTCCGGATTTGCGGTACCAAAAACAGTAACAGGAAGAGGCTAGCCAGACCGACGACGGTGCCAGCGATCAAGGGGGTGAGCAGTAGGCGGCGGGTTTGTGCCAGCAGGGCGTCCTGGCGGCTGAGCGACTGATGCAGGCGGTCGAGCAGGACGGGTAGTTGGCCGCTGTCCTCACCGGCCCGGACCAGACCGATGAAAATGCCATCAAATTGATGGGCTTCGCTGGTCAGCGCCTCGGATAAGGGTTGGCCTTGTCTGACGCGCTCGGCCAGGCGTGCGGCGAGCTGCCGGCCGAGGGCGTGGTCCAGGCCGTGCGCCAGATCATCGAGGGCGGAGAGCAGAGGAATGCCGGCGCTGAGCAGTTGCGTCAGTTGAAAGCAAAAATCAGTCACTTGCGGTCGACCGAGTTTTTTCGGACTTTTTGGCCACCATGTGCGGTGTGCGGCCAGCAGGACCTGATCGTTGTCGGACAAGGCCGCGGCCAGGGCATTTTGGTCGGTGGCTTGCCGTTGACCGTGCACGATTTGCTGGTCAGCGCCAATTGCTTTGTAATTGAACCACATGGCTTAGTCGCCTCCGCCGAGATCGACGACGCGGCCGGCTTCTTCCAAGCTGGTCTGGCCACCGCAAACAGCGTCGAGTGCTGCTGCCGACAGATTGCTGAAGCCGCTCAGACGGGCTTCGGCCAATAACTGAGCGCTGCTGGCGTGATCAGCCAGCAGTCGGTCGATAGTTGGCGTGATGCGCAAAATTTCAAGTAAGGGCAGTCGACCGCGATAGCCCAGGCCATGGCAGGCCGGGCAGCCGACGGCCTGTGGGATCTGTTCTGGCAAGTTCCATTGCTGGCGTTCCTGTGGCGTACTGGCCCGGGTCTGGCTGCATTGTGGGCACAGTCGCCGGACCAGGCGTTGGGCGACGATGCCGATCAGGTTGTCGCTCAGCCGACGGCTGGAAATGCCGAGATCGGCCAGCCGGGCAAAAGCGCCTATCGCGCTGTGGGCGTGCAGGGTCGAAAACACCTGATGGCCGGTGGTTGCCGCGCGGATGGCCATGGCGGCAGTCTCGTCATCGCGTATTTCGCCAATCAGCATGACGTCGGGGTCCTGACGCAGCATGGAGCGGATGCCGTCGGCGAAACCCATTTTCGCGGTTTCATTGAGCGACGTCTGGCGCAGGTGGGGTAATGGGTATTCGACAGGGTCTTCCAGCGTCATGATGTGACTGGCGCTGCTGTCCAGCGTGCCGAGCAGTGAGTAAAGCGTGGTGGTTTTGCCGCTACCGGTGGGGCCGGTGATCAACAAGAGTCCTTGTGGCCGAGTGAGCATTTGTTCCAGTTGGCCAGTCTGGTGCGGTGACAGGCCGAGGGCGGGGAGTGGCAAGATGCCTTTTTGCCGGTCCAGGATGCGCAGCACCAGGTTTTCGCCATGCAGGGTGGGGTGGGTGGCGGCTCGAAAATCGATTTGTCGACCGGCGATTTTTTGCTGCAGATGGCCATCCTGGGGCAGTCGTTGTTCTGCAATGTTCATACCGGCCAGTACCTTCAGTCGACCGCATAAGGCGGGCCAGAGCGTGCGGTGCAAGGTGCGGATGGATTGCAAACGGCCGTCGATACGGTAACGGATACGCAGGCTGGTGCTTTCCGGTTCGAAATGAATATCGGAGGCGTTGCATTTGACGGCATCGCTGAGCAGGGCATCGACCACTTGGATCGCTGAGGCCTGTCGGCTACTGTCTGGCCAGTTGCCGCTTGCTCCGGGGGGTTCGCAGGCCAGTAGCAGGCGGTCGATCGCCAGGGCATGGCCGTAGTGGCGATCAATGGCGGTTTCAATTTCGCCCTCCCCCGCCAGTTGTGCTTCGATCCGGCTGCCTGGTGACAGGCGATGACGCAAATAGCTCAGGGCGGCCGGGTCGTTGACGTCAACCATGGCGACGACGAGTGTCTGGCGGGCCGCGTCGAGGACGAGGGGGAGAAGGCGATGCAGGCGTGCTTGTTCGACCGGGCACAGGGCCAGGGCCTGGGCGCTAGGAATCGAGGCGTCGAGTTGTGCTCGAGGACAAGGTAGTGTCTCAGCCAGGTGGTCGAGCAGCGTGGCTTCGTCCATAAAACCGAGCTGAACCAGTGTTTGCCCAAGGCGCTGTCGTGTTTGTTGCTGCTCAAGCAAGGCAATCCGCAGTTGGTCGCGGTCGATGTGCTGGTTGGCCAGCAGGCGTTCGCCGAGACGCTGGGGGCGAGGTGGGGTGAGGTTCATGGTATTGCCGCCAATTCATTCAGGCGTTGCCAGACTTGCGCCTGCTCAAAGCGGAACGGTGATTGGCCGGCCAGACGCAGCGCTTGCTGGTAACGCTGGATCGCTTCGTCCTGTCGCCCGAGGTGTTCCAGGCAAATCGCCAGGTTGTAGCGGGTGTCCGGGTCTGCTGGGCGCAGTTGCAGGGCGTCTTCAAAGGCTTGGCGGGCTTCTGGCCAGCGTTGTTGCCGGGCCAGCAAGGTGCCTAGCAAGGCGGGCAGGCGGGGGTCGGTGGGGTGTTGTGTCTGTAGTTGGCGCAATAAGCCAATTTGATTGAGTGGTGGCTGGCCGGCGAGTTCGGTCAGGCTGGGCGCCAGCCAATCGTGGCGCTGAATGGCAATGCGGTCGGCGCTGTGCTCCGGTTCGCCGGCCTGTGTGGTGCCGAGCAGGCCGCACAGGCACAGGCTGATGAAAATATGCGGCTTGTGATCGTTTTTGCGCATGGGTTTTCATTGCCCCACAAAGTGGCCAAAAGGCCGGGCATGTGCGGGTGCCGCGAAAAAACTGTGATCAGGCAGGTGGGCGCTCAGGGCGGCGTAGTCGCCGTGCAGGCTGGGGTCATGGATGATTACCGGACGCAGGAAAATGACCAGTTCGGTTTTTCGGCTGCGATTGTTGCGATTGGTGAGTGCTTCGCCCAGCATGGGAATCTCGCCCAGAGCCGGGGGGCGTTGCGTCTGGTAATCGACACGGTCTTCCATCAGACCACCGAGAACGGCGATCTGCCCATTATTGACGCGCAGGACCGATTCGATTTCCCGTGTGCGAATCATTGGGACCAGATTTTCAATACCGTTCTTGCGCAGATCGGGGTTGGGGTCGGCGACTTCACGGCCGATGCTGGTGATGGTCGGGCGGATGTTCAGCGTGACGCTGTCGTTGGCGGCGATTTGTGCCGTGACCCCCATGACTAGGCCGACCGAAACGGTTTGGGGTACGGTGGTGTAGGTTACCGTGGTGCCGACGTTGGCGGTGCTGGTGGTGTCTGCCTTGACGGTGAAGTAGACGTAGTTTTCGACGACCTTGAGCAGGGCGGTCTGGTTGTTGAGCACCGACAGACGGGGGCTGGACAGAACGCGGGTGTGGCCAAAACTGTCGAGCAGGCTGATCAATGCCTTGGGATTGTCATCGCGGGTGTAGCGCAGGTTGACAGTGTTCTTGAGCGGATTGCCGGCGAACTCGAACAGTCCGCCGGCGAGCAGGCTGCTCCAGTCGATACCTTGTTCATGACCCTCGGCCAGGCTGACCTCGACGATGGTGGCTTCGATCAATACCTGGCGCCGGGCGGCGTCGAGTAGGCGATCCAGGTAGTCCTGCACCTGGCGATGCTGGGCGGCCCGGGCATGGACGGAAATCAGGCCGCTTTCGGCGTTGACCGTGAGCACGACAGGCCTGCCTGGCGGCACGGCTTTGTCCCGCTCGTCGGTCGGTTGAGGGATCAGGGCACCGGTCAGCGCTTGCAGATCTCGCTCGATACGTTGCCAGAAATCGTGCCGCGAGCTGCTTTCGATACGGGTGTTTGACAAATTGCCGGCGCCCGGGTCGCTGCTGGTGCTGGGTGACGGGCCAATCAGCATGTTGCTGGCGATGTTGCCACTGACCCGGCGGGCGAGATTGACGTAATCAACCGGGTAGTGCCGGGTGTGAGGCTGGTCGCGACTGACAACAAGGGTTTGCTGGTCGATTTCGATATTCAGTTCGCTGTGTCGCGCAATCCGTCGTAGCAAGGTGGGTAGGGTTTGTTCCTGTGCGTTGAGCGTGATTTTGTCGTCGATGTCTGCAGCCAGGTCGATATCAATGCCGGCGTCGCGGGCCAGGGCAAAAAGCAGATCGCGAACCGGGACCTGGTGCACGGTGACGCTGAAACGATCCTGGCGACGCTGTTCGGCGGCACTTGGCTTGGCCGGTTCGCTGGTCACGATCTCGGGAATGGGGCTGGCGTACGATCTGTTGGCGTGTGTCAGGTGACCGGCCGAGCGATGCGTCACTGTTCCCGTTGCGCAGGCGCCGAGACAAAGGCTAAGACCAACAATCATCAGCGGCAAGCGAAGCATGGATATAAATGACAAATGGTTTATTGAATGATATTGGCAAATAATTACTTTGTCATTTATTTTTTTGCGCTGGATCTTTCGCTGGCATCAGCGTGGCGATGCGAAATGTTGGAAAAGCTGGGCTTCTGTTAGAATCCTCCGAGTTTTTTTGAGGGCACGACTTTGTCGGACGACGTTCTGGTCGATATCGAAGCGCTCGAGTTCAACTACGATGGCCGGCCGGTGTTGCAGGGAATCAACATGCAGATTCCTCGTGGTAAGTTGGTGGCGATCATGGGGGGGTCGGGCTGTGGCAAGACAACGCTGTTGCGTTGTATTGGCGGCCAATTACGTCCATCGTCCGGCGTGGTGCGCTTTGGTTCGCATGTGGTTAGCCGGATGTCGGAGCGTGAGTTGTACCGCCTGCGGCGCAAGATGGGGATGTTGTTCCAGTTTGGTGCCTTATTTACCGATATGTCGGTTTACGAGAACGTGGCGTTTCCGCTGCGCGAACATACTGACCTGAGCGAAGCGATGATTCGCGACTTGGTGCTGATGAAGCTCGAAGCGGTGGGTCTGCGCGGCGCCGGACAACTGATGCCGGGTGAGCTCTCCGGGGGCATGGCACGTCGCGTGGCATTGGCGCGGGCGGTGGCGCTTGACCCGATGCTGGTCATGTACGACGAACCCTTTACCGGCCTTGACCCGATTGCGCTCGGTGTGATCGGCCAATTGATCCGTCGTCTCAACGATGCCTTGGGCGCCACGTCGATCATGGTGACCCATGATATCCAGGAGTCGCTGCAAATCGTCGATTACATTTTTTTCATGAACGGTGGTCAGGTGGTTGCGCAGGGGACACCGGATGAAATTCGCGCGTCGACCGATCCCTTCGTTTACCAATTCGTTCACGCCCAGCCGGATGGGCCCGTGCATTTCGATTATCCTGCCCCACCGGTGGCTGATGATTTCCTGCCGGGAGTCGCGCATGACTAAGTTGCTGAACTGGGTGCGCGCTTTGGGGCATGGCACGGTCGACCGCATCTGGCGCCTCGGATTTGCCACCCGCTTTTTCTTTGCCGTATTGCGGCATTCGGGGATGGCCTTTCGCCGTTTGCCGTTGATGATGCGTGAGATCTATTTCAGCGGTGTCCTGTCACTGCTGATCATTCTGGTGTCCGGGTTGTTCGTGGGTCTGGTGCTTGGCCTGCAGGGTTACGAGACCTTGCAGCGCTATGGTTCAACCGAGGCGCTGGGTGTTCTGGTTGCCTTGTCGCTGACCCGTGAATTGGGGCCGGTGGTCGCGGGGTTGTTGTTTGCCTCGCGCGCCGGTTCGTCGATTACCGCGGAAATTGGCTTGATGAAGACCACCGAGCAACTGAAGGCGATGGACATCATGGCGGTCAATCCGTTGGCTCGTGTCGTGGCGCCGCGTTTTTGGGGTGGCGTGATCGCCATGCCCTTGTTGGCCGCCATGTTCTCGGCGATGGGCGTGCTGGGCGGTTGGCTGATTGGTGTTGTTTTTATTGGGGTTGATGATGGTGCTTTTTGGTCGCAAATGCAGGCGAGCGTCGACTTTCGTTACGACATCGTCAATGGCGTGATCAAGAGCATCGTCTTTGGCTTTGCCGTATCCCTGATTGCCGTGTTCGAAGGTTTTGACTCGGTACCAACGGCGGAAGGGGTGTCGCGGGCGATTACCCGTACCGTGGTGACGTCGGCCATGGCCATTCTGGCGCTCGACTTTGTTCTTACTTCCTTGATGTTCCGGGGTACTTCATGAATCGCACGGCACTTGATCTGTGGGTGGGTCTTTTTGTGGCAATGGGTATTGCCGCGGTCCTTTTTTTGGCACTCAAGGTCGGCAACCTTTCTGGTGCTGCATTGTCCGATACCTACACGCTGCAAGCCCGTTTCGATAATATCGGTGGCTTGAAAGTGCGCGGGCCGGTCAAGAGTGCCGGTGTGGTGGTGGGCCGCATTGCTAATATTCGGTTCGATGCTGAGCGTTACGAGGCGTTGGTGACCATGACGATCGATGGTCGTTATCGTTTTCCGCGAGATACTTTTGTGTCGATCTATACCGCCGGCTTGCTCGGTGAGCAGTATGTCGGTCTGGATGCTGGCGGGGATGAACGGATGTTGCAGGCAGGTGATACCGTCTCCAAAACGCAATCAGCCGTGGTGTTGGAGAAATTGATTGGACAGTTTCTTTTCAGCAAGGCTTCGGAATCTCAGGACGCTAAATGATGAAAATCAACATGCATGCGCTGGCCTGTTGTGGCCGTCGTCTGGCCGCATCATCGCTGTTTGGCCTGGTGCTGGTGAGTACGGTGCAGGCACAGGGTAATCCGCAGGATCCTTACGAAAGCTTCAATCGGGCGATGTTTTCGGCCAATGAAGTGATTGATCAGTACGCACTACGACCGCTAGCCCGGGTGTATGACGTGGCGACCCCGTTGCCGGTCAAGGCCAGTGTCGGTAATTTCTTTGGGAATGCCGGTGATCTGATGGTCGGGGTCAACAACGCCTTGCAAGGAAAAGTGTCCAGTGCCGGGAACGATTTTGCCCGGTTGCTGATCAATTCGACGCTGGGTATCTTTGGCTTGTTCGATGTTGCCTCCGAGTTGGGCTACTACCGTAATGATGAAGATTTTGGCCAGACGCTGGCAGTATGGGGTGTTGATTCCGGCGCCTATCTCTATTTGCCGATTTTTGGGCCGCGCACGCTTCGAGACACGGCGGGTTTGCTGGTCGATAGTTTCAGCGACCCGGTCGGTCAGATTGATGAAGTGGCGCTACGCAACAGCGTGCGCGGACTGCGCATCGTTGATCTACGGGCGGGCCTGCTGCCGGCTGATAAGGTGGTTGAAGAGGCTGCACTGGATAAGTATTCCTACATCCGGGCTGCTTATCTGCAGCGTCGTACGAGCCAGATTTACGATGGTCGCCCGCCGCGCCTTGACGATTGAGAGTGAGTTGAACGCATGATGAAGAAAATTCTGACATTGTTGGCCGGCCTGCTGCTTTCGTTCAGCGTACTCGCTCAGGAGGCGCCGGATGCCCTGGTCAAACGGGTGACTGAAGATGTGCTGAAAATTGTCCGTGAGGACAAAACCCTGCAGGGGGCCGATAAAAGCAAGTTGATTGCTCTCGTCGACGCCAAGGTGTTGCCGAATTTTGACTTTCAGCGCATGACGGCACTTGCCTTGGGCAAGGAGTGGCGCAAGGCGACTCCGCAGCAGAAGATGCGCTTGAGCGAAGAGTTCCGCAACCTGTTGGTTCGCACCTATGCCAATTCCTTCGATGGCTACCGTGGGCAGCGCATCCGCTACCTGCCGTTCACGATGAGTGCTGGCGAGACGGATGTTTATGTGCGCACTGAAGTGCTACAGCCTGGTGCCAAGCCGGTTCAAATCGATTACAACCTTGAATTGCAGAGCGGTGGCTGGAAAGTGTACGACGTGATCATCGCCGGGATTAGCTTGGTGACCAATTATCGCGACCAGTTCACGCGGGAAGTGCGAGCCAATGGCATCGATGGCCTGATCGCCTCCCTGGCAACCAAGAATGACACGCTCGAAGCCTCGGCCAAGGCTGGCAAATGATTGAACGCGATGGCACTGACCTGCGGGTCACTGCCCCGATGACGCTCGACAATGCCCGGCTGTTGCAGGCTGCGGGTATTGCGCTTTTGCAGGCGGGCGCCTGGCGTGTTGATCTGGCGGTGGTGACAGAGGCTGACTCGTCGGCTATTGCCGTCATGCTCGGCTGGTTGCGGGTGGCGGCGGCGCGTCAGGCGACGTTGCAATTTGTTAACGTGCCGGCAGGTGTCCGCTCGCTGGCCGATCTCTACGGGGTTGGCGAACTCCTCTCGCTGGCCTGACGCCGTCGATGGTGAATACGATTCCTGCGGCGGTTTCCATCGTTAACGTGGTCAAGCGCTTTGGCTCGTTACAAGCCTTGCGCGGGGTGTCCCTCGAGATCGCCCAAGGTGAGTTTTTTGGCCTGTTAGGCCCCAACGGGGCTGGCAAGACTACGCTGATTTCGACCCTGGCCGGGCTCTCGCGACCGGATGCTGGGTTTCTACGCATCATGGGACATGATGTGATCAGCGATTTTCGTGAAGCACGCCGCCGTCTGGGGGTGGTGCCGCAGGAACTGGTCTTCGATCCCTTCTTTAGTGTGCGGGAGACCTTGCGTATCCAGTCCGGTTATTTTGGTATCCGCAATAATGATCGCTGGATCGACGAAATTCTCCACAATCTTGACCTGACTAGCAAGGCGGACGCCAATATGCGTCGCTTGTCTGGTGGTATGAAGCGCCGGGTCCTGGTCGCCCAGGCGTTGGTGCACAAGCCGCCGGTCATCGTGCTTGACGAGCCGACCGCCGGGGTCGACGTCGAATTACGGCAAGGTTTGTGGCAGTTCATTCGTCGTCTCAATGGCGAGGGCCACACCATCATTCTGACCACGCACTACCTTGAGGAGGCTGAAGCCTTGTGTGGCCGCATTGGTTTGATGAAGCAGGGGCAGTTGGTGGCACTCGATACCACGGCTAATTTGCTGGCCACCTATCCGGGGGCCTCGCTGGAAGAGGTTTTTGTCCGGACCCTGCGCCAATGATTGGTTTTCTGACCCTGTTTTACAAGGAATTCCTACGGTTCTGGAAAGTTAGTTTTCAGACCGTGGCGGCACCAGTATTGACTGCCTTGCTCTATCTGCTGATTTTTGGCCATGTGCTTGATGCACATGTTCAGGTCCATGGCGTGCCTTACACCAGTTTCCTGATTCCTGGCCTGGTGATGATGCAGGTGCTGCAGAATGCCTTTGCCAATTCCTCGTCCAGCCTGATTCAAGCCAAAATCACCGGTTCCATCGTCTTTGTCTTGTTGCCACCGATTCCCTACGGTGCTTTTTTCGCGGCCTATGTGCTGGCGTCCGTGGTTCGTGGCTTGCTGGTTGGGCTGGGGGTTCTGCTGGCCAGCCTCTGGTTTGCCGAATTGTCTTTAGTGTCGCCGCTCTGGGTGCTGGCGTTTGCTCTCTTATCCGGGGCCTTGTTCGGCGCGCTGGGCATGATTGCCGGCATCTGGGTCGAAAAGTTTGATCAGTTGGCCGCCTTCCAGAATTTCCTGATCATGCCGCTGACCATGTTGTCCGGTGTCTTCTATTCAATTTACAGCTTGCCGTCTTTTTGGCAGCAACTGTCGCATTACAATCCCGTTTTTTACATGATCGATGGCTTTCGTTATGGCTTCTTTGGTGCCTCTGATGTGGCGCCCGAGTTTAGCCTGGCGGTGGTTGTCGCCTGCCTGGCGGTGGTGTCGTTGTTGACGCTGCGTCTGCTACAGCAGGGTTGGAAGTTGAGAACCTGAATCGCCATGCACCCGGATCAAATCAAGCAACTCATACTCGCCGGCATGACCTGCGAGCATCTCGAACTCGATGGCGATGGCCAGCATTTTCAAGCCCTGCTGGTCAGTGCCGAGTTCGTTGGCAAAAATCGTGTGCAGCGCCAGCAGCACGTTAACCAGATTCTGAAAGCGCACTTTGACAGTGGGCAGTTGCACGCCCTGTCCTTCAAGACACTGACCCCGGATGAATGGAGTGTGCGGCGTGGATAAATTGCTGATTCAGGGCGGTGTGCCGCTCAAAGGCGAAGTCGCCATGTCCGGCGCCAAAAATGCTGCCTTGCCGATTCTCTGTGCGGCCTTGCTGACGGCTGAGCCGCTCGACCTGATGAACGTGCCTCACCTCAATGACATTTCCACCATGCTGCGTCTGCTGGGTGAAATGGGGGTGACGGTACGTATGGATGAGGCCGACGGGCTGTCGCTGGATGCGTCGGGTTTGAACAATCCGGTGGCGTCGTACGAAATGGTCAAGACCATGCGTGCTTCGATTCTGGTCCTCGGTCCGCTGCTGGCCCGCTGTGGTGAGGCCCGCGTCTCCCTGCCGGGGGGCTGTGCCATCGGCGCGCGGCCGGTCGATCAGCACATCAAGGGCTTGCAGGCCATGGGCGCCGAAGTGACGGTTGAACAGGGTTATGTCCATGCCAAGGCTCGGCGACTGAAGGGGGCTCGCATCTGCACCGACATGGTGACGGTGACGGGGACCGAGAATCTGATGATGGCCGCCTGCCTGGCCGATGGCGAAACGATCATTGAGAACGCCGCGCGTGAACCGGAAGTGGTCGATCTGGCCAACTGTCTCATCGCCATGGGGGCGCAAATTTCTGGGGCGGGCACCGATGTGATCCGTATCCGTGGCGTTGACCGCCTGCACGGTGCCGCACATGCCGTGATGCCTGATCGGATTGAAACCGGCACTTACCTGTGTGCAGCGGCGGTTACAGGGGGAGATGTGCGTCTACTCAAGACCTCGGCAGCGTATCTCGATACCGTGGTCGATAAATTAATGGATGCCGGGTGTGACATCACGGTCGAACGCGATGCCATCCGTCTGGTGGCGCCGCCCCGGCTCAAGGCCGTCAGTTTGCGTACAGCGCCTTATCCGGCTTTCCCGACTGACATGCAGGCTCAGTTCATGGCCCTCAACTGCATCGCCGAGGGCGTGGCGACCATCCGTGAGACCATTTTTGAAAATCGCTTCATGCACGTCAATGAACTGATGCGCCTGGGCGCCAATATTCAGATTGAAGGCAATAATGCCGTGGTACGCGGGGTCGATCACCTTGAGGGGGCGACGGTGATGGCGACCGATCTGCGTGCATCGGCCTCCCTGGTTATCGGTGGGTTGGTGGCGCGCGGCGAGACTTTAATCGACCGTATTTATCACCTCGATCGAGGCTACGAGCGGATTGAAGAGAAGTTGGCAAGACTTGGCGCGTCGGTGCGGCGGGTTCGCTGATTGGCTTTTTTGTGTTTTTTTACGGTCGACCGCAGAAAAACACAAAAAAAGCTTTGCGTAATTGGCCGGTGGCCCCATACTTCGAGGCTCGGGATTTCCAGGCAGTGTGTTGTTCCTGCACCGTAATCGGTTTGTCAGCTCCTCGGTCTTGATTCTCGTAATTTTTTGGGCTTCGGCCCGTCTATCTTTTCCAAGGAAATAAAAAATGGCAACTGGCACCGTTAAGTGGTTCAACGACTCCAAGGGTTTTGGCTTCATCTCCCCGTCCGAAGGTGGTGAAGACCTCTTCGCCCACTTCTCCGCCATTCAAGGCAACGGTTTCAAGACCCTGGCTGAAAACCAGAAGGTCACCTTCGACGTCGTCAATGGCCCGAAGGGTAAGCAAGCTGCCAACATCCGCCCGGCTGAATAAGCGCCTGGATTGTTTGGTTGATAAAAGCCCGGCTTGCCGGGCTTTTTGCTTTGGAGGGTCGGTCAGCCTTTCGCCTTTGCGTTAAAATTGCCCCTTTGCCTCAGAGATTGCCCGTGACTGGTATCACCATCGCCCTGTCCAAGGGTCGCATTTTTGACGAAACCCTGCCGTTGCTGGCTGCCGCAGGCATTGTACCCACTGAAAATCCAGAAACTTCCCGCAAGCTGATCATTGAAACTAATCAGCCTGGCGTTCGAGTCGTCATCGTTCGCGCGACCGATGTCCCGACCTATGTGCAGTACGGCGCGGCTGATCTGGGTGTGGCTGGCAAGGATGTGCTGATCGAGCACGGCGGCGAGGGCTTGTATGCGCCACTGGACCTGAAGATTGCCCAGTGCCGGATGATGGTGGCAGTTCAGGAAGGCTTCGACTACGACCATGCCGTTCGCCAGGGCGCACGCCTCAAGGTGGCCTCGAAGTACATTAAGACGGCGCGCGAGCATTTTGCAGCCAAGGGCGTGCATGTCGACCTGATCAAGCTGTACGGCTCGATGGAACTGGCGCCGCTGGCCGGTTTGGCCGACGCCATCGTCGATCTGGTGTCCACTGGCGGTACGCTGAAGGCCAACAAACTGCTCGCCTGTGAGCACATCATGGATATTTCCTCGCGCCTGGTAGTCAATCAGGCCGCGCTGAAG
This sequence comes from Dechloromonas sp., assembly GCA_028689015.1. Lineage (GTDB taxonomy): Bacteria > Pseudomonadota > Gammaproteobacteria > Burkholderiales > Rhodocyclaceae > Azonexus. The sequence goes on along the minus strand of JAQTXC010000014.1, from coordinate 29,823 downwards.
GTCAAGCGCGACACCTTGCAACCGATCATCGACGCCTTTGCCCAGGCGGTGGAGAAGTAAATGTCTGTCGCGATCAAGCGTCTGTCCACGGTCGACGCCGATTTTTCGGTACACATGAAGGCGCTGCTGGCTTTCGAGGCGGCGGCGGATGAGGGTATCGAGCGCACTGTCGCGGCTATTCTTGCCGACGTGAAAAGGCGCGGCGATGCGGCAGTGGTCGAATACAGCAATAAATTTGACCGCCTGAGTGCCAGCAGCATGGCCGATCTCGAATTGTCGGCAGTCGAAATGCAGCTGGCCCTGGAGGGCTTGCCAGCCGACCAGCGCGCCGCGCTGGAGGCTGCGGCGCAGCGGGTGCGCATTTATCACGAGAAACAGCGTCTCGAGGGCTGGTCCTATCGCGAAGCCGACGGCACCCTGCTTGGCCAGATGATCACGCCGCTCGACCGGGTCGGCCTCTACGTGCCGGGCGGCAAGGCGGCCTATCCGTCGTCGGTGCTGATGAACGCGATTCCGGCCAAGGTGGCGGGCGTCAAGGAGTTGATCATGGTCGTCCCGACGCCGGGCGGCGAGCACAACCAGCTGGTGCTGGCGGCGGCCTGCCTGGCCGGTGTCGACCGGGTGTTCACCATTGGTGGCGCGCAGGCGGTCGGCGCGCTGGCCTACGGCACGCAGACCGTGCCGCAGGTGGACAAGATCGTCGGCCCGGGCAATGCCTACGTGGCCACCGCCAAGCGCCGGGTGTTCGGCATTGTCGGCATCGACATGGTCGCCGGCCCGTCGGAAATCCTGGTCGTCTCGGACGGTTCCGGCAATCCGGACTGGGTGGCGATGGACCTGTTCTCGCAGGCCGAGCACGATGAACTGGCGCAGTCGATCCTGATCTGCACCGATGCCGCTTTCCTCGAGCAGGTGCAAGCGAGTATCGACAAATTGCTGCCGACCATGCCGCGACAGGAAGTGATCCGTACCTCGCTGACCAACCGCGGCGCCTTCATTCTGGTCCGTGATCTGGAGGAAGCGGTGAGCATTGCCAACCGCGTTGCCCCGGAACACCTCGAACTGGCGCTGGCCGATCCCGATCCCTGGGTCGAGAAAATCCATCACGCCGGCGCCATCTTCATCGGCCTCTACACCTCGGAATCGCTGGGTGATTACTGTGCCGGCCCGAATCACGTGCTGCCCACCTCGGGGTCGGCGCGTTTCTCGTCGCCGCTCGGTGTCTATGATTTCCAGAAACGGACCAGCCTGATCAAGGTGTCGCAAGCCGGGGCGCAGACGCTCGGTCGCATCGCGTCGATACTAGCGCACGGTGAAGGCCTGCCGGCGCATGCGAAGTCGGCGGAACTCCGGCTCGACCTTTGAGTTGCTGCCCGTGTTGACCGCAAGCGACCACGAAAGCCGCCCGGACCTCCGGGCGCTTTTTTTTGCTTTTTCATCGGTTGGGCTCTCCGGTTTTGGTGGTGTGTTGCCTTTCGCCCGGCGCATGCTGGTCGAAGAAAGGTGCTGGATGGACGCCGAAGAGTTCAATACCCTGCTGGGCCTGTGTCAGTTCTTGCCCGGACCGAATGTCGTCAATCTGGCGGTGGTCGTCGGCAAGCGCTATCGCGGTTTGCCCGGCGCGATTGTGGCGCCGGTGGGCTTGTTGCTTGGCCCCTTTCTGATCGCCTTGCTGCTGGCGCTCTTGTACGACGCCTTCGGTAGGCAGCCGGTAGTGCAGGGGGTGTTGCGTGGCGTCGCGGCTGTTGGAGTCGGGCTCTTGTTTGCCATGGCCTGGCGCATGGCGAGTGCGCTTCGTGACAAAGCGGTTTTTTTGCCTTTTACGGCGTTGACCGTGCTCGCCATCGCTTTTTGGCGCTGGCCGATGCCTTGGGTGATGTTGCTCGGCTTGCTTGGCGCCGGCGGTCTGGCCTACTGGCGCTTGGGTTCGAACTCAGTGCGATGATTGTCCTGCAACTTTTTCTGGAGTTTGGCCTGTTGTCTTTCGTTGCCTTTGGCGGGGCGACAGCCTTGTTGCCCGAGATGCATCGCGTGGTGGTCGAGCATCATCACTGGCTGGACGACACTACGTTCACGCATCTGTATGCCATTGCCCAGGCGGCACCGGGGCCGAATGTTCTGGTGGTGACCTTGATTGGCTGGAAGGTGGCGGGTCTGGCAGGCGCTATTGCAGCGACGCTGGCCATGTGCTTACCGATGAGTGTGCTGATTTATCTGTTGATCGACCGTTGGCAGGGGTTTGCGGGTTGCCGCTGGCAAAAGGCGGTCAGTCTGGGCGTAGCGCCACTGGCGATCGGCCTGATTTTCTCCGGGGCGACCTTGATTGCGCAGGCAGCGCAGTTTGGCTGGGCGAGTTGGGGGCTGGTAGCGGCCACGGTGCTGGCTAATTTGCGCAGCAAGCTGCATCCGCTGTGGTTCATTGTGGTGGGGGCGATCTTGGGTGGCCTGGCCCTAGCCTGATTGTTTCCGGGTCAGGTTTGTCCGGTGTCGTTTAGGATCAACATGGTCGCTTCGTTGGCCGTTACTGGGCGGGAGTACAGATAACCTTGGGCGAATTCGACGCCCATGGCCTTGAGAATGCTGGCCTGACAGGCTTGCTCGACCCCTTCGCAAACCAGGCTGTGGCCTAGCTTGTGGGCCAGGTCGACGATGGTCTCGACAAAGTGGCGATCGGTCTCGTGATCGTGCAGGCGATGGACAAAGCTGCGGTCGATTTTCAGGGTGTCCACTGGCAGGCGGTGCAGGTAACTGAGCGATGAATAGCCGGTGCCAAAATCATCCAGCATCAGGCGGATGCCGAGTGCCCTGAGTTTGCCGAGAAGCTCGATGGCGTCATCGGCGTTGGCCATCATCCCGCTCTCGGTGATTTCCAGCTTGAGCAGATGGGCTGGCAGGCCGCTGCCACTTAGGGCGCTGGCGACGTCATTCAGCAAGTCGGGGTGGCTGAGTTGGCGCGCGGCGATATTGACGCTGACGCTGAGCGGTTGTGCGGGTTGGAGGTGGGTATTCCATTGCTGCGCCTGTTGGCAAGCGGCGTGCAACATCAGGCGGCCGATGGGGATGATCATGCCGGTTTCTTCGGCGACCGGAATGAACTCAGCGGGTGAAATCAGACCTTTGTCGGGATGGTTCCAGCGGACCAGGGCTTCGAAACCGGTCAGGCGCCCGTTGTCCAGAGCCATGATCGGTTGGTAATAGGCTTCGAATTCGTGGTTGTCGATCGCCCGGCGCAGGTTCATTTCCAGCTCGAGTCGCTGTACGGCGCGATCGTGCATTTGTTTGTCAAACAACACGTAGCTGCCGCCGCCCTGGTTTTTGGCGTCAATCATCGCCAGGTTGGCGTCGGCCAGCAGTTCTTCGGGCGGTTTTTTCCCATGATCCCCTGCGACGATGCCGAATGAGACGGTGCAATAAACCTCGTGCTTGTCGAGCATGAAAGGAACAACCAGTTTTTGCTGAATGCGGTTGACCACCTGCAGGGTCGAGCTGATGTCGCGGATGTCTTCGAGCAACAAGGCGAATTCGTCACCATTCATTCGGGCGGCCATGTCGGTCGGTCGGATAATCGAATAAAACAGGTTGGCGACGGCCATCAACAGCAAGTCACCCTGCCTGTGGCCCAGGCTGTGGTTGATGACCTTGAAACGGTCGACACCACAATACAGCACGGCGTATTGCATGTCCGGTCGCCGCTGAACGCGGTGCTGGGTGTGCTGCAGGCGCTCTAGAAAGAGGCTGCGATTCGGCAGGCCGGTCAGGCCATCGAGGAACATGTCAGGCAGACGGGCGCCTTCGCCATTCAGGTTGAGCGCCGTTTCGTGGGCCGAGGCATAGTAAAAACCGCTGTCGGCATCAAAGCTGATATTCCAGGCAATGCCCAGGTAGCTGTCGTCGCTGCGTTTACAGCGCGAAGCAAAGCGCAAGGTCGGCGCCTCGCGCTGCAGGCGCTGGACCTGCTCGATGCAGCGTGCTCGGTCGTCATCGTGAAACAGGTCGATGAAAGAGCGTGATTGCAGGATTTCCGTTGGGTAGCCCAGGGTGTTTGCCCAAGCGTCGCTGATCAGGGTCAACGCCCAATTCTGGTCAAAAACCAGTAAGAGCGTATCTGGCAGTTTAAAAAAGCTGCGCTCGAAGACCGGTAGTTCCGGTCGGGCTCGATACATCATCATGGGGTGGTTGCCTGCCCGCGGCGGCCGGGTGGGTCAGCGGGGATGGTAGGGGTTGGCCAATTCATCGATCACCTCCTGGAAAACCGAGCGGATCTGGGCTTCGCTGCATTCCATCAGCAAGGCATCTTCGAAGGCATCTTGCGCTATCTGACGAAGTTCGGCCAGGTTTTCGCGCAGCACCTTGATTTTTTCCGTGCAGGCGACGATGGAACCGTCCGCCCGGCGCCAGAGAATGTCGTGTTCGGCCATGCTCAGGCGATGACCTCGCGCAGGGCATCGCTCAAGGCCAGGCATTCGCTGTCGCTGCCGATAGTGATGCGCAGGAACTGGTCGATGCGCGGCAGCTTGAAGTGGCGGACGATGATGTTTCTTTGGCGCAGGGCGGCGGCCAGTTGGCTCGCGTCGTGTTCGGGGTGGCGCACGAAAATGAAATTGGCAGCGGATGGCAGGACGGTGAAGCCGAGTGTGGTCAGTGCGCTACTCAAGTGGTCGCGAGAGGCGACGACGCGGGCGCAGGCTTGTTCGAAATAAGCCTGATCGTCGATGGCGGCGACGGCGCCGACGATGGCCAGACGATCAAGCGGGTAGGAATTGAAGCTGTTCTTGACGCGTTCCAGCGCTTCGATCAAGGCCGGGTGGCCGACCGCGTAACCGACACGCAGTCCGGCCAGTGAGCGCGATTTGGACAGCGTGTGGGTGACCAGCAGGTTGTCGTAGCGGTCGACCAGCGAAATGGCCGATTTTCCGCCGAAATCGATGTAGGCCTCGTCAACGACAACCAGCGAATCGGGATTGGCGGCAAGGATCTGCTCGATGGCGGCTAGTGACAGCAGGCAGCCCGTTGGCGCATTGGGGTTGGGGAAAATGATGCCGCCGTTCGGTTGACCGCAATAGTCGGCCGGGTCGATGCTGAAATCGTCGGCCAGCGGCACGGTACGATAATTAACGCCATAAAGGCCGCAATAGACCGGATAGAAGCTGTAGGTGATGTCCGGGAAAAGGATGGGCTGTTCGTGTTTGAGCAAGGCCATGAAGACGTGGGCCAGAACTTCGTCCGAACCGTTGCCAACAAACACCTGGTTGCGCTCGATGGCGTAGTGAGCGGCGATGGCCGTTTTCAGCAGGTCGGCGTTGGGGTCAGGATAAAGCCTCAGGCGGCTACCGTCGTCGCCCAGTTCAGCCTGGATGGCTGCGACGACGCGCGGCGATGGCGGATAGGGGTGCTCGTTGGTGTTCAGCTTGATCAGATTGCTGATCTTGGGCTGCTCGCCCGGGATATAGGGGGTGAGGTCACGGACGACCTGGCTCCAGAAGCGGCTCATGGGGTTTTCGCGAAGGCGTAAAAGACGAGCGAAATGGTATCATGCCCCTCCGTTTCCACGTTTTTGCAGCCATCCTCCATGCGGCAAGCTGAAGTCACACGCAATACCCTCGAGACGCAGATCACTGTGCGTCTTAATCTTGATGGCACCGGCCAGGGCAAATTCGCCACCGGCGTGCCTTTCCTCGACCACATGCTGGACCAGATCGCCCGTCATGGTCTGATCGATCTCGATATTTCGGCACAGGGCGATTTGCACATCGACGCTCACCACACGGTCGAAGATCTGGGCATTACGCTCGGTCAGGCGCTGGCCAAGGCCTGGGGCGACAAAAAAGGCTTGACCCGTTATGGTCATAGTTATGTGCCGCTCGACGAAGCCTTGTCGCGCGTGGTGGTCGATTTGTCGGGGCGTCCGGGACTGACGCTCAATGTTGAGTTTGCACGGGCGGTGATTGGCAGTTTCGATGTCGACCTGTTCAGCGAGTTTTTCCATGGCCTGGTTAATCACGCCGGCATGACGCTGCACATCGATAACTTGCGCGGCAAGAATGCCCACCATCAAGCCGAAACTATTTTCAAGGCGTTTGGCCGTGCCTTGCGCATGGCCGTGACGCCCGACGAGCGCATGGCCGGCCAGATGCCGTCGACGAAGGGCTCGCTGTGACAATCGCGGTCATCGATTACGGCATGGGCAACCTGCGCTCGGTCTCCAAGGCTCTGGAACATGTCGCTGGCGGTACGCCGGTCGTTGTCACGGCCGACCCGGCGCTTGTTATGGCAGCCGAGCGGGTGGTTTTCCCCGGCCAGGGGGCGATGCCTGACTGCATGCGCGAACTCGACGCCCGTGGCCTGCGGGGAGCGGTGCTGCAGGCGGCGCAGGACAAGCCCTTTCTCGGTATCTGCGTTGGCGAGCAGATGCTGTTCGAGCGTAGCGAAGAAGGCCACGTTGACGGTTTGGGCGTTTTCCCCGGTGTGGTGCGGCGTTTCCCGGATGAAAAGATGGTTGACCGCAATGGCCTGCGTCTCAAGGTGCCGCACATGGGCTGGAACGAAGTGTGGCAGGTGCCGCATGCCCTGTGGGCCGGGATTGACGATGGCGCCCGCTTCTATTTTGTGCATAGTTACTGCGTGCAGGACCTGACGCCGGGCCTGACCACCGGGACGACCGAGTATGGCCTGCCCTTTACCTGTGCGGTGGGGCGGGATAATATCTTTGCCGTTCAGTTTCACCCTGAAAAAAGCGCCCGCGACGGCTTGCAACTCCTGAAAAACTTTGTCGAATGGCGCCCCTGACCCGCCTCGGCCGAACTCTCCCTTGTTGAAATTCCCATGCTGATTATTCCCGCGATCGACCTCAAGGACGGGCAGTGCGTTCGTCTCAAGCAGGGCCTGATGGAACAGGCCACCGTGTTTTCCGATAGCCCGGCCGAGCAGGCCCGGCATTGGCTGGATCAGGGCGCTCGTCGCCTCCATCTGGTGGACCTGAACGGCGCCTTTGCCGGCAAGCCGAAAAACGCTGCAGCCATCAAGGCCATTCTGGCGGAAGTCGGTAGCGACATTCCGGTCCAACTCGGCGGCGGTATTCGCGATCTCGATACCATCGAAGCCTGTCTGGATGGGGGCTTGTCCTACGTCATCATCGGTACCGCGGCGGTGAAAAACCCGGGCTTCCTGCACGATGCCTGCGTCGCCTTTCCCGGGCACATCATCGTCGGTCTCGACGCCAAGGATGGCAAGGTGGCGACCGATGGCTGGTCCAAACTCACTGGCCACGATGTCGTTGACCTGGGCAAGAAATACGAGGATTACGGCGTCGAGTCCATCATCTATACCGATATTGGCCGTGACGGCATGCTCTCCGGTCTGAATATCGAGGCGACCGTCCGTTTGGCGCAGGCGCTGACCATTCCGGTGATCGCCTCCGGCGGCCTGTCCAACCTCGACGATATCAAGGCCTTGTGCGCAGTCGAAGGCGAGGGCGTGGTCGGCACCATTGCCGGTCGTGCTGTTTATGATGGCTCGCTCGATTTTGCTGCTGCCCAGAAGCTGGCCGACGAGTTGGGCGCTTGATGCTCGCCAAGCGCATCATCCCCTGTCTTGATGTCACCGCTGGCCGGGTGGTCAAGGGGACAAATTTCGTCGGTCTGCGCGACGCCGGTGATCCGATCGAGATTGCCCGCCGCTACAACGAGCAGGGCGCTGATGAGGTGACCTTTCTCGATATCACAGCCTCGTCCGATCAGCGCGACATCATTTTGCACATCGTCGAAGCCTGCGCTGAGCAGGTTTTTATCCCGCTTACCGTCGGCGGCGGCGTGCGCAAGGTCGAGGACGTGCGTCGTCTGCTCAATGCCGGTGCCGACAAGGTGTCGATGAATACGGCCGCAGTGCAGAATCCGGACCTGGTCTTCGATGCGTCGAGCAAGGTCGGCTCGCAGTGCATTGTCGTCGCCATTGACGCCAAGCAGGTGGCGCCCGGTGAGTGGCATGTGTTTACCCACGGTGGCCGTAACGACACCGGCCTGTCTGCGGTCGACTGGGCAAAAAAGGTGGAAATGCTGGGTGCCGGCGAAATTCTGCTGACCAGTATGGACCGCGATGGCACCAAGAATGGTTTTGACCTGGCGCTGACTCGTGCGGTATCGGATGCCGTGCGTATTCCGGTGATTGCGTCCGGTGGGGTCGGCAACCTGCAGCATCTGGCCGATGGCGTGTCCGAAGGCCGGGCCGATGCCGTGCTGGCGGCATCGATTTTTCATTTTGGCGAATACACCGTCCGTCAGGCCAAAGCCTACATGGCCGAGCGCGGTATCGAAGTGCGTCTCTGATGGCCGATCTCGATTCATCCCAGCCTTGGCTCGATGCCCTGAAATGGGACGCTGATGGCATGATTCCGGCGATTGCTCAGGATGAGCATGGTCGCGTGGTGATGTTCGCTTACATGAACCGCGAATCTCTGCAGGAAACGCTGCGCTGTGGCAACGCGGTATACTGGTCGCGTTCCCGCCGGCGTCTCTGGCGCAAGGGGGAAGAGTCAGGCCACTGGCAAAAAATCCGCTCGATTCGCACCGACTGTGACGGCGACGTGCTGTTGCTGGCGATTGAGCAGGTCGGCGGCATTGCCTGCCATACCGGCCGTGAAAGCTGTTTTTTCAATGAATTGAACGGCGAACACTGGGTTGCCGTTGATCCGGTTATTAAAGACCCGAAGGAAATTTACGCATGAGCACCCATGACATCCTGCATCGTCTCTCCGAGACGCTGGCTTCCCGTCGCAACGCCGACCCGGAAAAGTCCTATACCGCCAAGTTGTTTGCCGAAGGGCCGGATTCCATTCTGAAAAAAATCGGCGAAGAGTGTGCCGAGTTGATTATGGCGGGTAAGGAAGGCAAGCGCCTGAAAGTGGTCTGGGAATCAACCGACGTCATTTACCATGTCCTGGTTCTGTTGGCTTTTTACGGATTGTCGATCGAAGACGTCTCGCAGGAAATGCGTCGCCGCGAGGGCATTTCAGGGATTGACGAGAAGGCGGCGCGGGGCCAGAAGTGAGCGATTGCCTCTTCTGCAAGATTGTCGAAGGCAAGATACCGTCGGCCAAGGTGTACGAGGACGACGATATGTTGGCCTTCAAGGATATTGCGCCAGCGCGCCCGGTTCACGTCCTTCTGATCCCGAAAAAGCATATTACCTCGCTGGCTACCCTGGCCGCGGACGATGCCGGAGTGCTGGGGCGCATGCTGGCTCGTGCCAATGCCATCGCCGTTGAACAGGGGAGCCCGGATGGCTTCCGGGTCATTATCAATACCGGTCGGGTGGGGCAGCAGGAAGTGCCGCATCTGCATATTCATATCGTGGGCGGTCCGGAGCCAGTTGGCCCGATGCTCAAACGAATCTAGGAGACAACATCATGGGTAGTTTTTCCATTTGGCACTGGCTGATCGTTCTGGTGATCGTCATGCTGGTTTTCGGAACCAAGAAATTGCGCAATGTCGGCCAGGATCTGGGCGGTGCGGTCAAGGGTTTCAAGGATGGCATGAAGGAAGCCTCAGCAGATAATGCAGCGGCTGACAACAGCAAGCCGGCCGAGAAAGTTTCCGGCCAAACCATCGACGTCGATGTTCAGGAAAAAACCAAGAGCTAGGATGACTCCGTTCGGGCCGCGGATCGCGAGATCTTGCTGAGCCCGCATCCCTGAATCCTTCATCCTGGAATTTATGTTTGATATTGGTTTTTCCGAACTCATCGTGATCGGCGTCGTGGCGTTGGTCGTCATCGGTCCCGAGCGCTTGCCCAAAGTGGCACGTACCCTTGGCCTGTTGCTGGGGCGCGCCCAGCGTTATGTCAATGATGTCAAATCCGATATCAATCGCGAGATGCAATTGGATGAGTTGAAGAAGTTGCAGGCGCAGGTGACCGACTCGGCGCGTTCGCTCGAAGATTCGGTTCGCCAGGAATTTGATGCGGCGCGCAGCGCCATCGGTACGCCGGCGCAGGCTGCCATTGCTGAACTGGAGGCGAGTGCTCGCCAGACCAGTGATTTCATGGGCCCCACCCCGCCCGTTGCCGATTCGTCAGACAAGAAAACCGCATGAGCGATAGCAGCAGCGTCCAGGATTCATTTATTTCCCATCTGGTGGAGTTGCGCGACCGTGTGTTGCGCAGCCTGATTGCGGTGGCCGTTGTCCTTGGGGCTCTGGCCTTGTATCCGGGCCCGGGCGCTATTTACGACTTGCTGGCTGCGCCGCTGACCAGCGCCTTGCCGGAGGGGACCAAGATGGTGGCGATCGGCGTCGTCACCCCCTTCATGGTGCCACTCAAGGTGACGGCCATGCTGGCCTTCGTTATCGCGCTGCCCTTCATCCTTTACCAGGCCTGGTCCTTCATCGCGCCCGGTCTGTATGCGCACGAACGTCGCCTGGGGATCCCGCTGATCATTTCCAGCACCCTTTTGTTCGTGCTCGGTATGGCCTTCTGTTACTTCTTTGTTTTTGGTCAGGTCTTTCATTTCATCGCCAGTTTTGCGCCCAAGAGTATTACGCCAGCGCCTGATATCGAAGCTTACCTGTCCTTCGTGATGTCGATGTTCATGGCCTTCGGGATTGCCTTTGAAGTGCCGGTGGCCTTGGTTGTGCTGGTCAAGCTCAAGGTCGTGACCGTTGCCAAGCTCCAGGAATGGCGCTCCTATTTTGTTGTGGGTGCTTTTGTCGTTGCTGCCGTGGTCACCCCCCCCGATGTGGTGTCGCAACTGGCCTTGGCTATTCCGATGTGTCTGCTCTACGAACTGGGCATCTTGGCGGCAAAGCTGGTTACGCGTCCGGCACCGGCCGAGACGACTGCGGTCAACCCGTCTGAGTCGGCAAAAATGGACGAGGAAATGGACGAAGCCGAAGCCCAGTTCCGTAAGTTGTCCGGCGATTGATCAACTGGGCGAGGCGGGGCTTCCCGGGCGCGTCGCGCGTTGCTGGTGTGGCGCGCCCTCTTCGAAACACCACAGGCTGCCGGCGGGCATGGTCGTCCAGCTTTCGTTATCCGTTAGCGGCAAGGTGGCGATGACAGCCACCTGGTCCTGCGGACCGGTGAGTTCGCTGAAATCCACAGTCAGGTCCTGATCGCTGAGGTGTGCCTGGGTGAATGGCGCGCGGCGAATGATGTAGCTCAAGCGCGTTGAGGCGTGGGCGAACAGGCTATCGCCGTTCGAGAGCAGAAAATTGAATTCACCATGGGCCGAGATGGCCAGTGTCAGATTGTGTATGGCATCGAACAAGGCGTCTCGACCGGGCAACTGGTCGGCAAAACGTTGGCGCAGCGATTGCAGTAACCAGCAGAATGCCCGCTCGCTATCCGTATTGCCGACGGGCAAAAAACTGCCGTCGAGCGGTGGTGAAAAGTCGACCAGATTGCCGTTATGGGCAAATATCCAGTAACGCCCCCACGCTTCGCGCAGAAAGGGGTGGGTGTTTTCCAGATCGACCACCCCTTGCGAGGCTTTGCGAATGTGGGCGATGACGTTTTTGGAGCGTATCGGGTAATGACGGACCAACTCGGCAATCGGTGAGGCGCAGGAGGGTTGCGGGTCGAGAAACAGCCGGTAGCCCCGACCTTCGAAAAAAGCAATGCCCCAGCCGTCAGCATGGACGTCGGTTGCGCCGCCTCGGGCCTGAAAGCCGGTGAAGGAAAAACAGATATCGGTTGGTACGTTGCAGTTCATGCCCAAGAGCTGGCACATGTTCCTTGTCCCCGTTCAGTCAGTGATGGCGCCCGGCGCTGGCCGAGTGCGGTGTGGCCTATTCTTCGTCCGGCCGCAGGGCTGGGCGTTTGCCGATCTTGAATTGAATTTCGCGAATGGTCCGGTCCCGGCGCAGGCGGAAGTTGGCTTTGTCGTCGGGTTGCAGGTCGGCGATCAGATCGAGCATGACTTGTGGATCTTTGACCATCTGGCCGTTGACCGCGAGCAGGATGTCGCCGGGGCGAATGCCGGCCTGGTCGGCCGGACTTTTGCGCACAACACCGGCGATCAGGGCTCCCTCGGTGTCTGGCAGTCCAAAGGACTCGGCCAGTTCGGCGGTGATCTCCTGTGCCTCGACGCCGATCCAGCCGCGTGTCACTGCGCCGTTCTGGATGATTTGTTCCATGATGCTGCGCGCACTGGAGACGGGAATGGCGAAGCCGATACCGTGGTTGCCGCCGGTGCGTGAGTAGATGGCGGTGTTGATGCCGACCAGGTTGCCGTGGGCATCGACCAGCGCACCGCCCGAGTTGCCGGGATTGATGGCGGCGTCGGTCTGGATAAAGTTTTCAAAGGTATTGATGCCGAGGTGCGAGCGGCCCAGGGCCGAAACGATGCCCATGGTGACGGTCTGGCCGACGCCGAAGGGGTTGCCGATGGCGAGCACGACATCGCCGACGCGCAGATTGTCCATTTGCCCGAAGGTGATGGCCGGCAATTTGTCGGTGGCGCGGATTTGCAGGATGGCGAGGTCGGATTCCGGATCGCTGCCGACAATGCGTGCCTGATAGGTCTTGCCGTCGTTGAGTGAGACCTGGATGTCGTCGGCTGCCTCGATAACGTGGAAATTGGTCAGGATGTAGCCGTTGTCGCTGACGATGACGCCCGAGCCGAGGCCGGAATTGCGGCGGCTGGGGCCGTCCTGTCGGTCACCGAAAAAATGGCGGAAGATGGGGTCGTCGAACAGCGGGTGGCGTTGTTGCTTGACTGCCTGCGTGGTGTAAATGTGCACCACCGAGGGCAGGGCGGTGCGTGCGGCATCACGGTAGGAGTCGGTGGCGCGGCCTTCGCCGGTTGGGCTGGTCGATGCTTCGCGCAGGGCGACGACAGTTTGTGCGTGCGGCAGCCACGACGGTTTGAGCGTCGTCAGGACGAAGAGAATCGCCAGCGCAACGGTGACCGTTTGTGCAAAAATCAGCCACAACCTGTACATGAGTATCCGCAATATGAAACTGGAAGAATTGACTCGCTATCTCGACAGCTTGCTCGAGCCGGCAAAGTTTCGGGATTATTGCCCAAACGGTCTGCAAGTGGAAGGTGGCGGCGAGATTTCCCGCATTGTCGCTGGCGTCACCGCCAGCCAGTCTTTGCTCGATGTGGCGGTCGACCGCGGTGCGCAGGCTATTTTGGTTCATCACGGTTATTTCTGGAAAGGTGAGGATGGACGGGTGACCGGCCTGCGCAAGCGCCGGCTGCAGACCTTGCTGCGTCATGACATCAGTCTCCTGGCCTATCATCTGCCGCTCGATGCGCATCCGACGCTGGGTAATAATGCCCAATTGGCCGGGCTGACCGGCTGGCTGCCGGAAGGTCGTTTCGGCGAGCAGGACATCGGTTGGTACGGTCGCCTGGAGCAGCCGTGCGTTTTGCTCGAACTGGCGGCGCAATTGACGGCCTTGCTGGGTCGGCAACCCTTGCTGATCGGCGATGGTGCACGCCAGATACGGCGTATCGCCTGGTGTTCCGGCGGGGCGCAATCTTATTTCGAACAAGCCATCGCGCTCGGGGTCGACGCCTATTTATCAGGCGAAATCTCCGAGCAGACGGTGCATCTGGCCAATGAAAGCGGTGTGGCCTACATCGCCGCCGGTCATCATGCGACTGAGCGTTATGGCGTCAAGGCCTTGGCCGGTCATCTGGCGACCCAGTTCGGTCTGGATTGCCAATTCGTTGATATCAACAATCCGGTTTGATCGATTTTTTGCCAGTCGACCGTGCGCGCGGGCTGAGCGTCTGCAGCAGGCCGGCGCTCAGCCCGCCGCCCAGCAGCAGACCACCGCCGAGTTCCAGCCAGGGGCGCCACGTCTGGCGGCGGGTATTTAACTGCTGGGCAGCGGCCTGTGGCAGGTCGATCACGGCGTTGGCCTGTTTGATGGCGCTGCGCCAGTGTGCTGCCTCGCGGCCAAGGCGGATGGCCTGATCCAGCGCCGAGGTGGTGCGCTGCAGATGTGATAGTTGCTGATCGAGGCGGAGCAGGTTTGCCATGCGATCGTCGTGCCAGGCCGCCTCCGGCAGAAGGGGAGGTGTTTCGTTGCTTAGTTCCAGGCGGTCGCCGCGTGCGCCGGAGGGCGAGCGGACTTGATCGTGCTGCGGCCGGCCAGGAGCGGCCGGGCTGGGGCCGTGGGCGACAAATTGTCGTGTTGGCGGTACGGCGGTGGGCAATGGGCCTGGCAGGCCGGGTTTGCTGTCCGGGGCGGCTGGTAACAGGGTGTAATGGCGTTCGAACTGACTGCCGCAGCCGGCATGGATGCCCAGGTGCAGGGCCGGTTCTGTCAGTGCTTGGCGCTGGATGACTTGCAATAGCCATTGGCCATTGCGTTGTGCCAGGCGTAATTCGGCCCGGTGAACACTGGGCAGCCCGTCGTCGTTGCCGGGCGCCAGGCGAAAACAGTCGGTGCGGGTGACGGCGCCTGGCAGGGCGATTTCCGCCCACAGCGGATCGCCGATGCGCGAGTGCAGGGTCAGTTCGCCCAGACCCATCGCTGACGCCAGGCCGGGCATGCAGATCAGCAGCAAGATACTTGGCAGGCGGGATCGGCGGCGGTGACTTGGGCTGGGACGCATGGATAAATCAGGCAGGGAAGACGGTGCAAAGCGCTCGCAGTATTGCATAATCGCTGCCAGTTCCCACCGAGGCTGCGCACATCATGGAATTTGTCTTCACGCCGCCCGCATCTGTTGCGGTCCCCGTTGCTGGTTCGACGCAGTACTTTCCGGTCCGGCGAATTTTTTGCGTGGGCCGAAACTATGCTGAACATGCGCGTGAAATGGGGGCCGATGCCCAGGCTGATGGTCGCGAGCCCCCTTTTTTCTTCAGCAAGCCGGTCGATGCGCTGGTCAGCGGCCTTGGTCCGTTGGTTGTCGTCTATCCTCTGGCGACTACCAATTTGCATCACGAAGTCGAGATGGTGGTGGCGCTGGCAGCCGGTGGCGAGCGATTAACGGTCGACGCGGCTGGCAAGGCGATTTTCGGCTGTGCGGTCGGCCTTGATCTGACCCGGCGTGACTTGCAGGCCGCAGCCAAAGCCAAGGGACATCCCTGGGACATGGGCAAGGGCTTCGATCAGTCGGTGGTTTGTGGTCCGCTGCAGCCCATCGCCCAATGTGCAGCGCTTGATCAGGGACGGATCTGGCTCAGTCTGGGTGGTCAGCTACGGCAGCAGGGCGATCTGGCGCAAATGACCTGGTCGGTGACCGAGGTGATCAGCCAGTTGTCAATGCTGGTGGCGCTGGCGCCCGGGGACCTGATCCTGACTGGGACGCCGGCGGGTGTCGGGCCGCTGTTGCCGGGCGATGTCTTGACGGCGGGGGTGGCTGGGCTGCCTGAACTGCAGGTTGAAATTCAACCACGCCCATTGTAATTATGAATTTTGGCCTGCAATAATTTGTTGCGGCTGTGGTAAGATTTTTGGCTCGAAGAAGTAGAACCGGGCGGGGTCGGGGGATGTATGGCGCCGCTCATTGCTCGCAACTCAACTCAACGCAAGGAAAGCGCATGAAAATTCACGAATATCAGGGTAAACAACTCCTGAAGAAATTCGGCGTTACGGTTCCGCGCGGGATTCACTGCACGACCGTCGATGACGCAGTCAAGGCAGCTGAAACCCTGGGCGGCAAGGTCTGGGTCGTCAAGGCGCAGATTCACGCTGGTGGTCGCGGCAAGGGCGGCGGTGTCAAGGTCGCAACCTCGCTGGAAAAAGTGCGCGAGTACGCCGGCCAGATCCTCGGCATGCAACTGATCACGCACCAGACCGGTCCGGAAGGCCAGAAGGTTCGTCACCTGCTGATCGAAGAAGGTGCTGACATCCAGCACGAATACTACGTCGCCGCGCTGACCGATCGTGCTACCCAGTCCGTGGCCATGATGGCTTCGTACGAAGGCGGCATGGACATCGAGGAAGTTGCCCACAAGACCCCGGAAAAGATCGTCAAGGTCTTCATCAACCCGCTGGTCGGCCTGACCGACGAGCAGGCTCTGGAACTGGCCAAGGGCATGGGCATGCTGGAAAGCTCCATTCCGCAGTGCATCGACACGCTGAAGAAACTCTACACCTGCTACATGGAAACGGATGCCTCGCTGGCTGAAATCAATCCGCTGATCCACGAAGGTGATGGCACCGTCAAGGCGATCGATGCCAAGTTCAACTTCGATTCCAACGCCCTCTACCGTCAGCAGGAAATCGTCGCCATGCGCGACCTGGACGAAGAAGATGCCGACGAAATCGAAGCGTCCAAGTTCGACCTGGCCTACATCTCGCTCGACGGCAACATCGGTTGTCTGGTGAATGGTGCCGGTCTGGCCATGGCCACGATGGATACCATCAAGCTGTTCGGTGCCGAGCCGGCCAACTTCCTCGACGTCGGCGGCGGTGCCACGACCGAAAAGGTCACCGAAGCCTTCAAGATCATGCTCAAGAACCCGGACGTCAAGGGCATCCTGGTCAACATCTTCGGCGGCATTATGAAGTGCGACACCATCGCCACCGGCGTGGTCGCTGCGGCCAAGGAAGTCAATCTGTCGGTGCCGTTGGTTGTTCGCATGAAGGGCACCAACGAAGACCTGGGCAAGCAGATCCTCAAGGATTCCGGCCTGCCCATCATCTCTGCCGATTCCATGGCCGAGGCCGCCACCAAGATCGTCGAAGCGGTCAAGTAAGGAGCTAGCGAATGTCTATCCTGATCAACAAGAACACCAAGATCATCACCCAGGGCATCACCGGCAAGACCGGTCAGTTCCATACGGAAAAGTGCCAGGAATACGCAAACGGCAAGGAGTGTTTCGTTGCCGGTGTGAATCCGAAGAAGGCTGGCGAATCGATCTTCAACATTCCGATTTACGCCTCCGTCAAGGAAGCGGCTGCTGAAACCGGCGCGACCGTTTCCGTCATCTACGTGCCGCCCCCGGGTGCTGCCGCTGCGATCTGGGAAGCCGTTGAAGCCGACCTCGATCTGGCCATCTGCATTACCGAAGGCATTCCTGTTCGCGACATGCTGATGCTGCGCAACAAGATGAAGGAAAAGGAAGCCAAGGGCGGCAAGAAGACGCTGCTGCTCGGCCCGAACTGCCCTGGCCTGATCACCCCGGACGAAGTGAAGATCGGCATCATGCCGGGTCACATCCACCGCAAGGGTCGCATCGGCGTCGTGTCCCGTTCTGGCACGCTGACCTACGAAGCCGTCGGTCAGTTGACCGAAATCGGTCTCGGCCAGTCTTCCGCTGTCGGTATCGGTGGTGACCCGATCAACGGTCTGAAGCACATCGACGTCATGAAGATGTTCAACGACGATCCGGATACCGACGCCGTCATCATGATTGGCGAAATTGGCGGTCCGGACGAAGCCGAAGCTGCCCAGTGGTGCAAGGAAAACATGAAGAAGCCGATCGTTGGCTTCATCGCTGGTGTGACCGCCCCGGCCGGCAAGCGCATGGGCCACGCCGGTGCCTTGATCTCTGGTGGTGCTGATACGGCTGATGCCAAGCTGGAAATCATGGAAGCCTGCGGTTTCACCGTGACGCGCAATCCGTCCGAAATGGCCAAGCTGTTGAAGGCCATGCTGTAAGTTTTCGAGCCTGGCTCGACCCAAAAGGCGGACCATTGGTCCGCCTTTTTTTGCGAATTTTTTGGAGAGCGAAGCATGGCGCTATTCCTGAGCGAAACGGATGTTCAGCAGGTGTTGACCGCGGACATGGCTTTAGCGGGCGTTGAGTCAGCGCATCGTGACCTGGCCTTGGGGCAGGCGCTCGATACGCCTCGCCAGCGCAGTCGCCTGCCACAAACGGTGCTGCATATTCTGCAAGGGGCTCTGCCGGCGCAAGGCGTCATAGGCTACAAGGCCTATACCAGCAACAAATCCGGCAATCGTTTTCTCGTTCATCTCCATGACGCCGTCACGGGTGGCCTGCAGGCCCTCATTGAAGCCAATTTTCTGGGCATGATGCGGACTGGGGCCGCCAGTGGTGTTGCTGCCCGTGCTCTGGCTCGCGGTGATGCGCAAGTGGCCGGTGTTTTTGGCAGTGGCTGGCAGGCCGAGGGCCATATCCGGGCCTTGTGTGCCGCTTTACCCTTGCGGGAGATTAAGGTTTTTGCTCGGCGCGCCGACAAACTGGCCGATTTTGGCGCGCGTTTGAGTGAGCTGACTGGGGTACGGGTCCGTCCAGCGGCAAGTGCTGAGGAGACGGTGCGTGATAGCGACGTGCTGGGTACGGTCACAACGGCGGCCCTGCCACTCTTCGATGCCGCCTGGCTGGCGGCAGGCACGCATATCAATGCGGCCGGCTCCAACGCCCTGATCCGCCAGGAACTGTCTGAGGCTTGCCTGAAACGCTGTGACCTGATTGTGGTCGATACGGTGGCTACTGCCTTGGCCGAAGCCGGCGATTTGCAGCCCAGTCTGGAGAAGGGGCGTTTGCATGCCCGGCAACTGGTGGAGTTGGGCGATATCCTGATCGGTCGCCAGGCGGGGCGGCGTGAGGCTGCTGCCATCACCTTGTTCGAGTCGCAGGGCCTGGCCATTCAGGACCTGGCGGTTGCCGTCCGGGTTCTGGAGGCGGCGCGGCAGCAGGGCTTGGGGCGCGAAATTTCGCTCGGTGCTGTTTGACCTGTTACCGGCCGTGGCCTGACAATACAGCGCTTGAACCAGTGCTGCGGTCGACGGCGCGAGGAGAGTAAATATGGGGCAGACGGTGTTCTGGAAACGGGATTGGTTTCTCGGCCTGGTGCTCAGCCTGTTCATGCTGCTGGCTGCCGGCAGTGATCTGGTGCAGAGCCTGGAGCGCAAGGCCTACGATCTCGCCATGCAGGCGACGACGCGGACCCCGACCAACCAGATTGCGGTGGTGGCGATTGACGACGCCAGTATTGCCAATCTCGGCCGCTGGCCCTGGCCGCGCGATCTGCACGCTCGCCTGACCGACTTGTTGGCGGGGGCGGGTGCCAAGGCCATCGGCAATACGATTTTTTTCTCCGAAGCGCAGGTCGACCCCGGGTATCAATACATCACCCGCCTGCTCGACCAAGTGAATCAGCGGCAGGCCGAGGCGGTGGCGCCCTTGCCGGAATTGGCCGAATTGACGCTGCTGCTGCAGGAGGCTGAAGCGGCCCTGAATACCGATCGTCGGCTGGCGCGCAGTTATGCCCAGGCGGGCACTGTTTTGTTGCCGATGTTGTTCGAACTCGGCGAAATCCAGGGCCGGCCGGATGCCCCGTTGCCGGATTTTGTCCTGCGCAACCGCCTTGCTCGGGTTAGCGACGGCGGTGGCCATGCCCTGACCGCGCCGCGCCTGCAAGGGCCGATTGCGCTGCTGGGTGAACCGGCGGTGGCCTTGGGTCATTTGAACAGCAGTCTGGATGTCGATGGTGCGGTACGCAGCGAGCCCTTGTTGATTCAGTATCACGACAGTCTGTTTCCTGCCTTGTCCTTGCAACTGGCCGCGCGCAGCCTCAATCTTGGGGTGGCTGACCTGCGGGTTAACCTGGGGCAGTCGGTCGATCTGGGGCGATTACATATCGTGACGGATTCGGCGGCGCGGATGTGGCCCTTCTTTTATCGTGATCACGACGGTCGACCGCCTTTTCAGGTCGATTCTTTTTACGATGTGCTGAGCGGCAAAATTCCAGCCAGCAAATACGCCGGCAAGCTGGTTCTGATTGGTGCCACGGCGGCCGGGGTCGGCAATCAGCAGGTGACACCGGTGTCGCCGGCCATGGCGCCGGTGCTGGCACTGGCCCATACGGTTTCCAGCATTCTGCAGGCGCATTTCATCGTCACCCCGCCTTGGGCCCCCTGGGCATCGCTGGCGGCGATCGTTCTGGTCGGCCTCTATCTGGCTGTGCTGTTGCCGCGCCTGGGTGCCGGTGCCGGTGCGCTGGGCACGCTCCTGCTGGTCAGCCTGCTGCTCGCCACCCACGCGCTGTTGATGATGCGCTTCAGCCTCTGGCTGCCGCTGATGAGCGCTGCCGTGCTGGGCGTGCTGGGGCACTTGCTGCTGACGACCAAGCATTTTCTTAGTGCAGAACGTGGCAAGCAGCGGTCCGATTTCGAGTCGGCGGAATCCAATCGCATGCTCGGCCTGGCGTTTCAGGGGCAGGGTCAACTGGACATGGCCTTCGACAAGTTTCGCAAGTGCCCGATGGACCAGGGGCTAATGGAAAACTTGTACAACCTGGGGCTGGATTACGAGCGCAAGCGTCAGTTCAACAAGGCGGAGGCGGTATTTCGCTACGTCGCTGATTTTGATCTGGGTTTCCGCGATCTGGCGCAACGGATTGCCCGGGCCAAACAGATGGCGGACACCGTGATGCTGGCCGGCGCGCGCGGTCAGACGGCTGGTGGGACATTGATTCTGGGTGACGGTCAGGTCGAAAAACCCATGCTTGGCCGTTATTTGATTGAAAAGGAGTTGGGCAAAGGGGCGATGGGGGTGGTCTATCTGGGGCGCGACCCGAAGATCAACCGGGTGGTGGCGATCAAGACCATGGCCTTGGCGCAGTCGTTTGACGCCGACGAGCTCGACGACGTCAAACAGCGCTTTTTCCGCGAAGCCGAAACCGCCGGCCGCCTGAATCATCCGCATATCGTCACCATGTACGATGCCGGCGAGGAGCAGGATCTGGCCTACATTGCGATGGAGTTCCTGCACGGTCGCGATCTGGTGCCGCAGACCAAGCTTGGCCAGCTGCTGCCGCTCCCTCAGGTCTGGTCGATTGTCGCCCGGGTGGCGGAAGCGCTCGACTACGCCCACGCCCAGCACGTTGTTCATCGTGACATCAAGCCGGCCAACATCATGTACGAGCCGAGCAGCGATCAGGTCAAGGTGACCGACTTTGGTATTGCCCGTATCACGGATGCCTCACGCACCAAAACCGGCATGGTGCTGGGTACACCGTCCTACATGTCGCCTGAGCAACTGGCCGGCAAAAAAATCGACGGTCGTTCCGACCTTTTCTCGCTGGGGGTGACCTTGTATCAGCTCTCTTGCGGTCGACTGCCTTTTTCCGGTGACTCTCTGGCGCAATTGATGTTTCGCATTGCCAACGAGGCGCCGAGCGATATTCGCCAGTTCAATCCTGACTTGCCAGCCAGCGCTTTGGCGGTCATCGAGCGGGCGTTGCAGAAAGACCTTGCCCAGCGCTACCAGCGTGGTCGCGATATGGCCGATGCGCTACGGGCCTGTCTGGCGGAGAACGCATGAGTCGGCCAGCGATTGTCATGGCCTACGCCTCTGACCCCGGCTTGCAGCGTTCGCATAACGAAGATGCGGTTTATGTGGACGCGGGCTACGGGCTGGCCATTCTGGCTGATGGCATGGGAGGCTACAAGGCGGGTGAGGTGGCGAGCAGTATGACCACCCATCTGCTGGCCAGCAATTTGCTGGCACGTCTCGACCGGGCTGCGGGGCAGAATTTGTCCTCATGTGACCCGGTCCGTATCTTGGACGAGGAAATTCAGGCAGCCAATCTGGCTGTTTTTAATACCGCACATCGTCAGCCGCAGTACGAAGGCATGGGAACGACACTGGTACTGGCCTGGTTGCTCGACAACCAACTGCATGTCGCACATGTCGGCGACTCGCGGCTTTACCGCTGGCGGAATCAAAAACTGCAGCAATTGACGCGTGATCATTCGATTCTGCAGGAGCAGATTGATCGTGGCATGATGACAGTCGCCGAGGCGCGTCGCTCCGAGCATCGCAATCTGGTGACCCGGGCGCTCGGCATTGAGGCGCGGGTCGATGTCGAGATCCATACCCATGACATTCGGTCGGGCGATATGCTGCTGCTTTGTTCGGACGGCTTGAGCGACATGCTCGACGATCGCCAGATCGGCCGGTTGATCCAGCATGGCGAGGGTGATTGGAGTGCCTTGCCGGCCGCTCTGGTGGCAGCCGCCAACGCAGCGGGTGGGCGGGACAATATTTCGGTAGTGGTGGTGCGGGTTGATGGGGATTTTGCCTTGCGGCGCGGTTGGTGGCAGGCACTGCAGGTTTTTTTGAAGTGAATCGAGGAAGGCAAGATGGCTAAACTGATCCTGTCCATGGATGGACTGGTCCTGAAGGAAATTGCGCTCGACAAGGAGCGCCTGAGTATTGGCCGCAAGCCGCAGAACGATATCCAGATCGACAATCTGGCCATTTCCGGCGAGCACGCGGTGATTGTGACTATCCTCAACGACTCCTTTCTGGAGGACTTGAACAGCACCAATGGCACGCTGGTTAATGGCCAGTCGGTGAAGAAACATATTTTGCGCAACAACGATTTGATCGAACTGGGCAAGTACCGCCTGAAATACATGGCCGAGGCCGCAGTTCGACCGGACGATCACGATAAAACCATGTTGCAACGGCCTGACAAACTGGCGCTCGGCGAGATTGGCAAGGCTGGAGAGTCTGGCAGCGTATCGCGGACCGGCAGTTTGCCGCCGGCCGCCATCCAGTTGTTGAACGGCCCGAGTGCCGGCAAGGAACTGCTGTTGACCAAGACGCTGACCACCCTGGGTAAACCGGGAACGCAGGTGGCCGTGATTGCCAAGCGGCCGCACGGCTATTTCATCACCCACGTTGAGGGCAAAAGCTTTCCGCTGGTGAATGGTGTCGCCATCGACGCCCAGGCCTACCCGCTCGATGACCACGATGTGGTTGAAATTGCCGGCATCAAAATGGAGTTTTTCCTGAAGGCGTGAGCAAGCATCTCGTCCGTATCGTCTTGGGCTGTCTGCTCGTGCTGGTCATGCTCGGGCATACCGGTCATTTCTGGCGTCTGCCTTTTCTAAGCGCGCTGGACGCCTATCTTTACGATGCGCGCGTCCGTCTAGCCATGTCCAATACCATCGACGAGCGGGTGGTCATTGTCGATATTGATGAAAAAAGCCTGGCGCAGCGCGGGCGCTGGCCTTGGGGGCGCGATGAGGTGGCGGCCCTGATCCGCAAATTGACCGATGATTATCGGGCAGCGATTGTCGGTTTTGACGTGGTGTTTGCCGAGCCGGATGAGAGTTCGGGGCTCAAGGTCCTGGAGGCGCTGGGTCGTCGTGAACTGAAAAACGAGGCGAGTTACCAGGCGCTGCTCGGCAAGTTGCGCAAGCAACTGGATTACGACGGTCAGTTGGCGGCCACCCTGCGCGACCGGCCTGTCATTCTCGGTTATTACTTTACCAATGCCGCCCAGGCCGGGCAGGCTGGTGCCTTGCCGGCGCCAGTGCTTGAGGCGGCGGCGTTTGCCGGTCGGCAGGTGGCGGTGGTCAGCTGGCCGGGCTACGGTGCCAATCTGCCGGTCTTGCAGGCGCAGGCAGCCGGGGCCGGGCATTTCAATCCGATGGTCGATTTTGATGGCAGTGCGCGGCGCGTGCCCTTGGTCGTTGAATACCAGGGGGCTTATTACGAGGCCTTGTCGCTGGCCATGCTGCGCCACCTGATTGGCGAAAGCACGCTGCAGGCTGGTTTTCCCGATGATGGTCCGGCCATTGAGTGGCTGGATATCGAGTCGCCCAGTGGCCGCTTGCGCATCCCGGTCGATGACAACGTCGCAGCCTTGGTGCCCTATCGCGGTCGCGAGCGCAGTTTTCCTTATCTGTCCGCGGTCGACGTGCTGGACGGCAAGGTTTCTGTCGAGCAACTAGAAGGGCGCATCGTCCTGGTCGGAACGAGCGCACCTGGCCTCAACGATTTGCGGACGACGCCGGTCGGCGCGGCTTATCCGGGGGTTGAAGTCCATGCCAATCTGATCGCCGGCATGTTGTCGGGCAGCATCAAGGCCAAACCGGGCTATGTTGGGGCCATTGATGGCCTGGTCGTGCTGGTGTTGGGCGGTCTGCTCGCCCTGTTGCTCCCTTTGCTATCGCCCTTCCGGGCCAGCCTGCTGGCGGTGGGGGCGCTGCTAGGCAGTGTCGGCTTCAATCTCTGGCTGTGGCAGAGCGCTAATCTGGTGTTGCCGATGGCGGCATGGCTGTTGCTGATTCTGTCGTTGTACGCGCTCAACATGTCTTGGGGGTATTTTGTCGAGTCGCGGACCAAACGCCAGTTTTCCGAGCTGTTCGGCCAGTACGTGCCGCCAGAACTGGTCGATCAGATGGCGCATGATCCGGAAAGTTATTCGATGGATGGCCGGAATGAAGCGCTAACGATCCTGTTTGCCGATATTCGCGGCTTCACCTCCTTGTCGGAAGGCATGGCACCGCGCGAATTGACCCAACTGATGAACGAATACCTCGGGGCGATGACCCGGATCATCCAGCGACAGCGGGGAACGCTCGACAAATACATCGGCGATGCCATCATGGCATTTTGGGGGGCGCCGGTGGCTGACCCGGAAAATGCCCGCCATGCGGTGTTGACCGCGCTCGCCATGCAGGCCGAGTTACAACAGCTCAACGAATCGTTCGTCGCCCGGGGCTGGCCCTCGCTGCGGATCGGCATCGGCATCAACAGCGGCGTGGTGACGGTGGGTGACATGGGGTCGCCAGTCCGCAAGGCCTACACCGTGATGGGAGATGCGGTGAATCTGGCCTCGCGCCTGGAGGGGGCGACCAAGGTTTACGGCGTCGGCATCCTCATCGGTCAAGTAACCCGGCAAGCCTTCCCCGAGATGGCCTGTCGCGAGCTCGATATCGTTCGGGTCAAGGGCAAGGCTGAACCGGTGGCCATTTACGAGCCGCTCGGCCTGGAGCGTGACCTGACGTCCGAGCAGCAGGCGGCACTGACCGCCTGGCATCATTTTTTGCGCCTCTATCGCGCCTGTTTGTGGGATGACGCCGAGTTGCATCTTGCCCGGCTGCGAGCCGCCGATACAACGCGCCCTTTATATGCACTTTACGCCCAGCGTCTGCAGCAGCTGCAAGACCAGCCGCTAGCGGCCGATTGGGATGGGGTGACGAATTTTGAGAGCAAATGACAATGAAACTGCGTGTTCTGGGCTGTAGTGGTGGCATCGGGGGTCCTGCGCAGCGCACCACGGCGCTGCTGGTCGATCACGATATTCTGATTGATGCCGGCACCGGCCTGGGTGATCTGGAAATTGCCGAACTGGCGGCCATCGATCACGTCTTCATTACTCATACGCATCTGGATCACATTGCCCATTTGCCCTTGATGATCGACACGGTGGTCGAGCGCCGGCAGGCGCCGCTGACGGTTTATGGCACTGCGGCGGTCTTGAACATCTTGCGTTCGCATATTTTCAATTGGCAGATCTGGCCGGATTTTTCACAAATACCAACCCCGGAACAGCCCTTCCTGCGTTACCAGGCCGTGCTGCCAGGCGAGACGATCACGCTGGGCGAGCGGCGAATTACCCCCTTGCCGGTCGATCACTCGGTGCCGGCGGTGGGTTACTGGCTCGATTCCGGTGCTGCCAGCCTGGTCTTTTCTGGCGATACCGGGCCGTGCGATGCCTTCTGGCAGGCGGTTAACCAGATTGACAACCTGCGCTACCTGATCATCGAGTGCGCCTTTCCCAATCGCCAGCGCCAGTTGGCCGAAATTTCGTACCATCTTTGCCCTGACATGCTGGCCGCCGAATTGGCTCAACTGCAGCGACGCTGTGACATTTACATCACCCATCTCAAGCCTGGCCAGGATGAGCTGACGATGGCTGAAGTTGCCCACTGTCTGGCTGAATTTCAGCCGCGCATGCTGCAAGTCAAGCAGCAGTTCGCGTTCTGAGCGCCTGCCGCCGATGACGCCGTGGATGAAAAACCGATGAGCACTATTCAACTCCGACTGCTTTTTCTCAAGAACCTGCAACGGGTGACCAACCGCATTCACAGTGCCGCAAATGTGGATGAAATCATGCTCGAATTGTCGCAGGAGATCTGCCAACTCTTCGACGCCGATCGCCTGACCATTTACGTTCTGGCCGACGATGGGCAGAGCATCATTTCCAAGGTCAAAACCGGCCTGAATTCCTTCAAGGATATCCGCCTGCCGATTTCCGAGCAGAGCATTGCCGGTTATGTCGCAGCAACGCGCAAGACTTTGAACCTGCACGATGTTTACGATCTGGCCGAATTGCGCCGGCATAGCGACAAATTATCGTTTTTGCAGGAGGTCGACCGTCGCACCGGTTACCGCTCCCGGCAAATGCTGGTGGCGCCAATCAGTAGCGAGGCAGGGGAGTTGCTGGGCGTCATCCAGTTGATCAACCATCACAAGGATGAAGCTTTTCCCGACACCGCCGAAGAAGGCGTCGTTGATCTGGCCCAGACCCTGGCGGTCGCCTTCGAACAACGACGCAAAGGCGCCACGTTTCAGGTGCGCTCGCGCTACGACCATTTGATTGCCGATGGGCTGTTGACCGCGGTCGACATGGAAAAAGCCCGAAAAATGGCCCGTGAGCAGGCCTTGGATCTGGAAGATGTGCTGGTGCGTGACCTCGGTCTTAAACCGGCCACGATCGGTGCGGCCCTGGCAAAGTTTTTCGCGGTCCCTTACGAACCCATGCGGCCAGACCGTCTGAAGCCGGTTGATCTGCTGCGCAACATCAAGCGGGATTATGTCGACGCCAGTGGCTGGCTGCCGCTTGAAGAAAACAGCGACGGCCTGCTGGTCATGGCGCCGGACCCGGAGCGGCTGCGCATTTCCCGTGTGGTCGAGAATGTTTTTCCAAAGCGCAAAATTCATTACCGGGTCAGCACGCAAAGCGAATTCAAGCAGACGGTCGACCAGTTTTTTGGCGCCCTGTCCAATATCGGCTCGGTAGATGATCTGCTTTCTGGGCTTGATGAAGGTGAAGAAGGGGCGGAGGCGGCTGACCCTGATGAGGCGTCCGCCGCTGCCGATAACGAGCTGGTTCGCCTGGTCAACAAGATCATCGTCGAGGCCTACCAGCAAGGCGCCTCCGACATCCATATCGAACCACGGCCCGGCAAGGAAAAGACCATCATCCGCTTCCGCAAGGACGGCTCGCTGGTCAATTACATCGAAATTCCGGCGGCGTATCGCTCGCCGCTGGTGACCCGGCTCAAGATCATGTGCGATCTAGATATCTCGGAAAAACGGCGGCCGCAGGACGGCAAGATCAAGTTCAAGAAATTCGGCCCGCTCGACATTGAGTTGCGGGTGGCGACCATTCCCACGGCCGGCGGGGTCGAGGATGTGGTGATGCGCATTCTGGCCGCTGGCGAGCCGATCAAGCTCGATCAACTGGGCCTGTCGCAACACAATTACGACAATTTGCGGCGTTGTGTTGAAAAACCCTACGGTCTGTTTTTCGTCTGTGGACCAACCGGCTCGGGCAAGACCACCACCCTGCATTCGGTGCTCGGCCACCTGAATACCCCGGAAACCAAGATCTGGACGGCTGAAGATCCGGTAGAAATTACCCAGAAAGGCCTGCGCCAGGTGCAGGTGAACAAAAAAGCCGGGCTCGATTTTGCCACGGTGATGAAGGCTTTTTTACGCGCCGACCCCGACATCATCATGGTCGGCGAAATGCGCGACCCGGAAACCACCGCCATCGGCATTGAAGCCTCGCTGACCGGCCATCTGGTCTTTGCCACCCTGCATACCAACTCGGCGCCCGAGTCGGTCATTCGCCTGCTCGACATGGGGATGGATCCATTTAATTTTGCCGACGCCTTGCTGGGGGTGCTGGCCCAACGCCTTGGCAAGCGGCTGTGCAAGGACTGCAAAGTGGCCTATACGCCGGAAGCAGCCGAAATTGAGCGCCTGTTGGACGAGTATTCGGCCGAATTGCGGCAAACCCCGGCCTGGCAGGCCGATGCAGAGGCGGCGCGACAAGCCGTGCTGGCGCGTTGGCGGCAGCACTTTGCGCCCCAGGGCGCGTTTCAACTCTACCGAGCCGCCGGCTGTCCAACCTGTAGTGAAACCGGCTACAAGGGGCGGGTGGGTTTGCACGAGTTGCTGGTCGGCAGCGAGCCGGTCAAAAAGCTCATTCAGGACAAGGCCCGGGTTGCCGAAATTCTCGCCTGCGCGCTTAATGAAGGGATGCGTACCCTGAAAATGGATGGCATCGAGAAAATTTTGCAAGGCGTGACCGATATCAAACAGGTGCGGGCCGTCTGCATCAAATAAAGGGAAGTGCTGTGGAAAACTCGGCAGATCTAATTCGTCGTCTCGACCAACTGAACGACATCGGCACCTCCTTGTCCAGCCAGCGCAACATCAACCTGTTGCTAGAAAAAATCCTGCTGGCGGCCAAGGGCATCACCCACGCGGACGGCGGCACGCTGTACCGCTTGTCCGAAGATGGTCAGCACCTGCATTTTGAAATCGTTCGCACTGACTCGCTGGGTTTTTCCTTTGGCGGGGCCAGCCAGATTACCGGCTCCCCCGTTTTTGCCGACCTCTCCCTGTACCGGCCGGACGGCACCGCCAATAACAGCATGGTCGCGGTCTACGCCGCCTTATCGGGAAAAACGGTCAATATTGCCGATGCCTACACGGCACAAGGTTTTGATTTTTCCGGCACCCGGCGTTTCGATGCGGCGAGCGGCTACCGCTCGAAATCCTTTCTCACCGTACCGATGAAAAACCACGCTGGCGAACTGATCGGCGTCATGCAACTGATCAACGCCATTCACCCGAAAACTGGCCAGGTGGTTGAATTCTCGCTGGCTGACCAGCGCTTGGCCGAGTCGCTGGCCTCGCAGGCCGCCGTGGCCCTCACCAACCAGCAACTAGTCGCCCAACTCGAAAAGCTGTTCGAATCCTTCATCGAGTTGATCAACCTCGCCATCGACGAAAAATCACCCCACACCTACGGCCACTGCCAGCGTGTGCCGGCGCTGACCATGATGCTGGCCGATGCCGTTGACGCGGTCGACCATGGTCCGCTGGCCGATTTCAAACTCAGCGACAAAGACCGCTACGAACTCCATATCGCCGCCCTGATGCATGACTGCGGCAAGGTGACCACCCCGGTCCATGTCGTCGACAAGGCGACCAAGCTGCAAACCCTGTTCGACCGCATCGTGCTGATCGACACCCGCTTTGAAATCGTCAAACGCGATGCCGAAATCCAGATGTGGCAACGCATTGCTGCCGGCATGCCGACGGCCGAAGCCGAACAGGCGCGAGCAGATTTTTGCCGGCAATGTGACGTCGACCGTGACTTTCTTCGGCAGGCCAATCGCGGCAGCGAAAGAATGAACGACGACGACATCGCCCGCATTCAACGCATCGCGCAAACCTATCGCTGGCGTAACCCGGCCGGAGACGTGCAGCCCTTCCTCGACGCCAACGAACTGGAAAATCTGACCATCCGCGCTGGCACGCTGACGTATGACGAACGGCAGACCATCAACCACCACATCGTCGCCACCATCCGCATGCTGGAACAGCTACCCTGGCCCAAGCACCTGAAAAACGTCCCCGAATATGCCGGCGGCCATCACGAACGGATGGACGGCCACGGCTACCCGCGCGGCCTGAAGCGCGATGAAATGAGCTGGCAGGCCCGGATGATGGGCATCGCCGACATTTTCGAAGCCCTGACCGCCAAAGACCGCCCCTACAAAGACGCGATGAAGCTGTCACAAGCCATGCAAATACTTGAAAACTTCAAAAACAACGGCCACATCGACCCCGATCTCTACGACGTCTTCGTCAGACAAGGCGTCTACCGCCGCTACGGCCAAGCCTTTCTTGATGCCGGGCAGGTGGACTGCTAACGGGCCGTGGGCTGAGCGACCTTTATCGTCGCATGATGTACGGCCAGCTTGGCGCATGCGGCGATTGTGATTCATAATCTCCGCATGAATAGCGGCGATTACGAATATATCTGGCAGTTCAGTGACTGGCCGAACTGGCGCTTCGATCTGGCAGCACTGGCTAACCCAATGGCCGAGGTGAGCCGCGCCCAAGGGCTGTT
>JAQTXC010000085.1 GCA_028689015.1 Dechloromonas sp. | reverse complement strand
CGACGATGGCCGAATGCGGATCGTGGTTGAAGTCGATCGAGGCATGTGCCTGGTCGGAAAAAGCCAGGCGACCGCGCAGCGGGCCTTGTGCAGCGCTGGCAAGCAGGGCATTGATGTCGTGCGCCGATACCGGGCGCTGGGTCAGTATCGTCAGGTCGATGGCTGAGACATTCAGTGTCGGCACGCGGATCGCCTTGGCCTGAATACGCCCCGCCAGTTGCGGCAACAGGCGCTCGATGCCGCGGGCCAGGCCGGTCGACACCGGGATGATGGACTGCATGGCCGAACGGGTACGGCGCAGGTCGTCGTGGTGATAGCCATCGATCAGCGGCTGGTCGTTCATCACCGAATGCAGCGTGCTCAATTGCGCCTGCTCAATGCCAACCTCACGCTGCAGCAGATCAAGGATGGGGACGATGGCGTTGGTGGTGCACGAGGCCGCCGAGACCAGACGGTGTTCACCATTCAGTGTTTGTTCGTTGATTCCGGCGACGATGGTGGCATCGACATCGTCGGCGCTGTGGCCAGGGTGCGATAAGAGCAGGCGCGGACAGCCGGCAGCGAGAAAACCCGCCAGTTCCGAGCGTTGACCGTAAACGCCGGAGCACTCGACCAGTAGATCGATGCCGTGCTCGGCCCAGTCCACGCCTGCCGGTGTGCGGGCGTGGCTGACTGCAATCGGTTGGCCGCCGATGAACAGTCGCTGCTCACCCAGCCCCACTTCGGCCGGAAAACGGCCATGCGTCGAGTCGTAGCGGGTCAGGTAAGCCATGCTTTCCAGATGGGCCGGCTCGTTGATCGCCACCACCGTGAAATGGTCTTTCGCGGTCGACTCGTGCAGGGCGCGCAAAAAACAACGCCCGATCCGGCCGTAACCATTAATGGCCAGGCGGGCAGGCGGGGTGGAGTGCATGGGCGATGCGGGCACCAGAAACAATTCAGTGATTCAGGGAAGCGGCAATTCTAACGCCATGCACCGAGGATGGGCAGGGCCGGCAGGGCGGGGGAGTTCATTTTTTCTTGGGGATGGGGCAAGCAACGCTTAACTTTTCAACGGATTGGCGAAGGAAGTCCTATGCCAATAGTATCATCCGCCTTTCCCTCGTTTTTCGCGGTCGACCGTATGACAGCCGAAGATTTCATTGCCCGCTGGCAGCACGCCAGTGGTTCCGAACTGGCCAATGCCCAGAGTTTTGTCCGCGAACTGGCCGAACTGCTGGGCGAGGCGCCGCCCAATCCGGCGCGCGAGGACACCCGCGACAACGATTACGTCTTCGAGCGGCGGGTGATTTTTCATCATGGTGACGGGTCGACCGCAGAAGGGCGGATCGATTGCTACAAACGCGGCTGCTTTGTGCTGGAGGCCAAGAAGCTCAAGCTGGGTGCTCAGACCAAGGGGTTTGACGACGCCATGCTGCGCGCTCGGGCCCAGGCCGAAGGCTATGCCCGCGCCTTGCCCGCCGCCGAGGGCCGGCCGCCTTTCCTGATCACGGTCGACGTCGGTCATGTGCTGGAAATCTACGCCGAGTTTTCGCGCAGCGGCGCCACCTACACCCCCTTTCCCGATCCGCGTTCGCACCGCATCAAGCTGCAGCAACTGACCGACCCGGCGATTCGTGACCGCCTGAAAGCGCTGTGGGCCGATCCGCTCAGCCTCGATCCCAGCCGTGCTTCCGCCCGCGCCACGCGGCAGATTGCCGAAAAGCTGGCCGGCGTCGCCAAGGCGCTGGAAGGCGCCGGCCATCATCCCGAGGCGGTCGCCGGCTTTCTCACCCGCTGTCTGTTCTGCCTGTTTGCCGAGGATGTCGGCTTGCTGCCCAAGGCTGCTTTTACCGATTTGCTGGCCAGCCTGAGCCAGAATCCGCCGCAGTTCGTGCCGCTGGTCGGTGCGCTCTGGAAAGAGATGGACGCAGGCGGTTTTTCGGTGGTGTTGCGGAATACCCTGCCGCGTTTTAACGGCAAGTTGTTCAAGTCGCCCGAGGTGCTACCGCTCGACCGCGATCAGATCGATTTACTGCGCGAAGCCGGGCAGGCTGACTGGACGCAGGTCGAACCGGCCATTTTTGGCACCTTGCTCGAACGGGCGCTGGACCCGGCCGAGCGCCACAGTCTGGGCGCGCATTACACGCCGCGCCCTTATGTCGAGCGGCTGGTGTTGCCGACGGTGATCGAACCCCTGCGCGCCGATTGGGCTAACGTGCAGGCCGCCGCGCTGCTGCTGGCCAATGAAGGCAAGTCGACTGCGGCGCTGGCCGAGATTGACGCTTTCCACCATCGGCTCTGCCAGGTGCGCGTGCTCGATCCGGCTTGCGGCAGCGCCAATTTTTTGTACGTGACGCTGGAGCACATGAAGCGGCTGGAGGGCGAGGTGCTCGATTTCGCACAGGGCATCGGTGGCGGCCAGCAGCGGCTGGAGGCCGAAGGGCTGACCGTCGACCCGCATCAGTTTCTCGGGCTGGAGATCAATCCGCGGGCGGCGGCGATTGCCGAACTGGTGTTGTGGATTGGTTATTTGCAGTGGCATTTCCGCACGCGCAGCGCCGGCCTGCCGCCGTCGCCCATCCTGCGCGATTTTTGCAATATCGAATGTCGGGACGCGGTGCTGGATTTTGCCGGGCGCACGCTGTTGACCGCAGCCGACGGTCAGCCGGTGACGCGTTGGGATGGCGTGACGATGAAGCCGCATGCGGTGACCGGCGAGCCGGTGCCGGATGAGTCGGCGCAGGTGCCGGTGTGGCGTTACGAGGCGCCGCGTCAGGCCGCGTGGCCGGCGGCGGATTTTATTGTCGGCAATCCGCCGTTTATTGGGGCCTCGACGATGCGCGCGGCCTTGGGCGACGGTTACGTTGAGGCGCTGCGGTCGACCTGGCCGGAAGTGCCGGAATCGGCGGATTACGTGATGTATTGGTGGCATCGGGCGGCGTGTCTGGTTGCTTCTGGCGCGGTGGCGCGTTTTGGCTTCATTACGACCAACAGCTTGAAGCAGACCTTTAACCGGCGGGTGGTCGAGGCGGCGCTGGCGGGAAAGTTTCCGCTGCGGGCGGTCGACCGTGAACCCGAGGCAAAAACGCAGTCTGGGG
>JAQTXC010000059.1 GCA_028689015.1 Dechloromonas sp. | reverse complement strand
CCTTAGGAGGGAGCCGTTATATCCATTTAACTATGGAGGCGAAGCGCGGTTTGGCAGGGGCGCATTGTACCGCAGGCGATGCCTCGGGAAAGGGCAGGCAGGGACGTTTGGACAATTTCAGATGTTCGCCTGTCGACGCGAGCGGATAGAATCCCGCCTTTGCCACAGTCTTTGGTTGGCTCACTTTTTTGTCTGATTGCCCATGCCCTATTTGAAATTGAACCAGGCTTGCCTAGCGTATGGCCACGTTCCCTTGCTTGATCACGCCGATTTTCAGCTAGACCCGGGCGAGCGGGTGGCTTTGATCGGCCGTAACGGCACCGGCAAGTCATCCCTGTTGGCGGCGTTGGCAGCCGGTAGTGGCAAGGGCCGGCTGGATGATGGCGAGGTCTGGGCGCAGCCGGGGATTCGGGTCGGGTATGTGCCGCAGGAGCCACCATTCGATCCACGGTCGACAGTGTTTGAAGCCGTCATTTCCGGCATGGGCGAGACGTCGACCCTGCTCGCCGACTACCACGCCGTGTCACATCGTCTGGCTGAGGGGGAGGGCGACCAGGCAGTGCTCCTGGCGCGCATGGCAGCCTTGCAGCAACAGCTGGAAGTCTTGGGGGCCTGGGCTTATGAGGCGCAGGCTGAAAAAGTCATTGCCCGCTTCAGCCTGGACCCTGATGCCGAAGTCGGTAGCTTGTCCGGTGGCCAGAAAAAGCGTTTGGCGCTGGCGCAGGCGCTGGCGGTGGCTCCCGAGGTGTTGCTGCTCGATGAGCCAACCAACCACCTGGACATTGCCGCTATTGAGTGGCTGGAAACGATGTTGATTGAGTCCGCCGTGACCTTGCTGTTCATCACCCACGACCGCTCATTTCTCGATCGTGTCTGCACCCGGATCGTTGAACTGGATCGTGGTCAGCTGGCCAGTTTTCCGGGTAATTTCAGCCAGTACCAGCAGCGCAAGGAGGCCTTGCTGCACGAAGAGTCGCTGGCCAATGCGCGCGCCGACAAGTTGTTGAAGGAAGAAGAAGTCTGGATTCGCAAAGGGGTCGAAGCCCGGCGGACCCGCGCTGTTTTTCGCGTTCAGCGGCTGGATCGCCTGCGGGCCGAACGGCAGGCCCGGCGTGACCGCATGGGTAAGGTCAATCTGCAACTCGATGCCGGCGACAAGAGCGGCAAGCTGGTGGCGGAGCTTGAGCAAGTGAACAAGTCTTACGGTCAACGGCCGATTGTGAGCAATTTTTCGACCCGTATTCAGCGTGGCGACAAAATTGGCCTGATCGGCCCCAATGGCGCCGGGAAAACCACGCTGCTGCGCTTG
Organism: Dechloromonas sp.; assembly: GCA_028689015.1. Lineage (GTDB taxonomy): Bacteria > Pseudomonadota > Gammaproteobacteria > Burkholderiales > Rhodocyclaceae > Azonexus. The sequence continues at coordinate 11,298 of JAQTXC010000059.1, read as the reverse complement.
ATATTGGGTGAATTGCTGCCCGACAGCGGCACTGTGCGCCAGGGAACGAAGATGGAAATCGCCTATTTCGACCAGTTCCGCACTCAGCTCAATCCCGAGTCGACCTTGTCGGATGTGATTTCACCGGGTTCGGACTGGGTTGAAATCGGGGGTGCTCGCAAGCATGTCATCGGTTATCTGGAGGATTTTCTCTTTGCGCCGGAGCGGGCACGCTCGCCCGTGAGTTCCTTGTCGGGGGGCGAGCGCAACCGGCTATTGCTGGCCCGTCTGTTTGCCAAGCCGGCCAATGTGCTGGTGCTGGACGAGCCGACCAACGACCTTGATATCGAAACGCTGGAATTGCTTGAGCAGTTGTTGCAGGACTACGACGGGACTTTGTTCCTGGTGAGCCATGACCGGACTTTTCTCGACAATGTGGTGACGCAGACGCTGGTCGCCGAGGGCGAAGGAATCTGGAAAGAGTACGCAGGTGGCTACAGTGACTGGGCGGCCTATCGAGCCAGTCAGATGGCGTCAGCCCCCAAGGGGGAGAAGATCAAAACCGAGAGTCGCCCGGCAAGCCCGGTGAGCAAGGCGAAAACCGATAAATTGTCCTGGAAGGAACAGCGCGAGCTGGAAGGCCTGCCGGAGAAAATTGCCGGACTGGAAAGAGAGCAAACGGCCCTGACCCAGCAACTGGAAGATCCGGCGCTCTACCAGCGTGATCCGCTGGGCGCGCAACAGGCCTCAGCGCGTCTGGCAGTCATCGACGACGAATTGATGGGGCTGCTTGAGCGCTGGGAAGTGCTGGAGTCGCGCGCGACCGGTGTCTAGTGTGTGTCGGCAGCCGGCCCGGCGACGCCGAGTCGCTGGCGGATGGTGTCGGTTGACAGGTTGAGCAGGGTGCCGATGTCGTGGTAGTCGTCGGGCAGGGCGGGATCATCCCAGCCGTATGAGGAATGCCTGGCCAGGCGGACCGCCAGCGAGACGTTGCGCACCCGTGGGCTCTCGGCATTGTGGTCGTCGATCAGGCGCAGCAGCAATTCGGGCAAGTGCCAGACCTTGCACAGTTCAAGCTGGATATCGCTGAAGGTCAGGCCGAGAATCTGTTTCTGGGCGTCGGTGCTGCGCATGGTGGGGTTTTTCTTTTGCAGATCCTGAATGGCCAGGCCCAGCTTGGGGGCGGCACACCAGACCAGAATTTCAGCCAGATCGTGCAGCAACGCAGCAATCCGCACTTCTTCCATGTTGATATCGTGGCGCCAGATGCACCAGTCCTGTGCATAGTCGGCAGCGCGTTGGGCCCGCCGGATGATGTGCAACACGCCAAGCAGGGCCTGTGGTCCGACCGGCTTGAGCTGATCCTCGATGGTGAACAGGTCTTCAAAACGACGAAAGAAGGGGACGATACCGGCCATCATCACGGCGCTGGCAATGGTGGTGATGTCGTGTTGCAGCGAGCGGCCACGAAAAGGCTGGATGTAGGCCAGCACTCGTACGGTCATGATCGGGTCCTGCAGAATGATGTGCGCCAGTTCGCGGGCATCGACGCGGTCGATGTCGGCGCGCATGTCATCGATCCGACGTTTGGTGACGCGCAAGACTGGCAGGGTGTTGTTCGAAAACAGCAAGACCCAGGCGTCAATGTCGGGGAGCGGATGATCCAGCATGAAGTGAGACCCTAGAGTAAAGGCTGTGCCAGCGATGGCCGGAGTTTAAGGGGGGCGGCCATGTCGGGCAAGCGGCAGTGCGTGCCATAATTCGCGCCATTTACCATTTCCTGCGAGTCGACTTGCCATGCGTCATATCATCGTGCCCGTTACGCCCTTTGAGCAGAACTGCACCATTTTCTGGTGCGAGACCACCCGGCAGGCTGCCGTGGTAGACCCCGGGGGCGATATCGAGCGCATCCTGGCGGCGCTGGCCGAACATGAGCTGACTTTGGAGCGCATTCTGGTGACGCATGGTCATATTGATCATGCCGGCGGCGTGGCGGCCTTGGTTGAGCGACTCGCGGTACCGATCGATGGCCCGCATGCCGAAGATCGCTTCTGGATTGAGGGCATGCCACAGCAAAGCAAGATGTTCGGTTTTCCTAACGTGCGCAGCTTCGAACCAACGCGCTGGCTGGTCGACGGCGACCGCGTTACCGTCGGCAAGGAAGTGCTTGAAGTCCTGCATTGTCCGGGGCACACGCCTGGCCACGTGGTGTTTTTCCATCGTCCTTCCGGTCTGGCTCAGGTGGGCGATGTCTTGTTTCAGGGCTCCATCGGTCGCACCGACTTTCCTCGGGGTGATCACGCCACGCTGATCGCTTCAATCAAGGAACGCTTGTTCCCGCTGGGCGACGCGGTGCGTTTCATTCCCGGCCATGGGCCGATGTCGACCTTTGGCGAGGAGCGGCAATTCAACCCCTTTCTGAGCGGCCGATTCGGCTGAGGGCTCAGACTTTGATCGAGCGGATCTGAGATACCCAGGCCAGGCCGTCGAGTTGTGCGCTCAGGAACAACTCGGCAGGAACGGCCAGTTGTTTCAGAATCCGCAAGGCTTTGTCGTGCTCGCGGTTTTCTGCGGCTTCGATGGCGTCCAGCAACAAACCCAGTGTGCCTGCGTGATGCGCTAAAGCTTCTCGTACTGTCGCGGTCAACGGCAGTTGTTGCAGGATTTCCGGCATCGGCATGCTGAGTAGAATGTCAAGGAGCGAGAAGCTGCCAATCATGAAGGCGCAGTCTTCCAGGTTGGATAGTTCCAGGATGCCCGGCAGGCGGGGGGCCAGTCGTTCCATCAGCCGTCCGCGCAGCGCTGCTTTGTAAAGCAGGGGGTTCGGGTGCTGGCCGTTATTGGGGTCAGCATAGACCAGCAGCTGTATCCAGCGTTCCAGTTGCCGCCGGCCCAGTAGATTGATGGCCTGCGCAAAACTGGTGATCGGCGCGCGCGGTGCAATGGCGGCTGAATTAACCAGGCGCAGCAGACTGTAGGACAGTTTGGCTTCCTGGCGAAAAACGGTATCGAGCGCCGCAGTGTCAGCGTCCTGAGCGATTAAACCAAGCAACTGCAACAGCTTTTGCCGTGTCGTATCGGCGGCACGTTGCCCCAGTTGGGTGCGGGCCAGCAGAAATTCGCCGGTGCTCATGCTGCAGGCGTGTTCAAGCATCCATTGCCGTTCGGTCTGGCTATGAACGTTGGAGGCCACCAGCGTGCTGCGCGTGGCCATGCCGTCCAGCGCAAAAGGGGGCAAGGTTCGGGCGTGGCTGGCGGCAATGATCAGGTAATCCCAGGTGCCCGTTGCCGGCAACGGGGTCGGGCTGCGGATTTCCAGGCCCACTTTGCAACGTGCTTGGCGCAGGCTGCTTTCCTGGGCCTGGGTGGCTGGCTGGTCCAGGTCGTCGGCTGAAAAAATCCAGACCGGACGGCTGCCAAGTTGCTCGCTTTCTGGCTGCGCGCTGCTGGCGGGAAGCAGCCATGGCAGACGTTGGTCGATTTCCTGCAAGGCGGCGGCTTCATAGAGCGGCAATAAGTCAATGGGGGCCGCATCCTCGCCGGCGAATTCGACCCGGAAAGCGCTCCAACTGTCGTCGCGACCCAGGAGGGGGTGAATGAACGGTGTGGCAAAAGGCACGGTCATCAGACTGTTCTCGTTGGTTTTGCCAAATCTTAGCAAAATCGTTGCCCGGTGTGCGGTTTGTGCTTGCTCGCGGTCAACCGGCCTGTCGGTATAATTTTCGGATGATTCCCGATTACTGGTCAGAAGCCGTGCAGACGCTGTCGACAAGCGATTGTCAAATGGCTGAATTGATTGCGCGCTATCCCGGTGCGGGGCTGGTATCGCGCGGCGACCCCTTTGCGACGCTGGCCCGTTCGATTGTTGGTCAGCAAATTTCGGTACAGGCCGCCGATGCGGTTTGGCAGCGTGTGCTGGTGCGACTGACTCCCCTGGCGCCGGAGACAGTTTTGCAACTGGGGCCTGCTGGGTTAATGGGTTGTGGCTTGTCGCAGCGCAAAATTGAGTACTTGCACGACCTAGCCCAGCATTTTGTCGATGGTCTACTGCGGCCAGCGGCGTGGGAAATGATGGGCGATGAACAACTGATCGCCACCTTGTGTGCTGTGCGCGGCATTGGCCGGTGGACGGCGGAAATGTTCTTGATCTTCAATCAACTGCGGCCCGATGTGTTTCCGTTGGACGATATTGGTCTGCAGCGCGCCGTGTTTGGTCATTATTTTGCCGGTGAGCGGCAGTCGCGGGCTGCTCTGGCTGACTTTGGCCAGCGCTGGCGGCCGTGGCGTTCGGTGGCTACTTGGTATCTGTGGCGCAGTCTTGATCCGCTACCGGTTGCGTACTGAGCGATTTACCCTTCGCCCTTTGGGGTAAAATGCGCCGCAATATCAGAACCGAGTTGTCCATGAAAATCAGTTTTCTCGACTTCGAGCAATCCGTTGCCGACCTGGAAGGCAAGATTGAAGCCCTGCGTTTTGCGCAGGACGATTCTGCCGTCGATATTTCCGAAGAAATCGACCGGCTGGAAAAAAAGAGCGCCCAGTTGACCAAGGAAATCTACGGCAAGTTGTCGCCATGGCAGATTTCGCAGGTGGCACGTCATCCGCAGCGACCCTACACCCTTGATTACGTCCAGCATATTTTCACCGACTTTGAAGAGCTGCATGGTGACCGTGCCTTTGCCGACGATCACGCCATTGTGGGGGGCTTGGCGCGCTTCAATGGTCAGCCGGTGATGGTGATTGGCCACCAGAAGGGACGCGACACCAAGGAAAAGATTTTCCGTAATTTCGGCATGCCGCGCCCGGAAGGCTATCGCAAGGCATTGCGCCTGATGAAACTGGCTGAAAAGTTCGGCTTGCCGGTCATGACTTTTGTCGATACCCCGGGGGCTTATCCGGGGATTGGTGCCGAAGAGCGTGGCCAGTCGGAGGCGATCGGCCGCAATCTGTATGTAATGGCTGAGCTCAAGGTGCCCATCATCGTCACCATCATCGGTGAAGGGGGGTCAGGCGGCGCTTTGGCGATTGCAGTGGGCGATGTGACGCAGATGCTGCAGTACTCGACCTATTCGGTGATTTCGCCTGAAGGCTGTGCCTCGATTTTGTGGAAGAGTGCTGACCGTGCGCCGGATGCGGCCGAGACCATGGGCATTACAGCGCCGCGTTTGAAAACCCTGGGCCTGGTTGACCGTATTGTTAGCGAACCCTTGGGTGGCGCGCAGCGCGATCATGTGGCGATGGCTCACAGTCTGAAAAAGGCCTTGCAGGATTCGCTGAAACAACTTTCCGGTCTGACGACGGCGCAATTGCTCGCCCAGCGTTACGAGCGTCTGTTGAGCTATGGCCGCTTCAAGGAACAGCCGGCAGCCTGAGCTGTTGCAGCGGGTTGGTGATTTTCTCGCCACCCATTTGACCGCGTCGACTCCGGTTGTCCTGGGGCTTTCCGGGGGCTGTGATTCGGTCACCTTGCTCCATCTTCTGCATCAATTGCTGCCGGCAGGCCTGTTGCGGGCCTGCCATATTCACCATGGACTGTCGGCGCATGCCGACGATTGGGCGGCTTTTTGTGCCCAGACCTGTGCTCAGCTTAGGGTGCCGCTCAATATCCACCGGGTGACGGTTGACCGCGACAGTGGCCTAGGTTTGGAAGCCGCGGCACGTCAGGCGCGCTATGCCATTTTTGCTCGTGAGCAAGGCTGTTTGCTGCTGGCCCAGCATGCCGATGATCAGGCCGAGACGGTACTGTTCAATTTGCTGCGTGGCACCGGGCTGACCGGGGCGGCGGGCATGCTGCCTGCCCGGTGTCAGGGGCCGTTGCGCATCTTGCGGCCTTTGCTGAACGTCTCTCGGGCCGAGATTGAGGTGTATGCCCGGCAGCAGGCATTACGCTGGGTGGATGATGAAAGTAACGAGGACACCCGGTTTTCGCGCAACTTCTTGCGTCGCGACATCCTGCCGCAGTTGAGCCAGCGTTTTCCGGCGGCTGTCGCCTCGCTGACCCAGGCCGCGGCGCATTTTGCCGAAGCTGGTGACTTGCTGGATGAGCTTGCCGGAGCGGATTGGGGGCGCCTGGCCGTCGGCGACTGCGTGCCGATACCCGCCTTGCGCACGCTGTCACTGGCCCGCCTGAAAAATTTGCTGCGTTACCGCCTCCGCCAATTGGCTTGGCGGGTACCGGTTCGCCGTCGCCTGGAGGAGTTTTGCCGCCAATTACAGGCAGCGGGCACGGATCGCCATCCTGAATTGCAACTGCTGGATGGCGTGATGCGGGTACAGGCTGGGGCCTTGTGCTGGGTAGTGGCGTAAACAAACTGTTACCGTGCGCCTTTCCCCGGTCAGAAGGCTTCAGTTACAATCGATGGATTACTTTCTCGCAAACAGGCCATGATTACTGGATCCCTTGTCGCCATTGTCACCCCCATGCATGAGGATGGCAGCCTCGACTTGAACGCACTGCGCAAGCTGGTCGATTTTCACGTCAATGAAGGCAGCGATGCCATCGTCGTGGTGGGTACCACCGGCGAATCACCGACGGTGACGGTCGACGAGCATTGCGAACTGATCAAGCTTACGGTCGACCACGCTGCCGGGCGGATTCCCGTCATCGCCGGGACCGGAGCCAATTCAACGGTTGAGGCCATCGAACTGACTCGTTTTGCCAAGGAGGCTGGTGCTGACATGGCCTTGTCGGTGGTGCCGTATTACAACAGGCCGACCCAGGAAGGCATGTACCGGCACTTCAAGACCATCGCCGAGGCGGTTGATCTGCCGGTGCTGCTCTACAACGTGCCGGGGCGTACCGTGGCCGACATGTCAAACGACACCATCCTGCGTCTGGCCGAGGTGCCGGGCATTGTTGGCGTCAAGGATGCGACCGGCAACATGGATCGCGCCTATGACCTGATCGCTCGTGCACCGGCCGATTTTGCGCTGTATAGCGGTGACGATCCGACCTGTGTGTTGTCGATCATGATGGGTTTCCACGGCAATATTTCGGTCACGGCCAACGTTGCCCCGCGCCTGATGCACGCGATGTGTATGGCGGCGGCAGCGGGTGATGTGGCGCAGGCCAAGGAAATTCATTTCAAATTGCTGGCTTTGCATCGCGACCTGTTCTGCGAAGCCAATCCGATTCCGGTCAAATGGGCGGTACATCAGATGGGTCTGATGCCCAACGGCATTCGTTTGCCGCTGACACCCCTGACCGAAGCCAACCAGGCGCGCGTGCTGGCCGCGATGCGCCAGGCTGGCGTCATTGCCTGATGGAGTGCACGGTATGAAATTTAGTCGTTTTTCCGGGTTGACCCTGTCACTGGTAGCCATTGCGGTGGCTGGTTGTGGCAGCCTGCCTGATTCGCGCAAGATTGAATACAAGTCGGCAGGCAAGGTGCCGACCCTGGAGGTGCCGCCGGATCTGTCGCAGATCGCCCGTGACGACCGTTTTCTGGTGCCGGACACTGGCACCAAGGGGAGCGCAACCTTCTCGGCCTACGTGGCGGATCGTGCGCCGGGTGCGCAAGCTGAAAACTCGACGATTTTGCCGCAAGTCGATAAGGTGCGGGTTGAACGATCCGGGAATCAACGCTGGCTGGTGGCGGCAGCAACGCCCGAGCAATTGTGGGATACGGTCAAGGACTTCTGGCAGGAAACCGGTTTTATCATCGCCATCGAGCGTCCAGAGGCCGGTGTGATGGAAACCGACTGGGCAGAAAACCGTGCCAAGATTGGCGATGACATCATTCGCAATTCGATTGGCAAATTGCTCGATGCTTTCTATTCGACCGGCGAACGCGACAAATTCCGCACCCGTTTCGAACCGGGCGCGACGCCGGGCACGACCGAAATTTATCTGAGCCATCGCAGCATGGAAGAGGTCTATACCTCGACCACCAAGGAAGATACCCGCTGGCAGCCCCGGCCGGCAGATCCGGAGCTTGAAGCAGAAATGTTGCGCCGGCTGATGGTTCGTCTGGGCTCTGAGGAAAAACGGGCCGAAGCAGCCTTGGCGTCGGTCAAGGCTGAGCCGCGCGCCAAGTTGGCCAAGGCCAATGATGGTTCGGGCCAGTTGGAGGTCTATGATCGTTTTGACCGCGCCTGGCGACGGGTTGGTCTGGCGCTTGATCGCATCGGCTTCACGGTCGAAGATCGTGACCGCTCGCGGGGATTGTATTTCGTCCGTTACGTTGATCCGGAAGTCGATAACGCCAGCAAGAAAGATACGGGACTATTGACCAAGCTGGCTTTCTGGAAAAGCAGTGCGCCGGCAGCCAATTCGCGCGAACAATATCGTCTGCATGTCAGCGAGGCAGGTGGACAGAGCGTGGTTCAGGTGTTGACCAGCGAAGGGGGCACCGACAAGTCCGAAACCTCGAAGAAAATTCTTGGCTTGTTGCTCAATCAATTGCAATAATTTCACGGTTTTCAGACGTAAAAAAACGGGGCCGAGGCCCCGTTTTCATTTGCTGGAAAAGAAGATTACTTCTTTTCTTCAGCCGGCTTGGCAGCAGCGTCAGCAGCCGGGGCAGCAGCGGCCGGGGCGGCGGCAGCAGCATCAGCCGGGGCAGCAGCCGGAGCGGCAGCGGCCGGAGCAGCAGCAGCGTCAGCAGCCGGAGCGGCAGCCGGGGCAGCAACCGGCGCCGGTGCCGGTGCAGCAGCAACTGGCTCTTCTTTTTTACCGCAAGCGGTCAGGGCCAGGGCGATCAGGGCAGCAGCGAGAATAGACTTGTTCATGAAATTTCCTTATCGACTAGATTCAATGAGAACCAAATATTTATTGAATCAGGTATCCACCTGATCGCGAAAATTATAGCAGCAAATCAATTGTTGCGATGCAGCGAAAGTGCGGAAATCCCGACTTGTCAGCGTGCAGTCAGAAATGCCAGGCAAGCAATGATGGGCGCTTATTCAATTGCGTCGTGGATTGCTCGGCGCCGGGTTGGTAAAATTTCGACTTTTTGCGGAGTCGACCGTGCCCAGTGGGATCATCGAATCGCTTGACCATGAGGGGCGTGGCATTGCGCGTCAAGACGGCAAGGCCATTTTTGTCGAATCGGCCTTGCCGGGTGAGTGTGTCGACTACGCCAGTTTCAGGAAAAAACCGAACTACGAGCTGGCGCAACTAGTGCGCGTTTTGCAGCCATCGCCTCACCGTGTGACCCCGCCGTGTCCGCATTTTGGTATTTGTGGTGGTTGTGCTCTGCAGCATTTGTCGTCCTCGGCGCAGGTTGCGGTCAAGCAGCGCTTGCTGGAGGACGCACTGTGGCATATCGGTCGGGTACGGCCTGAGCAAATCCTGCCGCCGGTTTCCGGTCAGCCGTGGGCTTATCGCCAGCGCGCCCGTTTTGGCGTGCGCAATATCCCGGGCAAGGGCGGTGTGCTGATCGGTTTTCATGAGCGGCGCAGCAGTTATATCGCCGATATCCGCAGTTGTGCCATCTTGCCAGACCATGTGTCTGCGCTGCTGATGCCTTTGCGTGAGTTGCTCGCTCAGTTGTCCTTGCTCGACCGTCTGCCACAGATCGAGGTGGCCGTGGGCGAGCAATCGACGGCGCTGGTTTTGCGCATTTTGCAGTCGTTGACCGCGAAAGACGAGCAACTGCTGCGCGATTTCGCCGATCGTCACCAGGTGGTGTTTTACCTGCAGCCCAAAGGGCCGGATACGGCCCGGCTGTTTTACCCTGCGACAGCACCTGACCTGTTTTACACACTGCCCGAGTTTGGTCTGGACATGGCTTTCCGGCCGACTGATTTCACCCAGGTCAATCACGCGGTCAACCGGGTTCTGGTCCGGAAAACCCTGCAATTGCTCGACCCGCAACCGGGAGAGCGGATTGCCGATATGTTCTGCGGCCTGGGTAATTTCACGCTGCCGATTGCCCGGCTTGGTGCGTTGGTGCATGGGGTCGAAGGTAGCCCGGCGCTGGTGGGCCGGGGGCGGGAGACGGCCAGACGCACTGGGCTGGGCGATCTCGCTAGCTTCTCGGTCGCCAATCTGTTTCTGGCGGATGAGAAAAAGCTGGCGGCACTCGGACCTTTTGACAAGATGCTGATCGATCCGCCGCGTGAAGGCGCCATCGAACTGGTCAAGGCGCTGGGCTCACAAGGGCCGCGTCGGGTGGTCTATGTGTCGTGTAATCCGGCAACCTTGGCCCGCGATGCTGCGGCGATGGTGGCGGTCAATGGCTATCGTTTTCGTGCCGCTGGCGTGCTTAACATGTTTCCGCACACGGCACATGTCGAGTCGATTGCGCTGTTCGAGCGGCCATGAAAAAAGCGGCCACTGGCCGCTTTTCCCTAGCTTGCGTCCTGCAACTTAGTCGCGTTCGCCGGTAAAGGCCATGATCAACTGCAGCAGGCTGACAAATACGTTGTAAATGTCGAGGTAGACCGCGAGTGTCGCGCTGACGTAATTGGTCTCGCCACCCTGCACGATCCGACTGATGTCGTAAAGAATGTAGGCCGAGAAGATGCCCACCATAGCCACTGCGATGGTGAGCGACAAGGCTGGGATCTGGAAAAAGATATTGGCGACAGCAGCAAGCAGGACCAGGATCAGGCCGACAAACAGGAACTTGCCCATATTGGAAAAGTCACGCTTGCTAACCGTTGCGATGCCCGCCATGGTGAAGAAGATGGCACCCGTACCGCCGGCAGCCAGAGCAATCATCGAGCCGCCATTGGAAAAACCAAGGGCAACTTGCAGGATGCGCGACAGCATCAGGCCCATGAAGAAGGTGAAGCCAAGCAGCAGGGCAACACCCAGGCCGCTGTCCTTATTCTTCTCGATGCCCCACATAAAACCGAAAGCAACGGCCATGAACAGGACGAAGCTTAGCAGTGGGCTATTGCCAAATAGGCTGAAACCCAGTTGCACCCCGGCGACGGCGCCGAGCACGGTGGGCAGCATTGACAGGGCCAGCAGCAAATAGGTGTTGCGCAAGACGCGATTCTGCTGCAGCGCGAAGTCCGGCGAACTGTTGCGGACGATGTCAAAGGGTGTGTTCATCAATATTCCTTGAGGTGTGGTCACGAAGGCTAAGACTAGCCGAGTCGTTGCAAAGTTTCAATTGTCGGCTGTGACCTGAACAGCCCGGGGCTGTGCTATGATGCGGGCCGCAAAATCGCCACCGCAAACAGCTTGCGGCTTTCGGCGAGCGATGCGGGAGTTTGGCAGAGTGGTCGATTGCACCGGTCTTGAAAACCGGCATGCCGAAAGGCATCCAGGGTTCGAATCCCTGAGCTCCCGCCAGCAGGTCCTGGTGCCTGCTTTTTATCCGCCTCTATTCCTGTCCGTATTTGTTCACTAGTCTGCTGGATGGG
>JAQTXC010000058.1 GCA_028689015.1 Dechloromonas sp. | reverse complement strand
ATGATCCGCACGATCTGGAACGACGACGAGCGCTACGTCAAGTCCTACTATCCGGCCGATTTCCAGGGCAAGTATTACCTGGCTGGCGATGGTGCGATTCGCGACAAGGACACCGGCTACTTCACTATCACCGGTCGTATCGATGATGTGCTGAACGTTTCCGGTCACCGTATGGGTACGATGGAAATCGAATCCGCACTGGTTGCCAACCCGCTGGTTGCCGAAGCTGCAGTCGTCGGTCGTCCTGATGATCTGACCGGTGAAGCCATCGTGGCCTTCGTGGTGCTCAAGGGTGCCCGTCCGGTTGATGCTGAAGCCACCAAGAAGATGGTTAAAGAACTGTCTGACTGGGTGGGCAAGGAGATCGGTCCGATCGCCAAGCCGAAGGACATCCGCTTCGGTGACAACCTGCCGAAGACCCGTTCGGGCAAGATCATGCGTCGTCTGCTGCGTGGCCTGGCCAAGGGCGAGGAACTGACGCAAGACACCTCGACGCTGGAAAACCCGGCGATCCTCGAGCAGCTCAAGGGTTAATGCCTGTTCCGGGTTTTGCTGCAAGGCATAACCCGGTCATCCTTGTGTTGTGGAAGGACTGAGCGGTATTCACGGTCAACCCGGCGTTGACCGCAAAAATTAACGGAACGACACGCTTGCCAAGTCGTTTCGCCAAATAAAAAAGGGCAAGGAGGAGACAATGGTCGCCCATAAGGTGGCCTTCCGTGTGGTCGTATCAGACTGCATGCCAACAAAAACGGCTGGCACGCTTGGCGTGTCAGCCGTTTTCATTTTGTGGACGGAGGACGCATGAAAAATGCCAATCCTGCACGCCAGCGCCTGGTGGCGCTCGGGCTGTTGGGTATTCCCCTGTTGAGTTACCCGGTCCTTGGCCTGCCGCAAGGCGACTGGCTGGGCTTGCCGGCCATTTTTGTTTATCTGTTCGGTGTCTGGGGCGGGCTGATTGCTGGCGCTGCCTGGCTGGCCGAACGCCAGGGGCGCTGACATGACGAGCGGCTGGTGGCTTGCCCTGGTGGTGGTGGCCTATCTGGGGCTGTTGTTCGCGATTGCCCGCTATGGCGATGCGCGGGCCGATGCCGGGCGCTCGATCATCACGCCCAATGTGTATGCGCTGTCGCTCGCGGTCTACTGCACGTCATGGACATTTTTTGGCAGCGTCGGGCGGGCGACGTCGGGGGGATTGTCCTTCCTGACCATTTATCTCGGCCCGACCCTGATGTGCCTCTTTGTCGGTGTGTTGATCAAGATGATCCGCATCAGCAAGGCTTACCGCATCACCTCGATTGCCGATTTCATTGCCTCGCGCTATGGCAAAAGCCAGTTGCTGGCCGGTCTGGTCACGGTGATTGCCGTCATCGGCGTCGTCCCATACATTGCCCTGCAGCTCAAGGCCGTGGCCGCAGGTTTTGATCTCCTGTTCGGTGCCGGGGGGCACCCGTTCAGTTGGTGGGGGTTTGATACTACGTCGCTGATTGCCGCTGCGCTGGCGGTATTCACCATTTTGTTCGGCACCCGTCATCTCGATGCCACCGAACGTCACGAGGGCCTGGTCACGGCCATCGCCTTCGAGTCGCTGGTCAAGTTGCTGGCCTTCATGGCGGTCGGTGTATTTGTCACCTTCGTCATGTTCGACGGCTTGGGCGATCTCTTTCAACGGGCTGCGGCAAGCCCCGAACTGGCCCAATTGCTGACCCTGGAAGGGCAGCGACCCAGCACCTGGATCAGCCTGTTGCTGCTGTCGGCGCTGGCGGTGGTTTTCCTGCCGCGACAGTTTCAGGTGATCGTGGTCGAAAATGTCGATGAGTCGCATCTGCGCCGTGCCGTCTGGCTGTTCCCGCTCTATCTGCTGCTGATCAACATTTTTGTCCTGCCGCTGGCGCTGGGCGGCTTGCTGCATTTTGGGGGGCAGGCGGCCGATCCTGATATTTTCGTGTTGACGCTGCCGCTGGCGGCCGGTGCCGAGTGGTTAGCGATGCTGGCCTTTATCGGCGGATTGTCGGCGGCTACCGGGATGGTGATTGTTGAAACCATCGCCTTGTCCACCATGGTGTGTAACGACCTGGTCATGCCCATGCTCTTGCGGTCGACCTGGCTGAAGGCCGAAAAATCGCCCGACTTGTCGCACTGGCTGCTATTGATCCGGCGTCTGGCCATCGGTCTCATCCTGCTGCTCGGTTACATCTATTTTCGGGCTGCTGGAGAGGCCTATGCCCTAGTCGGTATCGGCTTGATTTCCTTCGCCGCCGTTGCCCAGTTTGCACCGGTGCTGCTCGGCGGCATGTACTGGAAGCTGGCGACCCGACAAGGAGCACTGGCCGGCTTGACGGCAGGCTTTGTCGTCTGGGCCTACACCATGCTGTGGCCGTCGTTTGCCCGTTCCGGCTGGATTGATGCGGGTTTTGTCGAATTGGGGCCATTCGGCATCACATGGTTGAAGGCGCAGGCCCTGTTTGGCTTGGGCGGTCTGGACGAGATCACGCATTGCCTGTGGTGGAGTTTCCTGGCCAATATCGGTGCCTACGTTGGTGTTTCGCTGGCTACCCGGCCCGATGCCCTGGAGGTCGGCCAGGCCGAACGTTTTGTCGATGTTTTTCGCTACGCCCGGCGCTTGCCGGATCTGCAATTGTGGCGGGGCGATGCCTCGCTACATGAGATGCATGCTCTGCTCGAGCGTTTCTTGGGTGCAGCACGGGCTCGTGACCAACTACTGACCTACGCCCGGCGTCATGGGGTGGCGGACTGGCGTAATCTCGCGGTCGACGCCGAGTTCGTGCATTTTGCCGAAAGTGCGCTGGCTGGAGCGATCGGCTCGGCCAGCGCCCGGGTCATGGTCTCGAGCGTCGCACGCGAGGAACATCTGGGTCTGGATGAAGTGCTCAATATTCTAGACGAGGCCAGCCAGGTCCGCGCCTACAGCCGCGAACTGGAAAGCAAGCAGCAGGCACTGGAAGCGGCGACTGCCGAGTTGCGGGCAGCCAACGACCGCCTGCGTGAACTTGACCGCCTGAAAGACGATTTCATCTCGACGGTGACACACGAATTGCGCACCCCCCTGACTTCGATTCGCGCCATGTCCGAAATGCTGTACGACGACCCGCGCATCGACCTGGTCAGCCGTTCCCGCTTTCTGGGCATCATCGTCAGCGAAACCGAACGTCTATCGCGGCTGATCAACCAGATTCTCGACATGGCCAAGCTGGAATCCGGTCGAGCGGAGTGGACGAGCAGTGAAGTCCATGTGGCCGATCTGGTGCGCGAGAGCATGGCGACACTGGAGCATTTGTTCCGCGAAAAACAGGTCGAACTGAGTTCGGATATTCCGGATCAGCTGCCGCCGGTCCTGGCCGACCGCGACCGTCTGACTCAGGTGCTGGTCAATTTGCTGTCAAATGCGGTCAAGTTTGTGCCGGGCGGGCAAGGCCGGGTGCGGGTGTCGGTGGCCATCGACGGCCCGGCAATCCGGGTGGCAGTTGCCGACAACGGGCCGGGGCTGACGGCGGATGAATCAGCCGTCATTTTTGAAAAATTTCGCCAGGGTGGCAACACCATGACGGACAAGCCGCAGGGCACGGGTCTCGGCCTGCCGATCAGCCGGCAGATCGTCGAGTATTTTGGTGGTAAGCTTTGGGTTGAAAGTGCGCCCGGCGCTGGTGCTACCTTCATTTTCACGGTGCCCTTGCCGGTGCCGGATGCATAAGCATGGGAGACAACCATAATGTCCAAAAAAATTCTGATCGTCGATGACGAACCCAATATCGTCATTTCTCTTGAGTTCCTGATGAAAAAGGAAGGCTTCGAGGTCGCTGTAGCCACCGATGGCGACGAAGCCTTGGCCCAGGTTGCCTCGTTCCGGCCTGACCTCCTGCTGCTCGATGTCATGATGCCCAAAAAATCCGGCTACGAAGTCTGCGAGGCTTTGCGCGTCGACCCCAGCCAGGCAGGCTTGTTGATCGTCATGCTGACCGCCAAGGGGCGCGATACCGAAGTCGCCAAAGGTTTAGCGATCGGGGCCGATGCGTATGTCACCAAACCTTTCTCGACCAAGGATCTGGTGCTCAAGGTCAAGGACATGCTCGGCCTGGCCTGATCACGTGTTTGCGGTCGACGCCCTCAGCGTCGGCAAAATCATTCCACAGACAGGATTCCGCCATGAAGGCCAAAACCCGCTTTCTGATTGCCATTGCCATCCTCGGTTTGTTGATGACCGGGCCTTTTATCGTCACGTCGTTTCTGGTCTGGGTGGACATGAAGGAAGCCGAGCGCAAGATGCTGCTCGACCTCTTGTTGTCGCGTCTGCCGATCGGGACGATGATGACCCTGTTCGGTTTCGCCATCGGTGTCGGGGTGCTGCACAAGTTGTTCAAGCAGTATGTTGAAGGCCTGCTTGGCATGGCTGAGCAATTACGCCTGATGCTTGGGGCCAATCGCAACTTCCGTGTTGCCCTGGGTGGCCCGCCGGAAGTGCAGCAATTGGCACAAGCCGCCAATGAGTTGGCACAGCAGCGTGATTTATTGATGGATGATGTCGATGCGCAAATCGCCCGGGCCAAGTCTTCGGTTGAAGAAGAGAAAAATCGCCTGGCAGCCTTGATGTCGGAATTGGCGCAGGCGGTGGTGGTGTGCAATCTGGATGGCCGCATCCTGCTGTACAACAATCGTGCCCGACTGCAGTTCAAAGCGCTGGCCCAGGGGCCGATGGCCGATGCCGGCGGCGCCCTGATCGGTTTGGGACGGTCGATTTTTTCCATTCTCGAAAAGGCCCAGCTTGAACATGCCGAAGGCGTCATTCGCCAGCGTATGGGCGCTGGCAAAACGGCGATTGCCAATTTTGTGACGACGACGGTTGGGGGCCAATTATTGCGCGTTCAGATGGTGCCGGTGCGTGCCGTGGCCGAGGCGGTCGACGAGCGTGGCATGACCGGTTACGTGCTGAGTATTGAAAACATCACCCGCATGCTGGAACAGGATGCGCGACGTGACCTGGCCTTGCACGAACTGACTGAGGGTAGCCGTTCGGCGCTGGGCAGCATCCGGGCGGCGGTCGCCAACCTGATCGATTACCCGGACATGGACAGTGTTTTGCGTGAGCGTTTCGTCAAGGTCGTGGATGATGAAGCTGACCGTATGAGCCAGCGGCTTGACCGGACCATGAACCTGTTTTCTGACTCGATGAAGACGCGCTGGCCGCTGGAGGATGTACTGGGCCTGGATCTGATCGCCGCTGCCCAGCGTCGTATCGAACAGCAACTCAAATTACCGACCAAGACCGAGGATGTGGACGATGCCCTCTGGGTCAAGGCCGACAGTTTCTCGCTGGTCTTTGCCTTGGTTTTCCTGGCTTCCCGCTTGCAGGACCACTATGCCCCCCGCGAACTGCGCTTCCGCCTGAGTGTCGAGGGCAAGCTGGCTTATCTGGATTTGATCTGGGCGGGCCCCGCGATGTCGTCGGAAACGTTTTACACTTGGGAAATCGAGTCGATGCAGATTGGCGGCGAGAGTTCCAGTTTATCGGTGCGTGACGTGGTCGACCGTCATGGTGGTGAGATCTGGTATCAGCGCGAGAAGGCCGCGCATCGTGCTTTCTTCCGCTTCGTCCTGCCAGTTGCCACGCCCGCCGCAGAGGCTGAAGTTGAAGAGCGCCGGGTCACCGGTCGGCCTGAATATTACGATTTCGATCTGTTCAAGTTCGACGATCAGGCGATCGATCTGGATCGCAAACTGTCCGATCTGGCCTATACCGTGTTTGATACCGAAACGACAGGGCTGGAGCCGTCGAAGGGGGATGAAATTATCCAGGTGGGCGCGGCGCGTATCGTCAATCAACGTTTGTTGCAGCAAGAAACCTTCAACCAGATCGTCGACCCTGAGCGGCCGCTCAAACCGGAGTCCATTCCGATTCATGGCATTACCGAGGACATGGTTCGTGGTCAGCCTAATATCGATATCGTCCTCCCTGCCTTCCATGCCTTCTGCGAGGAGACAGTGTTGATTGCCCACAATGCGGCATTCGACATGCGTTTCCTGCAATTGAAGGAGGAGCGGACCGGCTTGCGCTTCAACCAGCCGGTGCTGGATACCTTGTTGTTGTCTGCGGTGGTTCATCCCAATCAGGAGTCGCACAAGCTGGACGTGATTCTCGAACGTCTTGGCATCCAGATTGATAGCCGTCACAACGCCTTGGAAGATGCCATTGCGACCGGTGAGGTTTTCCTGAAGTTGCTGCCCTTGCTCGAAGAAAAGGGCATCGTCACCCTGCGCCAGGCACTGGAAGCGGCTGAAAAGACCTATTTCGCCCGAATTAAGTATTGAACCGAGAGTAGACTATGCAATTTGTCATGCAGGAGAGGGTAGCGTGAATACACCACAAGAAGCCATGCCGGCCAACGTCGCACAGGAAGTCAGTCAAGTTGAGGCCATGTTGCGGCAGGCGGGTCAGCAACGGGCAGCGGGCAATACGCTCGCTTTTCTGGCGCGCCATGCACCGTTCAACAAGATGTCTGAGCAGGCGCTGCAGCGTTTTGCCGAGAATGCCCACATCGCCTTTTATCCCGCCGGTAGCCAGATTCTGGGGCCCGATTCGGGCAACGTCCGTTTCTTCTACCTGATCGAATCGGGTAAGGTCCAGGCACGTCAGGCGGGAGAGGTCAATGTCACTGAATACTCCATCCTGAGTTTGGGGGCAGGGGAGTGTTTTCCCATCGGTGCGGTTACCGCCGGCCGGCCTTCGACCAATCTCTATACGGCAGTCGAGGACACCTTCTGTTATCACCTGCCGGCCGAAGATTACCTAGCACTGATGTCGACCAGCCCGGAATTCAACCTGTTCTGCACCCAGTACATTGCGAGTTTGCTTGAGCAGTCACGTCGCCAGTTGCAAGCGCAGTTTGCACAAAAAGCCAGTGAGCAGCAGACACTGAATTCGCCGCTGGTGGGCATCGGGGCGCGCAATCCGATTAGCGTGACGCCAGAAACGCCGTTGCGTACGGCGCTGGAGACCATGTCGCAGGCGGGTATTGGCTCGTTGGTCATTGCCGGCGAGGATCGCAAGCCGGTCGGGATTTTTACGCGTAGTGATTTGCTCGACCGTGTCGTGCTGGCTGATCGCTCGCTCACCTCGCCGATTGCCGAGGCAATGTCGCCCGCCCCGTTCAAGCTCGAAGAACATGCCACGGCCTACGATGCCATGCTGGCTATGGCAACACACGGCATTCGCCACGTGCTGGTGACTGATCACGCCGGTTGTTTGACGGGCGTGGTGTCGGAGCGGGATCTGTTCGCCTTGCAACGCGTTGGCTTGCGGCAGATTCGTCAGGCCATTGAGGAAGCGCCGGATGTCGCCGCCTTGCAACAGTCGGCGACCGATGTCCGGCAACTGGCTTTCAACATGCTGGCTCAGGGCATTGGTGCCGAGCAATTGACCCAGTTTATTTCGGCTTTGAACGATGCACTGACCCGCCGGGTCCTTCAGCTCAACCTCGAAAAGCACAATTTTGAAGGCATCGACTGGGCGTGGCTGGCTTTCGGTTCGGAAGGGCGCGATGAACAGACCTTCAGTACCGACCAGGATAATGGCATCGTCTTTGCCGTGCCAGCAGGGGAAACCGCTGATGCGCTGAAGCAGCGTTTCCTGGCCTTTGCACTGGATACCAACAAGGATCTGGATGGCTGCGGTTTCCCGTTGTGCAAGGGCAACATCATGGCCAGTAATCCACAGTGGTGCATGACGCTTGATGACTGGCGGGCGCAGTTCAGCAAGTGGATACGGACGCCGGAACCGGTGGCCTTGCTTAATGCCACCATTTTCTTCGATTTCCGGCCGCTGTACGGCAAGGCCGAACTGGCCGATGCCATGCGTCGTCATCTGTTGTCGCAAGCGGCCTCCACCCCCATCTTTTTGCAAGCCATGGCGCGTAATGCCCTGGAAGTCGGGCCGCCGCTGGGCAAGATTCGCGATTTTGTGACCGACCTTGAGCCGGGGCATCCGGGGAAAGTCGATCTCAAAAAATACGGCTCGCGAATTTTTGTCGACGTTGCCCGCATTTATGCACTGGCGACGGGGGTGCATAGCACCAATACTATCCAGCGCCTCAAATTGTCGGCACAAAAAATGAACATCAAGGGCGAAGAGATCAATGCTGTGCTCGACGGCATGAACTTCATCCAGTTCCTGCGCCTGCAACACCAGTATCTGGAAGGGGAGCCGGGGCGTCAGGGCGATAACCTGATCGATCCGGACAAGCTCAATGAACTGGATCGGCGCATCCTGAAGGAATCCTTCCGTCAGGCGCGCAAGTTGCAATCCCGGCTTAAGCTCGATTACCAGGTGAATCACTGATATGTTCGGCATCAAGAAATTCATTTTCGGTGACGGCCTGCTCGATAGCCTGCCGGCCGATGTCAAACAGGCGGTGAGCGAATGGCAGGCTCTGCCGGCAGTCAGCCTCGATAGCACCCATTTTTTGACCCGTTACGTGGTCATTGATGTGGCGACCGATGGCCCCAAGCCGGATGCCAATCGTCTGACGGGTATTGCTGCGATGGTGGTTTATCGGGGTGAAATCGCGCCAGGCGAAAGCCTTTTTGTCGATTTTGCCGCGTCGACCGCAGATGCCAACCTGCAGGCCCGGCAATGGGCAGCACTCCTCCGCTTCATCGGCCAGTCACCGCTGGTCTCTTATCACCAGGGCTTTGGTGCGGCCTTCATCCAGCAAGGGGCCAAACGCCAATTGGGGATTGCTTTTGAACCTCCCTGGCTGGACCTGGCCTGGTTGTTGCCCGCCATGTTTGCCGAGTTGAACGACAAGCCACAACCGTTGGACGAATGGGTTCAGCGCTTTGGACTGGATCTGGGGAGCGGACGTCGCCAGCCGATGGAAAACGCCATGATTCTGGCCCGCATGATGCAGATGATTTTGGTGCGTGCCCATGGCAAAGGTGTTGGAACGGCCACTGCCTTGATCGAGGAGTCGCACGCCAGCAGCGTGTTGCGCCGCACGCTTTAGCCGGATGCTGCCTTCACTGAGCCGACTGCAGCGTTACTACCTGGTCTACACCGGCGTTTTCCTGTTGTTCATCGCGGGCTTGGCCGCGCTGGAGCAGAACGGCATGCCACCGCGTTGGGTGGGCTATGCCTTTCTGGTGTTCACCATCACCATGTACGCTACCATCGGCGTCCTGAGCCGCACCTCCGATGTCTCGGAATACTATGTCGCAGGCCGGCGGGTGCCGGCCTTCTTCAATGGCATGGCGACCGGCGCCGACTGGATGAGTGCGGCTTCATTCATGGGCCTGGCCGGTACGCTGTACCTGTCAGGTTTTCAGGGCTTGGCGTATGTGATTGGCTGGACGGGCGGTTTCGTGCTGGTGGCTTTGCTCCTGGCGCCGTATCTGCGCCGTTTTGGCCAATTCACCATTCCCGATTTTCTCAGCGCCCGTTATGGCGGCAATTTCATTCGCCTGGTGGCGGTTGGTGCTGCCATCCTGGCCTCCTTCGTATACGTCGTGGCGCAGATTTACGGCGTCGGGGTGATTACCAGCCGTTTTGTCAGTCTGCAGTTTGAAATCGGCGTTTTCGTCGGTCTGGCCGGCATTCTGGTTTGCTCCTTTCTGGGCGGCATGCGCGCGGTCACCTGGACGCAGGTAGCGCAATACCTGATTTTGATCGTCGCCTACATTACGCCAGTCGCCATCTTGTCGTACAACGTGACCGGCGTCGCGATACCGCAAGTGGTCTATGGCCAGGTGCTGGCTCAGGTCAGCCAGCTGGAGAAGACACTTTTTGACTCGCCGGTTGAAGCTGAAGTCCGCCAGTTGTACCGTGAGCGGGCCGACCGCTACGCTGAAAAGATCATGCAGTTGCCGGTGTCCTTGACCCACGAACGTGAGCAACTGGCCAATCAAATCAATGAATTGAAAGCCAGCGATGCCCAGATGCGGGAGATCGTCGCCCTCGAACGGCAGCGCCGCGAACTTCCCCATGATCCCGAACAGGCCCGCGTCCGTTGGGAAAATGCCATGTATTCGGCGGTCGACCGCAGCAAGCCACCCGTCCATCATGCCGAAGCCTTTCCCGGTGAAACTCCCGAAGCGCAACAGGCCCAGCGGTTGAATTTTCTGGCGTTGATCTTTTGCCTGACGGTGGGGACGGCCGCCTTGCCGCATGTGCTGATGCGCTACTACACCACGCCGTCGGTTGCTCAAGCCCGCGAGTCCGTCTTCTGGTCCTTGTTGTTCATCATGGTGCTTTACATCACAGCGCCGGCCTATGCGGTATTTGCCAAACACGAGGTGTTTACCAACCTGATTGGCATCCCGATCACTAAATTACCCGGGTGGGTGGCCGCCTGGAGCAAGATTGGACTAGTCGGCATTGAGGACATTAACGGCGATGGCCTGCTGCAACTGGCTGAATTGTCCCTTAACCCGGATGTCATCGTTCTCGCCACGCCAGAGATTGCCGGCATGCCTTATGTCGTTTCTGGCCTGGTGGCCGCTGGAGCGCTGGCAGCGGCCTTATCAACCGCAGATGGCCTGTTGCTGACCATCACCAGCGCCTTGTCGCACGACGTTTATTACCGCATCTTCCGCCCGGATGCCTCGACCCAGTTCCGCTTGGTCATTTCAAAATCCCTGCTGCTGGTGGTGGCCATCATGGCGGCAACCGTTGCGGCCCAAAAACCAGGCACCATCCTGTCAATGGTGGCCTGGGCATTTTCAATCGCCGGCTCGGCATTTTTCCCGGCGCTGGTGCTCGGTATCTTTTGGATGCGGGCAACCAAGGCCGGTGCCATTGCCGGCATGCTGGTTGGCCTGAGCATCACCCTTTACTACATTCTGCGTCTCGAATTCAGCAACCTGTCCTGGCTTGGTCTGCAGGGACAGGCCATGGAACCGTGGTTTCATTTGCAATCCACCTCGGCTGGGGTTTTTGGCGTACTGGCCGGCTTTGTCACCCATATCGTGGTCAGCCTGCTTACCCCGCCATCGCCGGAGGCTGCCAGTTTTCTTGCCCGCATTCGGCGCGGCCATGATCGAGAGGTGAGCTGATGCTGCAGGAAACGCCTGTTTATTGGCGAAAAACCCGGCGGCTGACTATCATCCTTCTCCTGCTCTGGCTGGTGCTGACTTTCGGCGTCAACTGGTTTGCCCGCGAATTGAACCAGCTCGATTTTCTCGGTTTTCCACTGGGCTTTTATATGGGCGCGCAGGGTGCGCTACTGCTGTATCTGGCGATCATCGTTTATTACAATAGAAAAATGCGCGCACTCGATGCCGAACAGGACAATGCCCGCGATGAGGGCGGGTAGGGCGCCACGCTGAAATGTCGGTCATCCAGTTTTTGATCAGTGCCCTGCGCGCCATGCTGGAAGTATTCATGCTCAGCCTGCTCGGCCAGATTGCGCTCTATTTGTTGCTTGGCAGTGGGCGGCAGCAGAACGTCATTTATCGCCTCTTTTCGCTGTTGACCGCAGGCCCCCGCCGCTTTGTCGCACGTTGCCTCCCGGCCGCAACATCGCCCCGCCCAATCGCTTCCCTGACGTTGCTGCTGGCGTTTGCTGTCTGGCTGCTACTCGCCTGGCTGAGAAAGTTATAGACTTCGAATGATCACCTGCATATAATTGCGGGCTTCCGGAGAGGTGGATGAGCGGTTTAAGTCGCACGCCTGGAAAGCGTGTGTAGGGTAATCCCCTACCGCGGGTTCGAATCCCGCCCTCTCCGCCAGTTTTGCATCTAAGCCCTTGGAAACAAGGGCTTTTTTGTTTGTTGTTTTTTCTGGCCTCTCTCAATTGCTTGGCCTCAATCCGTTATGATTTTCGAGTGCGGAAGCCCCGGCTGACCGGCCCTTTGCCATCGAGCCGCCAGCGCCGCAGCGTCTTGAGACTGACCTGCCAGCGGTCGGCCACATGCTTTTCGGTCATCACGGGGTAGTGCATCTTTTTCTCCTGAACAGATGACCCCATGACAACGCTGTTCACCGTAGAAGCCAAGTTGATGTTCAGGGCATGCCCGCGTCGCCAAGTTCGGGCGGCAGATGCTTGTCAAGATCGACTTCGACGCCTGCGACGATTGAACGGATGCAATCAACAAGGGCGCCATCGGCAGGCACATACGTGGCTTCGTAAGCCTGCACGAGTCCAGCCAGGTCGTTCAGCCGCTTCCCCTCTGGCGTTTCCAGAGCGGGGTCTGAATCCACGAGCGCGGAGGCTTCCTTGAGAGCGGCCCGGTACTCTGCCTCCGTGCGAATCTTGTGGATGTTCATGCTGACCGACCTCTCTCAAGCCTTGACGGTATTCAAGCGCAGCATCAGCGTCATCGGATGCTGCGGTGACTCCTGGAAGCCGTAGTGCTCGTAGAACTGCTTGGCGCGGTCGTGGAGAGCGTGGACGAGCAGCGCCCGGACACCGGCGTTCTGCGAAACGTTCACCGCTCGACCGACTGCGTCCTGCAGCAGAGATGCTCCAAGCTTGATGCCTTGCGCTCGATGGTCGACGGCCAGCCGGGCCAGAACCATCACGGGCACTGGATCGGGTATGTTGCGTCGCACGCTGCTGGTTGCCGCTTGGTGTGAAACCGCGCCTGCGGCCATCGCGTAGTAGCCGTAGATATGCCCTTCCTGATCCGTGACGACGAAGGTGCGGCTGGCACCGCTCAATTGGTTGGTCAGTGCCCGGCGCTTGAGCCATTCATCGAGACTGGCTTCACCGCAAGCGAAATCGTCCAGGATGTGGGTGGCGGCGAGCGGAATCGGTGCGCTCAGTTGCAAGCTCATGCTGCGCCGCTGCTCCAGGGTGCCTTGACAGCCATGAGACGTTCAAGCCCGGGGTTGGGGCCGGGGGGGGCGTCGAGCA
>JAQTXC010000013.1 GCA_028689015.1 Dechloromonas sp. | reverse complement strand
AATGCGGGTTTCGAGAGACGAGATTGAATTATACAATGCGCCATGCTTTCAACTGACGACCATCGCCGCGACAGCGCCGGCCTGCGCTATGTTTATCCTGTGGTGTCCCGCCGGGCCGGTGGCGTGTCGCTCGGGATCAATCTGAACCCCAATAACGCGTGCAACTGGGCGTGTGTATATTGCCAGGTTGAGGGTTTGCAGCGCGGCGGGCCGCCGCCGCTCGATCTGCGACAGTTGGCAGGCGAGCTGGATGGCTTTCTGGACGAATTGCTGGACGGTGATTTCCTGCAGCGAGCAGTGCCCGAGGGGGCACGGCGTCTGGTTGATGTGGCCTTCTCCGGCAATGGCGAACCCTGCAGTGCGCCAGAGTTTGCTGAGGCTGTGGCAACGGTTGCGACCGTATTGCGGCATCACCATCTGGTCGGAAAAATTCCCCTGCGCCTGATTACCAATGGCAGCTTGCTGCATCGGCCGGCGGTCCAGGCCGGGATTGTGCAGTTGGCTGAACTCGGTGGCGAGGTGTGGTTCAAGATTGACCGCGCCCTGCCGGATGAGGTGGCCTTGATCAATGGTGTTCCGGGCGATGTGGAGCGGGTTGGGCGTCATTTGGCGCAATGTGTCGATCTGGCACCAACCTGGGTGCAGACGTGCTGGTTTGCAATGGATGGGGTCTTGCCTGGCGAGGCCTCGCAACTGGCTTACTGCGATTTGCTGCGCCCCTTGGCTGGGCGCTTGGCCGGTGTGCATCTGTATGGTCTGGCGCGACCGTCGATGCAGTCTGCTGCGCCGCGTCTCAATCGTTTATCGGTGCTGGATCTGCAGCGTTTTGCCCGCCGGGTGGAAAAGGAAACGGGCATCCGGGTGATTGTTTCCCCGTGATGCCCGTGTTCGCGGTCTACGCCCCGGCAGGGGCGAAAATCAGGCGACTTTCTTGGCGTGGCTGCGCGCCGATTTCTTCAGCGACTTGTACAGCTCTGGTTCCTGCGACTTGAGGTAATCGATGATTTCGCAGTCGTCGCGCTTGATGGTTTTGATATCGACCTGTTCAACGTGCACCAGGCGCAGCAATTCGCGGACCGGTTTGGGCATGTTGCGGCCGCTTTCGTAGCGGGAGCCGCCGCTTTGGGTGACGCCGAGGGCGGACCAGAATTGTTGTTGGTTCATGCCCAGTTTGCGGCGGATTTCACGAGCGTCAATTTTTTCGATCAATTTGGCAGTGGTAGTCATTGTTCTATCTCCAATAGGGTAGGGATTTTTTACTTACCCATTTATCCTGGTAAGCTATGACTTAGGTCATATGACTTAGTTTATAACCAATTATGACGTTGCGCAAGAGGTATGCCATGGTTGTTACATATTTCAAACAATTTTGCCAAACGGGTCGGATCGAATAAGATCATTCGCCTGAACAGAACGCCTCGAGGGTTTAAATCATGCAAGTCACCGAAATTCTGCGCCTCAAGGGCGGCACCTTGTATACCGCCACGCCGGGCCAATTGCTGGCTGCGGCCATTGCGACGATGGCGGATCTTGATATGGGGTCGCTGGTGGTCATGGAGGAGGGGCGCATGGTCGGCATGCTGACTTTTCGCGAAGTGATGCTGGCCTTGCGCGAGCACGGCGTTTGCCCGGATGGCGTGACGGTGGGCGACGTGATGGTCCGTGATCCGGTCACGGCCTTTCCTGGCATGGATGCCAATGATCTGCGTCGGCTGATGATCGACAAGCATTCGCGCTATCTGCCGGTGCTCGATGGCGGCACCTTGCTGGGCGTGATTTCTTTTCTCGATGTCGCCAAGGCGGTGCTTGAGGAACAGAGCTTCGAGAACAAGATGCTCAAAAGCTACATCAAAAACTGGCCGGAAGAGCCGTCGATCTGATGCTTGGGCGCCGACCTCCGGGTCGGTGTTGCGAGTCGGGCGGAATTTCCGTCTTTTTTGCGGTCGACCGTGTGCAACCCCGAAAAATGCACCGTGGTAAACTCCGCGCTCCTTAACGAATCTGCTTCCCATGTCCGGCAATACTTTTGGCACCCTGTTTACAGTGACTTCCTTTGGCGAATCCCACGGCCCGGGGATCGGCTGCGTGGTGGATGGTTGCCCGCCGGGGCTGGCGCTCTGTGCCGAGGATATTCAGGCGGAACTTGATCGGCGCAAGCCGGGCACCTCGCGCCATGTGACGCAGCGCCGTGAGCCGGATACGGTGGAAATCCTGTCCGGTGTCTTCGAAGGCAGAACCACTGGGACGCCGATTGGCCTGCTGATTCGTAATCAGGATCAGCGCAGCAAGGACTACGGCAATATTGCCGAGACTTTTCGGCCGGGTCATGCCGACTACACCTATACGCAAAAATATGGATTCCGCGATTATCGCGGTGGCGGTCGCTCGTCGGCCCGCGAGACGGCGGTGCGGGTGGCTGCTGGCGCGATTGCCCGCAAGTGGTTGTTCGAACGCTATGGGGTCAGCATTCGGGGCTGGATGAGCGCGCTCGGGCCGATTGACATCCCTTTTGAATCGGTCGATGCCATCGATGACAACGCATTTTTTGCCCCCAACGCCAGCATCGTGCCGCAACTGGCGTCTTACATGGATCAGTTGCGCAAATCGCTTGATTCGGTAGGCGCCAAAATTACGGTGACGGCGACCGGTGTGCCGCCGGGTTGGGGCGAGCCGGTGTATGACCGGCTGGATGCGGAAATTGCCTACGCCATGATGGGCATCAACGCAGTTAAAGGGGTTGAAATCGGGGCAGGTTTTGCCTCGGTGGCGCAAAAAGGGAGCGAGCATGGTGACGAAATGACGCCGGCTGGTTTTGCCTCTAATTACGCGGGTGGCGTGCTGGGCGGTATTTCGACTGGTCAGGATATCGTGGTCAATATGGCGATCAAGCCGACCTCGTCGATTGCTCAGGCGCGGCGGTCGATTGATGTTCACGGTCAGGTGATTGAGGTGGCTACAGAGGGGCGGCACGACCCCTGTGTTGGCATTCGGGCGACGCCGATTGCCGAGGCCATGTTGGCTCTGGTCCTGATCGATCATGCGCTTCGGCACCGGGCGCAATGTGGCGATGTGCAGTGCCTGACGCCACAGATTGCGGGAAAAATCGGCTAGAATCGAAGGCTTTTCGCCACCTGTGCGTGGTGATGCTATCCAGGGAGAGCCTTTATGAATGTAGACCATCACGACCTTCACCACGAATTCCCGGAACTGTCCGATGCCATTCACGCATTGAAAGTGGGCAACGCACGTTTCGCACGTCTGTTCGATACCTATCATCGCCTGACCGGCAAGGTGGAAAATCTGGAAGAACATGACATGCCGGTGGCTGATTTCACCCTTGAAGACATGAAAAAAGAGCGCGTCAAGCTCAAGGATGATCTCTATCACATGCTGATGGCTTATCGCGCCGGCCAGGAAGCCAGCAAGTAAGTCACGCGGGCTTGGGCGTGCCTCCGGTAAAATCGCCGGATGCACGCTTTGCCCTTCTGGCGTCTCGCCGGCTACTATTTTGCGTATTTCGCCTTCATTGGCGCTTTCTCGCCTTATTTCACCCTTTATCTGAAGTCACTGGCTTTTTCGGCTTGGGATATTGGCCTGTTGATGTCGCAGATGCAGCTGATGCGTCTGTTTGGCCCGAATCTGTGGGGCTGGCTGGTGGACCGCTACGGTCACCGTCTATTCATCATTCGCCTGGCGGCGGTCGCGTCGTTACTGGGTTTTCTGGCATTTTTCTGGCTTGATCGTTTGTCTGGCATGTTGCTGGCGATGGCCGTGCTCGCCTTTTTCTGGAGTGCTGCGCTGCCGTTGGTCGAGATGCTGACCTTCGACCACTTGCGCGAAGAGCGTGGTCGTTACAGTCGTATCCGGCTCTGGGGATCGGTTGGTTTTATCGTGGCAGTCATGGCCACCGGCGCGGTGCTTGATGTCGTGCCGCCCGTCGGTGTGTTGTGGGTCTGTGTATTGATCCTGCTGGGCATCCTGGGTTTTGCGCTGGCCTTGCCGGAGGCTGCGCCGCGCGCGCATCTCCCTATTGAACAGTCGATCAGGCGCATTCTTCGGCAGCCGCGTGTGCAGGCCCTGATGGCGGCCTGTCTGATGATGTCGGCGGCGCACGGCGGTTTTTACGTTTTTTACTCCATTCATCTCGATGCTCATGGCTATAGCAAGACCGAGGTGGGCGTGCTCTGGTCGCTGGGTGTGCTGGCCGAGATTGGGGTATTTATGGCCATGCATCGACTGGTCTGGCGATTCTCCTTGCGTCATCTGTTGCTGGCCAGTTTTGCGGCGGCTGTCCTGCGTTTTATGCTGATGGGTTGGGGGGTCGGTTCGTTGGCGACCATGGTCTTTGCTCAGTTGCTACATGGTCTGACCTTCGGTGCTTTTCATGCGGCATCCATTGCCGCGGTCAACCTGTGGTTTCCGGGAAAAGCTCAGGGCCGGGGGCAGGCTTTGTATTCCAGCCTGTCGTTTGGCGCCGGTGGTTTGTTGGGCGCCTTGATCAGTGGCTGGAGCTGGGATCGGCTGGGGGCGGGTTGGACATTCACGATCGGTGCCTTGTGCGCCCTGTTCGGCTGGCTGCTGATCTATCGCTGGTTGGTCGGTGATCCCGCGGTCGACCTGCCGAAACGGGAACAAATCGCCGATCCTGTGCAATAATTCAACGCTTTACCGCACACTTTAGCGTTCATGGCGAAGACACTCTACGACAAGCTTTGGGAAGACCATGTCGTGCATCAGGAAGCTGATGGCACGGCGCTTCTTTATATTGACCGCCACCTGGTACATGAAGTGACCAGTCCGCAGGCCTTCGAGGGGCTGAAACTGGCGGGCCGCAAGCCGTGGCGCGTCTCCTCCATCGTTTCAACGCCGGATCACAACACGCCGACCGACCACTGGGACGAGGGGATCAAGGACCCCGTGTCGCGCCAGCAGGTCGAGACGCTCGACGCCAATATCCGTGAAGTCGGCGCGCTGGCCTATTTCCCGTTCAAGGATCCGCGCATGGGCATTCTGCATGTGGTCGGCCCGGAGAACGGCGCGACGCTGCCCGGCATGACCGTGGTCTGTGGTGACTCGCATACCTCGACGCATGGCGCCTTTGCCTGCCTGGCGCACGGTATCGGCACCTCTGAAGTCGAGCATGTGATGGCGACGCAGTGCCTGCTGCAGAAAAAATCGAAGACCCTGCTGATCGCTGTTGAAGGCAAACTCGGCAAGGGTGTCACCGCCAAGGATGTGGCCTTGGCCATCATCGGTACCATCGGTACGGCGGGCGGCACCGGCTACGCCATCGAGTTCGGTGGTAGCGCCATTCGCGGCCTGTCGATCGAAGGGCGGATGACGTTGTGCAATATGGCGATCGAAGGTGGGGCACGAATGGGCTTTGTCGCGGTCGACGATAAAACAATCGATTATTTGCGCGATCGCCCCTTCTCGCCCAGGGGCGAGGTTTGGGATAAGGCGGTAGCGCACTGGCGCACCCTGCATTCCGATGCGGGCGCCCGCTTTGACCGTGTCGTCACGCTCAAGGCTGAGGATATCCGGCCACAGGTCACCTGGGGAACTTCGCCGGAAATGGTCGTCGGCATTGACGCCGTGGTGCCTGATCCGGCCAAGGAAGCCGACCCGGTCAAGCGTGAGGGCATGGAACGGGCCTTGCAATACATGGGCTTGAATCCCAATACGCCGATTCAGAAAATTGCCGTCGATAAGGTGTTTATCGGTTCGTGCACCAATTCACGGATTGAAGATTTGCGCGAAGCGGCAGCCGTTCTCAAAGGACGTCGTGTGGCAGCGAATGTCAAGCTGGCGTTGGCGGTGCCGGGCTCGGGTCTGGTTAAGCGCCAGGCCGAGGCTGAGGGTCTGGACAAGGTTTTTGTTGCCGCCGGTTTCGAGTGGCGTGAGCCGGGGTGTTCGATGTGTCTGGCGATGAACGCCGACCGTCTGGAGCCGGGCGAGCGTTGTGCGTCGACCTCAAACCGCAATTTTGAGGGCCGTCAGGGCCCGGGCGGGCGGACGCATCTGCTCAGTCCGGCGATGGCGGCGGCGGCGGCGGTTGCCGGTCGCTTTGCTGATGTTCGCGACGTTTTGTGAGTGGCGGGTTGAATTAATGAAAAAAATCGCTTTTGTGCTGTTGACCGTGTTCGGCCTGCTGGGCGTGTCGGCCTGCCATACCGTGCAGGGGATAGGCAAGGACATCGAGAAGGGTGGCGAAGCCATCCAGCGCGCTACCCGATAAGGATATTCATGGACAAATTTGTTCGCCTCGAAGGCTTGGTCGCTCCGCTCGACCGCAGCAACGTCGATACCGACGCCATCATTCCGAAGCAGTTTCTCAAGTCGATCAAGCGTTCCGGCTTCGGCCCGAATGCCTTTGATGAATGGCGTTACCTGGATGTCGGTCAGCCGGGCCAGGATTGTGCGCCGCGGCCCAAAAACCCGAACTTCGTGCTCAATCAGCCGCGCTACCAAGGGGCTGAAGTCCTGCTGACGCGGGCCAATTTTGGCTGCGGCAGTTCGCGCGAACATGCGCCGTGGGCACTGCTCGATTTCGGTTTCAAAGCCATCATCGCGGAATCCTTTGCCGACATCTTTTTCAATAACTGTTTCAAGAACGGCATCCTGCCAATAGAGCTACCGGCTGATGAAGTCGCGGCCTTGTTCCAGCAGGTCGAGGCGACCCCGGGTTATACCCTGGTCGTTGATCTGGCGGCACAACTGGTGTTGCGGCCAGATAGTCATGGCATTCCGTTCAAGATTGATCCGTTCCGCAAAGAGTGCCTGCTCAATGGCTGGGACGATATTGGCCTGACCTTGCGCCATGCTGAAAAGATCAAAGTCTTTGAAGAAAAGCGCCGTGCCCAACAGCCGTGGCTGTTTGCTTAGTCTGCATTCCCTGAATCCTCACCACTGGATCCTGAAATCATGAAAATTTGTGTTTTGCCGGGTGACGGCATTGGTCCCGAGATTACCGCCGAAGCGGTGCGTGTCCTGAATGCGCTCGATCTTAAGTTTGAGATGGAAGAAGCCCTGCTGGGCGGTAGTGCAGTCGACGCCACGGGTCACCCCTATCCGGAAGCGACCCAGAAGCTGGCGCGCGAAGCCGATGCCATCCTGCTCGGTGCGGTCGGTGGTCCGCAGTGGGACAATCTGCCGCGCGAGCAGCGTCCGGAGCGTGGCCTCCTCGGTATCCGCAAGGACCTGAATCTTTTCGCCAACCTGCGTCCGGCCATTCTTTACCCGGAACTGGCCAATGCCTCGACGCTGAAGCCGGAAGTCGTCGCGGGCCTCGATATCCTGATCGTCCGCGAATTGACCGGGGATATCTACTTCGGCCAGCCCCGCGGCGTGCGTGAAGAAAACGGCGAGCGCGTTGGCTTCAATACCATGGTTTACAGTGAGTCGGAAATCCGCCGCATTGCGCACGTTTCTTTCCAGGCCGCGCAGAAACGCAACAAAAGGCTGTGCTCGGTCGACAAGATGAATGTGCTCGAATGCACCCAGCTCTGGCGCGATGTGATGATCGAAGTCAGCAAGGATTACCCTGATGTTGAACTCAGCCACATGCTGGTCGACAACGCTGCCATGCAATTGGTCAAGGCACCGAAGCAGTTCGATGTGATGGTCACCGGCAACATGTTCGGCGACATCCTGTCCGACGAAGCCTCGATGCTGACGGGTTCGATCGGTATGCTGCCGTCGGCCTCGCTGGATGACAAAAATAAGGGCCTGTACGAACCGTCGCATGGTTCGGCGCCAGATATCGCCGGCCAGGGTGTGGCCAATCCGCTGGCCACGATCCTGTCGGTGGCGATGATGCTGCGCTACACCTTCGGTCTCGAAGAGCAGGCACTGCGTGTCGAAAATGCGGTCAAAAAGGTATTGGCCCAGGGGTATCGCACCGGTGACATTTACGAGCGCGGTACCAACAAGGTCGGCACCAAGGAAATGGGCGACGCCGTATTGGCGGCGCTTTGATAGGATCGGGCGCTTAGTATCCAGGATATTGTGATTGGGATTGAGGGGTTGGCTCACAGCGCGCCTCCCTCGACCCTGGGCAACTCGCTATAAAGGAAATGTGATGAAAAAGGTTGGTCTGGTCGGTTGGCGTGGCATGGTCGGTTCGGTGCTGATGCAGCGCATGGTGGAAGAGGGCGACTTTGCCCATATTGATCCGGTGTATTTCTCGACCTCCGCCGCCGGCGGCAAGGCGCCGGTGTTCGGTGGCAAGGAGGCCTCGTTGCCGTTGCAGGACGCTTCTGCGGTCGACGCGCTGAAACAGTGCGAAATCATCATCACCTGCCAGGGCGGCGACTACACCAAGGAAGTCTTCCCGAAGCTGCGTGCGGCCGGCTGGAACGGCCACTGGATCGACGCCGCCAGCGCCCTGCGTATGGCTGACGACGCGGTGATCATCCTCGACCCGGTCAACATGAACGTGATCAAGGATTCGCTGGCCAAGGGCGGCAAGAATTGGATCGGCGGCAATTGCACGGTGTCGCTGATGCTGATGGGCCTGGGCGGTCTGTTCCAGAACGACCTGATCGAATGGGCGACGTCGATGACCTATCAGGCCGCGTCCGGTGCCGGCGCCCAGAATATGCGTGAACTGATTTCGCAGATGGGCGCGATTCATTCTTCCGTCGCTGACCTGTTGGCTGATCCGGCCTCGGCCATCCTCGATATTGATCGCAAGGTGGCCGAAACCATTCGTTCCGATGCCTTCCCGAAGAAAAATTTTCGCAACACGCCATTGGCCGGTTCCTTGATCCCCTGGATCGACGTGCCGTACGAAAACGGTCAGTCCAAGGAAGAATGGAAGGGGGGCGCCGAATGCAACAAAATCCTCGGCCGCCCGGCCTTCCGCAGCGCCGGTTCGATTCCGATCGACGGCCTGTGCGTGCGTATCGGCGCCATGCGCTGCCACAGCCAGGCACTGACCATCAAGCTGAAGAAGGACGTGCCGCTGGATGAAATTTCCGACATGCTCGCCAAGGCCAATCCATGGGCCAAGGTTGTGCCGAATGATCGCGAGATTTCCGAGCGCGAACTGACGCCGGCGGCCGTAACTGGCACGCTGACGGTGCCGGTTGGTCGTCTGCACAAGATGGCGATGGGTCCGGAATACCTGGCCGCCTTCACCTGCGGCGACCAGTTGCTGTGGGGGGCTGCTGAGCCGCTGCGCCGCATGCTGCGTATCCTGCTCGACGCCTGATCTCATTGATTTTGAACCGGAAAACCGGGGTCTGGGCGCCGGTTTTTTGTTGTGATGCGTGGCGCAGGATGCCACCTTGAGAAGCGGGTTTAGCTTGCATTGCTAAGTTCATGATGTTAATTTGATTCTCCCAAAATCCACGCTCCGGGCCTTGCCGTGAACGAAAAGAATCGCGCTCAGTTTAGGAAACGTTGTGTCGCCCTGGCGGTGGCCTCCTGTTTGTCATTGTCGCCCTGGGTGGCTGAAGCGGCGGGCCTGGGCAAGCTCACGGTATTTTCCGGTCTTGGCCAACCCCTGCGAGCAGAACTCGAAGTTACGGCCAATGCCGATGAATTGAACGGCATGACAGCACGGCTGGCGCCGCGCGAAGTTTTTCAGCAGGCCGGGGTCGATTTCCCGGCGGCACTCAACGATCTGCGCTTCACGGTCGACAAGGCTCAAGGGGGGCGTTCCATCGTCAAATTGAGTTCGGTGCGGCCGATCAACGAGCCTTTTCTCGATTTCCTGATTGAAATCAACTGGCCGGCCGGGCGCCTGGTCCGCGAATATACTTTTTTGCTTGACCCGCCAGAATTCGCCAACCGGCAAACGGCGCCGGCCGTGGCAGATAGCAAGTTGGTCAACGCTCCCGTGACCGCGGATAAGCCTTACACCCTGGCGCCAACGCCGGGGCCGGTCGTCAAAGCGGCGCCAGCAGCGACGGCCTTGCCCGCCGCCCGGTCGACGCCTGCCTCTCCTGCGCCGGTGGCTGAGCGCAAACCGCCGGCACCTGCGTCACCGCCCCCAGCCCAGCCGGAAACGGCCAGTCATCTAGTGACCAAGGGGGAAAACCTGCGCAAGATCGCTGGCGAGCATCAATACGATGGCGTATCGCTGGAGCAGATGTTGGTGGGGCTGTACCGCGAAAACCCGGATGCCTTTATTGGCAAGGATATTCACCGTCTGAAAGCGGGGGCCATCCTGAACTTGCCGGCCCGTGAAAAAGTCGAGTCAGTCTCGTCGGGCGAGGCCAAAAGGGTTTATCTGGCCAGTGGCAACTTCGACGCTTATCGGCGCAAGCTGGCGTCGGCGGCTGCCCAAGCCCCTGTTGGCGACGGGCCTGAAGCCAGTCAGTCCAGTAGCGGACGGATTTCGCCCAAGATCGATGACAAGGCAACGGCGCAGGATGCCGCCCGTGACCAGGTGAAAGTGGCACGGACCGATAGCGTGGACCGGGCTGCCAAAGCGGCCGCCAGCGAAGCAGATCGTCTTGCCCAGGCGCAGGCCCTGAAGGAGGCTGAAACGCGGGTTGGGCAGTTGGAGAAGAATGTCGAGGAATTGCAGAAGTTGCTGCGCCTGAAAAATCAGGCGTTGGCCGATCTGCAAAAACCAGCGGTATCGTCAGCACCTGCACCTGCACCTGCACCTGCACCTGCACCTGCACCTGCACCCGCACCCGCACCCGCACCCGCACCCGCAGCGCTGCCTGTTGCTGTCGAGAAGCCTGCGGACGTCACGCCACCGGTTGAGAAGCCCGTTGCAGCGCCCCCCGCGCCCGCGCCGAGCGAAGCACCAGTGCCCGCCGAGCCCGTCGTGCCGCCGCCGCAACCGGCGCCGGTTGCCCCGGCACCCGTCAAGCCGGTGCCCCCACCGCCCCCACCCGAACCCGTGGTTGAAGAACCAAGTCTGGTTGATTTCTTGATCGAAGATCCTTTGCCGCTGGCCGGCGGTGCTGGCGTGCTGGCCCTGCTGGGGGGGGCGTTGCTTTATCGCCGTCGTCGCCAGCAGCGGGCCGGCGAGTCGTTGACGACGGCTATTCCCAGCCAGTCGAGCATCGGGCCCAATTCGGTCTTTGGTACTGTTGGCGGGCAGAGCGTCGATACCGGCAGCATTGCCTTGCCAACGGGCGAGTTTAGCCAGGCGGGCCCCGGGGTGATCGATACCGATGAGGTTGATCCGGTGGCCGAGGCGGATGTTTACATGGCGTATGGACGCGATGCTCAGGCCGAGGAAATCCTGCTTGAGGCGATGCAGAAAGACCCGCAGCGCTTGGCGATTCACGTCAAATTGCTGGAAATTTATGGCAACCGGCGCAGCATGAAGCAATTTGAAACCCTGGCCAGTGAGTTGTACGCGCTGACAGGGGGTAAAGGGCCGGAGTGGGCGCAGGTCGCCAAGCTGGGTGTTGCCATCGATCCGGGTAACCCGCTTTACGGTGGCGAGCAGACCGCTGCAGCGAACAAATCGTTTGACGCCGATGCCACCATGGTGGTTTCGCCGGCTGCCTTTGCGGCCAGCCACGAGGCACTTGCCACCGCTGTCCAGCCCGAGCCGGTATCGGCCAGTGAAGCAGGGCGCGCTGATGACGAGGTGATTGCCGAGAGCTCACCGGAAATCGATTTTGAGCACAGTACGGTCGTCCTGCCGGAGCAGGATCCGGTGCCACCGTCCGCCACTGATGATGCGGCGTTTGACTTTGATGAAGCGAGCCTTGATTTTGACCTGGGCGCGGCGACTGATGAGGACATGACACTGGTGATACCGGCCGAAAGCCCCCAGTCGATGGCGCTGTCGGCTGACGATAATGCCCTTGATTTCGATCTCGACGGCTTGACCAGCGTAGTCCCGCCGACAATGCCTCGTTCGACGGATAGTGTGCCTGCGCAACCGGCCGAAGAGGATGACGAGTTGGATTTCTCGCACACGGGGACACTGGTCATGCCGGAGAGCCTGAGTGAATCGGCTATTGCAGGCTTCTCGGTCGATGCGCTGGATCTCGACCAGGATCAATTCAGCCCGCCGCCTGCGGTCAACGCACCGGTTGTGCCGGAAATGCCTAGTGACCTCGCGCCAACGGCCCCTGCGGACCAACCGGTCCTGGCCGAGGAAGGCCTGGATTTCGATGTCAATTTGAGTGACTCCGCTTTCCTGGGGCAATCGCCCGCCCTACCTGATTTCGACATGAGCGCGATCAATCTTGATCTGACCGCCGACGAGTCAACCGCTGAGCCGCAGGGTGAGGCGGCAGCGCTGGCTGCGGCGATGGCCGACCCGGCGGGCGGCGCTGACGAGATGACGATGGATGACTGGTTGGCCAGCGAGGCTGCCGAACTGGCCC
Organism: Dechloromonas sp.; assembly: GCA_028689015.1. GTDB lineage: Bacteria > Pseudomonadota > Gammaproteobacteria > Burkholderiales > Rhodocyclaceae > Azonexus. The sequence continues at coordinate 48,516 of JAQTXC010000013.1, read as the reverse complement.
CGCCGCCGGTGGCCGACACCGAGCCCACGCCGCTGCCCGACCTTGCTCTGTCGGCTGATCTGCCCTTGGCCGCAGAGCCAGCGGCCTTGCCGGATCCCGAGCCATCGGCACCGGCCAAGGGTCCGGTGGTGCATGACGAGCATTGGGAAGAGGTCAATACCAAGCTGGACTTGGCGCGTGCCTACGAAGAAATGGGCGATCTGGAAGGCGCTCGTGAGTTGCTGCAAGAAGTCCAGAGCGAAGGCACGGACGATCTGGTGGCCCTGGCGGGCGAAATGATGGAACGCATTGGTCATTGATGACCGCGCGTGATTCGCAGACATGGCCCCATCCGGGGCCGTGTCCTTTTTGAGCAGGGCGGTCCGTGCATCCCTCCGCGCTCTTGCTGGCCTGGTTGATTACCGTTCTGCTGGTGCAGTGTGTCGGCTATAGCGGATTGACGATACTGGCTATCGCCCTACTGCTGCAGCCGACCTTGTGGGCCGCCTGGTGGGCCTATGTCCGTCGTTCGCGCTGGCTGTTGCTCAGTCTGTGGCTGATTCTGGCTTACAACACGCCGGGGGAAGCCTGGCTGGACTGGCCGTGGGCGCCGACGCTGGAAGGCATGGCGCAGGCCCATCTGCATGGCTTGCGCTTGCTCCTGATGCTGGGCTGTCTGGCCTGGTTGTTTGCCCGCTTGGGCAGTCAAGGCTTGTTGGGCGGTTTGTGGGGGTTGCTGCGTGGCTGGCGGCGGCTGGGGATCGATACCGAGCGCCTGGTGGTGCGCGTGGCGCTGGTTTTGGGTCATCTGGCGACGTCGACCGTAGATCGTGGCAATTGGCGACAGATGCTGGCACGCATGCCTGACGCCCATTTGGGGACAAGTACGGTGCAGATTGAACAAGTAGCCTGGCGGACGCGCGATGCCATCGTGGTCATCACCGCATTCGCCGGCTTGATCGGAGTATGGCTGGCGTGAGAATTGCCCTTGGCGTGGAATATTGCGGGACGGCTTTTCGCGGCTGGCAGAGCCAGGCGGGGGGCGGTACGGTGCAGGATGCGCTGGAAGCTGCCCTGGCGGGGATTGCCGGGCAGCCCGTCAGCACCATGTGCGCCGGGCGAACCGATGCGGGCGTCCATGCGACGCAGCAGGTGGTCCATTTCGACGCGCCGGTGGCGCGCCCGCTGACGGCCTGGGTGCGTGGCGTCAACGCCAATCTGCCCGATGGCGTGGCGGTGCGCTGGGCGCAACCGGTGGCCGACGAATTCCATGCCCGTTTCAGCGCCCACGGCCGGCGTTATCGCTATCTGTTACTTAACCGCCCGCAGCGCCCGGGGCTATGGCAGGGGCGGGTCGGCTGGTTTCATCTGCCGCTCGATTTGCCGGCGATGCAAGATGCTTGCGGTCGACTGCTCGGCGAGCAAGATTTTTCGGCGTTTCGCGCCGCGCAATGCCAGGCTAAGTCGCCGATCAAAACGATGAGCACGGCCAGTGTCCGCCAATCCGGCGCCTTGCTGGTTTTCGATTTCGCGGCGAGCGCCTTCCTGCACCACATGGTGCGCAATTTGGTCGGCAGTCTGGTCCATGTCGGCAAGGGTGCCGCGTCGCCCGAGTGGATCGATGCCTTGTTGCAGATGAAAGACCGTACGCAGGCAGCGCCGACCTTTTCGCCTGATGGCCTGTATTTTCGCGGTCCGGTTTACGAGCCGCACTGGGGCCTGCCGGCGCCGACCGATGATTTGATTGACGGCCTGCTCGGCTGAGCGCTCAGCGCGGTCGACGGCAAAATGACCCTGATTTCGGGTGGACCGCAAGAAAGGTGACGTTTCATGAAAACCCGCATCAAAATCTGTGGCCTGACCCGTGAGGCCGATGTCGATGCCGCAGTGGCCGCAGGTGCTGACGCCCTTGGTTTTGTGTTTTATCCCCCCAGCCCGCGTTATGTGACACCGCAGCGGGCCGCCGAATTGGCCCGTCGGGTGCCGCCCTTTGTCGAGGTGGTCGGTCTGTTCGTCAACGAGGCACCGGCCGTCGTCCGGGCCGCTTGTGAGACGGCGCCGATCAGTCTGCTGCAGTTTCATGGCGACGAAGATGCGGTGTATTGCCGTCAGTTTTCAAGACCTTGGCTACGTGCGGCACGGGTGAGGCCGGGGCTCGATCTGGTAGAATTCGCCCGCTCGTTTCCCGACGCTCGCGGTTTGTTGCTGGATGCCTTTGTCGACGGCTACGGTGGCGGCGGCCATGTCTTTGACTGGACGCTGATTCCACCGGGTCTGCCGGGCTTTTTGGTGCTATCCGGCGGGTTGACCGCAGACAACGTCGGCGACGCCATGGAACGCGTCCGGCCGCTGGCGGTCGACGTCTCTTCCGGTGTCGAAACGAGCAAGGGCATCAAGGATCACCAAAAAATCGCTGCCTTCGTGGCGGCAGTACGGAAAGCCGATGAGTCAATATAACTTCCCTGACGCCAAGGGCCATTTTGGTCCTTACGGTGGTGTGTTCGTGGCCGAGACGCTGTTTGGCGCGCTCGATGAACTGAAAGCCGCCTATGCGGCCGCCCAGGCCGATCCGGCCTTTCGTGCCGAGTACGAATACGAACTGAAGCATTTCGTCGGCCGGCCGTCGCCGATCTACCACGCCAAGCGTTGGTCCGAGCAACTGGGCGGGGCACAGATCTACCTCAAGCGTGAGGACCTGAATCACACCGGCGCCCACAAGGTAAACAACTGCATTGGCCAGGCCATGCTCGCCCGTCGCATGGGCAAGCCACGGGTTATCGCCGAAACCGGCGCCGGCCAGCACGGCGTGGCGACGGCCACCGTTGCCGCCCGCTACGGCATGGAATGCGTGGTTTACATGGGTAGCGAGGATGTCAAGCGTCAGGCCGCCAACGTCTACCGGATGAAGCTGCTCGGCGCCACCGTCGTGCCGGTCGAATCCGGTTCGAAGACGCTGAAAGATGCCCTCAACGAAGCGATGCGCGACTGGGTGACCAACATCCACAACACTTTCTACATCATCGGCACGGTGGCCGGCCCGCACCCGTACCCGATGCTGGTCCGCGATTTCCAGAAGATCATCGGCGAGGAATGCATTGAGCAGATGCCGGAAATGGCCGGGCGCCAACCGGATGCGGTGATCGCCTGTGTTGGCGGCGGTTCCAACGCCATGGGCATTTTTTATCCCTACATCAACGTCGACGGTGTGCGCCTGATCGGCGTCGAAGCGGCCGGCGACGGCATGGATACCGGTCGTCATTCGGCGTCGCTGACCGCCGGTGTGCCCGGCGTGCTGCACGGTAACCGCACCTATCTGCTGCAGGATGAAGATGGCCAGATCATCGAGACGCATTCGGTGTCGGCCGGCCTCGATTACCCCGGCGTCGGCCCGGAACACGCCTGGCTGAAAGATCTCGGGCGGGCCGAATACCAGCCGGTGACCGACAGCGAAGCGCTGGAGGCCTTCCATACGCTGTGCCGCATCGAAGGCATTATCCCGGCGCTGGAATCGAGCCATGCACTGGCCTATGCCGCCAAGCTGGCACCGACGCTGGCCAAGGACAAGATTTTGCTGGTCAACCTCTCCGGCCGGGGTGACAAGGACATGCATACCGTGGCCGAAAAATCCGGGATCGTGTTCTGATATGTCGCGCATCAAATCCGCTTTTGACCGGCTCAATGCCGAAGGCCGCAAGGCGCTGATTCCCTTCATCACCGCTGGTGACCCGGATGCTGTGCTGACGCTGCCACTGATGCATGCGCTGGTCGAGGCCGGTGCCGACGTCATCGAACTGGGCGTCCCGTTCTCCGATCCGATGGCCGACGGCCCGACCATCCAGCGTGCCTCCGAACGTGCGCTGGCCAGGGGCATGACGCTGCGCAAGGTATTGCAGCTGGTGGTCGATTTTCGCCAGACGGATCACAGCACGCCGGTGGTACTGATGGGCTATGCCAACCCAATCGAGGCGATGGGGCTGGAAAAGTTCGCGGCGGCCGCATCGACCGCCGGGGTCGATGGTGTACTTGTCGTCGATTACCCGCCGGAGGAAGCTGAAAACTTCGGTGCGGCGATGCAGGCGAACGGCATGGATCCGATTTTCCTGATCGCACCGACGTCGACCGCGGAACGCATCGCCCAGGTCGCAAAGATTGCCAGCGGCTATGTCTATTACGTGTCGCTGGCCGGGGTGACCGGCTCCGGTGCGCTCAACGTTGCGGCAGTCGCCGAGCGTCTGCCGGCCATTCGCGAGAAAACCGGCCTGCCGGTCGGTGTCGGCTTCGGTATCCGCAATGCAGAAACTGCTGCGCGCATCGCTGCCTTTGCCGATGCGGTCGTTGTCGGTAGCCGGATTATTGAAGAAATCGAGCAGTCGACCGCAGAAACCGCCTGTGCCAATGTCAAGATGCTGGTTGCGGATATTCGTCGTGGTGTGGATGAGGTGAAAAAATGAGCTGGTTGACTAAACTTTTACCCCCGAAAATCAAGCGTGAACTGGGCGTCCAACGCCGGGGCGCGCTGCCGGAAGGCTTGTGGAGCAAGTGCCCGGCCTGTGAGGCGGTGCTTTATGCGACCGATCTGGCCAACAACCAGCAGGTTTGTCCGAAATGCGCGCATCACCACCGCATCAATGCGCGTCAGCGACTGGATTACCTGCTCGACGATCAGGGCCGATTCGAGATCGGTGCCGAGGTGTTGCCGGTCGATAGCCTGAAATTCAAGGACTCAAAAAAATATCCTGATCGCCTGATGGAAGCGCATCGGCTTAGCGGCGAGAGCGATTCCTTGGTCGTTTTGCAGGGGGCCATCAAGACCTTGCCGGTGGTGGCTGCAGCCTTTGAATTCGATTTTATGGGCGGCTCGATGGGCTCGGTGCTCGGCGAGCGTTTCGTGCGCGGCGTTCAGACGGCCATCGAGCAGCAGACCCCCTTCGTCTCCATTACCGCATCGGGGGGGGCGCGCATGCAGGAAGGCTTGTTCTCACTGATGCAGATGGCCAAGACGACGGCAGCCCTGACCAAACTGTCGGAAGCGGGCTTGCCTTATATCTCCATTCTGACCGATCCGACGATGGGCGGCGTTTCGGCATCCTTCGCCTTTGTCGGTGATGTGGTGATGGCCGAGCCGAATGCCCTGATCGGTTTTGCCGGGCCGCGGGTCATCGAGCAGACGGTGCGCGAAAAATTACCGGAAGGCTTCCAGCGTTCTGAATTTCTGCTCGAAAAGGGCGCGATCGACATGATCGTCGACCGCCGCGACCTACGCGATCAGGTGGCGCGTGTTCTGGCCCTGCTGCAGAAACTGCCCGCCGCCGCCTGACGGTGCGTCTGGTCAGTTGTTGATCGCTTGATGAGCAAAAGACGGGCCGCTCAGTGCCTATCACTTCGTATTCGCCGCAAATGACTAAAACAGACTGGCTGGCCCATCTCGAAGGCCTGCATCCCAAAGGGCAGGCCGGCATCGAACTGGGCCTGGATCGTATCCTGCGGGTCAAGCAGGTGCTAGGACAGCACGAATTCTGTCCTGTCATCACGGTCGGTGGGACCAATGGCAAGGGGTCGACCTGCGCCTACCTGGAAAACATTATCGATCGTGCCGGCTATCAGGTTGCTTGCTACAGCTCGCCGCACATCCTGTCCTACAACGAGCGGGTGCGCTTGAATGGTCGGCCGGTGGCAGACGAGGCGCTGTGCGCGGCGTTCGAGCGGGTTGAAGCGGCGCGCCAGCAAGCGGGTGGGGTAGCGCTGACCTATTTTGAATTTGGCACCCTGGCCGCCTGGGAAGTCTTCGCCGCTGCGGGTGTTGACGCCATCATTCTCGAAGTGGGTTTGGGCGGGCGCTTGGACGCGGTCAACGCCTATGAACCAAGCGTTTCGGTGTTGACCACCATTGCGCTGGATCACATGGACTGGCTGGGGCCGGATCGCGAATCGATCGGTTTCGAGAAGGCGGGTATTTTTCGCGCCGGCAAACCGGCCTTGTGCGCCGACCCAGAGCCGCCACAAAGCCTGCTCGACCACGCCGAAAATATTGGGGCCGACCTGCGCCTGATCGGCCGTGATTTTGGTTTTGAGCGACCTGCGGCCGAAGCGGCGGAAAATCGTCTGCAATGGCGTTGGTGGTGTCGGCAAGGGGCAACTATCCACAAGCGGACCCTGGCCTATCCGGGTTTGCGTGGCCCGGCCCAATTATTCAACGCCACGCTGGCCCTGGCCGTGCTGGATGCCATCGCCGGCCAGTTGCCGGTCACCATGCAGGCCATTCGGCCCGGCTTGATCGAAACCGAATTGAGCGGCCGTTTTCAGGTGGTACCGGGCAAGCCGGCCATCGTTCTGGATGTTGGCCACAACCCGCAGGCGATCAAGGTGCTGGCGGACAATCTGTCGAACATGGGCTTTTTCGATCGGACCCATGCCGTGCTTGGCATGCTGGCCGACAAGGATATTGCGGCATCGCTCCAGCCCTTGCGTGGCCGGGTCGATCACTGGCATCTGGCCACCCTGGGCGGGCCGCGGGGTGCGACGGCCGCCCATCTGGCCGACTTGATCACGGCCGGTGCATTGGGGGGCGAGATTCATTGCTATGAGAGTGCGTTGCAAGCCATGCAGGCGGCCCGGAGCCAGGCTGCCGAAAGTGATAGAATCCTGGCCTTTGGTTCGTTCTACACGGTCGCCGGCGCCCTGGAGGCGCTTGGCAGAAGCGCGATAAATGGAAGATAACGACGCCCAGTTGCAACTCAAGAAACGCGCCCGCCGCCGTCTGGTCGGCGCGGTGTTTTTTGCGTCGCTGGTGGCCCTGGTTCTGCCGCTGCTGATGGACCACGATCCGCGAGCACCCGTGCAGGATCTGGATATCCGCATTCCTGGCCAGGATGCCAAGCCATTTACCCCCAATCTGGCGCCGGTCGAACCGCAGCCGGCACCTGCCGCCAGTGACCCGGGGCGTGAGTCGCTGCCGGCCGAGCAGGCACCGCCGGCCGTATTGACCAGCAAACCGCCTGCAGTCGCCGCGCCTGCCCGTCTCATTGATCCGCCTGTTGCGGTCGACCCGTCGATCAGTGAAAAAACCACCGCGCAATCGTCGATCCCCGGCAAGCCGGTTGTCAAAGCCCCGCCGCGACCCGAAGCGGCCGAGCCCTCCGTTGCCCTGGACGACGAAGCTCGGCGGGCCGCCGCCATCCTGGCCGGTCGTTCGCCCGATGCCAAAGCGCCGCTCGCCAGTGCTAGCGGCTATCTGATCCTGATTGGGGCTTTTTCCAATGAAGCCAATGTCCGCAATCTGAAAACCAAGCTCGGCGAGCAGGGCATCAAGGTTTTTACTGAGCCGTTGAACACGCTGCAGGGCCAGAAAACGCGGGTGCGGGCCGGGCCTTTCCCGAGCCGTGAGGCGGCTGAAGCGGCTCTCAAGAAAATGCAGCGTATTGGCGTCTCCGGCGTGGTATCGGCCAAGCCATGACGTGGTTTGATTATGGGGTGATCGGCATTGTCGGCCTCTCCCTGTTGTTCGGTTTGTGGCGGGGTGTGGTCAGCGAAATTCTGGCGCTGCTGGCCTGGGGCCTCGGTGCCATGGCGGCGGCCGAATATGGCAGTCAGGCAGGCGAGATGCTTTTTGTGGGTCTGCTGACGGATCCGATGCTGCGCACACTGGCCGGTTGTGTCACGGTATTCATTGGCGTGCTGGTCGTCATGGCGCTGGTCCGCCTGGCGATTCGCAGCATGGTGCAGGCCCTGGGCCTGTCGGTGTCGGACCGTCTTCTGGGCATGTTGTTTGGCTTGGCGCGGGGCGTGCTGGTGACTTTATTGCTGGTAGGCCTGGGTGGCATGACGGCTGCCCCGAGCCAGCCGTGGTGGAAAGGCGCGACTTTGTCGGCGCCTCTGGAAACAGCTGTCCTGGCAGTCAGACCCTGGCTGCCGGACGATTTGGCAAAACGAATTCGATTCAGCTAGGCAGGTAAATCATGTGCGGGATTCTTGGGGTAGTGGCGACAACGCCGGTTAACCAGTTGCTTTACGATGGCCTGATGGTGCTGCAGCACCGTGGCCAGGATGCGGCGGGCATCGCCACGGCGGAGGGTAATACCTTTCACCTGCACAAGGGGCCGGGGCTGGTCCGTGATGTCTTCCGTACCCGCAACATGCGGGCACTGCCGGGCAATTGCGGTATTGGCCACGTGCGTTATCCGACGGCGGGTTCGGCCTACAATTTTGCCGAGGCGCAGCCGTTTTACGTCAATTCTCCCTTCGGTATCGTGCTCGGCCACAACGGTAACCTGACCAATGCTGAACAGTTGAAGGACGAGATGTTCCGCATGGATCGTCGTCACATCAATACCAATTCCGATTCGGAAGTGCTGCTCAATGTGCTGGCCCATGAGCTGCAGTCGGCGGCGCATGGCTATGAGCTGGATGTTGATAGCATTTTTCAGGCCGTCGCGGGCGTTCATCGCCGTTGCCGCGGGGCCTATGCCGTCGTCGCCCTGATTGCCGGTTACGGTTTGCTGGCTTTCCGCGATCCGCACGGCATTCGGCCCTTGATCTATGGCCAGAACGAAACCCCGCAAGGCATGGAATATCTGGTCTCGTCCGAGTCGGTGGCGCTTGATACGCTGGGTTTCCAGGTGATTCGTGACATCGAGCCCGGTGAAGCGGTGTTCGTTGACTTCAATCATCAATTACATGCCCGGCAGTGTGCGCAACAGCCGATGTACGCGCCATGCATTTTCGAATATGTCTATCTGGCTCGGCCGGATACCGTCATTGACCGCGTGCCGGTGTATGAGGCGCGGCTGGCGATGGGTGAGTTACTGGCCGAAAAAGTCAAGAGCGTCATTCCGGTCGATGAAATCGATGTGGTGATTCCCATCCCTGATTCCAGTCGGCCTTCGGCCATGCAATTGGCCCATGTGCTGAACATTCCCTTCCGTGAAGGCTTCGTCAAGAACCGCTACGTTGGCCGCACTTTCATCATGCCCGGTCAGGCCATGCGCAAGAAATCGGTGCGCCAGAAGCTCAATACCGTCGGTCAGGAATTCAAGGGCAAGCGAGTGCTGCTGGTCGATGACTCCATCGTCCGTGGCACGACCAGTCATGAGATCGTCGAGATGGCGCGCGCCGCCGGGGCGGTCAAGGTTTACTTTGCCTCTGCCGCACCGCCAGTGCGTTTTCCCAATGTCTACGGCATCGACATGCCGACCCGCGCCGAGCTGATCGCCACGGGTCGCACGGACGCCCAGATCGCGGCCGAAATCGGTGCTGACGCGCTGGTCTATCAGGATATCGAGGCGCTCAAGCAGTCGATCAGCAAGCTGCGCAGTGACCTCACGGTCTTTGACGCCTCCTGCTTCGATGGTTGCTATATCACCGGTGATATTGACGACTACTACCTTGATGCCGTCGAAGGCAAGCGCAGCAATCCCAAGCCCACCAAGAATGACGACGACGGTGACAACCGTGATTCGCAGCAGATGGTGCTCGGTCTGGCCAATGGCGGGCAGGAGTGATGGCCAAGTTTGCGGTCGACCCGGCGTACCGGGCAGAAACGCTGGCCGTTCGTGCCGGTCAGGAGCGCAGCCAGTTCGGTGAGCATGGCGAAGCCCTGTACCTGACCTCCAGCTTCGTTTTCGAGAGTGCCGCCCAGGCGGCCAGGCGGTTTTCCGGCGAAGAAGTGGGCAATGTCTATGCCCGCTTTTCCAATCCTACCGTCACCATGTTCGAAGAGCGCCTGGCTGCCCTTGAAGGGGCGGAGGATTGCGTGGCCACCGCCAGCGGCATGTCGGCGATCATGGCCCTCTGCCTGGCGCACCTCAAGCAGGGTGACCACATCGTCGCCTCGAACAGCCTGTTCGGTGCCACCGTGCAGCTGTTTAACAACATCCTGTCGCGCACCGGTATCACGACCACCTTCGTGTCACATACCGACCCGACGCAATGGGAAGCGGCGATTCGCCCGGAAACCAAGCTGTTTTTCCTGGAAACGCCCTCCAATCCGCTGACCGAAATTGCCGACCTGCGGGCGTTGACCGCGATTGCGCACGCCCACGACATCCTGGTCGCGGTTGATAACTGCTTCTGCACGCCCATCCTGCAACGGCCGCTGGACATGGGGGCCGATCTGGTCGTCCATTCGGCGACCAAATATTTGGATGGTCAGGGCCGCGTGCTCGGCGGCGCGGTGTGCGGGCCGAAAAAGCTGACTGAAGAAGTATTCAAGTACCTACGCACCGCGGGGCCGACCTTGTCCGCCTTCAATGCCTGGGTGCTGCTCAAGGGGATGGAGACGCTCAAATTGCGGGTCGAGGCGCAAAGCGCCCAGGCTTTGCAACTGGCGCAGTGGCTGGAAGCGCAGCCGCAGGTCGAACGGGTGTTTTATCCCGGTCTGCCGTCGCACCCGCAGCATGCGCTGGCGCAAAGCCAGCAGCGCAGCGGCGGAGCCATTGTCTCTTTCGTCGTCAAGGGCGAGCGGGCGGCCGCCTGGCAGGTCGTCGATCACTGCCGCTTGCTGTCGATCACGGCCAATCTGGGCGATACCAAGACCACTATTACCCATCCGGCGTCGACCACGCATGGCCGAATTTCGCCAGAAGCGCGGGCGGCGGCGGGGATCAGCGAAGGCTTGCTGCGCGTTGCCGTCGGTCTGGAAGCGCTTGAAGATCTGCAGGCCGATCTGGCGCGTGGGCTGGGTCTGATCGGCGGATGAAACACACGGTCGCGGTCGACCGCCTGCAGCCCGGGGTTTTCATTTCCCTGGGCGATATCGGCTGGCTCGACCACCCGTTCCTGTTGAATCGTTTTCGCCTGGCCAGTGCGGAACAGATCAAGGTCTTGCGCTCGCTCGGTTTGACCGAGATCGAATGGGACCCAGCGCGTAGTACGGTGCAACCGCTACCCGAACAGCCGGCGCATGAAGAGGAAGAGGATTTTTCTTCAGCAGTCTTGCAATCGATGCTCGACGTCAAGCGCCAGCGCAGTGCCCGCGTTCTGGCGCAGCGTGAAGGCCTGGCCCGCTGCGAACGCTTGTTCGAGCAGGAAGCCAATGGTCTGGGCGACATCCTGCGCGAACTGGACAGTCGTCCCAACGAGTGCTTCAGCCGTGCCAAGTCGGCCGTTGGCCGGCTGGTCGGCCCCTTGCTGGCTCAGGAAAGCGTTGCCGTCCATCTGGTCAACATGAAGGTCAAGGAAGCCGGTCTGGCCTACCACGCGATGAATGTGGCCGTGCTCTCCTTGCTGATCGGCAAGCAGACCGGGCTGGATGAAGGGCAACTGCAACTGCTGGGCCTGGGCGCCATGCTGCACGATATTGGCAAGGCCGACGTGCCGTCGCGGGTCTTGCGCAATACGCAGCGCACGCACGCCGAGGAGCAGTTCTACCAAGCGCATGTCGGTTACGGCATCAAACATGCCGCGCTGATCAAGGACTTGCCCTTACCCGTTAAGAACATCATCGCCTGTCACCATGAATACTGGGATGGCAGTGGTTTCCCCAATCATCTGGCCGATGCCAAGATTCCGCGACTGGCACGCATCGTTGCCATTGCCAATCGCTACGACAACCTGTGCAACCCTTTTGACCTCAGCACGGCGCGCACGCCGGCCGAAGCGGTTTCCCTGATGTTCAAGAAGGAAGGGGGGCGCTACGATCCGGCCTTGCTGCAGATTTTCGTCAAGGCGATCGGCGTCTATCCGCCCGGCTGCTTTGTCGCCCTCAGCGACGGCAGCATCGGTCTGGTGGTGGAAACCAATAGTCAGGATCTGTTGCACCCCCTGATCCTGCTGCATGATCCGAGTGTGCCGCGCAACGAGGCCTTGCTGCTCGATTTGCGCGAGGCCGAGGTCAGGATCGAAGGTGCGGTCAGCCCGGCCAAGCTGCCGCTCGACGTTGTCGAATACCTGGCGCCGCGCGGCCGGGTCGATTACTACATCGACGGCGGCCGCTGAGCCCGCCGGCGGCGGGCTGCCTGGCTTAGCGCAGCAAGCGGCCGTTACGGTCGACGACCGTTAATTCGACAAAACGCGAGGCACGCTGGCCCGTAGAAAAGTCCAGCGTATAGCCACCGAGATCCCATTTTCCTTGTGGGCGAAGTGGACCGTCAGGGGCATTCCCATCGCGCTGCTGCAGGGTGCGGACCAGGGCCTTGGCAGCAACGAAGCCTTCCAGCGTGGCTTGCGAGGCGGGTTCATCAGCATATTTTTCCATCAGTTTGCGATGCTCGCGCGCCAATTCGCTGATCCCGGCCGGGTTGGGGACAACCTGGCTGACGATCAGGCCGCGCGCCGTGTTGGGGCCGAGAATGGAAATCAGGGTGCGGATATTGACCTCGGCCGGCGCACAGAGAAACGCGCCGGGATCAAGTGGTCGATAGCGCTGGAAAACCTGGGCAGCGGCTAGCGTGTCGGCGATGACGATCAGCGCTTGCGGCCGCGCGGCCGCCACGATCTGCGCCAACTTGTCCGGCGCATGGGGATCGTTGCCATCCAGTCGCTGGCTGATGGTGATTCTGGCGCCGGATTCGGCGGCCACCGCCTGAATCTGGCGTTCGGTCTCGGCAGCGCGATTGCGGTCAACGATCAGCCCGAAATTGACCACCCCCATGCTCGCCAATTGACGAATCATCGCCCGCACTTCATCGCTGCGGCTGGCGCGCAACGGGATGGCTCCGGCCGCACCGTCGCTGGCGGCAATCACGCCGAACAGCGGGATGCCGGCGGTGCGCCATTGGGGGTCGCGGGCCAGTTCATCGACCAACTGATCGCCGCTAATCCCGAACAAGACCTGAGCGCCAGCCTCACGCATGGCGTGCGCGGTGGCCACCCCCTGGCTGAGCTTGCCGGTGGTGTCGACGCTGCGATAAAGCAGGCGGCGCCCGTTGATGCCACCTTGGCCGTTAATATGGTCGAAATACACTTTGGCACCGAGCGTGTAATCACGGCTGAAGTCGGCCCCCGGGCCACTCAGGTCAGCCGGATGCGCGATAACGATGGCTTTGCTGGCGGGGGCAGCGGCGGCCAGGCAGGGCCAAGCAAACAGGGCAAGGCAGGCCGCCAGGCGGCGGTATCGGTCGGTCAGGAATGGCATGGTGCAGTGCAAAAAAACGAAGGAGCGGCATTGTCGGTGCCGGGTGTTGCCGTGATGTGACAACGCAGCAGGACTCCAGGTGCCCTTTTTAACGCTAAAAGCCCTTTTTTATTTCCATGGTCTACCGTCCAAATAATTGGAAAAGCAATTGTTTTATCGGTTTTTAATCCTGCCTTGTTGGTTGGGCTGCGGTGCCGCTCAGCTTCACCGGCGGTTTCGTTTCCCGATTATCTGAGTGCGATACCTGCCCAGTGTTAGAATGCGCGCCGCGGCACGAAGGTCGGTCATCGTATGCCAGCCGCCACTCACTTTTTTCCGGATCGCCTGGACCGAAACTGATTCCAGCCAAGGGCCCCGGCTATTTTTCTCCGGAGTTTCCATGCAATTTTCAGAACTCGGCCTCAAGGCCGAAATCCAGCGCGCCGTGGCCGAACAGGGCTACGACACCCCGACCCCTATTCAGCAACAGGCGATTCCCGCCGTGATGACCGGCCGTGACCTGATGGCCACGGCCCAGACGGGTACTGGCAAGACCGCTGGTTTCACCCTGCCCATCCTGCATCGTCTAGCCAGCGGACCGAATGACCGCCTGACCCGTGTCGCCAAGACGCCGCGCGTGCTGGTCCTGGTGCCGACCCGCGAGCTGGCCATTCAGGTCGAGGAAAGCGTTCGTACTTACGGCAAATATTTGCCAGTCAATTCGCTGGCCGTTTTCGGTGGCGTCGGCATCAATCCGCAGATCGCCAACCTGCGCCGCGGCATCGACATCCTGGTCGCTACGCCGGGCCGTTTACTCGATCATGTGCAGCAGCGCACGGTCGACCTGTCCGCCATCGAGATTTTCGTGCTTGATGAAGCTGATCGCATGCTCGACATGGGCTTCATCCGCGATATTCGCAAGGTGATTGCGCTGCTGCCGAAGGCGCGCCAGAACCTGATGTTCTCGGCAACCTTCTCGCCGGACATCCGCGAACTGGCCGGCGGTTTGCTGCACAACCCGGCCTCGGTCGATGTTGCGCCGCGCAACACGGCGGCCGAAACGGTGACGCAGCGCGTGATTGAAACCAACCGCGAACAAAAAAAGGATTTGCTCAAGCATCTGTTCGAAAGCCGTGGCCTCAACCAGGTGCTGGTTTTTGCCCGCACCAAGCATGGGGCTGATGCGTTGGCTAAAACGCTGGACAAAGCAGGCATCAAGTCGGCGGCGATTCACGGTGACAAATCGCAAGGGGCACGCACCCGCGCCTTGTCCGAATTCAAGGACGGCAAGCTGGTGGCGCTGGTGGCGACCGACATCGCTGCCCGTGGCATCGATATCGATGCCTTGCCGTACGTCATTAATTACGAATTACCCAATGTCGCCGAGGATTACGTGCACCGCATCGGTCGTACCGGTCGCGCTGGCATGGAAGGCGAGGCCATTTCACTGGTCTGTCACGATGAACGACCGCAACTCAAGGATATCGAGAAGTTGATCAAGCGTAGCCTGGAGCGGCTGGTGATCGAAGGCTTCGAGCCGTCGGCTACGGCGGCACCACGTCCGGTGCAGCCACCGCGCCCGCCGCGCAAGCCGCAGGGGCAGGGGCGTCCGCAAGGGCAGAAAACACCCGCCAAGGGCGGTCGACCGCAGCAGCATCACACCGGCAGTCGTCACCGCTAAGCCGCGCTGTCTCCGGCGCATGGGGTGGCGCGGCTTGTCGCCCCTGACAAAACCGTCTAATGTTCAGACTTGTTGCAATTTCATATTGTTAACGACGTTTCTTAAGGCGTTTTGGAGGACGGGATGCCCCCCCCGCAGAAAATCCGGCTTGGCGACCTGCTGATACAGCAGGGCTTGCTGACCGAGGAACAACTGAAGAATGCCCTCGAACAACAGAAAGCCACCGGGCGTAAGCTGGGGCGAGTCTTTGTCGATAGCGGTTTTGTTTCCGAGGCGCAGATTGCTCAGGCGCTGGCGCGTCAGTTGCGGGTGCAGTACGTTGATCTGAAGTCTTTTACCCCGGATCTGAAACTGATTGCCCGCCTGCCGGAAGCCGCCGCCCGGCGTTTCCGGGCCTTGGTTCTGCAGCAATTGTCCGACGGTCGCTTCATGGTCGGTTTGTCCGATCCGACGGACTTGCAGGCCTACGACGAAGTGACGCGCTTGCTGCGTTCCGATATTGAAATCGCCGTGGTGGTTGAAACGCAACTGCTCGGCCTGATCGAGCGTTGTTACACCCGGGGTGAAGAGATTTCCGGCCTGGCCAAGGAGTTGACCGCAGACATCGGTGACATGCCGATCGAATTTGGCGACATGCTGGGCCTGACAGCCAGTGGCGAGGATGCGCCGGTCGTTAAACTGCTGCAGACGGTGTTCGAGGAAGCGATGCGCTTGCGTGCTTCCGACATGCATATCGAGCCCCAGGAAAAATCGTTGCGCATCCGTTTCCGGATTGACGGCGTCTTGCATGTGCAGACCGAGGCTGATCCAAAAATTGCCTCAGCCGTGGCCTTGCGCTTGAAACTGATGTCCGGGCTCGATATTTCCGAGAAACGACTGCCGCAGGATGGTCGTTTCAACATGCAGGTGCGTCAAAGCAGCGTCGATGTGCGGATTTCTACCTTGCCAACCCAGTATGGCGAATCGGTGGTCATGCGTTTGCTGGCTCAGAATGGTGGCCTGATGTCGCTCGACAAGGTGGCGATGCCGGAGCGCGTTCTGCGTGCCTTGCGCAAGGCCTTGTCTCGCCCCAGTGGCATGGTGCTGGTGACCGGGCCGACGGGTTCGGGTAAAACGACGACGCTGTACGCTGCTTTGAACGAGTTGAACAGCACGGACAGCAAGCTGATTACGGCTGAAGATCCGGTTGAATATCGCCTGCCGGGCCTCAACCAGGTCCAGGTCCAGGAAAAAATTGGCCTGACCTTCTCCCGGGTGTTGCGCACGGTGCTGCGTCAGGATCCGGATGTCGTGCTGGTCGGTGAAATGCGTGACCAGGAAACGGCCGAAATCGGGATGCGGGCGGCGATGACCGGTCATCTGGTGTTATCGACCTTGCACACCAACGATGCGGCCAGTACACCAATTCGCCTGCTTGATATGGGCGTGCCGCGCTACATGGTGGCCTTGTCGGTGCATCTGGTGCTGGCCCAGCGCCTGGTGCGGGTGATCTGTAAGGAATGCGCTGAACCCTATACGCCGACGCCCGCCGAATACGCCTGGCTGCGTTATGAACTGGGTGATCAGCTCGGCACCCATTCCTATCAGAAAGGCCGCGGGTGTAGTCATTGCAACCAGATGGGTTACCAGGGCCGAACCGGGGTCTATGAATTTCTTGAAATGAGCGGTGCAGTGGTGGACGCGGTCAACGACGGCGATCCTGGCATTTTCATGCAGGTAGCCCGTCAGCAAATGAATGGCGAAACGTTGCGCCGCGACGCCGTGCGTTTGGTCGTGGCTGGCCGGACGACGGTCGAAGAAGCGATGAAAATCAGCAACCAGTTCGAGGATTAAGCGGTGCCAGCTTTCGACTGGAAGGGGCGGGATGCGAGCGGCGCGGCGGTTAGGGGCAGCAGCGAGGGTGTGTCGGCGGCGGCGTTGGCCGACGAATTGCGTGGCAAGGGCATCACGCCGCTAGACATCAAGCCCGGCAAGGTGGCGAGCGCGGCGCCGGCCTTCGTTCCGGCCGAGTGGTTCAAGGAGAAGGTGGTGCACACCGATGTGCTGCTGTTCAGCCGGCAGCTTTATTCCCTGCTGAAAGCCGGTGTGCCGATTTTGCGGGCCTTGACGGGCTTGCAGGAATCGTCGACCAGCAAGCCGATGAAGGCCTTGTTACAGGATTTGCGGGACAGTCTGGATGCCGGCCGCGAGTTGTCGGCGGCGCTGGCTCGTCACCCCAAGGTGTTTCCCAGCTTCTACTTGTCCATGGTGCGGGTCGGCGAAATGACCGGTCAGCTGGAAGAGGTTTTCCTGCGCCTTTATCACCACATGGAATTCGAGCGCTTCATGCGCGAGCAGGTCAGTTCGGCCCTGCGTTACCCCTCTTTCGTTATTGCGGCGATGGGGATGGCGATTGTTGTGGTCAATGTCTGGGTGATCCCGGCGTTTGCCAAGGTTTTCGAGAACATGAAGGCCGAATTGCCATTGATGACCAAAATGCTGATTGGTTTTTCCAATTTTATGGTGACTTGGTGGCCGTATCTGCTGGCAGCCGGGGTGGCGGTGGTCTTCGCCTTCCGGGCCTGGGTGGCGACGCCGCGTGGTCAGTATTTGTGGGATCGTATCAAGCTGCAAATTCCAATTGCCGGCAAGATTGTCACCAAAGCGACCTTGGCCCGTTTTTCACGCAGTTTTGCTTTGGCGTCGCGCAGTGGTGTGCCCATCATCCAGGCCTTGAGCAATGTGGCGCAGACGATGGATAACGCCTACATGACCGAACGCCTGACCAAGATGCGGCGCAGTGTTGAGCGTGGTGAAAGCATGTTACGTGCGGCTATTGGCACCGGGATTTTTACGCCGGTGGTGTTGCAGATGATTGCGGTCGGTGAAGAGTCTGGCTCGCTCGACGAGATGATGCAGGAAATCGCCGAGATGTATCAGCGCGAGGTCGAATACGAATTGAAAACCCTGAGCCAGCAGATCGAGCCGATTCTTATCGTCTTCCTGGGGGTGCTGGTTCTGGTCCTGGCGCTCGGAATTTTTGTGCCGATGTGGGACATGGGCAAAGTCAGTATGGGGAAAGCCTGATGCACGGCAAAACACGGCAGGCCGGCCTGACCCGCCTGGAATTTGTGTTGGTCAGCATCCTGTTTGCGCTGTTGGTTGGAAGTTTCCTTTACGCGGTTCGCCATCAGCAGGCACAGGCGGAAAAGCTCAGTGTCGAGCTGACGGTGATGAGCCTGCGGACTGGCTTGTTATCCGAAATAGCCCAGCGCCTGATCAATCATCGGGGCGAGGATACCGCCGACCTGATCGGTGGTAACCCGGTCCGTTTTCTCAAGTCGCCGCCCCTCGGATATCTGGGTGAATTCAAGGAAATCGATGGCGCACGTCTACAGCCCGGCTCGTGGTATTTCGATAGTACACGCGGTGAGTTGGTGTACCACCTTAATCAGTCGGCTGGTTTTCGTCGCCTCGATGCTGCCGCGAAAAACGAAATTCGTTGGCGGGTCGAGATCCGCGACGGTTTGCAGCGTGTCAACCCCATGGTAGATGCGTTATCCTTGCTGCCGCTAGGCAATTACGAGTGGTTATAAATTTCTTGGAGGAAGGTATGAAACGCGCTCAAGGTTTTACCCTGATTGAATTGATTGTCGTCATCGTCATTCTTGGCATTCTGGCCGCGACGGCTTTGCCCAAGTTCATGGATCTCGGCGGCGATGCCCGTAAGGCGGTTGTACAAGGCCTGGAAGGCTCGATGCGCTCAGCCAGTTCGATGGTTTATGCCAAAGCCGCCTTGGCCAGCAAGCTGGGGGCGACGGCCACATTGAGCAGCACCGAGATCCCGGGTCTGTCCGGTAGCTTGAACCTGACCAATGGCTATCCGACCGATGCCACCGACCTCGCCAAGGTGATGGAGCTCGATAGCACCAAGTTTGATACCGCAGCCGCCGGGGTCAACATGAAGAATTACACCTTGGCCAATTGCGGTGTCGCTTACACCAAATCCAGCGGGACAGGGGTGCAGCCGACCATCACGGCGAACGTTGGCGGTTGCTGAGCGCCCGCCGCGCTCGTTGCAAACAAAAAGCCCGGCCCGGATTTTTCCGGCCGGGCTTTTTGTTGTCCGGACGATTCAATAGTTTTCGCGCAGGTAGATGTAGCGGGTGCGATTGACCTTGGGTGTTGGGCCACCAAAGCTGATGGTGCTTTGTGGATTGTTGCCGACACAATTGGCGGCCAGGCTGTTGTCGCATTGCAGCCAGGGAAGGTTGGCCGCAGTCGCCGGGGTAGGACTGTTGGCGCTACAGGGTGCGGTGGCCTGGTTGCCACTGGCGCTGGCGCCCAGGTTGGGCATCAGCTTGACGCTGCCGTTCTTGCCGCTCCCCGGGGCGCTGAGGGTCTGCGTACTCTTGCCGGCCACCAGCTTGCCGCTGTTGCTGAGCAGCGTGCCGCATTGTTTCAGGTTGTCCTTGTAGTCGGAGAGGGTGAACTGGGCGGGGCTGACGTCGCTGCAATTGTCCAGGGTGTTGGTACTCCAGGTGCTGCCGGTCCAGTATTTGGCTTCGAGATCAAGGGTGGCTGCGGTGCTCGCATTGCCGACGCTGATGCTGTCCGGCAGGCTGAGATAGCCGTAGCGAAAGGCGTTGGGCGTCGTTGTGCCGCTGGCGTCGAAGGCCATGCTGCTGAAACTGGCCGTGGCCGAGCTTGACGGGCTGGCGCATGGGGGTACGCCGTCGCTGTCGGTCAGGTCTTTAGGGTCCAGACAAACGGGAATGCAGGCGCTGCTGCCGGTGCCATTCTTGTCGCTGCAGTCGGCCAGCTGCACAGTGAGCGACAGGCTGGCGTTGAATGGGGCGGTGCTGCTGCCCCGGGTGTAGGCGAGTTTGCTGCTGGTGGGTAGCGTCAATAAGGCGCTGCCATCGTGACCGTCGGTCACGGTGATGGTGGCGATCTGGCTGCTGTCCAGCGTGCGGCCGGCGCTGTCACTGAATTGCACCTGCCCACTGCTCACCGACAAGGTGCCCAAGCGGCTGGCGAAGCGATGATTGCCAGTCTGGCCATATTCGCCATTCGCATCGTAGGCCCAGGCCTTGATGGTGAGTTCTGGGATGGTGGCAAAACCAAAGGGCTGGCCGATGTAGGTGAATTTGCGCGAAGGGCATTGGCTGTCGCTGGCATCGAAAGTGCGCAACTGCGGTGTATTGAGCGCGGTCACGGTGAGGATTTCCGGGATGAAGCGACCGACAGGCGACTGGGCGGGATTGTTGCGGATGTCACGGTCGACCGCGGTCGAGCAGCTGTTTTTGCCATCTTCGATAGCGAACTGGTTGTCGACGACCGAGATCAGGAAACTGCCGGCTTCGCTGTATGTGGCGTCGGTGGCGCGAATCTGCCCCGCTGAGCCCAAGGGCTTGAAGGCGGCGGTGATCTCCGACATGTCGCCGCCTGAGGGGTGCAGTATGCTATCGACGCTGACCTGGGGCGTGATCCCGAGGTCATCGTTGCCATCGTTGCTGTAAAAATAGCTGGCCGGCAGGGCGTTGTAACTGGCCAGCGGGCTGCCGCCGGCGTCCCGGGCGGTGGCGGTGAGGGTGAACGGGCGGCCGGCGGCGTGGACATTGCCGCCGCTGCTGGCGGTGTTGTCGAGCAGACGGGAGGTGCCGCTAGCCTTCCAGTGGGCATCGCTGGCGGTGACTACGAAATCCTGCGGCCGGATGGCAAAGAGGTCGGTGCCACAGGCGAAATTGTTGATATTGGCGGTGTTGACCGTGAACACGCCGACCTTGCGATACACCTTGCTGAGGGCGGGGAAAATCACCGTGCCATAGCCGCCCGCCAGCACCGTCGTTGCTTTGGCAAGGTAGCTGTTGGGGCGTTTCTGACTATTGAGTGACAAGGCATTCGGGCAGTTGCTGCTGGCGTTGCTTGGGCTCAGTACCATGCTGCTGAAGTCGAGCAAATACACCTCGACCAGATCGTTGACCGTGGTATCCGGGCTGGTCCGGGCGCTGTTCAGGGCGGTGACACGCAGCGGGAAGCTGTTGCCGGTGATCTTGGTATTGATGGCCTTGCCGGCGCAACTGCCGGCGCTGTCATGGATATTGAATGAGCCGGGGGCCGGGTTGAGCAGCGGGGTGCTGCAACGGATGCTGCCGCTGGTGTAAATCGCGGTGTTTTGGTTGTTGCGGCTATTCGATTTCTTGGTCTGGCTACTGGCCGTGGCCGTACTGTTGACCGTGCCGGTGGTGGCTGGGGTGGTGGCGCTGACCACCAGGGTGGAGGACGTTTTGTTTTTTTTGATTTTTGAGGTCGAGGTGCAGTTGACCAGGTTGCCACTGGCCGAACACTGCCAGCCACTGCCGCTGTAGCCCAGGTAGCCGAGCTTGCTGTCGAGGGTGATCGTGATCGTGCTTTCGCGCAGCGATTTACTGGTCTTGTTGCTGATGCTGTAGGTGTAGTCAATCGATGAGTCGGTTTCCCCATCGCTCGGGCAACTTGAATTCAGTTCGATGTTTGAAGCAGCCCACAGGGCGGGGCTCAGGGTCAGGCTCAAGGCCAGCAGCAAATTTTTGCAATGCATGTGGGGGCCTCCGGGTGGGCTAGAGACAGTCGTAGCCGCGTTTGACGTCGCCGCTTTCGTCGCGGCATTTGGTGACGGTGGTGCGCATCTGACGTTCGACATGGCCGGGTGTGCCCAGGGTGCCGAAGGTGGCCGTCGCCGTAATTTCGAAGATGCGGAATTTGCGTCGGCTATTGTATTCCTCATAGTAGCCCGGGCTACCCGCCGGAAAACGGTTGCAACTGATGTTGACCGTGAAATCGTCGAGACTGAGCGGGCTCAGACTGGGGCAATCGGGCAGTTGCGGCCAGTTGGCGCTGCCCGGGGTGACGGTGCTGCTATGTGTTGGGTCGAGGACGTGGTACAGCCCCAGTTCGATGCCGGCGCGGGCTGCTTGCAGCGCTCGAGCGCCCTGGACATCCTGGGCTAGGGCCGTCGCCTGATTGAGACTGAGATTGAGCATGGCCGCCGACAGGCTGGCAAATAGCAGCAGAATGATGATGGCCGAGATCAGGGCCGAGCCACGCTGGACGGACGGTACTGGGGTCATGGGGCGTTCGGTACTTCGATTTGCTGCAGCAGGGTCAGGCGCTCGCTATCGCCCTTGAGGGTCAGGCTGACGATCAGCAACTGCTGGTCGTCACTCAGCTGCAGATCACAGCTTTCCAGGCCGCTGCTCAGGACCGTCGGGCTGGCTGTGCCGAAACTGGTCGGCTGGCTGCTGTTCAGGCCGTAAGCGGCGTAGCGTAGCCAACTGGTGCGCAGGGCGTTGGCGGCTTGTGGGCATTCGTAGCTGATTGCGTCGGCGATGATGTAAAAGCGAAATCCCGGTAATTCGTAGCGGTGTGGACTCAGGCTGCTGTCGTCGGCGTTGCACGTATCGGTGGCGCTGTCGTAATAGGGGGTGGGCAGGGATTTGCACAAGCCCTGGCCGCTACCGGTGATTTGCAGGCTGCTCAGGCTGTTGCCGGTGCTGCGCAGTAGCCGGCGGTTGGCGCGCGGCGTGCTCGCCGGATTGAGATAGGCGTCGCTCTGACCGCTGCCCTGGTTGTAAAGCACCAGACTGTCGGTGCGGGCCAGGGTGCATTCGCTGGCTGGGCAGAGGGGCGGGCCGAGAATGTCAAACGTCTGGTTGGCGCTGCTTTCCAGGTCGAGCGCCTGCGTCCCGCTGCCGCCCAGGCTGGCCCGGTAACGGCCAGCAGTCTTGATCGGGATGAATTCCAGGAAGGTGCAGGTGCCGCCGCCGACGGTGCACGGCCCGCTTTTGAGGCGCAGGCTATTGGGCAGAGCCTGGCGGATATCGCGCGCCAAGCGGCGGAGCGCCGTGTCGGCCTGGTCGGAGAGGGCGGCCCGGTGGCTGCTGTCGAGATAGGCCTGCACCGGCCAGCGAGCAAACAGGGTGACCATGCCGGCAATGATGGCGGTGATGACCATGCCGATCACCAGTTCGATCAGCGTGAAGCCTGCTTGATTAAAGTTGCGGCGCATAACGCAGGCGGTAACCGGTGAGGGTGACGTTGGCCGGGCCGTTGCTGACCGCGACGTCGATGCGCAGCGCCGCGTGCGTGCCGCTGGCCAGGCCAAAGCGGGTGTCAGCCCAGGCCAGGCGGATGGTGGCCTGGTAGCCGGTCATGGTCAGCCGGGGCGGATTGCCGGCATCGCTGACATCGTTGAGGATCAGTCCAGCATTGCGGGCGTAGTCGGTGACATGGTCGTATGGACTGCCGGAGGCGCCGTTGCGGCTCTCGGCGGCCGGGATCGGGCCTGCCAGCGTGTCCTGCGACAGGCCAGCGGTGCATTCGGCCGCCGATTGGGCAAGGGTGGCGTTGGCATCATCCGGGTCGCAATAGCTGAAAGGTTGGCGCTGAATTTCAGCGAGCAGCGATTCGGCAATGGCCAGCGCCTGTTTTTGCAGCAAGGGGTCAGCCCCTTGTCGGCTGGCGGATAAGTTCATGACGCCAAGCAGGCCGAGTACGCCAACGCTGACGATGACAATGAACAGAATCAGTTCGATCAAACTGAAACCACGCTGGCCGTGCTTAATGGACATGGCCACTCTCGGCTTCGATGGTGACGATACCGCCGCCGCTGACACTCAAGGTGGCGGCTTGGGTCAGCAGGCTGCCGCTCAACAGGGGGCGGCCAAGGGCATCGAAGTGCAGCGCACTGCCCAGCAGATTGCTCGGACTGCTGGCCGTGAAGCCGGTGCCGCCCTGGAACTGGCGGTCGTTGGCGTCGAGTACATAGGGCGAAACACCGGCTGGGCTGCTCAGCGGGGTATCGCAACTGCTGGCACTGGCCTGGCTGGCGATACTCAGTTCCAAGCGGCTGGCGCTGACTTCGGCGCAGACCCGGCGGCGGCTGGCAATGGCTGATTTTTGGGCGTAACGCAGCGTCGACCGTGCCATTTCGGTAAAGGTTGGCCCGCTGATACCACTGCGCGCATCGAGCTTGGGGACGGCGACCGCGGCCAGTATGCCGATCAAGATGATGCTGACGAGCAGTTCGACCTGGGTGAAGCCCCGGTGTAATCGTGGTGTGCAGGCCGTGTTTTGATTGAGGTGCGTGCGGGCGATCATTTTGAATCGTGGCGAAACGGTGCAGGCTATTCGCTTGGCTGCGCATCTGGCCTGGTCGCGTCAAGTCCAGGTGGCTGCTAAAACAGGATGAGCCGCTTCTGGGAAAGTCCTTGTAGGTTCAATAGTTAGGTTGTAAGCTTAATTCAATTTGTCAATAATAATCGGTTCGCGTGCTTGATCTCGCCAAACTATTTTCGCTGAAACGGACGGTGCCGGGCTGGGTGGCTCTGCAGGTCAATGGTGAGGACGCCCTGATTTGCCGGATCGTGGCGGGGAGCGAGTTGCCGCGCATTGTGCAGGCCCGGCGAATTCGCCGCGCTGATTTGCCCGCCTGGCGCAAAGATATGGTTTTGTCATCTTGTTCGGCCGTGGCCTTGTTGGCGCCTGGTCAGTACGCGATTCTTCAGTTGGAAGCCCCGGTCGTGCCACGTGAAGAATGGACCTCGGCCTTGCAGTGGCAAGTCAAAGATCTGTTGTCCTTCCCGGTCGAAGGCGCTGTCATGGATGTGCTGGCCATCCCGACCGAACAATTTGCCCCGGGGCGGCAACAACAATGTTTTCTGGTGGCTGCGCCTACTCTGGATGTCCAGGCTTTGGCGACTCCCCTGGTGGATGCCGGCTATGCCTTGCAGGCAGTCGATATACCGGAACTGGCGCAGCGCAATATCGGCGCCCTGTTTGAGGAAGAAAATCGGGCTCTGGCTTTCCTGGCCTTTGATACCAGTGGTGCCTTGCTGACCCTCAGTTTTCATGGCGAACTCTATGCGTTTAGGCGCATTGAAGTGCCTTTGGCCCATATCGCCTCAACCGACGAGTGTCGCCGCCAGCAAACGCTGGATCGAGTGGCGCTGGAAACTCAGCGGACGCTCGACGCTTTCGACCGGCAATACAGTTTCATGACGGTCACCCGCCTGGTCCTGGCTGCGCCGCCTGCTCAATTCGTAGCGCTTAACGAGGCGCTGGCCAATAATCTCTATGTCCCCATCGTCGCCATGGATCTGGCGTCGCAGCTTGATTTGTCGGCGGTGCCCGAATTGCTCGATCCGGCGGTGCAACTCGAATTCTTGCCGGTCATCGGGGCGGCACTGCGGGCCATGGCGGCATGACGCAGCACATTAATCTTTATGCGCCTCATCTGCGCCCGCAGCGCGATCTGCTGACCCTGGGCAATGTTGTTCGGGCGCTACTGCTCACCTTACTGTTAGTGATCGGTCTGGCAATTTACGGTATGTCGCGTAGTGCTGATGAAAAACGCAATTTCAAGGCAGTCGACCTGCGTTTGCAGCAGATGCAGGCCCAAGTGACGATTTTTGCCACGCAGCAAGGGGCCCGGCAACAGGATCCCGAATTGCAGGCCCAACTGGCGGCGGCCCAGGATCGCTTGAACAAGCGTCGGGCGGTGCTCAGCCGCTTGAATCAAGGCGGCTTTGGCGGTCAACACGGTTTTGCCGGCATTTTTCGCGGGCTGGCCGAGATTTCACTGCCGGGGGTGTGGTTGACCGCGATCGATATCCGCGGTGATTCGCAGGCCATGGCCTTGCGCGGTCGCTTGTTGAACGAGGCCTTATTGCCTGGCTATGTCGAACAATTGGCGGCTCATGCCAATTTTGCTGGCCGGCGCTTCAGCGCGCTCGATATTCGGCGCGTTCAGGCCGATCAGGGGCAGGCGGCCGCCGCCAGCGTCCCCTATGTTGAATTCACGCTCAATGGCTTGTCTCCGGATAGCCCGCGTGTGGCCGGGGGGGCGCAATGAAGGCGCAGTGGGTGGCACTGCTCGCACGCTATGCCGCGTATTCAGTGCGCGAGCGAGCCTTGCTGGCGGTGGCAGCGATTGCGCTGGTGATCTATGTTGGCGATACGCTGTGGCTGGCGCCCATTTATGGCCAGGCCAAAACACTGTCCCGGCAGACGGCACAGCAGGAAAAGGAATTTGCTGCCTTGCAGCAGCAACTGTTTGCCTTGCAGGCCGAAGCGGCGGTCGATAAGAACCTGGCGACGCGTGATGCACTGGCGGGGGTTGAGGTTGAATTGGCGCAACTGGACCAGCAATTGGCGGGGTTCGAGCAAACCTTGGTCTCGCCTTCACGCATGTCGGCGGTGCTGGCCAAGTTGTTGCGTGCCCGGCCAGGTGTTCGTTTGATCAGTTTGCAGACCTTGCCACTCGAAGCTCTTGATGCCAGTGGCCAGCCAATCAAAACAGCAGACGAGGCGGCCGCTGTTCCGTTTATGTACCGGCACGGGTTTGAACTGACCTTGAGCGGGCCCTACCTGGAACTAACGGCGTGGCTGGCTGAGCTGGAAGCGGGCACGCAGCAATTGCTGTGGCAGTCGGCCCGCCTGGCAGCGGGGCCGGCGCAGCAGGCGCAGTTGGTCCTGGTTTTTTATACCCTGAGCCTGGATGCGTCATGGATCGCCCTGTGAGAGCCTTGCTCCTGCTTCTTGCTTGCACCCTGGTTAATACACCGGCGCTGGCGCAGAGGCCGGTTTTGCATGATCCGACCGTGCCGCCGGCTGCTTTTCTGAATCCGCTGGAGACGCCGCCGGACGTGCAGGGGGATTTGCGGCTGGAAGCCATTCGTCGTGGTCAGGGTGGGGCAACGGTCGCGGTAATCAATGGCGAATTGCACCGGGTCGGCGGCGACGTGGCCGGCCGGCGCATCCTGCGGATTGGTGAGCGCGAGGTCGTGTTGCGTGGTGCGGCAGGTCGTGAAACTTTGCGCATGTCGCCCGAAGTGGGCAAGGTAAAGGCAGGACAATGAGGATGACGATGGACAAACCTTGGCGCTTGGTGGGGCTGGTCATGGCAATGGCCAGCATGGGCGGTTGTGGCACGCACCCGGAAATGAAAAATACGGCTGCTTATGACGCCATTCAGGCCAGTCTGGAGACGGCAGCCAAGCAAAAAGCCTCGCCCGGCGCGATCAATGAGGCGCTGTTGCCACCGTTACAACTGGATTTGCCCGCGCTGGCTGTGCCGGTGGAGCCACGCTTTGACCTGGCGGTTGATGGGGCTGCGGCCCGCCAGGTCTTTCTCGCCCTGGTGGCGGGAACGCGTTACAGCATGGTGTTGCCGCCGGAACTGGATGGCAAGCTCAGCCTGAGCCTTAAAAGCGTCACGGTGCGCGAGGCGCTAGACAGCATTCGCGACATGTATGGCTACGATTATGCGTTGCAGGGCACGCGCATTACGGTTCAGCCTAATACCATGCAAACCCGCTTGTACCAGGTCAGTTATTTGGCGACCAAACGCGGCGGCGGGTCGGCCACCCGAGTGTCGTCAAGTAATGGCGGGGGGGCGGCTAGCGGGACTGGGGTTGCCAGCAGCGGCCTCAATGAATCGACCACCGTCTTTACCGGCCAATCGACGGATTTCTGGTTTGACGTCAGTCAGGCGCTGGCCATCACGCTCAATTGTGATTACGAACTGCAGCGCGGTGCAAATAGCCAGACGACGGCTGCCAGCCCGGCTGCGGTCTCGATGAATCAGGCCTTGACCCAGCGCCTGGAAAAATTGCAGTGCCCGGAGGGTCGCAACTTCGTCGTCAATCAGCAATCGGGGGTGGTCATGGTTCGGGCTATGCCCAATGAGTTGCGCGAGATCGGTCGCTTGTTCAAGGCCATGCAGGCCAATATCGAACGCCAAGTGATGATTGAGGCCAAGATTCTCGAGGTTGAGCTGAGCGAGGGTTACCAGAGCGGGATCAACTGGGCGTCGTTCAACAAAAATGGGGGTCATCGCTGGTCGAATAACGCTAATACCGATAATTTTGCTTTTCCGGGTGGTCGACCGTTTAACGGCAGTACGACGGATATCACGGTCTCGCCGACCGATGGCACGACGGTGACGACGACCGATGCCTATGCCGCCGCCGCGCTGACCGGGACGACGGGCATCCTCAAAACCTTTTCGGCGGCCGGCGCCCTGGGCCTGGCTTTTCAGGCGACCAATTTTGCGGCGATCATCAATTTCCTGCAGACCCAGGGCAATGTCTATGTGATGTCCAGCCCGCGGATTGCGACGCTGAACAACCAGAAAGCCGTCCTCAAGGTGGGGAGTGACGATTATTTCGTCACGTCGGTGACGCCGCCGTCCTACACCTCGTCGGGGGCGACTGGCTCATCCACTTCGGTGAATCCGCCCACCATCACTGCCCAGCCTTTCTTTTCCGGCGTGTCGCTTGACGTGACGCCGCAGGTTGATGAAAGTGGTTTGATTACGCTGCATGTCAAACCGGCCGTGACCAAGGTGTCGGACAAGGAGAAAGTGATCAATTTCGGCACCCTGGGCAGCTACAGCCTGCCGTATGCCTCGGCCAGCGTGAAGGAAACCGACAGCATCGTCCGTGTCCGCGATGGCATGATCGTCGCCATTGGCGGCCTGATGTCGCAGAGCCAATCCGATGACAATGCCCGGGTGCCTGGCTTGGGCGATGTGCCGGTGTTCAATGCTTTTTTCAAGCAGAATGCCGTCGCCCGGGGCAAGCGTGAGATGGTGATCTTGCTCAAACCGACGGTGATCCGTGAGCAGGCGGATTGGCAGAGCGACCTGGTCGAGACTGATGCCCGCATGCAGGGCTATGATCCTCGCCGTTATCCACTGCGCGACCCGCTGAAGCCGCAATGAGCAACGCGGCAGCGACGCCCGATACCGCGACGGCAGCCCAGACTGGCCGCAAATCGCGCCGACGCGGTCGACCGGTGAAACGTGACGATTTGCCGGGGCCGCTTTACATCCGCCATTTCGGCCTGCGTGAGGCGCCGTTCGGTATCACCCCGGATACGGATTTCATTTTTACGACGCGGGCCCACCAGGAAGCCTTGAACACCCTCCTGATTGCCCTGAAAAGTGGCGAAGGCTTCATCAAGATCACCGGCGAGGTGGGGACCGGCAAGACCTTGCTGTGCCGTCGCCTGCTCAAGTCCCTGGCTGAGCAGCACTGTCTGACGGCCTACTTGCCCAACCCCTGCTTGTCACCCGCGACGTTGCTGCGCTCACTGGCTGACGAGATTGGCCTGGAAATGACTGAGGCTAACGACCACTACGTGTTGCTCAAGGGCTTGAACGAGGCCTTGCTGGCACTGGCGCAGCAGGGACGGACGGTGATCGTGCTGCTGGACGAGGCGCAGGCCATTCCGCTGGAAGCGCTGGAAACCTTGCGCCTACTGTCCAATCTGGAAACCGAGAAGCGCAAGTTGCTGCAGATTGTCATGTTTGGCCAACCGGAACTGGATCGGCACCTGGCTAATCCAGCCATCCGCCAGTTGCGCCAGCGTATTGCCTTTTCTTTTTGCATTGCGGGCATGCAGCGCGACGAATTGCATCATTACCTGACCCATCGGCTGCGCCAGGCCGGGCTGGTGGCTGGCGAGCTGTTTGCCGACGATGCGGTGCTCGCCTTGTATCGGGCATCGCGCGGGACACCCCGCCTGGTCAATATTCTGGCCAACAAGTGCCTGCTCAGTGTGTTTGGTGAGGGGGGGCAACTGGTGCGGGCCCGGCATGTCCATGGCGCAGCCCGCGATACCGAAGGGGCGATACGGCCCTGGTTCTGGTGGTTGAGGTGATACGGTGAGCTTGATCAATCAAATGCTGCAGGATCTGGAAAAGCGCCCGCCGGCCGAGGGGGATGCCGCTTTGCCGGCTGGGGTGCAGTCAACGTCTGATGCACGACCGGCGGGACTGTTTTCCGCTGATCGTCGGCGGTGGCTGGTGCTAGGCAGTGCTTTGCTGGCCGTTCTCTGCTATGCCTTCTGGCCGCGTACGACCACTGTGCCGATGGTGCCCACCTTGCCGGGACTAGCTCAGGAGGCCACGCCGTCGATCGCCACACCGCCTGTTTCGGTCAATGAGACTGGTCGTGCGATGGCCGCGACAGCGACAGCCGCCCCGTTGGCTGCACGGTCGCCGGCCGAGGGCGAGCCAACCCCTCGTCTGACGCGTGCCGAAAAACGGCGCCTGGCCCGTGAAAAACGGGCTGCCGAGCGCGCAGCACGTGCCTCGCCGACAAGCGCTCCGCCTGCGGTCAACCCCTCGGCGGTGAGCAAAATGCCGGTTGCTGATGATGGGCTGCAGCGTGCCGAACAGAGCTATCAGCGTGCCTTGGTGGCTTACGGTGCGGGTCGCCATCAGGAGAGTCGGGCCTTGGCCAGCGACAGCCTGCAACTGCAGCCCCGCCATAGCGCTGCCCGCCAGTTATTGATTCGACAAAATATTGAGCAAGGGCAGCCTGCGGCAGCCATCGCCTTGTTACGTGATGGTGTGCGTTTTGAGCCGGCACAAAGCGCCTGGTGGACGCTGCTTGCCCAGCTTGAACTGGGGCGTGGACAATTGGCCCAGGCGCGGATGGTGATTGATGAGACGCCCATCACGGCGCGCAGTAATGTGGCCTTCAATTCATTGGCGGCGGCCATTGCCCAGCGTCAGGGCGATCAGGATGCGGCTGCCGAATTTTATCGTCAGGCGCTGCATTACGATGCCCGCTCCGGCCGTGATTGGGTGGGTCTAGGCCTGGTTCTTGAGCAGCAGGGACACCGGGCCGAATCGCTTGAAGCCTTGCGGCGCGGCCTGGCCAGCGCTAATTTGAGCGACGACCTGGCACAACTAGCCCACAACCGCCTGGCGCGGCACGCACCGGCCACGCCGCCCACCGGCCAATAATTCAATGGAGAAGCCCGTGATGGATCAAAATGTTGTTCATGACCGCTTCATGATTATCCTGGAATGGTTGATGTCGTTGCAGGAACGCCACCCGGCCTCCTTGCAGTTCGGTCTGGTCCATATTTGTTTTCACAATCCGCGGGTACTGGGCGAGGCCTATGGTGCCCGTGATGCGGCGCAGATGCTGACTGATCTGCTGGCCCGTCTGCGCCATGCTTTCCGGAAAACTGATCTGGCCATCCGCGAGGGAGTCGATTTCTGGGTGTTGGTGCCGTATACCAACCCGGACACGGTGACTAGCAAAGTGCGCGAGATTGTCGACATGGCCTCGGCGAGCGGCCTCGATATTGTCGAGCGCGACATTGCTGTTTTTTCTTTCCCGGAGTTTCAAGCCGGGCAAGAACAAACGCACGCTTCGCCGGAGGATTTCCTGCAATTCCTCAAGCGTAACCGGCATATTGCCTTTCGCTGGGGGAGCGCGCTTCCACCGCGATAAACCGCTGTTTGCGGTCAACCGGCCTGGCGGATCAATTCCAGAAGTTCATAGCCGTAGTGCTCGATCTTGGCGCTGCCCATGCCGGTGATGCCGGCCAGCATGCCATGGCTGGTCGGCCGAACCTCGGCCAGCTCGCGCAGTGTCTTGTCGTGCAGGATGACGTAGGCCGGGACAGATTGTTCACGGGCAGTGGCTGCTCGCCAGGCGCGCAGGGTGTCGAACAGCGTGGCATCGGCGGCTGACAGATCGCTGGCGGGTGCCCGGGTGCGGGCCGTGGCCGCCGGCTTGCGGCGGGTGGTGCGGCGTAACTGGATGCGGCGCTGTCCTTTGAGTACTTCGCGAGCCGCATCGGTCAGTTGCAGGGCACCATGTTCGGTCATGTCGACATGGACTAGACCGGCGGCGGCCAACTGGCGAAAGACGCTTTTCCAGGCGTATTCATCCAGATCCTGGCCGACGCCAAACGTTGGCAACTGATCATGACCGTATTGCCGCATGCGCTCGGTCAGTTTGCCGCGCAGGACGTCGACCAAGTGGCTGACACCAAAGCGCATGCCGGTACGAAAAATCGCTGACAGGGCTTTTTGGGCGGCCTGTGTGCCATCCCACAATTCAGGCGGGTCGATGCAGACATCGCAATTGCCGCAGGGCTGGCGCGCCTCGCCAAAATAATTGAGCAGCACCTGGCGCCGGCAGCGTGGTGCTTCGCAATAGGCAAGCAGGGCCGTCAGGCGTTGCGATTCCAGAATTTTCTGCCCTTCGGCGGCTCCCGATTCGGCGATACGTGCATGTTGCAAGGCGACGTCTTGCATGCCGTAGGCCATCCAGGCGTCGGAGGGTTCGCCGTCACGGCCCGCTCGCCCGGTCTCCTGATAATAGGCCTCAATGCTTTTCGGTAAATCCAGATGGGCAACGAAACGGACATCCGGTTTGTCGATACCCATGCCGAAGGCGATAGTGGCACACATGGTCAGCCCCTCTTCGCGCAGGAAGCGGCGTTGATTGGCGGCCCGCTCGGCGGCGGGCAGGCCGGCGTGGTAGGGCAGTGCCGGGTAGCCTTGGGCGGACAGCCACTCGGCGGTTTCCTCGACCTTCTTGCGCGACAGGCAATAGACAATGCCTGCCTGGCCCCGGCGGCCAGCCAGGAAGCCAAGTAATTGCTGTTTGGCACTGTCCTTCTCGACCACGGTGTAGCGGATGTTCGGACGGTCGAAACTGGACAGGAAAACCCGCGCTTCACCCAAGCCGAGGCGTTGCAGTATTTCGTTGCGCGTCGCCTGGTCGGCGGTAGCGGTTAGTGCGATGCGCG
This sequence comes from Dechloromonas sp., assembly GCA_028689015.1. Classification (GTDB taxonomy): domain Bacteria; phylum Pseudomonadota; class Gammaproteobacteria; order Burkholderiales; family Rhodocyclaceae; genus Azonexus. The sequence continues at coordinate 16,225 of JAQTXC010000013.1, read as the reverse complement.
GTACGCTGGGGTAGCGTTCGTGCAGGGCGGAAAGTTGCAGGTATTCCGGGCGAAAATCATGGCCCCATTGCGAGACGCAGTGGGCCTCATCAATGGCGAACAATGCCAGTTTGCCGGCTTCGGCCAGCGCATCGAGCATGGCCAGGGTACGGTCGAGCAGCAGGCGTTCGGGGGCGATATAGACGAGGTCGAGGTGGCCGCTGAAAATCGCCTGTTCCACCGCCTGTGCTTCGCGTCGATCGAGCGTCGAGTTGAGGACGGCGGCTTTGACGCCCAACTGGGTCAAGGCGTCGACCTGGTCCTGCATCAGCGCGATCAGCGGCGAGACGACGACGGCACACCCCGGGCGAAGCAGGGCAGGAATCTGATAGCACAAACTCTTGCCGCCACCGGTCGGCATCAGGACCAGAGCATCACCGCCTTGGGCGACATGGCCGATGATCTCGGCCTGGGCACCGCGGAAGGCGGGGTAGCCAAAAACATCGCGCAGCAGGTCAAGGGCAGTGCTTACGGTCGACATCGCGTCAAGCCTGTTGTTCTGTGGGCAGAACGGCGTGGCGGGTCAGCGCTGCGCCATCCCAGGCCAGGTATTCGCCCCGGGTTTCATGCCAGTCGGCCAGCACCCAGCGTTCAACGTGGATGCCGTCGACGATGTGGTCGTGCCTGGCGGGCTGGTGGGTGTGGCCGTGAATGAAGGTGGGGTAGCCATGCTGGCGAAGGAAGTCGTCGGTTGCTGCTAGATTCAGGTCGGTGTAAGGCGTGACTTGGTCGCGCTGGCTGGCTGCACTGACCTGGCGCATATGCGCCGCGATGGCGCGTCGTTCGCGCAGTGGTTTGGCCAGAAATTCGGCTTGCCAGTGCGGGGTACGAACCTGATCACGGAAAGCCATGTAATCGTGGTCATCCAGACAAAGGGCATCGCCATGCGACAGGATGAATTGCCATTCGGCGGTGGACAGAATGTAGGGATCGCTCAGCAAATGACAGGCGCTGGCGGCGGCAAACGTCTCGCCAAGCAGGAAGTCACGGTTGCCCTGCATGATGCCGATCCAGATGCCGGCTGCCGCGGTCGACTGCAGCGCAGCGACAATTTTCGCGTGATACGGGTCGCTGAGGTCATCGTCACCAATCCAGGTTTCGAACAGGTCGCCGAGAATATAGAGTTGACGGGCGTGGCGGGCCGGGCCGGACAGAAAGTCGAGGAACAAACAAGTCGCCCCGGAGGACCGGGGCGACAGGTGCAGATCGGAAAGAAAGAAGATCAAACGATCTCGGCCTTTTCGATGATCACGTCTTCTTTCGGCACATCCTGATGGAAGCCCTTGTTACCGGTGGCCACGGCGCGGATCTTGTCTACCACGTCCATGCCTTCGGTCACTTCGCCGAAAACACAGTAACCCCAACCCTGGCCGCTAGGTGCCTTGAAGTCGAGGAAGTCGTTGTCAACCGTGTTGATGAAGAACTGGGCAGTAGCCGAGTGCGGGTCACCGGTGCGGGCCATGGCAATGCTGCCACGCTTGTTCTTCAAGCCGTTGGCGGCTTCGTTTTCGATTGGCACCTGGCATTCCTTCTGGTTCATGCCGGGCTCCATGCCGCCGCCCTGGATCATGAAGTTCTTGATCACGCGGTGGAAGATGGTGTTGTTGTAATGGCCGGCTTCAACGTAGGCGACGAAGTTGGCCACCGTCTTGGGGGCCTTCTCGGCATCGAGATTAAGGGTGATGACACCGTGGTTGGTGGTGAGCTTGATCATGGGGGGATTCCTTTATTTTTCAGAAATAATCTTGACCGATTCGATCACCACCGGGGTGCGCGGCACATTCTGGTGCATGCCAGAATGACTGGTCGGGACTTGGGCAATCTTGTCGACGATCTCCATTCCCTGGACCACCTTGCCGAAAACGGTGTAACCCCAGCCATCCTGGCTCGGGTAATCGAGAAAGCCGTTGTTGTTGTGGTTGATGAAGAACTGGGCTGTGGCTGAATGCGGATCGCCACGGCGAGCCATGGCCAGCGTGCCGCGCGCATTCTTGAGGCCATTGCGGGCTTCGTTCTCAACCGGTTCGCGGGTGGTCTTCTGCTCCATCCGGGCATCGAAGCCACCACCCTGGATCATGAAACCGGGAATGACGCGATGAAAGAGGGTGCCGTTGTAAAAACCGTCGCGGGCGTATTGCAGGAAATTGGCGACACTTTTCGGCGCCTTGTCGGCATTCAGTTCAACCACGACCTTGCCGAGCGAGGTGGTCATTTCGACGGTGGGGGCGGCGAAGACGTTAACGGTCGACAGGCCGAGGGCCAGCAAAATGCCCAGCGTAATTTGTTTCATGGTCAGGCGGCTCCTTCGTAGGCAATTTTCCACTGGCCGTCTTCACGGATCCAATACTGGCGCTTGCGCATCTGGTTGTTCAGGTTGTTGCTACGGTAATCCTGGTCAAAGGTGGCGACCACCACGTCGTCCTTGCCGGGATTACGGAACAGGGTGAGATTGCTGATCTTTACTTCAATATGAGTCTTGCCGCTATTGACCTGACGCTTCTGGCTGGCGAAACGTGCGTAATCCTGCTCCGGGGTCTTGAAGCGCCGAGAGTAGTGCGTCAAGTACTTGTCGGTGTCGCGACTTTCCCAGTCCTTGCGCCACGCATCGACAGCCTGATTCAAGGCATCACGCTCCTGGTTCCATTCGGCCGGTGCGATCCATTCCATCGAGTCGCTGATGATGACCGGCGTCAGGCCAATTTGCAGTGTTTTGGCGATCGCCTCCAGGTCCGGGTTGGTGAGGACGACGCAACCATCAGAAGCCAGAGGTGGGCGAGAGAAGGTATCCGATTGGGTGCCGTGTAGCCAGATACCACTGCCGCCGCGGCCATTGCGCTTGTCCCATTCGTTCGGGTAATTAAGCGGAAAGGCGCCGTTGCCATACAGGTCAGCTAATTTCTGGCGTGGCAGGCTGGCGGTAACGTGATAAACACCAATGGGTGTTTTTTTATCCCCTTCACTGGCTTTCTCGGCGCCCAACTTGCCTTGGGAAATGTAGTAGTCAGTTACGAAACGCGGTTGGCCGGCACCTTCGTTGTCGTTTTCATAGACGTAGAGGCGAGAACGCCGGGTGTCTACAATCAATGCATGTTTCTGATCGGCGCGCATTTGTAACAGATAGCGCGGTATGAAGTCAGTGGGTGGTTTTTCGCGGTAGGCCAGCAGGCGGGCCATCGCTTCGGCACGCAGGTCGGCGACGCGTTCCGGTGCTTCGTTGGCAGCACCAAAGGCCGGAATGGGCTGAGTTCGGGCGAGCAGCAGGTCACCCCGAATCAAGTGAGCCAGACGATAGTTCGGGTGTTTTTGCAACAGGCTTTCGGTGAGTTGCAGGGCGTTACCTAGTCGATTGGCTTCAATTTCGTCGAAAACGCGGGCCAGTTGTTTCTCTGGCGGAGTATCGACGTCGATTTTTAAGGCGGCATCACCGGGTGCAACGGGCCATACGGGGGCGCTGATATCAAGGCTGCCCGGTGGGGCGCGCAAAACAGATGCTGGCGCTTCGCTGTCCGTTGTTGATTGTGAGGCATACCAGCCAATGCCAATAAACATTGCTGCCATGGCCAGGCCTGGCAGGAAAAAACGACGACGATCAAGCATTAGCGGGCGACTTCTTCCTTGATCAACCAGCGCTCACCCTTGCGGACGAGAATGAGCGTCTTGGTCGAGTCGCTGCTCAGGCCGGGGGCACGGTAGGACTGACGAAACTTGGCCGTCGCCTGGTTGCTATCGACAGTGACTTTTGGGTCGCTGATGCTGACGCGGATTTTTCCGGATTTGCCAGCAATGCGTTGTTTGCGCTCTTCTTCCCAGCTTTTTCGACTCTGATTGCCTTTGGGGTCAAATTCGCTGGCGTAAGCGGCGAAGTACGCCTTCATATCCTTGCGTGACCACGCCTCAGCCCAGTCCTCAATCGCCTTCTGAATATCGGCAGCATCAGTGCTCTGGACGGGTTTGTCGTCATTCGCCACTTTTGCAGGGGTAGAACTGGTGCTGGCCGCCGCGCCGGACGTAGTCGTCACGACGCTGGCGGTAGCCACGATGGCGGGACTGGTGCTCGGTGCCGTTGTTGGGGCGCTTGTCTTGTTGGCCGCTGGCGCTGTTCCAGGGGCGACAGGCGCGGTGGCTGCTGCGGCAACCGGGGGGGCTGCGGCAGGCTTGGCGGTTCCAGGGACTGTCGGCTTGACATTGCCCTTGCCCGAGGTGCTGATCAGGTCACGGATCAGGGCCAGCTTGTTTTGTGCGGCCGGGTTTTCTCGGTCCAGTTGCAAGGCCTTGTCGTAGGCCTGGCTGGCCAATTTGGCGTAGATGTCGCCCAAGTTTTCGTAAGCGATGGTGTACGAAGGATGCGTTCGAATGGCCATTTCGAGGGCGGTTCGGGCGCGGTCATATTGTTTTTGCTGGGCGTATAGCACGGCCAGATTGTTATAAGGCTCCGGCAGTTCCGGGTAGTCTTCGGTCAGTTTGGTGAAGACGGCGATCGCGTCGTTCGGCTTGTTCATCTCGGTCAGGATCAGACCCTTGATGAAGCGACCTTGTGCGTCTTTGGGGCGGCTGCTCAGGTAGCTGTCGATCTTTTCCAGTGCCTGGGGGAGTTGCCCCTGTTTAATCAAGCGTTGCACTTCCGGCAGGTTGTCGGCAAAAGCCGGCGCCATGATGCAGAGGCTGAGGCCAAAAGCGATGGCGCGGAGCGCGCCAAATGGCGGTTTAGGGCGCTGTGACAGGGATTTTGCGATCATCGACATGCTATAATTTCGAGGATTTAATCCGCAGATTCTAACAAAAAGCGCTGCTGATTCCACAGGTTTATTGCTTGTCACCCCCTTTTCAAGCGGATTTTTCCCGACATGCTCAAGATATATAACTCCCTCAAGCGCGAAAAACAGCTATTTACGCCGATCGATGCCTCGCATGTCCGCATGTACGTTTGTGGCATGACGGTCTATGACTATTGTCACCTGGGTCATGCTCGTGTCATGGTGGTGTTCGATATGGTGTACCGCTGGCTGAAGGCGCGCGGTTATCAGGTGACCTATGTGCGCAATATCACCGATATCGACGACAAGATCATTCGCCGGGCCTTGGAGAATGGTGAGAGCATCCAGCAGCTAACCAATCGTTTCATCGCGCTGATGCATGAGGATGCCGATGCGCTCGGCGTTTTGCGCCCCGATCACGAACCGCGGGCGACTGAATATGTGCCGGAAATGCTCGACCTGATCGCCCGTCTGCAAGACCGTGGTCTGGCTTATCAGGCGGCTGATGGCGACGTCAATTACGCGGTGCGCAAATTTCCGGGTTATGGCAAGTTGTCCGGCAAGTCGCTGGATGATCTGCGGGCCGGTGAGCGGGTCGAGGTCGATCAGGCCAAGGAGGATCCGCTGGATTTCGTGCTGTGGAAGCATGCCAAGCCGGGTGAGCCGGCCTGGTCGTCACCGTGGGGTGATGGCCGTCCAGGTTGGCATATCGAATGTTCGGCGATGAGTTCAAAACTGCTCGGCCAGCATTTCGATATTCACGGCGGTGGTCAGGATCTGCAATTTCCGCACCATGAGAATGAAATTGCCCAGTCTGAAGGAGCGCATCAGTGCAGTTTCGTCAATTACTGGATGCATAACGGCTTTGTCAGGGTCGACAACGAAAAAATGTCGAAATCCCTGGGTAATTTCTTCACTATTCGCCAAGTCCTCGAAGCGTTTGATGCCGAGGTTGTACGTTTCTTTATCTTGCGAGCGCATTACCGTAGCCCGCTCAACTACTCTGACGCTCACCTCGATGATGCCAAGCGCAGTCTGGACAGCCTGTACTTTACGCTGCGCGATGTGCCTCCACTCGCGGTCGACATCGACTGGACTCAGGATTTTGCCGCCCGTTTTGCTGCGGCGCTCGACGAAGATTTTGATTCGCATGGTGCCATTGCCATCCTTTTCGAACTCGCGGCTGAGGCCAATCGTCAGAAAAGTGCGGCCTTGTCGGGTCTGCTCAAGGCCTTGGGCGCCGTGATCGGTCTGTTGGCCCGTGAGCCGCTGGTCTATTTGCGAGCTGGTGCTGGCACGAGTTCGACGCTGGACGAGACGGCGATCGAACAGCAAATTGCCGCCCGTGCAACTGCCAAGCAAGCGCGTAATTTTGCTGAGGCCGACCGTATTCGTGACGAACTGAAAGCGGCGGGCATCGTTCTGGACGACAGCCCGCAGGGCACCAGTTGGCGGCGTGCCTGACCGGTGTTTTCTGGAGGAAAATGACAACGGCCCGTTTTTCGGGCCGTTGGCTTGTTGACCGCGCGGGCTTAACGCAAGACTTTGCCGCCCGCTCCGATCACCGTCAATTCAACAAAACGTGAGCCGGTGCGGGAAGTGGGCGAGTAATTGATCCGGTAGCCGCCAAAGTCGACGTTGTTCATGCTTTCCAGTGCGGTGATCAATTTGTCGCGACTGAGATCCCGACCGGTGCGGCGCAGGCCCTCGACCAGTGTGCGGGCCATCAGGTAACCCTCCAGGCCGTAGTAGGAGTAGTTGCCCGGTTTGCTGCTCAGGCGTTGGTAATCGCGAACGACCGGGACGATATCGTTCCACGGATAGGGGACTACTTGCGAAATGCCGATGCCACGCGCCTCAGCTCCCAACTCCTGAACCAGTTGTTCGGTGCCGACCGGTGACAGGGTCATCAGCATGGGATTCTGGCCGGCCCTTTTCATCGCTCGGACGAAGGCTGCAGTCGGTTTGTACAGGGTCACCATGACGACAGCTTGGGGGTTGGCCTTGCTGATTGCGGCGACGGCGGCGTTAACATCAAGCGAATTTCGCTCGACGGTACCGACGGCCGAGGGCGCCAGTTTGTGTTTTTTCAAGGCCTCAGTGACGCCCTCCAGGCCCGCCTTGCCAAAGCCATCGTTTTGGTAAAAGACGGCAATATTTTTCAAACCGAGCGAAACCATCTGGCTGACAATGGCATCAGTCTCATCCGCATAGCTGGCGCGAACGTGGAACATGTAGCGGCTGTTCGGATTGTTGTTGATCGGTTCGCGCAAGGTGCCGGCGCCCGAAATCGTGCCGATCAATGGCACGTGGGCTGGCCCGAAGACGGTGTTCATGGCTTCGGTGGTCGGACTGGAGCCGTAAAAAGAGAGCAGGGCGAAGGCGTTTTTGTCCTTGATCAAGGCCTTGCTGTTGGCGACTGTTCGCTCGGTTTCATAACCGTCATCCAGGGTCACCAGTTGCAGCTTGCGGCCATTGATACCACCGGCCTTGTTAATTTGTTCAAAATAGCTCTGGATGGTCTGCCGCATGTCTTCGCCGTAGGCTGCGTTGGGGCCAGAGAAGGGGGCGGACATGCCCAGGGTGATGGCGTTGTCGCTAATGCCAGGATCGGCCGAGGCCAGGGTGGTCCAGCTAAGGAGTGCGACTGCCAACCAGCGTTGTAGCTTCTTCATTCTTGTCTCCGCCAAAATTTAGTCGTCGATTCTAGCAGTCGTGCGCACGACAGGGGAATTGGCAAATTTGCGGTCAACCCGGGAATAGGCAAAAAAATCCCGCCTTCGGGGCGGGATAGCGTTGCCGGAGGCCTGGGTCAGCCTTCAAAAAATGCCTTGACCTTGTCCATCCAGGTTTTGGTCCGCGGGTTGTGCTTGTGGTCGGTATCCTTGCTGCACTCTTCCAGTTCACGCAGCAGTTCCTTTTGGCGTTCGGTCAGATTGACCGGCGTTTCCACCACCACATGGCACATCAAGTCGCCGTAGTGGTTGCTGCGAACATTTTTGACCCCTTTGCCACGCAAGCGGAAAGCCCGTCCCGACTGGGTTTCAGGTGGAATCTTGATGGCTGCGGCACCGTCCAGAGTCGGGATTTCGATTTCTCCACCGAGCGCGGCTGTGGTGAAAGAAATCGGCATCTCACAATGCAGGTCGCTGTGGTCACGAGTGAATACCGGGTGTGGCTTCAGATGGATCTGGACATAAAGGTCACCAGATGGTCCACCATTAACACCGTGTTCGCCTTCGCCGGCGACACGGATGCGATCGCCTTCATCGACGCCGGCGGGAATCTTGACGCTGAGTGTCTTGTGTTGCTTGGTGCGGCCGGCACCGTCACAACTGCGACACGGGTCGGCGATAAAGCGGCCGGTGCCATGGCATTTGTGGCAGGTCTGCTGGATGGAGAAGAAGCCTTGCTGCAGGCGCACTTGACCGGAGCCTCCGCAGGTCGGGCAGGTCTTCGGTTGGGTGCCCGCTTTGGCACCTGTGCCATGACAAGGCTCGCAGATTTCCATGGTGGGAATGCGGATCTTGACCTCGGCGCCATGTGCCGCCTGTTCGAGGGAGATTTCCTGGTTGTAACGCAGGTCGGCACCGCGGTAGATGTTGGCGCGTCCTCCCCCGCCGCCGCCGCCGCCGCGGCCGCCGAAAATTTCGTCGAAAATGCCGCCGAAGGCATCGGAAAAGCCAGCACCGCCCCCGCCACCAAAACCGCCCATGCCGGCCTGTGGGTCAACGCCGGCGTGCCCGTACTGATCGTAGGCCGCACGTTTTTGGGCATCGGACAGAATTTCGTAGGCTTCCTTGGCTTCCTTGAATTTCTCCTCGGCGCCCGGATTGTCCGGATTGCGGTCCGGATGGTGCTTCATGGCCAATTTGCGGTAGGCCTTCTTGATCTCGTCATCACCGGCATCGCGGTTGACACCGAGAATCTCGTAAAAATCGCGTTTAGACATGCTGTCGTCCCATCAAGTGACAAAGGCGCCGAGCGCCGGCGGAAGGATTTCCGCTGGCTCGGCGCCGGGCTGTGGGGGTCGTTGGTTTACTTCTTGTCCTTGACCTCGGTGAACTCGGCGTCAACCACGTCGCCGTCATCCTTGGCCGCGGATGACTGTGCATCCGCGCCGCCGTCGCCTGCCGTCGCCCCTGCCGCCTGTTGCTGGGCGTACATCTTTTCTCCCAGCTTTTGGGCGGCCGCGGAGAGGGCTTCAGTCTTGGCGGTGATGGTCTCCTTGTCGCCATCGCGTAGGACGTCTTCAACGTCCTTGATCGCTTTTTCGATGCTTTCCTTTTCGGCAGCGTCGAGTTTGTCACCGTATTCGGTCAGCGACTTCTTGACCATGTGCACCATGCCATCCGCCTGGTTGCGGGCATCGGCCAGTTCGTGGACCTTCTTGTCCTCTTCGGCGTGTAGCTCGGCATCCTTGACCATGGCCTGGATTTCTTCTTCGCTCAAGCCGGAGTTGGCCTTGATGGTGATTTTGTTTTCCTTGCCAGTCGCTTTGTCCTTGGCGGTGACGTGCATGATGCCGTTGGCGTCGATGTCAAAAATGACTTCGATCTGCGGCGTGCCGCGCGGTGCTGGCGGAATCCCTTCCAGGTTGAACTGGCCGAGGCTCTTGTTGCCGGCAGCCACTTCACGTTCGCCTTGCAGCACGTGGATGGTCACTGCGTTCTGGTTGTCGTCGGCGGTCGAGAAGACTTGCGAAGCCTTGGTCGGGATGGTCGTGTTCTTCTGGATCAGCTTGGTCATGATTTTGCCCATGGTCTCGATCCCGAGCGACAACGGGGTGACGTCGAGCAGCAGCACGTCCTTGACTTCGCCTTGCAGCACGCCCCCCTGAATGGCCGCGCCAACGGCGACGGCTTCATCCGGGTTGACGTCCTTGCGCGGTTCGCGGCCGAAAATTTCCTTGACCTTCTCCTGCACCTTGGGCATGCGTGACTGGCCACCAACCAGAATGACGTCATCGATGTCGCCAATTTTGCAGCCGGCATCCTTGAGCGCCATGACGCAGGGCGCCACAGTGCGCTCGACCAGTTCATCGACCAGCGACTCGAACTTGGCGCGCGTGACTTTGAGCGCCAGGTGCTTTGGGCCGGATGCGTCGGCGGTGATGTAGGGTAGGTTGATTTCGGTCTGCTGGCCGGAAGACAGTTCGATCTTGGCCTTTTCAGCAGCTTCTTTAAGACGCTGCAGGGCCAGCACGTCGGCCTTGAGGTTGACGCCAGACTCTTTCTTGAATTCGTCAATAATGTAGTCGATCAGGCGCTGGTCGAAGTCTTCGCCGCCGAGGAAGGTGTCACCGTTGGTGGCCAGTACCTCGAACTGCTTTTCACCATCGACATCGGCGATTTCGATGATCGAAATGTCGAAGGTGCCACCACCCAGGTCATACACGGCGATTTTCTTGTCCTTGCCGGAGACCTTGTCCATGCCGAAAGCGAGGGCCGCAGCGGTTGGTTCGTTGATGATGCGCTTGACGTCGAGACCGGCGATGCGGCCGGCGTCCTTGGTGGCCTGGCGCTGGCTGTCGTTGAAGTAGGCCGGCACGGTGATGACGGCTTCGGTGACTTCTTCGCCGAGATAGTCTTCGGCGGTCTTCTTCATCTTGCGCAGCACTTCGGCTGAAACCTGCGGCGGGGCGATTTTCTTGTCGCGCGCTTCAACCCAGGCGTCGCCGTTGTCGGCCTTGACGATCTTGAAGGGCATCAGGGCGATGTCCTTCTGCACTTCCTTCTCTTCAAAGCGGCGGCCGATCAGGCGCTTGACCGCGTACAGCGTGTTTTTGGGGTTGGTGACGGCCTGGCGTTTGGCCGGTGCGCCACAGAGGATTTCGCCATCTTCGGCATAACCGATGACCGACGGCGTGGTGCGGGCGCCTTCCGAGTTTTCAATGACTTTCGGGGTGCCGCCTTCCATGACGGAAACGCAGCTGTTGGTGGTGCCGAGGTCGATACCGATAATCTTGCCCATGTTGCTTCCTTTACGAATACAAATGATTTGGATGTTGTGGAATTGGGGATGGCTTGGCCAATTTCAAGCAAATTTCACGGTCGACCGTGAAAAGCGGCGCTTTATTGCCCCTTGGCCACCATGACCAGCGCCGGTCGCAGGGTGCGGTCGGCAATCAGGTAACCTTTTTGGAGGACGGTGACGACCGTGTTGGCTTCCTGGTCGGAATCGACCATGCCGATCGCCTGGTGCTTGTGCGGATCAAATTTCTCGCCGAGCGGATTGATTTCTTGCAGCGCGTTCTTTTCAAAGGCGGCGACCAACTGTTTCAGGGTCAGTTCGACGCCGGATTTGAAGCTGTCTACCGTTTGTTCGGGGACAGTGAGTGCCGCTTCCAGGCTGTCCTTGACGGCGAGTAATTCGCCAGCAAATTTTTCGACGGCAAATTTATGGGCCTTGCTAATGTCTTCCTGGGCGCGACGGCGGACATTTTCGGTTTCCGCTTTGGCGCGCAGCCAAGCGTCGTGGTGCTCGCTGGCTTTTAGTTCCAGCTCGCGCAACTGGCTTTCCAGATTGGGAAAATGGTCGGTAGTGTCGGCTGTCGGAATGGTGTCGCTGCTGGCATCCAGCGTGATGGCTGCGGATAGCACGTCATCGCTGACAGCGCCAGGTTCGTGTTTAACGGGCTGATCCTGCGGGGTTTCTGCGGTGGACATCAAAGACTCTCCAAAAAAACTGAACTCTCATATGGGGACAATCCAGAACCTTTCAAGCCCGTTTTATGAATGATCTTGTACGATCTTTCATGACAAAGTTCAGTCAGCCCTTCTGGCTGCATGCTACGATAATTCCCTTGGTCAAAAATCTTCTTCTCAGCATGGAAAGCATCGGTAAATATCGCGTTATCCGGGAACTGGGCAAGGGGGCCACCGCCACGGTCTATCTTTGTGACGACCCGGATGCTCAGCGTCAGGTCGCGGTCAAACTGATTCGCTTCGGCCAGGACTGCCCGGCCGTTTCTCGCCGAATGCGCAAGTTGTTCCAGAACGAGCGCATGGTTTCGTCCCGGCTTGATCATCCCAATATCGTCCGGGTGTACGAAACGGTGGTCGAGGATGAGTATGCCTATCTGGCCATGGAATATGTTGACGGTTATAGCCTGGAGCAGCATTGCCGGATTGATCGACTGTTGCCCATGCATCGGGTCATTGGCATTATCTTCAAGTGCTGCATGGCGCTTGATGCCGCGTACCGTCAGGGCATCATTCATCGCGACATCAAGCCGGCCAATATTCTGGTCACGCACGAGGATGAGCCGAAGATCGCTGATTTCGGTCTGGCCCTGAACATGAACAAAAACATGGACCGCGATTCAACCTTCGTCATGGGGGTTGGCTCACCGGGTTACATGTCGCCGGAGCAGATCAAGGGTTATCCGCTTAATCAAAAAACCGATCTGTATTCGCTGGGCGTCCTGCTCTTCCAATTGTTGACCGGTCGACTGCCGTTTCGGGCCAATAATCAGGCAACGCTGCTGTATCGCATCGTCAATACCGAGCCCCCGGCCGTGACCTCGCTCAATCCGAATTTGCCAGAAGGGCTGAACGGCGTGCTCCGTCGTGCCCTGGAAAAGGATTTGTACAGCCGCTATCGCAACGGGGCCGAAATGGCCAAGGATTTGTCAGCGGTTCGCTACCAGATTCTGGAGGAGGATCAAACCGAGCGAGATTCTCGTTATTTTGAAATCCTGCGCCGACTTGAGTTTTTCACCGAATTCGAAAATGTGGAACTCTGGGAAGTATTGCGGGTTTCAGTCTGGCGTGAAATTGCTGCCAATGTGGCGATTATCCGCGAAGGTGAACGTAGTCGTATGTTTGGCGTCCTGATTTCAGGCCGTGTCGAGGTGTCGATTGAAGGCAGGGTCTTATGTCAGTTGGGGGCTAGCGAGCCCGTTGGCGAGGTGGCTTTCTTGCACCCGTCGAATGATTTGCGTCATGCCACTGCGGTTACCCTGGAGCCCTCGTTTTTTCTCGAGGTCAATGCGGCGGCTCTCGCCTTATCTTCGGAGGAGTTGCTGGAGCGGATGCGGCATACTCTGCTGGCTCGCATGATTCAGCGTCTGCGCGAAGTGAGCCGACTGGCCGCTGCGCATGGGGAGGCGGCTGTTGTTGCCGGAAAAACCCCTTGGCCACCCGGGCGCACAGCCCGTGGTGGTGGGCTTGATCTGGAACTGGCCCCCGGTTAGCCAAGGTCAGGCCGTTAGGCCTGACCCGCTAAAAACACATCAGACCTTGAATCGGCCGACCAAATTGGCCAAGCCATCGGCCAGGCGCTTGAGATCATGAGCGGCCCCCGCAGTCTGTTCGACGGCATGGTTATTGTCACGGGCCATGCCGGCAATGGCTTCGATGCTGCCTTCCACATCGCTTGAGAAGCGGCGTTGCTGATCGGTGGCACTGGCAATCGAATCAAGGCCCAGACCAACTTCCGAGACTGAACCATTCGTGGCTTCAAGGACGCTGGAAACCGAGGAAACCGCACTCTGGCTGCTGTCCAGGTGATGCAAACCTTCTTCGATGCTGCGGCGGACAGCGACCGATTGAGCGCTCAGTTGGGCAGTAATGGCATCGATTTCACTGGCTGAGCGTGATGATTTCTCAGCCAGTTTGCGAACCTCGTCGGCGACCACGGCAAACCCGCGTCCTTGTTCTCCTGCCCGGGCGGCTTCAATCGCCGCATTGAGGGCAAGCAGGTTGGTCTGTTCGGCAATGTCCTTAACTTCGCGTGTCATCAAGGTGATTGATTCCGTGTTGCGAACGAAATTGTTAACCGAGTCAGCCATTTCCTTGACGGCCTTTTCAACGACATCCATTTCGCCGAGCAGGGTCTGCAAGTTGCGACTTCCCTCGTTGGCGCGCGACAGGCTGTCCTGTGACTGATGCTGAACATGACCAGCGCTCTGCGCGATCGATGAGATGCTCTGTACCAGTTGCTCAACAGCGGCGGCAGCCTGATTGGATTTTTCATTCTGCAGTTGCGAGCTTTGCGAAACCCGGTCAGCGCTGTCCGACAGGGCGGCCACCCGAGCCGAAACCTGGCTGGCGGCGTCCCGAACCTGACGGACCAGTTGGTTGAAGTTTTCCATCATTTCGTTGAAGACACGAGCGGCTTGGCCGACCTCATCCTCACCTTTGACCGGTAGTCGGCGGGTTAGGTCACCTTCGCCGCGCGCGATGTCGGCCAGTCCCTTGCGCAGATCATTGAGTGGGCTGGTGACGAAGTGATTGGTCAGCAGATAGATGATGATCAGTAATGCGCCGAGCGCGCCAATGGCGGCACCAGAAATCTTGAGGCGGAAACTGCTGACGGCCTGTTCGACGGCATCCAGCGATACCTTCATGCTGACGACGCCGAGAACCGTACCTTCAGGGACTTGGTGGCAGAGGATACAGTCTTTGCCGAGATAGTTACTGGCGGCTTTGGTTGGATTGACCGCACGCAGGAAGGACTTGCCGTCAAGCGTCTGAACCGAGATGTGCGGCGTGCCCGTTTTCATCACTTCTTGTTCAATCGCATCCAGGGCACGGCCTGCTTTCTTGTCCGGCCCGAAAAGTTTGCTGACGGCATCACTGCGGGCGACATGGAGATCCTTGATGATCGACAGCTGTTTAATCTGGTCGAGGAAAACTTCGCGCTGATCGACAGTGCCGGTAATCATCATGCCGGTCAGGCCGGCCATGGTCATTTCGTGGATGCTTTTCGAGAAGTCTTGGGCCTGATTGATCGCGTTGTCTCGGTTGACCTGAGTGGTCCAGGCAATCGCACCGAGCCAGATTAAGGCGAGTACCAGCCAGATGGCGGCGGTGAGGCGTACCCAGATTTTCAAATCGGCGAAACGTGGCATGTGATTCCCTCAGTAAAGCTTGCCTGGAAACGGTCACCTGTGACTAGATGTGCAGGTCGATTTGCTGGATTGTGCCAGCCGAGCCATCTTCGTGCAAAAAGATTCCCGAGTTTCGCGTTTGGCCGAGCAATTCATTGGCATTGTTTTTCAATTCGAACGGAGTGTCGACCCGGGCCAGGGCAATAGCACCGACCCCGGTACTGGCCAGCGATTGCAGGCCCTCGCCGGCGGCAGGGGTCCAGAGGCTCAATTGCGCATAGGCTTCGTCGTTTTCGTCAATCCAGCCATTGCGATCCTGATCCAGGCTGACCAACTCGGCAAAACCATCGCCGCTGCGTGGGCCGAACAATTCATGGCCGTTGTCGGCCCGGCCATTCTGGTTACGGTCAAAAACCAGATAACCGCTGCCGCTCGCCAAGCGGGCAATCTGCTCCTCCTGACCATCGGCGGTCAGGTCGAAGGCGAAGCGCTGGTCGGTCAGACTGGCGGCGTTACCGGAAAAATTGAGCACCAGCGGGTCGACCGCAATGGCAGCATCGCCGGCTCGCACGCTGACACTGCTTTCTTCGTGGTAATAGCGGCTCATGCTCAGTTCAAGCTGGAAATTAATTTGCCGGCCATCGGCCGTCGTGACTGAGCCATTGGCGCTGAAATGGGTTTCCTGATATTCGCTGTAACGGGTCTGCAGGTCATACGCCATACCCCAGCCGGCGGGGGGCGTGCTGC
This sequence comes from Dechloromonas sp., assembly GCA_028689015.1. Classification (GTDB taxonomy): domain Bacteria; phylum Pseudomonadota; class Gammaproteobacteria; order Burkholderiales; family Rhodocyclaceae; genus Azonexus. The sequence goes on along the minus strand of JAQTXC010000013.1, from coordinate 850 downwards.
TTGCGGTCGACGCGGTATCGGCGGCTTTTTCCTGCAATTCGCTGGGTTTGAAGAGCTTGACCTGATGTCCGGTCAACGCTTCGATCATGCGGCTGATCAAAAGGCTGCGTGGGTCGTGCTCAAGATTGTTCTCGTCGCTGTATTCGGCGGCGGCAGCCTGCTGGCCGGCAGACGAAAGGTCGACCTGGGTCGATGACGGGACCGGGCGTGTTTGATTGTTGAGGGCTTCGCTGGGGGGGCGACCCACCCAGACGCGAAGGGATTCTTGACGGGTTTGTTCCTGCAGGCTGACCGAAGAGGCGGCAAGTTGCAGGGTGCTGTCGGCGATTTTCATGGGAGCCTCCCGGGTGGTGGCGGTGTACCCGGTTAACGACCGCCCCGTTGAAAAATCAAGGATTAATTGCGTTGACCGTGATCCAGTCTTTTAGCGAACGCAGATCAAGGGCGCCGCTTTGTCGGGTGATTTCTCGACCGCCGCGGAAAATGGCCAGTGTCGGGATGCTGCGAATCTGGAAACGGGCGGCGAGCGCCTGTTCGACTTCGGTGTTGATCTTGATCAGGCGAACGCGTGGCTCAAGATCAACCGCCGCTTGGTGGAAAGTCGGTGCCATCATCCGGCATGGCCCGCACCAGGGCGCCCAGAAATCGACGACCAGAGGGAGGTCGCTGCGCTGGCGGTGGCGATCGAATTGGGCAGCATTCAGTTCCAGTGGTTCGCTGGTGAATAAGGCTTGCTTGCACTGACCGCAGCGGGGGGCTTGCGCCAATTTTTCGCCCGGCAGGCGGTTGACCGCAGCACAGTGCGGACAGACGACATGTAATTGATCGCTCATCGCAGACTCCAATAATC